>NZ_JAGPOX010000370.1 GCF_019038435.1 Nocardia alni
ATATGATTGATTCTATTTACACGTACAAATGGTTTAAGGTGACATATCCATTTTCTTTGTTAGATAGAATCGTTGATTTGCAATATTGTATGTGGATTTGTTTTTTTTATTTATTTTAGAAATGAGAACTACAACTTAAAGTATTAAACGAATTGCAACTATATAAACAGATAATTGGAGAATGAAAAAATTACATGTTATAGTCAACTCAATAATTTTAAGGAGGAATTAAGTAATGAAAAGTAAATACGAACCATTGTTTGATAAAGTAGAATTACCAAATGGAGTAGAGTTGAGAAATCGATTTGTGTTAGCCCCTTTAACACATATTTCTTCAAATGATGATGGTACTATTTCAGATGTAGAACTTCCTTATATTGAAAAGCGTTCACAAGATGTTGGTATTACAATTAATG
>NZ_JAGPOX010000371.1 GCF_019038435.1 Nocardia alni
CACTTTATCAGCTAAAAATAATTTGCTTCAGGCGAGATTTTCTTTGGTTGTTATCAAAAAAAGTTTTGATATTTTTGATGAAAGCTTGAATGCCAAAATTGGGCTGTATGATTCTCAAGGGCGGCTGATGCTACAAACCGAAAATACCGACTTGCCTGAAACGCTTGTGCCTAATCCACCATGGATTAGCCAAATCTTTGCACCATCACCCACCCACATTGTGGTCAATAGCACACTTGGCTATTCTTTATGGTACGAAAATCGCATTCTTAGCCCTGAACGCCCTTTGATGGCATGGTTTAATCTATTTTCAGGCACAGTCTTATTATTTACCATCATGTCGGCAGTACTTTGGTGGATTTCGCACAGTATTACTTGGCGAATCAATCAACTAAGCCGACAGATGAGCCGCTTGG
>NZ_JAGPOX010000372.1 GCF_019038435.1 Nocardia alni
GGCAATGATTTTACAGCGTGCTGCTGGCACTCACTACATTGCGGATGCTGTCGCACAGTCTGCTGGTGGGGTGTTTGTATCGCTTCCTGAAATTGAGGAAGTAGAGAACGCAGATATAAACCAGCGCCTGCTGGAAGTCATCGAACAGATCGGGAGTTACTCAAAGCAGATTCGTTCGGCAATCGAAGATGGGGTAGTGGAGCCACACGAGCAGACAGCAATTAATGATGAATTGTATCTGTCAATTTCGAAGCTCCAGGAGCATGCGGCACTGGTCTACAAAATTTTCTGCGCTCCAGAAAAGAGTGACGCCCGCGAGTGTGCAGCTCCGGGCGTCGTGGCGTTTTGTGTCTGTGGAGAAACTAACGCATGAACAGTTTAACGGCAAATAACCGTTTGTCGCAACAGCTGGTGG
>NZ_JAGPOX010000373.1 GCF_019038435.1 Nocardia alni
GCGATCGCGGAGCGGTTGGCCTGCGCGAGCCGGGCCTGCAGCGCGGGCAGGTCCTGGCCGGCGCCCATCACGGCGCCGCGGGCGTCCACGACGCGGTAGTCCATCCGCAGGTGCAGGGGCACCGCGTCCAGGGCCCACAGTCCGGGCTCCACCACCACGCCGCGCACCCGGCGCACGGCCGCGGACAGCGCGTCCGGCAGCTCGTCCCGCAGCGGGTCGGCATGGGCCTCGAGGTCCGCGACGAGCTGCTGGGCCACGTCCGGGGCGGGCACGAGGTTCTTGCGCACCGCCTTGGGCAACGCCTTGATGAGGGCGGTGACGAGCTCGACCCGCAGGCCGGGGACCAGCCACGCGAAGGGACCGGGGGAGACCTGGTTGAGCAGCAGGATCGGCACGGCCACGGTCACGCCGTCGG
>NZ_JAGPOX010000374.1 GCF_019038435.1 Nocardia alni
CCTCGGGGGCAACTGCGTGGCCACGGTGGCGATCGCCGCATGGGAGGGGGACATCGACCGCAGCCGCGCGCATGCCGTGCTCGACGGCAAGGATGTCCCTCCGCTGACATGAGCCCGTTGCCTGCAAACTGCTTACTGCCGAGCGGCACGTACGCAACACTTTGGATATTTGCGTAAACGAAAGAAACATACTGGGGTGTAATCCAAACACTTCTTTGCAAGAAGGTTTGACATGCTCCATACACTGCGCTCCAAAATTCTCTTCATCAGCACCGCCACCGTGGTATGCGCCCTGGCGGTCACCGGGGCCGCCACGTACAGCATCACCCGCTCCAGCACCTTCGAGACCATCGAGCAGGACCTGAATGCGGTGACGGCGGGCAATGCCATGGCCGTCGACCAGTGGGTCGCCGCC
>NZ_JAGPOX010000375.1 GCF_019038435.1 Nocardia alni
ATCACCGACCACGCGAGCGGGCCCGCGCCCGAAGTCGTCGTCCTCGATCCGCCCCGTGCGGGGGCGGGCAAGGACGTCATCGCCGCGCTGAGCGAGGCGGGACCCGCCCGGATCGTCCACATCGGTTGCGATCCGGCGTCTTTCGCGCGCGATCTCGGTCTCTACCTGGCGGCCGGATACCACCTCGCCGAGTTGCGCGCGTTCGACGCCTTCCCCGCGACGCATCACGTGGAATGCGTCGCGCTGCTGCGAGCCTGACCGGCAGCCCTACGGCATCACCGGCAGTGTGATGAACGACGGACGCCCGGCATCGTGGAACAGCGTCTGCTCGCCCTCCTTCAGCGACGGGTGCAGATCGAAACGCGGATAGTTGGAGCCCGCGATCTCGACGCGGATGCGATGGCCCGCCGCGAA
>NZ_JAGPOX010000376.1 GCF_019038435.1 Nocardia alni
GATCTGCATCAGCACCGCCACGAGCTGCGTATGCTGCGCGAGGCTCTGCGGCGGCTGCAGCGCGCGCGTGCCCACGGCCTGCTCCAGCGCGCGCCAGGTCTGCTCGGCCTGCGCCCAGGCGCGCACCTGGGTCTCCGGCACGCCGGCTTCCGCGAACGCCTTGCCCGCCTCCGCGAATGCCTGGTTGAGCGCGTCGCGCGCGGCAGGGCGCCGCGCGGCCAGCGCCTCGTCACCGCCCAGCATGGCCGCCGACAGGCCGCGGTGCACCTGCAGCTGCTGCACCACCCGGTTCACCGCGATGAGCGGCGCTGCGCCCCGGCTCTCGCGCTGGGCGGCCCCGATGTCCTGCAGCGACCCGCGCACATACAGGACCGTGGGCAGGGCGCCCATGAGCAGAGCGATCACCCCCAGGA
>NZ_JAGPOX010000377.1 GCF_019038435.1 Nocardia alni
GTGCAGACGCACGAGGCGATGAAGAACGAATATTCGCGCCGCCGCCTGCTCATGGGCATCGACCGGCTGGACTACTCCAAGGGCATCCCGCAGCGCGTGCGCGCCTTCCGCGAACTGCTCGCGCGCTATCCCGAGAACCAGCACAGCGCCACGCTGATCATGATCGCCTCGCCCACGCGCGACAGCGTGAACGCCTATGCCGACCTGCGGCACGAGCTGGAAGGCCTGTGCGGCGCCATCAACGGCGACCATGGCGACCTGGACTGGATGCCCGTGCGCTACATCCACCGCACGGTGGCCCGCAAGCGCGTGCCGGGCCTGTGCCGCGCCGCCGCCGTGGGCCTGGTCACGCCGCTGCGCGACGGCATGAACCTCGTGGCCAAGGAATACGTGGTGGCGCAGGACCCGGAAG
>NZ_JAGPOX010000378.1 GCF_019038435.1 Nocardia alni
GTGCAGGGGACGAGCCGGCGCGTCGCGCGCATCCGGCCGCGCCTCATCTCCGCGAACTTCCACTTCCTGCTGGACGCCATATCGCAGGGGCTGGGGGTCGGGCTGATGCCCGACTACATGGTGGAGACAGCGGTCGCGCGCGGCGGTCTGCAGTTGTTGGCGCTGGAGCCGGATGCGCTCGATTTCCTGTCGACGCAGAAATTCCTGCTGCACGTGCCCGACCGCTACCAGACGCCGGCGGTGCGCGCCCTGATCGATTTCATCATCGCGCGGGAAGAGGCCGGGGTGCCGGACGCGCGGGCCCCGGCGTGAACCGCGCGCTGCCCCGCGGCTGCGCCGCGGTTGCCCTTACTCGATCTTCGCGCCCGACGCCTCCACGATGCCCTTCCACTTCGCATAGTCGGTCTTGAGC
>NZ_JAGPOX010000037.1 GCF_019038435.1 Nocardia alni
ACTCAGCTTCGACGAACTCCTCGACGACCACGACCACGACCACCAAGCCCCCGGCCACCACCACCTGCACGACGCCTACGACAGCGTAACCTTCACCAGCACAACAGATCTCGACCCCCGCAAGCTGATCGCCCTACTGGAAGATCCCCCGGTGGGCCTGTTCCGAGCCAAGGGTTTCGCCACCTTCGCCACCCCGGATGATCAGCGAAAGTTCCTGCTGCACATGGTCGGCCACCACGTCGTCTTCGAACCGGCCCCCTGGTCCCGCGGCGAACCCAGAGAAACCCAACTGGTTTTCATCGGATCCGGCCTGGACCCCGCAGCCACCCTCACCCGCCTCCGCGACACAGTCCACACCTCCCCTGCCACCTTGGACGAGCAGACACTCCTCGGAGTCTGGCGCTATGTCCCCCGCGAGCTGAGCGACGCCGAACTGTGAACCACGAGCCGATGGAACACCGGCCAGCAGGTCGGCTATATCCAGGGCATCGACGGGATACAGCAAGGGTACTGTCCGGGGGGCATAGTCCTCTAGCAGGGCACGGATATTGTCGCGGTCAGCTCGGACAGGCGCACCGGCGCGGCCCGACGCACCCCCGCCCGGCCCATGGATACAGCGATCGCGATGATCGGCGGCAGCTTGGGCAGTCGCTGCTTTCCGCCTTTAGCCATGCGTAACAGCTCGTTCCACAAGCAAACCATGTAGTCGAGCACCCGAATCGCCGTCTCCGAGTCGTTGCCGCACTGATATTCGAGCAGGAAGTACAGGTATTTCTCGCGGTCGCGTAGGCAAGCGCAGAACAGTAGGTCGCCGAGGCGGCCCCGTAGGTCGGCGGGCACGACCGAGTCCGGTACCCGTTGGAGGGTGTCCCAGTCCACTGAGTCGACCAGTTCCTTGGGGAGGACCGCCCGCAGCAGTGAGGCGGCATCGTCCGGGTTGCCGAGTACGCGACGGAAAAGCGCATCGTGTTGATTCGTCGGATTCGAAGGCATGCGGCACACCGTACACATACTCAACCCAAACCCAAAATCATTGTAGAGCAACATATTTCGAGTCCAAAGCTGGAATATTCCAGCTCTGCAGAGGGCTGTCGAATGGAATGTTTCAACGCACCGAAATGGACGGGTTATACGCGGGTTCGGCGTGACTGCGCTGAGGATTGAGCCGGGCGACGCCGAGATTGAGTGTCGGGTGGGCCGAATATGTCGTACCCCGGGGTTACGGTGCTGGGCGTGACGCTGAGCAAGCTTGTGATCATTGGTGGTGTCGAGGGTCTTCTCGACGCTGAACACCGCCAGGGGGTGCAGGCCCTTGCCGATGCCGTGGCGACGGTGCCGCGGGGTGTTGATCCGGGGCCTGAGCTGGGTGATGCCGAGGCTGTGGTGTTGGCGTTCGGCGTGCCGTTCGATCGGGTGGCGATCGACTCCGCGCTGAAGTTGCGGTATCTGCAGGTGGCTTCGACTGCGTTCGATGTGGTTGATGTCGAGTATGCGCGGGGGCGCGGGATCATCGTGCGGACGTTGCCGGACTATATGACCGAGCCGGTGGCGCAGTTCGTCTTGGCGGTGATGCTCGAGCAGGCGTCGGGGTTGACGCAGGGGCGGCAGTTGCGGCGGGAGGGCAATCTGTTTCCGCTGGCCTATCCTGCTCGGCAGTTTCGTGGGAGCCGGGTGGGTGTGGTCGGGCTGGGCACCATCGGGGCCCGGGTCGCGCAGATGGCGCGGGGACTCGGTGCCGAGGTTCGGTACTGGTCGCGAAATCGTAAGGACGACACGGGATTCCAGTATCAGGATCTCGATTCTCTGCTGGCGGAGGCCGACTTCGTCTCGGTCAACCTGGCTCTTACCGAACAGACCCGAGGGATCATCAACGCCTCGCGTATCGCCGCCATGCCCGCCGGTGCGGTATTCGTATGCACCGCACCGCTCGAACTGGTCGACCTGACAGCTCTGCGAGAGCGCACCACCGCGAACGACCTGCGCGTAGTCCTCAATCACGCACTCCCCGAGACGATGTCATATTTCGACAACTGTCCCGGTTTCATCGAACCCCCGCTGGTTTACCTCAGCCCCGAAGCCCACCGCATCATGCAGGACCGGCTGCTGTCGGACCTACGAGCAAGCGCGACAGCAGCACGGCACGATCACCGATAACGGCTGTTACCGATCACCCCACACTCTCGGCATCGAAACCGCCCGAGTGAACGATTGCCGAGCCGGACGGTTCGACCGCACTCACCTCGACGGGGTGCAGCTTGGACTTGGTGCGGGCGGTGCCCAGGATGGAGCCGAGGATGACCAGGGGGAAGCCGATTGCCATTCCGATGGTGATGGGCTCGCCCAGAAGAGCCACGCCGAGCAGTAGGGCGACAACGGGATTGATATATGTGATGACCGTTGCGCGGGCTGGGCCCACCTCCGCGATGAGGGCGAAGAAGACGAGGAAGGCCGCGGCCGTGCATATCGCGGCCAGGCCCAGGACCGACCATCCGGCGGGGGCCGTGATCCTAGCCGGCCAGCGCCACGCCGCGAACGGGGTGTAAATCAGCGCGGCCAGGGCCAAGGAGGCCGTGACGACGCCCATGGACGGGAGGTCGGCGAGTTTGCGGTTGATGATGATCGGCCCTATCGCGTAGCCCACCGCGGTGACACCGATCGCGGCGAACGCGGCCATATCGGAGAAGTCCATGCTCAGGCCGACAAGCGTTGCGACACCGGCGAATCCGATGATCAGGCCGACCAGCCGCCGCGCATCGATGCGATCATGCCCCAGGGCCGCCACGATCACCACGGCGATCAGTGGCACCGCGGCGATCAGCAGACCGACGGTGGAGCTGGCCAACTTCGTCTCGGCCGAGCCGATCAGCAGCCACGGACCGGTGATCTCGGCCAGGGTGTATGCCAGCAGCCAGGGCCAGCGGCGTAGTACCGGCCCTAAAGCCTTCGTGTACAAGGCAATAGGCAACAACAGCAGCGCACCGATCAGCGTGCGACCGAAGGCGACCACCACCGGATCGAAATCCCGCACCGCGATACTGATCATCGCGTACGGCACACCCCAGATCACGCCCATCGCCAGGAACAGAACCCACCCGCGCCTCGTCATCGCGCCTCCCGTCTGCCGATGCCGACCGCTACCGCGCCGGACCGCTCATCCGCATCGATCACAATGGCAGACAGGCCCGACATATTCCGCCGGCGCTCTTCCCACGACTGACCGCCGCTCCGGCAACCTACCCTCGCACGGAGATCGACCAGGCCGCCACACGCTCCAGCAGCTCGGCAGCGGCCGCGCGCACCTGGACCGCGTCCCCTGACCGGCCCAGCATGCGCAACACCGCGTCCGGGATCATCCGGTCCACCTCGCCGGGCGCGGCGCCTTCGTCGGAACGGATGTTGATCGCGCTCTCCACCAACCGGAACGGCAGTGTGTACGCATCGCTCACGGCGTCACCGACTACGCCCACGGCCAAACGCTCGTAGTGCCCGCGTAGTTCGGCACGCCGCAGCCGAAATTGACCGAAACGCTCCGAGCGCAACTCCGGCAGCAGGTACAGCGCACCGAGATTCCACTGCGCCGTCGACAATTGGTGCACATCGAACCAGGCCAAGGCGTACAGCTGAACCGCCGCAGACTCGGTCGCGCCGGCCAGGCGGTCGAGCAATTCCAGTGGCGCGGAGATGGTTTCGTCCAGTAACGCGTCCAGGATGTCGTCCTTGGCCGCAAAGTGATGGTAAAGCGAGGCCTGCCGGATGCCGACCGCATCCGCGATGGCACGGGTGGACGTACTGGCGTACCCGCCGGTGGTGAACAGTTCGGCGGCCGCGTCGAGGATCTCCGCGCGCGGCGTCGAACCACGGCGTTGCCGGGCCTCCAGGCGGGGGCGGCCCGGTCCGAGTTGCGTCACGGCTCCCATTCTTACCTATCCGCCGACTCGGACGCCCGCGACCTGGGCAGGGATATTTCTGTCATCTGACAGAAATAGCGGCAACACAAAAGTTACCCGGAGCGACAGACGGATACATCGCCGTCACCAGCGACGCGATCTCGATTGCAAAACTGTCAAGCGATAGATATTGGCCGCGACGAGGAAGGTTCCCGCCCATGGCCACCATCCTGGCACCCCCCACCCACTCCGACAACGCAGACCTCGAGAGCTTCGGCTATCGGCCCGTCCTGCATCGTAAACTCGGCCGCTACGCCTCGTTCGCGGCCGGATTCTCCTTCGTCTCCATCCTCACCACCATCTTCCAATTCTTCGGATTCGGTTACGGATTCGGCGGCGGCGCGTTCTTCTGGACCTGGCCGATCGTCTTCGCCGGCCAGTTCCTGGTCGCGCTGAACTTCGCCGAACTCGCCGCGCGGTACCCGATCTCGGGCTGCATCTACCAGTGGTCGCGCCGGCTGGCCGGTGAGGTGGTCGGCTGGTTCGCGGGGTGGATGATGATCATCGCGCAGATCGTGACGGCCGCCGCGGCGGCGATCGCGCTGCAGGTGGTACTGCCGAGCGTCTGGAGCGGCTTCCAGATCATCGGCCACGACACCGCCCTGACCTCGACATCCGGCGCGGAGAACGCGGTGCTGCTGGGCAGTGTGCTACTGGTGCTGACGACCGTGGTCAACGTGATCGGCATAGGCGTGATGTCGCGGATCAACACCATCGGCGTCACGGTGGAGATCATCGGCGTCCTGGCGACGGTCGCACTGTTCTTCACCCATACCGAACGCGGGCCGAGGGTCGTACTGGACCACAGCAGCGCGGCGCCGGGCGGATACTGGGCGGCCTTCCTGGTCTCCGGACTGATGGCCGCGTATGTGATGGTCGGATTCGATTCCGCCGGTGAGCTTTCCGAGGAGACCAAGAATCCACGCCGGGTCGCGCCGCGCACGATCCTGTCCGCGCTCACGGTCTCGGCCCTCGGCGGCGGGCTCATGCTGCTGGGTGCACTCATGGCCGCGCCGAGCCTGAGCGACGGCAAACTCGCCGACGGCGGCCTGGCCTACGTCATCTCCGCGAAGCTGGACAGCCCCGTCGGGAAGGTCCTGCTGTGCTGCGTGGCGATCGCGATCTCGGTGTGCACCTTGGCAGTTCAAACCGCCGGGTCGCGGCTGATGTTCTCCATGGCCCGCGACGGGAAGCTGCCGTTCGCCCGGCGCCTGGCGGCGGTGCATCCGCGCTTCGGCACACCCGTACTCCCGTCGGTGGTGCTCGGTGTCTCGGCGATCGCGCTGCTCGTGCTCAACCTCGGCAACGCCGCGATCTTCGCGACGCTGGCCAGCGTCTGCATCGTCATGCTGTATCTGGCCTATCTGCTGGTGACCGTGCCCTTGCTGGTGCAGCGGGTCCGCAATCGCGCCGTCGTGGACAAGACGGGTTTGTTCTCCTTGGGCCGCTGGGGAATTCCGGTGAATCTACTCGCCGTGCTGTGGGGTGTGGGTATGGCGTTGAACCTGGCCTGGCCGCGCTCGGCGGTCTACACACCCAGCGGCGGGGGCTGGTGGATGCTCTGGGCCGCACCGCTTTTCGTCGCGCTCACCGTCGCCGTGGGAGCCGTGGTGCACCGCGTCGTCGTCACGGGGCCGACCCGGAACGCCGGTCCCGCCCTACAGGCCGCCTGAACACACCGCGCGCAGATTCCTGCTCCGACGCTCGAAAGGACATCATGACCGGCACCGAATCGACCACCGGGGCACGAGCACACGCCCGGGCCCAGGCCTCGGACGCGCAGATCACCGGTCCCGCCCTGCCTCCGGATGTCTCGGCGACAGATATCCGCTTCGCCCAGCGCATTCCCCCGGGTGGGTACGCGAATATCGTGCTGGCCCGGGGAACCCGGATCCGCCTTTCGGATCCGGACGGGGCGGCGTGTGCGCACCTGCTGCTGACACGTGCCGAGTCACCCTGGGAGCGACTCAATGTCGCCGACACGGTCAAGGTGCCGTGGCAGGCGTATCTGGCGGCGGGTCATCCCCTGCTCTCCGATCAGGGGCGCGTGCTGGCCACGCTGGTCGCCGATTCCTCGGGCCATCACGACGCACTGTGCGGACCGAGCCCCGCCGCACGCCGGGCGTTGCGGCTGGCCGGCGCCAAACACGGTCTGGCACCGCGGGATATCGGCCCGAGCGTCAGCCTGTTTCGAGGTGTGCGCGTCGAGCCGGACGGCACGCTCAGTCCGACGGGCGGGTCCGCCGCGGGGGCGGTGGTCGAGCTGCTCACCCATCTACCGGTCACACTGCTGGTCGCCAACGCCGCGCATCCACTCGACGACACTCCCGTCACCGATCTGGACGTCGTCGCCTGGTACGCACCCGACGACCTGGCACACGCCTACAACCAGGACCCGGAATACCAACGCGCACTGGAGAACACAGAACGGGCTCGGCTGGCCGCACACCCGTGGGAGCAGATCGGAAGGAAATCGGCATGAGCGAGCGTAGTGGGCCAGTAAGTACAGCCGCCCTGGAACGCACGGTGCTGCTGGACGAGACCGTGCCCGCCCGAGCCCCCTGGTCGGCGATCGTCCCGGCCGGCGCCCGGCTGGACATCATCGATCTGCACGGCAACCAGGCCGTGGACTGCCTGCTGTACTCGGCCGCCGATCACGCCGACCGCTACAGCGCCCAGGCCACCATCACCGCGCAGCGCAACATCTTCCTGACCACCGGCAGCGTACTGCGCACCGATGCGGGCGCCGCGCTGATGACGGTGATCGCCGACGAGGTCGGCAACCACGACACCCTCGCCGGGGCCTGCTCACAGGAGTCCAACACACTGCGCTACGGACATCACACCCGCCACCAGCACGCCTGCGTGGAGAACTTCCTCACCGAGGGCATGAAATGGGGTCTGGGCAAACGGGATCTGGTGTCCAACATCAACTGGTTCATGAACGTGCCGGTGGAGGCCGACGGCACGCTCGGCATCGTCGATGGTCTGTCCGCGCCCGGTAAGAAACTCACCCTGCGCGCGGAGATCGACACCCTGGTACTGGTGTCCAACTGCCCGCAGATCAACAACCCGTGCAACGGATTCGACCCGACTCCGGTGCGGATGGTCGTGACCCGCTGAGCACAGCGGCGCGTCCGCCCGAATCCCACTGCACCGTATACCTATCCGCCAGGAGGTCTCGATGGATACCACCCCGATGGACGCACCCGCCGCACACCGACCCACCACCGCGACAACCTGGACCGCCCGGACCGACACGACCATGTCGACCTCTCGAAATGCACCGGTGGCCGCTGCCGCCGAACGGACGCACGTGCCGAACGCGGCTCGCCCGCGTGCGGACCTTCCGTTGGATCGTTCTGAACACCAGCCGATTTCGAGCGAAGTATCCGATTCGGAACAGCCGAATTTCGTGGAGGTGCTGCGGCCGGGAATGCTGACCACAGTGCAGGATTGGCCGGGCCGGGTGGGGTATTGGCATGTGGGCGTGCCACCGTCGGGGCCGATGGACGATCTGTCGTTCCGGCTCGGCAACCGCGCTCTCGGCAACGCGCAGGGCGCACCCGGCCTCGAATGCACCCTCACCGGACCGGCATTACGGTTCGACGAACCGACCTGGGTGTGTGTGACCGGTGCGCCCGTATCCGTGACCGTGAACGGTGCACCGGTCCCACAGTGGCGCACGGTGCGGGTACCCGAGGGCGGGGTGCTGGACATCGGGTCCGTCCGCGGCCCCGGTATGCGGTGCTACGTGCTGGTCGCGGGCGGACTCGCGGTGCCTGAATATCTGGGCAGCGCAGCGACATTCACGCTGGGACGGTTCGGCGGCGGCACCGGGTCGGCGCTGCGCTCCGGACAGCGGCTCACGCTCGGACTTCCCGGACGAATCACCGAGGGTGTCCCCGCCGATATTCAGCCCGTGCTGTCCCGGCGCTGGGAACTCGCGGTCACCGAGGGCCCGCACGGCGCTCCGGAATTCTTCACCCGCACCGATATCGACACCATCAGCGGTACCGAGTACGAGGTCCATTTCAATTCCGATCGCACCGGGGTCCGGCTGATCGGGCCCAGGCCCCGGTTCGCGCGCACCGACGGCGGTGAGGCCGGGCTGCACCCGTCCAATATTCACGACACCGCGTATTCGGTCGGCGCGCTGGACTTCACCGGCGATACCCCGATCCTGCTCGGACCGGACGGGCCCAGCCTGGGCGGTTTCGTCTGCCCGGTGACCGTGGTGGCCGCCGATCGGTGGAAGCTCGGCCAGCTCACTCCCGGGGATCGCGTGCGGTTCGTCCCGGTGCGCGCGGACCGCGCCGCCTCGCCGCGCGCGCTGGGTCCGGCCCGCCGTGCCGGATGGCCGTTCGTCCGCTCGTCGGGCGGGGACCGTGACGACGGCCTGCTGGCCCGGTCCCAGGCGGACGACACCACCGAAGTCACCTACCGCCGCGCCGGCGACGACGGTCTGCTCGTCGAATACGGCGATATGACACTGGATCTGGGCCTGCGGGCGCGGGTGCACGCCTTGCACGAGCATCTGCTCGAGCGGCGCGAACCGGGCATCACCGAGCTGACGCCGGGTGTGCGCTCGCTGCAGGTACGCTTCGATCCGGACAGCCTGTCGACCGCGAAGCTGCTGAGCCTGCTGGCCGACGCGGAATCACTGCTGCCGCCCGCCGGGGAACTGGTGGTGCCCAGCCGGATCGTGCATCTGCCGTTGTCCTGGGACGATCCGGCCACCCGCGAGGCGATCACGCGGTACATGCACGGCGTGCGAGCCGATGCGCCTTGGTGCCCGTGGAATATCGAATTCATCCGTCGAGTGAACGGATTACCCAGCGTGCGGGAGGTTTTCGACACGGTCTTCGCGGCGGAGTACCTGGTGCTGGGCCTGGGTGATGTGTATCTGGGCGCCCCGGTGGCCACGCCGACCGACCCCCGCCACCGGCTGGTCACCACGAAATACAATCCGGCGCGCACGTGGACCCCGGAGAACGCGGTCGGTATCGGCGGGGCCTACCTGTGCATCTACGGTATGGAGGGCCCCGGCGGCTATCAGTTCGTCGGGCGCACCACTCAGGTGTGGAATCACCGGGCTACCGGAGACGACGAATCCCCTTGGTTGCTGCGGTATTTCGATCGTATCCGGTGGTATCCGGTGTCGGCCGAGGAGCTTCTGGAGATGCGGTCCGAATTCGCCTCCGGCAAGGGAGGACTCCACATCGAGGACGGCGAGTTCCGGCTCGCCGAGCATCGGCGCTTCCTGACCGACAATGCCGCCTCGATCGCCGAGTTCCGAGCCCATCAGACCCAGGCGTTCACCGCCGAGCGCCAGTCCTGGCGTGCCGCCGGCGAACTCACCGAGACACCGTGAGGCCGGTAATGACCATATGGATTCACCAGCGGGCCGAAGCCGAGATCGCCCGGGACGTCGCCGAGGCGACAGGGCCACTGGCCGGGATTCGGTTGGCGGTCAAGGACAATGTGGATGTCGCCGGCGTACCGACGACCGCCGGATGTCCGGCCTTCGCCTACACCCCCGATCGGGACGCACCCGCTGTCGCGGCGCTGCGAGCCGCCGGAGCGGTCGTGGTGGGCAAGACGAACCTGGATCAGTTCGCTACCGGTCTGGTCGGCACGCGCTCACCCCATGGCGCGGTACCGGACGCGCGCAGACCCGAGTTCGTCTCGGGTGGTTCGAGTTCCGGCTCGGCCGTCGCGGTCGCCACCGGCGCCGCGGATATCGCCATCGGGACCGATACCGCGGGCTCGGGCCGGGTGCCCGCGGCGTTCCAGGGAATCGTCGGGATCAAGCCGACCGTGGGTGTGGTGTCCACCGACGGCGTCGTGCCCGCCTGCCGCTCCTACGACTGCGTCACCCTGTTCGCGGCGGATCTGCCGCTGGCGGACCGGGCAATGGGTGTGCTGGCCGCGGGAGCCGGCCGGCGCGAATGGCCCGCCGATGTCCGCCTCGCGGCGCCGCCGGAACCCGTTGTCGCGGTGTTCGATTCGCTGCCGGAGCTGAACCCGTTGTGGCGCGGCGCATTCGAGCGCACCGTCGGCGCACTGCGCGAGGGGGGTGTACGAATCGTCACCGTGGATCCCGAACCCTTCCTCGCTGCGGCCCGGCTGCTCTACGGCGGCGCACTGGTCGCCGAAAGGTATGCGGCGGTTGGCGCATTCGTCGATGCGCACGCCGAGTCCGTCGACCCGACGGTGGGCTCGATCATCCGCGCGGCCCGCGATATTCCGGCGCACCGGCTGGTTTCCGACCTGGCCACACTGGAAGAACTGCGGTCCCGCGCGCTGGCGAGCCTGGCCGGGGCCGACGCCCTGCTGACGCCGACCGCGCCGGGCCAGCCGACGATCGCGCAGGTTGCCGCCGATCCTGTCGGCGCCAATTCGCGGGTCGGCGCCTATACGAACTTCTGCAATCTGTTCGATCTGTGCGCGGTCGCCGTGCCGTCCGGGATGGCGGGTGCGGCGCAGTTCGGTGTCACCGTCCTGGCCCGCGCCTTCGAGGATGCCGTGGCGCTGGATATCGCCGCACGAATCACCAACGGAGACAGCGATACTCCCACTCCGCTCGATACAGTGTGGCCGCTGTCCGTCGCCCCCGCACAGGAGGTGATCGTATTCGGCGCGCATCTGCGCGGCCAGCCGCTCGAGCATCAGCTCACCGACCTGGGCGCCCGCTGGATGGGCCCGGTGCGCACCGCTCCCCGCTACCGGCTGGCAGCACTGGATACCCACCCGCCGAAGCCCGCCGTCACCCGGCGTCCCGACGGCGAGGCAGGAGTAGCCGTGGCGGGCGAGCGCTGGCTGCTGTCCCCCGCCGCCCTCGGCCGCTTCCTGGCTCGACTCCCGCCGCCGATGCAGTTGGGCGCTGTCGAATTCGCGGACGGCACATGGCACACGGCCTTCGGCTGCGACGGTGCGGCCGCGGCGGCGGGTAAGGACATCAGCGAATACAGCAGCTGGACCGCCGCTCTCGCGGCAGGCGCGGTTGGCTGACCGGCCCACCGAAGCCGCTGCGCGACAGGGCTACCGCAGCGGCAACTGTCGTTCTGGCATCTCGTCGAGCGGAGTCGGCCAATGTCGGTCGCGGGTTCCGTCCGACAGCCGAGGCGAATACCGCGCTGTAGACCCAGCGACCCGGAAACACGAGCGTGCCCTGCCGAACCGTCAGTCCGGCAGGGCGCGGCGCCGGGTACTACTTCGTGAGGGTGGAGGCCGCGTTACCGGCCGCGCCGATCAATGTCGACACCAGCGTGTAAGCGAGGTTGATCAGCTCGGAATTCGCCAGATCGCCGACGCCCAGCGATTTGGCCAGTGGACCGAGCAGCGTGATGGCGCTGTTCAGCAGCGTGCTCATCGCGGCGTTGGGATCACCGGTCGAATTCGACGTTCCGGGCTGAGTTTGGGCTCCGGGCTGCGCCTGAGTACCGGGCTGGGCGCCCGGCGCGGTATAGGCACCCGGGGTTGCGCCGGCGCCCGGATAGCTATTGGTCCCGGGCGCGGCGTTCGTCCCCAGCGAGGTACCCGGATAGCCCGGACCACTCACCCCGGGATACACATTCGCCCCGGAATTCGCTCCGCCCGGAGCGTAGGTGCCCGGCGCGGCCTGATACTGCGGTGCGGCGGGTGTCGCAGGCTGCGGGACGGGCGCATTGTTCGCCGCCGGAACGGCATTCGACTGCCCGGGTATCGGCGCGGACGCCTTGCTGCCGGCCGATCCGGTCTGCTGCGTCGGCGACACGCCGAGCAGATAGCCGGCCAGCCCGGTCGTGATCGCGATCGCGTGCTTGATCTGGCCGTCGTTGGAGGTCAGCTGCGCGGCGTCGTCCTTGTTGGCGCCGTTGCCCATCTCGAGGAACACATCGGGCACCTCGGTCAGCGCGGGACCGGCGATGTCGTGGCGGGTCTGCATCCCGTCCACGGCGCCGGCATAGGTGGCCGCGGGGAATCCGGAGGCCACGTAGGCGTCGCGCATGGCCTTGCTCGCGGTCAGCCCGGGACCCGACTGCGCCCGGTCGGCCCTGGCGTCCGGCACGGGCAGTTGCGGGACGATCAGGTGAAATCCTCGATCCTGTGCGGGCGCGCTGTCGGCGTGGATGCTGAGTGCGACGTCGGCGCCCGACCGGCTGGCCGCCGCGGCGCGATCATCCACGCAGCCGCCCCATCCGGTGTCGTCCTGGCGGCTGAGCACCACCCGGGCGCCGAGCGCCTCGAGCGACTGCTTGACCAGGCTGGCAACCTTCCAGTTGATCGTGTGCTCGGGCGTGCCGTCGAGCGCCGTCATACCGGTGGTCTGACACTCTTTGGTGCCGCCGTACCCGTTGTTCACCTGCCGGGCGAGGTTCTCGGTGTGGTTGGGGCCCTGGTGGCCCGGATCCAGAAACACCGTCTTACCGGCGAGTTTTGTCGCGATATCCGACGTTGCCGGAGCTGGTGCGGGCGCGGCCGGAACTGCGGACGCGACCGGCGCGAACGCCGCGGCGGTGGCGGCGGCCGTGACCATGCACAGCCCCGCGCTGATGACACTGGTCTTGCGGTAGAACAGCTGGCGAGAGAACACGACGCCCTCCAAATCCGTGCTGGTACCGTCTGACGGTTCCAGGAGCACAGCCGGGGCGCCGTACCGCCCTAGCTGTTACTGCTGTTGCGGTTGTTACGGGTGAGCATAACTGTGTTCATGCTCGATGTCGCGCCTCTCGCCCTAGTTCACAGCATTCCGCAACATTCGAGCATCATTCTGGCGGCCCCACGACCGAACGCCCCGACGACCTGGTTACGCCGTCGGGGCGCGGTATCGCGTGGTTGTCTCAGGCCTTGACGATGGCCCCGCCCTGCACCTTGACCGGATGCGGATCCAGCGGACGCGGGGCCGGGCCTTGCGCGACGGTGCCGTCGAGGCGGAAGCGACTGCCGTGGCACGGGCATTCGATCAGCCCGTTGACGACCTTGTTGACCTTGCACCCGGCGTGGGTGCACGTGGAGGAGAACCCCTCGAACTTTCCGGCCGTGGGCTGGGTGACGACCGTATCGCCGACGATCACGCCACCCCCGACCGGCACATCGGCGGTGCGAGCCAGCTGACCGGCCGGCGCGCCCGGCGGCGGGGCGGCCGAGGCGACTGCCGTGGTGGACGAGTCGTTCGAACTGCACGCGGCGGTCAGCGTGAGCGCGGCCGCGGTGATGCCTACACCCGCCACCACCGTGCGGCGATCGACGGGGCCCGAGGTGAGATCATGACTGGTCATCGGCAAACTCCCTGACGTATTGGACTGAAAGGACCGAACGTTTCGGCTATGCCATTCGAACGTTCGGGGTCGGAGTTCGGTTCAGCGCAACAATACTCGCGCCGCCGATCGTGGACCGCGAAGCGGACCATGCCGCCCGCGCCTACGCGAAAACATCGAATTCACGCCGAAATCGGAAGCCGGCGCAGCGACCGGAGCGCATAGTGCACCCTGGTCTTGACCGTGCCCACCGGCACACCCAGATCCTGCGCGACATCCTGATAGGCACGGTCGCGCAGGATCACCTGCACCACCGCGTCGCGCTGCGGTCCGGGCAGCCGCTCCAGCAGTTCGGCGACGAGCAGCCCATCGGCCAGATGCTCGGCGAAATCAGGCCGCGAGCCACGGAAGTCGATCACGCCGTCGACATCGTCCCAGCTGGTCTCCACGGGCCGGGCCGCGCGCATCCGGGCCAGATCGGTGAGCACGTTGGCCTCGATCGCGAGCAGCCAGGTGCGCACGCTGCCCCGGTCGGGGTTGTACGACGGGCAGGCGCGCCACGCTCGTAGCAACGTCTCCTGCACGGCGTGTTCTGCTAGCCCCTGATCGCCGAGGCTGCGCCGGGCCCGCCAGTGCAGTAGACCGCCATCGGCGTCCAGCACGGCGGCTAAACCGCGCTCGGTGCACAGGTGCGCGCAGCTGACGCCGCAGGCGGAATCCGGTATGCGGGACCGTGGACAACTCATACCCGGGATATCGCGCCGAGGGAGCGGAACGACAACGCGGCACTCGAATCGTCACAGTGTGAACCATCCGACTGCCGCGACTGTTAACCATCCGGCCGCACCGACGAATTCACCGCTTTTCCGGGTGCCGAAGGATGCAATCGACCAGATTTCGCCGGTTCATCTCGACGCGGGCGGTCAACTCTGGTAGACGGTAATCCCAACGGTGAGGCTCTCTGCTTGTGCGCCACGCCGACACGCTAGTTCGAGGAGGAACCGTCGTGCGTTCACGCACGCTCGTGATCGCGGGGGCCATGGCCTGCGCGGGGACGTTGCTGACCACCACAAACGCCGCCGCCGCACCCGCGACGAGAATGCCCGGAGACGGGACCTACCGGGTGGGCATCGACATCCAGCCCGGGATCTACCAGTCGGCGGGGTCGACGGATCCCAACTACGCGTGCTACTGGCAGCGGGTATGGAAGATTCAGGGTCCCGGCGATCACAGCGATCCGAACCAGTACATCGTCGCCAGCGATCGGACCCGTACGCGTCCCGTGCGGGTGATGATCAAGGCCACCGACGTCGGCTTCGAGGCCGTCCACTGCGGCAGCTGGGTCATGGTGCCCCCGCCGCCGAGCACCGGATCGTACGGACCGGGCGGGCTGTTCGGCAGCGAGTACTGATCGTCCACACTCGCTGACCTGGTCCGAACCCCGATCCACCCGCGACACCGCCGATGATTCGGCGGTGTCGCCGTCGACCCGATGTGAGCGTTCACATGCATTCCGTGTACTGTCCGACCGAGTCTGTCGTGTCCCGATCGGAGGTTGTCATGGCGCTGCCCGCACACGACCACACGTACACCCGGCGGCCGGCCCGGTGATCACCACACGCCGCACGCTCGCCGACGGCCGCGAGATCATCTACTTCGACGAGGCGCCGACCGACCGCACCGCGGTCGACACCCGGGATCTACCGCAGACCACCACGCATTCGCAGGCACGCTTCGATCCGCTGCTCGGTGAATGGGTGGTCCTGGCCTCGCATCGCCAGACCCGCACCTTCCTGCCGCCCGCCGACCTCTGCCCGCTGTGCCCGTCCACCCCGCAGCGGGCCACCGAGGTCCCCGAATCCGAGTACCAGGTAGCGGTTTTCGAGAACCGGTTCCCATCGCTGTCCACCTCCCACGCGAGCTGGCCTGCCACGGTGGAGGGTTCGCCGCTGACCCCGCTGCAGGATGGATACGGGCGCTGTGAGGTGGTGTGCTTCACCAGCGTTCACGATTCATCGTTCGCGCGACTGGACCAGAAACGGGCGCGGCTGGTGGTCGACGCGTGGGCGCATCGCAGTGCGGAACTGGCCGAGCTGGACGGGGTCGAGCAGGTGTTCTGCTTCGAGAACCACGGCGAGGAGATCGGGGTGACCCTGTCGCATCCGCACGGGCAGATCTACGCCTACCCGTTCGTCACCCCGCGCGTGGCGAAGATATCGGCCAATGTGGCGCGGTACCGGAAGTCTCACGGCGCCAATCTGTTCGGCGATCTGCTGGCCACCGAACGCGCGGCCGGACTACGGGTGGTGGCCGCCAACGACGAGTGGACCGCCTTCGTGCCGCCGTTCGCGCGCTGGCCGTACGAGGTGCAGCTGTATCCACATCGCCGCGTCGCCGACATCCCCGAACTCGACGACGCCCAGCGCGACGCGTTCGCCGCGCTGTACTTGGACGTGCTGGGCCGCTTCGCGTACCGCTTCGAAACGCCGATGCCATACATCGCCGCCTGGAATCAGGCGCCGACGCCGAAATCTGGTGTGCCACGCGATGATTGGTGGCTGAACCTACAGCTTTTCTCGATCCGCCGAGCGGCCGGGAAATTGAAGTACCTGGCCGGAAGCGAGTCCGGAATGAACGTCTTCATCAGCGACACCACGCCCGAAACCGTGGCGGCCGAACTGCGAGGGGTCAGCGCGTGAACGGAATATGGGTCGCGCCCGGACGAGTCAACATCATCGGCGAGCACACCGACTACAACGGCGGCTACGCGCTGCCGATCGCGCTGCCCCATGTGGTGCGGTGCACGGCAGAGGCGACATCCGATGCGCTGGTGACGGTTTCGTCCCTGCAACATCCCGGTGAGACGATCTCCGAGCCGATCGCGGGATTGGCCGATTCGACGGTGACCGGCTGGGCCCGGTACCCCCTCGGCGTGATGTACGAGTACACCCGGCGCGGGCACGCCATCCCCGGGGTGCGGATGGAGTTGGACGGCACGGTGCCGGTCGGGGCCGGATTGTCCTCGTCCGCGGCGATCGAATGCGCGGCGGCCGTGGCCCTGCGGGACCTGTTCGCCGTGCCGGTCACCGACGCCGACCTGATCGATATCGGGCGCGCGGCGGAGAATTCGTATGTCGGCGCGGCCACCGGCACCCTCGATCAGTCCGCGTCGGTGCTGTGCACGCCCGGACACGCGTTGTTCCTGGACTTCGGCAAGGGCGAACACGCCCAGGTGCCGTTCGATCTGGCCGCGGCCGGCCTGGCCCTGTTGGTCGCGGACACCAACACCCCGCATCACCACGCCGGAGGCGGGTACGCCGACCGCCGGCGCGAATGTGAGGAGGCCGCCGCCGCGCTCGGGGTGCGCTCGCTACGCGAGGTGCCGAATCTCGCCGCGGTGGAACGGATCGCCGACGAGGCCCCGCGTCGGCGGGCCCGGCATATCGTCTCGGAGAACGCCCGCGTGCTCACGATCGTCGACATGCTGCGCGCGGGCCGTGATCCACGCGAGATCGGGCCCATCCTGACCGAGGGACACGCTTCGCTGCGTGACGATTTCGAGATCTCCACCCCGCAGCTGGACGCCGCGGTCGAGGCCGCGCTGGGGGCCGGGGCGCACGGGGCACGGATGGTCGGCGGTGGATTCGGCGGCAGCATCATCGCCCTGGTGGACGCCGAGCGTACCGAGGCGACCGTCGCCGCGATCGAAACCCGGTTCCGGGCAGCGGAGTTCGCCGCGCCGCGCACCTTCGTGGCGATTCCGTCGGCGGGAGCGCGCCGAATCGCGTAGCGAAGAGGCAGTGATTCACATATGTTCTCGACCGAATTCGCAGGCAGCAGCGGTAAACACCTGTTAGAAATCACGGCGGAATAACAGAAATTCGTGACCGACGCGAATCAATGGTTAACCCTCGCGCCGAGGGGGAACTTTGCAAGGAGAAGCGCGGTGCCAACAGTGGACGGTCGGCATCGTCGTCACTTCTGCGAAGTTTCCCTGGAGGCACATCATGACCAGCTTCGATGCAGCGCGCGCGACGGGACCGGGGCGGATCACCTGGCGCAAGTCCAGTTTCAGCGGGCCGGACGGTAATTGCGTGGAGTTCGCGACACTCCCGTCCGCAATGATCGCGGTGCGCAACAGTAATCGTCCCGAGGCGGGCACGTTGCTGTTCACCCGCGCCGAGATGTCCGCGTGGGTCCTGGGCTGCCGGACCGGGGAGTTCGACGATCTGATCTGACTACCTCCGAGGTCATCGACTGTCCGCACGGTGTGCGGCAAGCTCGGTCCATGACCGATACGGTGATCGACGAAGCGGGAACCCGGCTGTTCCATACCACCATGCCGTTCAGCGAGAAGCTCGGCGTCGAGGTGCTCGAGCACGGCCCCGAGGTGGTGCGCAGCCGGTTGGCCTGGCACGAGAGCCTGTGCACGCTGGGCGGCGTGCTGCACGGCGGCGTGCTGATGGCGCTGGCCGATTCCACCGGCGCGGTATGCGCGTTCCTGAATCTGCCCGAGGGCAGACAGGGGACGACGACCGTCGAATCGAAGACGAACTTCCTGCGCGCGGTGCGCTCCGGATACGCCCTGGCGACCGCGCGGCCGCTGCACGCCGGTCGCAGCTTCATCGTCGTGGAGACCGAAATCCGGGACGAGGCAGGCAAACTCGTCGCCAAGGTCACGCAGACCCAGGCTGTCCTGTAGTCCCGGAGCGCCCGAGTTCCTCGGCCCAGACGCAGCCATCGCGCCTCCCTGTTCCGTCTCGCCAGTGTCCCGACGTCCGATCCGCCCGAACTCGGATCCATGACGCGACCTACGCCCTCCGCGGCGCCTGTTCCGTAGCGACGACCGCCGAACATCTCGGTGTGCCGATACGGTGTCACCCCTGCCGCGGCCGGCCGAAAGCGAACACCACCGATGACGAAACTCTTACGGACGGCGATTCGCCTCGTGTGAGGACGTCTCGGAGGCGAGGATCGCAGGTATGACTCTCACTCGATCGAATGCGATCTGACGCGATGCGGGTACTGCTGACCGGCGCGGCCGGATTCATCGGATCACATGTTCGGCGGGCGCTGGACGCGGCGGGCGACGAGGTGGTGGCCGCGGACCTGATGCTGAGCGCCGCACACGGTCCCGGCGCCGAGGCTCCCGATGGCGTGCGCCGGGTGGACGTGCGCGATCCCGAGGCGGTGGCGGAACTGCTGCGCGGGGTCGAGGTGGTATGCCATCAGGCGGCGGTGGTGGGCGCGGGAGTCAGCGCGGCCGACGCGCCCGCCTACGCCAGCCACAACGATCTGGGCACCGCGGTGCTGCTGGCGGCCATGGCCGAGGCCGGGGTGCGGCGGCTGGTGCTGGCCTCGTCCATGGTGGTATATGGCGAAGGGCAATACCGCACAGCCGATTTCGCGCCGGCGCTGCCCGCGCCGCGTCGCCGCGAGGACCTGGATCGGGGCGTGTTCGACCATGTCGACCCGCACACCGGGGACGCGCTGGACTGGGTCGCGATCAATGAGGACAGCCCGCTGCGCCCGCGCAGCCTGTACGCGGCGAGCAAGGTGGCGCAGGAGCATTACGCCGGCGCTTGGACCGCGGCCACCGGGGGCACTGTCACCGCGCTGCGCTATCACAATGTGTACGGCGACGATATGCCCAGGGACACACCTTATTCGGGAGTCGCGGCGATCTTCCGGTCGGCGCTGGAGGCGGGTGAGTCGCCGCGCGTGTTCGAGGACGGGACGCAGATGCGGGATTTCGTCCACGTCCGCGATATCGCCGCGGCCAATCTGGCCGCGATCCACCGGCCACTGACCGGTTTCGTTCCGCTCAACATCGCCTCCGGTATCCCCATCGGCATCGGCGAAGTCGCCGAGTTGCTCGCCGCGGCACACGGCGGCAAGGCGCCGGTCGTCACGGGCGAGTACCGGCCCGGGGACGTCCGCCACATCGTCGCGAGTCCCGAAAGAGCCCGTGCCGTCCTGGATTTCAACGCCGCCGTCGCCCCCGCCGCGGGCCTCACCGAATTCGCCACCGCCCCGCTGCGCACCGCCTGTGGCACCGGGGCGCCGGAATGGCGGTAATGAGGAGCCGCGCTATTTATGCAGGACGCCTGGCAATATGGAGCCGCCGGGTCCACTAACATCGGCCCTATGACCGCGCCCGGCCCTCGCGACACCGCCGCACAGCTGGCGAACGCGATGGCTCGCCTGCGGGCGCGGCTGCGCACGGAGTCCGAGCGCGCCGATATGCCTTGGTCCTGGGCGCAGCTGACCACGCTCAGCCGCATTCTCAAAGAGGGGCCGACCACCACCAGCGCGCTAGCGGCGGCCGAGCATGTTCGACCCCAGTCGATGGCCGAGACAGTCACCGCCCTGCTCCGGCACGGACTGGTCACCAGGGAGTCGGACCCGGCCGACGGGCGCAAGTCGCCCATCGCCGCCACGGACCAGGGCCGCGCCCTGATCCAGAGCATTCCCGCGATGCGTGAGACCTGGCTGACGAGCGCGATCGACCGTGAACTCTCGGCCGCCGAGCGTCGCACGCTGGCCAAGGCGGCGCAGATCATGGAACGTCTCGCCGACAGCTGAATCCGTCCCTTCCGTACGCTCGGTGAACTGTAACCATATATACAGGTAACCTGTGCAGATAAATGAACAGCCTAGACTGCTTATATGCTACCGTTGTGATGTGTACAGGTATTGCGGGTCACTGCCGCAGCGTGACGAAAGCGCTGATACAGCCCTCGCAACGGGCGCCGCACGCGCCACGGATCGATGGCGCGGCTCACGAATGGCAACGAGGGATTCGATGAAAAAGATGACGTATACGGTGTCGCTCGCGGCACTGGCCACAACCGGGGCACTGGCACTTGGTGCGGGCACGGCGAATGCTGCCCCTGCCGTGCAAAAACCCGCCGATCCGCACACGCTGACCGCGCAGATCGCACCCGGTGTGCAGTACACCGGCAACACGACGGACAGCTCTACGGTGCTCTCCAGTCCGATCGGGACCGTGACGACTGAGCGCGGGCAGGTCCAGGTCACGAACGCACAGGGCCGGACGCTGTTCGGACAGCAGTTCCCGACGCAGCCGAGAGCCGCCACCACGGTGCAGCCACCCGCTGGTAATCCGGCAGTACCCACCGCAACCACCGCACAGGCGGCCGCGAGCAGTGCGTCGGTGGGCGCGCCGGCCCAGTCCGCGGCGATCACACCGGCGGCTCAGCCGGTGGACAATCCGGCGCCGCCCGCACCGAAGGATCCGCAGAAGGACTTCGAATCCGCACTCGGCACCGCCGCCACCAACTTCGGCCTGGCGACCGGGGTCGGCAGCATGGTCGGCGGTGTCGCGGGCCTGGTCGTGGGCTGCCCGATCGGAATGGTGACCGGCGGAACGCTGACCGCGGTCACGGTCGTCGGCACCCCGGCCGGCATCATCGGAGGCTGCGTGCTCGGCGCCGCCACCCTTGGCGGCCTCGGCGCGCTCGTCGGCGGGGCCGCGGTCGGCGCGCCGGTCGGTATCGCCAGCGCCGCGCAGATGTACAACACCCTGCACGCCGAGGGCGACGCCTGATTACTGTGTCGACAGCAGCGGCAGGCGGACCTCGAAGCGGCAGCCCACATCCTGGTTGTGCGCGCTGATCTCGCCGCGATGGGCCTGGATCAGGCCCGCCGCGATGGCCAGGCCCATGCCGCTGTTGCTGCCCGTATCGGTCACCGGGGAACGCGCCGCGCTGCCGCGGTAGGCGACCTCGAAGATGCGCGGCAGATCGTCGGTCGCGATACCGGGGCCGGTGTCGGTGACGTGGGCCCACGCGTGGCCGTCGTAGGTACCGGCGGCGATGTCGATACGGCCGCCCGGTGGGGTGTGCTCGATCGCGTTGGCCACCAGGTTGGTCAGCACCCGGGTCAGCGCACGGTCGCTTGCGGAGATCAGGATTTCCGAATCGGGCTGGCGGGCGACCAGGCTCACCTGGGCGCGCGCGGCGGTCGGCTGATTGGCCGCGGCCACCTCATCGATCAGCTCGCGCAGATCTATCGGTTCCAGCTGCAGCCGCAGGGCGCCCGAGTTGATCTTCGACATCTCGAACAGGTCGTCCACCATCGCCGACAACCGGTTCGTCTCGCGCACAATCTGGTTCGCGTAGCGCTCGATGCTGTCGGGCCGATCGATCACGCCGTCGACCAGCGCCTCGCCCATGGCCCGGATGCCGGCGAGCGGGGTGCGCAGATCATGGCTGACCCACGCCACGAGCTCGCGGCGGGAGCGTTCGGCGGCACGCTCCTGTTCGCGCATCTGCCGTTCCCACACCGTTTTTCGCGCCTGCGCCCGGCCCAGCGCGATCGCGGCGGGCACCGCGACGACCGTGACGACGGCCAGCACCACGCCGATGCGCCGCAACGCGTCGGTGAACATCATCCCCGATACGGCGATCATTCCGGAGAGGGTGGCCAGCGTCGGGATCAGCACCAGCAGCACCATGCTGGTGGTGAGGCTGCGATTGTGGCTCAGGCGCATGCCCAGCGCACCCAGCGCCGTCACCGGCACCGATCCGGCCAGCGCGTAGCCGATCAGTGCGAGTATGTCAGTCGGCATCGTCCACCTCCTGCGAACCCGGGCGACCCCACGCGTAGCCGCGGCCCCAGACGGTCTCGATACGATGCGCCGCACCGAGTTTCGCACGCAACCGTTTGATGTGCACGGTGACGGTGGACTGATCGCCGAAGGTCCACCCCCATACCCGCTCGAGCAGCTCGGGCCGCCCGAACACCTGTTGCGGATGGGCGAGCAGAAAGGCCAGCAGGTCGAATTCGCGTGCGGTCAGCTCCACCCGGCGCCCGTCCACCAGCACGGCCTGCGCGTCGGGCCGCAATTCGATGGCGCCGCTGCGCAGCGGCTGGGCGGCGACCTGGGCCGGGCCCCGCTGGGCGCGGCGCAGCACCGAGGCGACGCGCAGCGCCAATTCCCTTGGGCTGAAAGGCTTCACGATGTAGTCGTCGGCCCCGGACTGTAATCCCAGCACCCTGTCTTCCTCCTCGCCGAGCGCGGTCAACAGGATGATCGGGGTGTCCGGATGCGCACCGGCCCGTACCGCGCGGCACAGCTCGATGCCGTCCGGGGACGGCATCATCACGTCCAGCACCGCCAGATCGATCTCGTTGCGCTCCAGCACCTGCGCGGTGGTGGGGCCGTCCGCGGTCTCCACCACCGTGAACCCGTCACGTTCGAGGTAGCGGCGCACCACCTCGCGGACCACCGTATCGTCGTCGGCCACCAGAACGCGCATCACATCACCAGTTCGTCTTCAGCAGATGGTTGATCGACAGTGCAGCCAGCGCCTGCACCGCCAGCCACACCCGGACGTTCCGGGTCGGCAGCAATGCGGCGCCGGCCAGCAGCCACATATCGAACGGCAGCCAGATCCGTTCGGTCTCGGCCTTGCTCAGACCGCTCAGGTCGGCGGCCAGGATCGCGATCAGTCCGGCCGCGGCAAGCAAGGCCGCCGGATCGACGCCACTGCGCCAACGATCCAGCCACAGTGACCAGCTCACCGCGCCGCCGCGCGCGTCTATGCCGAACTCCCGACTGCCCCCCACGTCATCCCGAGCGCCCATACCGTCATCGCGAGTATCCACACCGTCATCCCGGCGTGCATGTGGCCGGGATCCACCGAAACCAGCTCGCTCATTGTAGATTCCGGCCAAAAGCATGCCGGAATTACGAGAGCCCGCACCACCGGAATGACGGGAACCCCCCACCTCACCGACCTGACGAGTGTCCGCACCATCGGACCGACGGAGATCTGCACGACCGGGATGACGAGAGTCCGAATCATCGGAACAACGGGGATTCGACGCGCCGAGAACGGGAGCAACGACCCCACGCACCACCCGATGCAGAGCAGCGGCGCAGGCCAACCCTACTGCGCACACGGTCGCGGCCAAATTCCCCCACACCCAATACGAATACGGCCGCTCCGAGGCGATCCCTTGGTAATACCGTTGCACCACAAGGTGATAGCCGTCCAACCACCAGAATCCGGATGCGGTGAACGCGGCGACCACCAGCGCCACCCCGATCAGCGCGGCCACAGCGGGGACCACGCCCCGTAGACCCCGCACGAGCAGCACCGCGCCCGCCGGAATCACCATGAGCGTCAGTCCGTAGTTCAGGTACAGCCCATACCCGAACAGCAGCCCTGATGCCAGCGCCACCGCCCACACCGTCACTCCGGCGAACAGCGCGTCGGCCGATACCCCGATCCACACCGCCGCGGGCGCGAGGATCAGGAAAGGGACAGCTTTGCGAGCCCGTTCGGGTGAGCCGAGCGCATTCAGCGCAATCGGCACCGCCACGGCCGAGCTGCACCCGGCCAGCACCACCACCCAGGCCGCCCACGCCCCGCCGCCCAGGCCGATCCGGTCCAGCGCGACGAACGTCAGCAGCGCTCCCGCGGGATGCCCGGACACGTGCGTGGCCCACGAATCCGGCTGGAAATCCAGGATTCTGCCTGAGAATCCGTGCAGCATCCCACCGATATCGGTGACCCGCCCGGCCTCCCAGAGGTACTCCTCGTGCCGGGCCAGCCGCCGCCCGGCGAAACCCTCCTGCCAGCCGTCGATCATCGCCAGCGAGAATGTCCATGCCACCGATGCTGCCCAGGCCGACAGCAGCATCGGACGCCACGGCAACCTCCGGGCGAGCTCCGGTCCGGTGAGCACGACCAGCACGGCGATCACGATGGCCGGTCCGGTACCCCAGCCGATATGCGGCTCCCAGATTCCGAAGATCGGCGCGGCGGCGGCGATCAGATGCTCCGACCACGCCCGCCCCATGATGAACGGCACCGAGAAGGCCGCGGCGACCAGCACCGCCGCACCGGCCGCACACATCAGATCGGCGCGAACGCCGTCGGCGCGCCGGGTCGGGACGAGAGTCTGCTGCACAGCATTCACCCTAAGCCGCCCCCGGCGACGCACCGGCGAATCCGCCCGTCCGAACCATGCCCGTCATACTTTCGTCACCGGTTCCTTGAGCCGAAATCGGTGGTCAGGGGCCTACGGTCACAGATGTGACAGAGCGAATGGGCACACCAACCGATACCGGCGGCCGATGTCGCGGCGGCTCTCTCGTCTCCGCGCGCTTGCGGCGGCGACCCACCCGGTATGCCGTCGAACGCAGCGAATCCGGACCACAGGTACGCCGCGATGACGGCCCGGTCGCGGGATTCGCCCATCGGCATTCCGAGTTACCCGAGCGATTCATCGTGGTGTCCACACAGTGCGGATCCGGGCTACACGCACGCAGGGCTAACGGTGAATCTGTACGGGATCACCAGACTATGTGGGCCTACGAGGTGCCGGAGCTGTGACCGACATACTTACCGCACGTGACGTGACCGTGGTCATCCCGTGCCACAACGAGGCCGGAGCGCTGCCTGGCGTACTCGCGGCCGTCCCATCCGGGTATCAGGTGATCGTGGTGGACAACGCCTCCACCGATGACACCGCGTCCGTGGCTCGCTCTGCCGGAGCCACCGTGGTGATCGAGCCGGTCCCCGGCTACGGCTCGGCCGTGCACGCCGGGGTGCGGGCGGCCGATACCGCGCTGGTCGCCGTGCTCGACGGTGACGGTTCCATGAATGCCGCCGAATTGCCTTATCTACTCGGCGATTTCGATGACGATGTCGATATGGTGGTGGGCCGGCGCAGGCCCGTGCAGGCGGGCGCCTGGCCATGGCACGCCCGCCTGGGCAATCTGCTGATCGCCGTGCTGCTGCGACGACGACACGGGCTGCCGGTGCACGATATCGCCGCCATGCGCATCGCGCGGCGGGAGCGCCTGCTCGCGCTGGGTCCGCTGCATCCGCGCTCCGGATACCCCCTCGCGCTGCTGATCCGCGCGGCGGCGGCCGGATGGCGGATCGTCGAGCGGGATATCAGCTACCGGCCCAGAACCCATGGAGTGTCCAAGGTTTCGGGATCGGTGCGTGGAACCCTGCGTGCCGTCCACGACTTCTGGAGTGTGCGATGAGCGCCACCACGTCCGGCATCCCGATGGCCGATGCCGCCGAATCGCCCGGTATCGCGGCGACGCTGTTGATCATCGCGAAGGCGCCGATCGCCGGATTCGCCAAAACCCGTCTGACACCACCGTTCTCGCCGCACGAGGCCGCGCAGCTGGCCGCCGCGTCGCTGCTGGACACCCTGAGCGCCGCGCGCAACAGCGGTGTGCGCCGGCGGATGGTGGCGTGGACGGGAGACCTGTCACGGGCGGAGCGATCCGACGAATTGGCCTCGGCCCTGGAGGAATTCGATATCGTCCCGCAGCGCGGTGACACCTTCGGACAGCGGCTGGCCAACGCGCACGCCGACGCCTTCCGCCTGGGCCTGCCGGTTCTGCAGATCGGCATGGACACCCCGCAGGCCGGTCCGGCCCTGCTCGCGGTGTCCGCATCACTACTGCTGGAATGCGGCGACGCCGTCCTGGGCCCGGCCGCCGACGGCGGCTGGTGGGCCCTCGGCCTGACCGACCCGCGCCCGGCCCGCACCCTCGCCGAGGTCCCGATGTCGACCGACCGAACCGGCGAGCTGACCCGGGAAGCACTGTGCCGCTGCGGATGCCGCGTGCGCCGTCTGCCGATCCTGACCGATGTGGACACTGTCACCGATGCGCTCACCGTCGCGCAGGAGTATCGCGGCCGCTTCCCTCAGACGGTAGAGCGACTACAACGCGCGCACGCACTGCCGCTCGGCTCGCCGGTGCCCGTGTAGCCCGTCAGACTCGCGGTAGGGGCAGCGGGTCGAACGACGCCGAGGCCCAGATACGCTCCGAGGCCTGCTCCGGGAACGGTCCGACGCTCACCGACCTGCCGTCGTACAGACGCGTGGATTGGGAGTAGGCGGCGTAGGCGGGCCAACCTGCATCACCGGTCGCGGCGAAGGACAGCCAGTCGGCCTGCATCTGCTTGCCCAGGCGTAGCGCGCCGGCCGACGGGGGCGAGCCGTAGAACCGGGCGCCCGAGGTGCCGGCCGTACCGAATATCAGCGGCAGCTCGACACTGTGGGCGGCGCCGACCGGCGTGGCGTCGTAGCGGAATTCGTACAGATACGCGGTTCCTCCCCCGGCGACGTGCGCCTGCGCGGTATGCAGGCTCGGCATCCGGAACAGGTAGTCCGAGCACACGGTCTGGTACAGCATCCCGTCGCTCATGCGCGGGTACGCCGCCCGGTATGCCTCTGGGCCATCGGGAATCGGCGGCAGGGTATGCAGAGCCTCCTGGGCCTGGGCCGGGGTGATCTTGCGGACGCCGCCGACGGTCGGCATCATCAACGCGTATTCGTCCCGGTTGGTCCCGACGAGCAGCGGGATGTCCTTGCTCACCCCGCGCGACAGTGCCTGCCACGGTGTCTCGGGCAGCACGATGCCATCGATGACCGGCAGGACCGGTGTGGTGGACACGACCTGCGCCAAACCCCAGCGGCGCTGGTAGGTGGCCAGTGTGCGCACCAGCCCGAATTCCACGTCGACCAGGGCCTGCGGTGCAACGCCGCCCAACGCGTCCACCGTCGGCAGCTTCCCGAGCGCACCGGCGATCAGCAGTGACACGTCGGCGGCCAACTCGGGCGTCTGGAACACTCCGGGCACGCTCTCGGCGGCAGCCCGATGGAACAGTCCGGACGCGGACGGCGCGGCCAAGAGCATGACGACCGAACCCGCGCCCGCCGATTCGCCGAAAACCGTCACCTGCCCCGGATCACCGCCGAAGGCCGCGATATTGTCGCGGACCCACGTCAGCGCCGATATCTGGTCCAGCACACCGCGATTCGCCGGGGCGCCGTCGATCTGGACGAACCCCTCCACACCCACCCGGTAGTTGAGGGTGACCACGACAGCGCCCTGGGACGCCAGGTTCGCGCCGTTGTAGATGGGCATGCTCGACGAGCCGTGGATATACGCGCCGCCGTAGATCCACACCATCACCGGCAGCCCGTGCCCGCGAGTGTTCGGCGACCAGACGTTGACGGTGAGCCATTCGTCACCCGGCCCCATGGGTTCGAGAACCTCTCCGGCGGGCTGGTTCTGCGGTGGTTGTGGTCCGAATTGGAATGCGTCACGCACCCCCTTCCACTGTGGATAGGGCTCGGGAGCCTGAAACCGCAACAGACCGACGGGGGCCTTCGCATACGGAATTCCCCGGAAGACCGCGATCCCGTTCTCGATCTGGCCTCGCACCAGCCCCGCGGTGGTGCGCACCTCGCGCTGCGCGACGTGTGTGGGCGCCGGATCGCCGGAGCATCCCGCGGCGGCCAGCGCGGCCGACCCCATCGCGAACTCGAACAACCGACGCCGAGTGAGTGCCGTCCCGATCACGCCCATCCCTTCGAACCACCAGCCGACAACCGCCAACGTGACACTTTCACACGTCCACGACGAGCGCGGCCAACTCCTGGGATGAGTTGGGCGAGTTATCCGGCCTGATCCAGGGCCTGGTTCAGCGCGGCGACGAGGCCGGACCCGCGCGGGTCGAGGGCGCCCTCGATGATGTAGTTGGGAACATAGGCGAAGGACAGCGCGCGGGCCGGATCGGCGAAGGCCAGGGAGCCACCGCGTCCGGGGTGCCCGAAGCTGCCGGGACCACCCAGTTCGAGCCCCCCGGAGGAGAGCATGTAGCCACTGGCGATACGACTGGGCATCATCACCACACGATCGATGCCGACGGCCTGCTCCCGAACCGCGTCGGCGAGAGTGGAAGGGGACAATAGGCGGATGCCGTCCACCTCGCCGATCAGGGCCGCGTAGAGGCGAGCCAGGCCGCGCGCGGTGCCGATGCCGTTGCTGGAGGGGATTTCCGCGGACTGCACCGCGAGCGAGTTGAAGTCCGGATCGGCGGGGTCGGTGACCTGGAACGCGCGATTCATCAGGGATTCGGGGTCCTGCATGGCGGCGGCGATCGTCCGGAGTTCCTCGGGCACATCCTCGATCGACACCGCACTCGGATCGAGTTTCGGGGCGTAATTCAGGCGCGCGACCCGGCCGCGCTCGGCCTCGGGGAGCCCGATGAAGAACTCCACACCAAGCGGACCCGCGATTTCGTCGGCGACGAAGCGGCCCGGCGTGCGACCGGAGATACGCCGGATCACCTCGCCCACAAGCCATCCGAACGTCCGGCCGTGATATCCGTGCGCGGTGCCCGGCTGCCACTCCGGTCGCTGCGCCGCCAACGCCTCGACCATCGGGTCCCAGCTCAGCGCGGCATCGAGCGGGACGGGTTTGTCCAGGGCGGCCAGCCCGGCCTGATGGCTCAGCAGCCAGCGGACCGGGATCTCCCCTTTGCCCGCGGCCGCGAATTCCGGCCAGTAGCGCGTGACCGGGGCGTCCAGATCGAGCTGCCCACGTTCGACCAGCAGGTGTGCGGCGGTGGCCAGCACACCCTTGGTGGCCGAATACACCAGCGTCATGGTGTCCCGCTCCCACGGACGGCCGGCGGCCGGATCCGCGCTACCGCCCCACAGGTCCACCACCGGGCGGCCGTCGCGGTACACGGCGACGGCCGCGCCGATGTCCCCGTGCTCGGCGAAGTTGCGTTCGAACGCCGCCTTTACCAGCTCGAATCCCGGCTCGACCGTTCCGCTGATCGTCATGCCCATAGCCTACGTCCGCAGCTTGCGGGGTATTCCCGACAGCGATATCAATGGTCGTGCGCCGCGTGACCGTGCCCGGGGTGATCGTGATCCATGTGTTCGTGGCCCTCGTGCTCGGCGTCCGGTGACCCGCCCATCATGCGCAACATGGGAATTCCCCCGGTACGCACGAAACGGAACACCAGAAGCGCCGCCAGCAACAGGAATACGATGTTCAGCCAGGTGGTGTAGTTCCAGCGGATTCCCTCGGCCATCACTGCCGCCGCGTGCCGATGCGGCGTGAGTCCGGTTGCGCCGAAAAGCATTTCGACCAAGTAGCCCGCCCCGACCATGGCCGCGTAGAACACGCCCAGCACGGTGAGCATCATGCGGGTGCCGTAGTACCGGCGGTAGATGTTCAGGATCGGCAGGATCAGCAGGTCGGCGAAGATGAAGGCGGTCACGCCGCCGAAGCTGATGCCGCCGTTCCAGAGCACCACGGCCAGCGGCACATTGCCGATCGAGCAGACGAACGACGCGATCGCCACCAGCGGCCCGATCAGCGGCCCCCAGACCGCCGACAGCACCGGATGACCGGAAAGAAACAGGCTCTGCCAGAACGCATCCGGAACCCACGCGCCGATCGCCCCGGCGATCAGCAGCCCGATGATCAGATCGCGCAGGATCGCCGCCCACTCCATCACGAACACGTTCGACACAGCGGTCAGCCCTCGGGCGGACAGCAGCCGGCGCAGGAACGACCCGTCCCCCGCGACCGACATATCCATGGCCGCATGACCTTCCATGGATCCGGCCAGCCCGCGCTCGGCCTGCTCGCGAGCGGCCGCGACCAGCCGCGACCGCACGAACAGCCGGAACAGCACCGCGACGAAGACGATCATGATCGGACCGCCGATGAATTCGGCAGCGGTGAACTGCCAGCCCAGCAACAGCGCCAGGATGATGCCGAGTTCGACGACCAGATTGGTCGACCCGATCTCGAAGGCCATCGCCGCGGTGAAATTCGCGCCCTTGCGAAACAGCGAGCGGGCCAGCGCGACCGCGGCGTACGAGCACGACGACGAGGCGGCCCCGAGCGCCGAGGCCAACGCCAGCGTGCGCGGCCGATCATCACCGAGCAGTCGCACGACGGTCGACTTGCGCACCACCGCCTGCACCACCGCCGAGAGCGCGAACCCGAGAATGAGCGCCCACAGAATCTCCCAGGTCATCGACCCGGTCAGCGCCAGCGCATGTCCGATCGCGTGCATCAGCCCACCTCGCTCCGATTCGTACGGCACGTCCCGGCGTGCCGCCATCTGGAGCGAGACTATACCCCTTGGGGGTATATGGACGGGAGCGACCATTCCGGGACGGTTGTTTCTCGTCGTCCCGGAATGCCTGCCTCAGATGGCGGAGAGGCGCGGGATCAGCTGCCCCGCCTGTTCGGTGTAGGCGATCGGGTCGCCCTCGGGCATGATGTCGAACTGGGTGATCCCCAGGGCCGCATAGCGTTCCGCGTCGGCGAGGAAGACGTCGGCATCGGCGATCGAGCCGAAATAGGTGGCCGTTTTGCGGATCGCGTCGTAATCACGGCCCTCCGCCTCGCAGTGCCCGCGAAGCACCTCGAGCTTGTGCGCGACATCCTCGACGGTGAAGGCGAACACGTTGCAGGCATCGGCGTACCGGGCGACCTGCAGCAATGTCTTCTTCTCACCCCCACCACCGATCAGGATCGGCGGGCGCGGGCTGGTCAGCGGCTGGGGGACGCACAGCGTCTCCGCCAGCTGGTAGTGCTTGCCCTTGTACGGTCCGTTGTTGTCGCTCCACATCTGCAGGCAGATCTGGACGGTCTCCTCGAGCCGCTCGAACCGCTCGCCCATCGGCACCAGTGGCACGCCCAGCGCGAGCTGTTCACGCTCGTACCAGGAGGCGCCGATGCCGAGCTGCGCCCGCCCCTCGGACAGCACGTCCAACGTGGAGACGATCTTGGCGAGCAGGCCGGGATACCGGTACATCACGCCGGTCACCAGGACCGCCAAGCGCATGCGCTCGGTCAGCGCCGCGAGATACCCCAGGGTGGTGTACGCCTCGAGCATCGGCTCGTCGGCGCTACCACGCGCCTCCATCTGGAAGTAGTGGTCCATCACGGTGAACTCGGCGAATCCGGCCTGCTCGGCGACCTGTGCGGTGCGGGCGAGCGTACTGGCGATCCGCGCCGGATCCGACGGGGTCGAGAAGTTCCAATAGTGCAGACTCAGATCCATGGCTGTTCCTTCGCACTAGGCGGGCCCGGAGGACTGATACATCCCCTCGGTCACTCACCCTAGTGCCGTCGAACACACATGCGGCCGAGCCGATCCACGCATAAACGTCAATTTCGCTATCAGAAGAAACCGGCGAAATCACCCGTGCGACGACGGAGACATCAGCGCGCGACGCGGCTTGAGCTTCCCCGCGTCGACCAGCACCTGATAGGCCGCGGCCTTGCGTGGGCACCGGGTGACAGCGCAGTCCAGATGGTCCTGCATCACGCGATGCGCCTCGGTCGAGTCGTAGGCGTGGTCGGGCTCGCCGTGCCCCGACAGCAGCACCAGCGGTGCGGGAAGCTCGAGCGGGGAGGTCTCCGCGACCAGGCGTGCCCGGATGTCGGCGACGCTGCGGCCGTGCGGTATCCGCTGCGGGCGCAGGCCCAGCAACACCCCCGCCATCGTGCCGGCCATCACCATGGCCGCGGCGAAAATCTGCCAGCTGCCCATCATTTCACCCCCATGATGACCGAATGTGTCGACTCGGGCGCATATTCGTGACGAGTATTCATCGCTCTCTTCTACTGTGTGCGAATTTCCTTGCTATCGAACGAATTACAGCTGTCGAACCATTTACACATGCATGGGGGGATTGAGGTGTACCGCGACGTCGTTGATCGCGATTCGCGCGGAGGTGAGCCGGGCGGACACACAGCCCGCGGCCGACCCGTCGGTGGTCCAGACGCTCACGCACGGCGAGTACGGGTCGTTGGCCAGGGCAACCGCCTGTTCGACATCCGCGACACGCACCACGGCAAGCACCGGGCCGAGGATCTGCTGGGTGAGCACGGTCATCGCCGGATCGGCGTCGGCCAGCACCGTCGGCTCGAAGGTATGCCCCGAACCGGATCCGCCCACCCGCGCCTCGGCGCCCCGCGAGACCGCGTCGGTGACCTGCTCCTGCACCCGCTGTACATGCGCCGCCGAGGCCATCACCTCGACCGTGCTGTCGTCGGGGTCCTGGGCGCCGAAGGCGACGACCTCCTCGACCAGGCGATCGATGAACGAATCGTAGACCGCCGACTCCACGAACACCCGTTCGATGCTGCCGCAGCTCTGCCCCGAGCCGGCCAGGCCGCCCAGGGCGATCCCCGCCGCCGCCCGGGCCATGTCGACGCCGGCCAGCACGATGGCCGAGGATTTACCACCCAGTTCGAGGCGGCACGGAATCAGCCGGGCCGCCGCGCGCAGCGCGACCACCTTGCCGGTCTCCGGCGAACCGGCGAAGTGGACGAGGTCCACCGAATCGACCACCGCGGGCCCGGCATCGTGCCCGACGACGGAGTCCAGCACCTGCGGCGCGCCCAGACCGGCCCATCCGGCGACCAGTGTGCGCATCGTCAGCGGCGTCACCGACGACGGCTTGACCACCACCGCCGATCCGGCCAGCAGCGCCGGGATCAGCTCGAGCAGCGGAGCGGCCATCGGGAATGTCCAGGTGGAGATGATCCCGACGACCGCGCACGGGCGGTGCGCGATGGCCAGTTGCAGCGCGGTGTTCGCCGCGCCGCCGATGCGCGCGCGGCGCGGGCCCAGGAAGTCGGCGGCGCGGGTGCGGTGGTAGTCCAGGGCATCGATGCCGACGCGGAACTCGCGGTACGCGGCGGCGGACGACTTACCTGTCTCCAGGGCCAGCACCTCGACGATGGCATCGGCGTTGCTCAACAGCCAGTCCCGGAATCTGGTGAGCCAGTTGGCCCGTCCCACCACGCCCAGGGCGCGCCATGCCTCCTGCGCCTCGCGCAGTCCGGCGACGACCGCCTGCACCCGTTCGGGTGAGTGCGTCGGTAATACACCCAGAGCGCGACCGTCGGCGGGCGCGGTCACGGTGATCCAGGAGTCTCGGGAATTCGAGGGGGTCGACAGCATTCGGGATTCACTCCGGACGTGGCGGGGACGGAAGAGGAGCCGCACCGCGAACGTATGGCTCACCGGTCTGTTGGAGGAATGACCGGGCCGAAGGGGACGATGACCGATCGCGATGCGGCATACGAGAAACCGTATGGCTATCACGAAGGGTTCAACCAGTGCATGTTGGGCCAGGAACCGGCGAATATGGGACGCCCCCAGCAAACTTACCGCGCAGTAAAATGTACGGGCGCACCGCATTTCGCCGCGAACAGACGCCGATTCTGCGAGGATTTCCAGGTGAGCGATGCGAGGATGTCGGAGGATTCCACCCGCGTGCGTTCCGTCAGCGGTGCGGCACTGCTGATGGAGTTCGCGGCAAGTCGCGGTCTGTCCGCGCCGTCGCTGCTGGCCGAAACCGGTATCCGCCCGGACAAATTGGCCGATCCGACCGCTGAAATCACGCTCGCCCAGGAGATCGCGCTGATCCGCAAGGTCGTCGCGGCGGTCGACGACGAGCCCGGAATGGGGCTTATGGCGGGATTGATGTGTCACGCACCGAACTTCGGCGTCCTGGGCTTCGCGGTGATGAGCAGCCCATCGGTGCGCCGGGCCGCGGAGATCACGATCCAGTACGCCGATCTGGGAGTCAGCTTCGCCGAACATCGGATCGAAAACCACGGCCCGGAGTTCCGGTTCATCCGCGACGACCACGCCGTACCGGCCGACATCCACCGCTTCGTGCTCGAGCGCGATATCGCGGCCATCTCGACCATCCAGCAGGATCTGCTGGGCACGCGAATTCCCATCATCCGGGCCGATCTCACCGCCGAGGCCCATCCGATCTACGAGATGTTCGCGACGCTGCTGGGCGTGGACAACATCACCTACGGCATGGAGCAGACCGTCCTGGTCGGACATGCGAGCAGCCTGGAACTGCCCCTTCCGCAGGCCAATTCGGTGACCGCGCACTTCTACGAGAAACAGTGCGCGGAACTGATCCAGCGCCGCCGCACCCGCACGGGCCTGTCCGCCCGGGTACGGGAGCTGCTGATCCGGCACGGCGGTGTCGCCGACCAGTCGCGCATCGCCGCCGACCTCGATGTCAGCGTGCGCACCCTGCGTCGCCGTCTCGCGGGTGAGGGCACCACATTTCGCGAGGTCAGCAACGAGACCGTCGGCCTGCTCGCCGAGGAGATGCTGATCACCGGGCTCACCGTCGAACACGTCGCCGATCGACTCGGCTACTCCAGCGTCTCGGCCTTCACCACCGCCTTCCGCGCGTGGAAGGGGCAGTCTCCGGGTACTTTCGCGCGAACGAATCGGGGACGCGCGGCGATTCGAGTTTAGCAATCTGTCAGCAATCATGATCATCGCCGACACCTCGACATCGCACCGCCCGCTTGCTGCCGATTCGCCCGAACCGCCCCGTTCGCCAGCGAGACTCAGCAACCTCTGAGACGATTTCTGGATGGAGGATGTGGGGATCCATGCCGCGGCCGGGAACGAGCCCACCCGGGTGCGATCCATCGCGAGCGCCTCACTACTGGTCGATTTCGCGGTGGCGCGCGGCTTGCCCGTGTCAACAGTGCTGCGGGGCAGCAGGATTCGGGAAGAGCAGCTCAGAGAGCCGAACACCGAGATCACCCTCGCCCAGGAGATCACGGTGCTGCGCAACGTCGTGACCGGGGTCCGCAATGAGCCCGGTATGGGGTTGATGTCCGGATTGCTCTGTCACGCACCGAATTTCGGTGCGTTCGGATTCGCGATGATGAGCAGCAGAACCCTGTACGAGGCCACCGAGGTCGGCATGCGCTATGTGGACCAGTCCTTCGCCATCGCCCGGCACTCGTTCGAACATCACGGCGACGAGCTGTGGCGGGTGCGCGACGATCGCGAGGTGCCCGCCGACCTGCGCCGGTTCGCGATGGAGCGCGATTTCGCGGCCGCGGCGACCATCCAGCAGGACATGTCGATCACCCGGGTCCCGGTCCTGCGGGTGGAGATAGCCGCCGCCGCGCACCCGGTCTACGAGATGTACGGGGCCATGCTCGATGTGGACAGTCTCGTGTTCGGCGCGGAGCGGACGGTCACGGTGTGGCGCGCGGGCACGCTCGATATGGAAATGCCACAGGCGAATCCGACCATGGCCGAGTACTACCGGCAGCAGTGCGAGGAGATCATGCAGCGCCGGCGCGGCCGCACCGGGATCAGCGCGCAGGTCCGCACGATGCTGCTGCGCCGCGGCGGCCTGGCCGATCAGTCCCATATCGCCTCGGACCTGGGCATCGGTGTGCGCACCCTGCGGCGACGGCTGGCCGGCGAGGGCGTCACCTTCCGTGAGCTGTCCGCCGAGACCCTGGGGCTGCTCGCCGAGGAGTTGCTGATCACCGGCCTGACGGTCGAGCAGGTGGCCGAGCGGCTGGGCTATTCCAGCGTCTCGGCCTTCACCACCGCCTTCCGTGGTTGGAAGGGACAGTCGCCGGGAAGTTTCGCCCGGGAGAACCGCGGCCGCGTCTCGGCGAAGTTGTAGCCTCGGCGCTTCGTTCCGCCCGAACCACCGAGTTCCGGCCACGCCGACAGACTTCGGGCCAGGCTAAGCGGGCGGATGCCGTGCTCCGAGTCGGCGATGACTCATCTCGGCCGCTCTGCGATGTGCCCGCACGTAGCCATCTGCCCTAACAGGGCAAATATGCCGCTATATTGTTTAGCTGCCATTATCCTTCCATTATGGTATCCAGCAAAGAAGGAGTTTCCGAAGGGCCGCTGCATCAGCTGGCCCGCGGTGCGTGGCAGTCGTTGTTGATCATCGGCATCGCGTCGGTGGTCATCGGCATCATGATCCTGGCGTGGCCGGGGCCGACCCTGGTCGTCGCGGGCATTCTGTTCGGCTTCTACCTGCTGTTTTCCGGGATCTTGCAGCTGGTGGCGGCGATGGGGCCCCAGGTGGGCACCGGATGGCGGGTGTTGTCCATCGTCAGCGGCATCCTGTCGTTCATTCTGGCGGTGTTCTGCTTCCGGAACATCGGTTCATCGCTGGTCCTGCTCGCGCTGTGGATCGCGGTGAGCTGGCTGTTCCGCGGGATGGCGGTGCTGATCGGCGGCGTGGAAGCCGCGCCGGGGCAGTCCGGCAAGGGCTGGACGATCCTGTTCGGCGTCCTGTTGCTGCTGTCCGGAGTGGTCCTGGTCGTGTGGCCGATCCACTCGATCGCGGCGCTGACCCTGCTGGCCGGATGGTGGCTGTTGTTCGTCGGCGTCGTGGAGATCGTGCACGCCTTCCGGGTGCGCAGCGCGGCCAAGCACACACTCGGCGAACTGTAGTCCGGCGACATCTCGCATACCACCGCGAATCTCGGGCTCCGGCAACGGTTCCCGACATCGCGGTGGTGTGCCCGCGTTGCGGGGTGGGGCGTCAGTACGACGTCGGCAGGTCCAGTACGTGCTCGCCGATGTAGTTGAGCACCATCTCCCGGCTCACCGGCGCGGAGCGCATCAGCCGGGCGGTGAACCACATCTCGGCCAGGCCGTACTCGGCGGTCAGGCCGTTGCCGCCGTGCACCTGGATGGACTGGTCCAGCGCCTGCAAACCGGCCTCGGCCGCGGCGAATTTCGCCATATTGGCCGCTGCGGCGGCGTCGTGCCCGGAGTCGTAGAGCTGCGCGGCCGAGCGGGTGGCCAGCCGGGCCAATTCCACCGCGATGTGGGATTCGGCCAGCGGATGCGAAATTCCTTGATGCGCACCGATGGGCACCGACCACACGCGGCGCTGCTTGGCATAGTCGACGGCCTTGGCGATGGCGTAGACGCCGATGCCGACGCTGATCGCCGCGGCCAGAATGCGTTCCGGATTCAGCCCCGCGAACACCTGCGGTAATCCCCTGCCGTGCATGCCGATCAGCGCGCTCTGCGCCAGGTGGACCTCGTCCAGGAATACCGTGAACTGATGGTCCGGCGAGACCACCGCCGTCGTCATCGGCTGCAGCGTCACACCCTTCGCCTCGGCCGGAACGACGAATAACGACAGCGGATTTCGCCGCTCGTCCGGCACGTCGATCGCGCGTGCGACGACCAGCAGCGCATCTGCCTCGTCGGCGGCGGAGATGAAACATTTTCCGCCCGAGACGATCCAGCCATCGCCCTCGGCGCGGGCGAAGGTGCGCAGCACGTGACTGTTGGACCCGGCGTCGGGTTCGGTGAGTGCGAACGCCATCTTCAAGGTGCCGTCGGCCAGGCCGGGCAGCCACATGCGGGCCAGCTCCACCGAACCGTGCGCGGCGATGATGGACCCGCAGATGGCCGGGGAGATCACTGTGAGCAGCAGTGGAATACCGTGGGCAGCAAGCTCTTCCACGACAATTTCCAATTCGGTCAAGCCCGCGCCGCCGCCACCGTACACGGCGGGCAGATGGACGCCCAGCATGCCGGCGGCGCCCAGATCGGCCCACAGCTCATCGAGTTTCCCGCCGGTGCGCGTGCGCTCCAGGAAGTATTCCGCTCCGTATTTCGTCGCGATCTGCGCGACCGACTCACGCAACATTCGCTGTTCGGCGGTATCGACAACGAGACCCTGCACGGCTGCCCCATTTCCTTCAGGTATCGCGACTTCAACCGTACCCGACACGCATGGGCGATATAGCCGATATGTATCGACAATCGTGCACCTCGGGCCGGGTGCGGATCCCAGCTACCAGCGGCCCGCGCCGACGACACGGGGCATACCGAGACGACCGTGCGATTCAGGCATGCGTACACGGATCGATCACGCCGCGCTGGCATACTTGGAGCTAGCCGTGCACCGGTAACCACGGATCCGACAGTCGAGGGATGGCGATGGCACGCTCCGACGACAAAAGCCCGAACGACAACGTCCCCGAACAGCAGGGGGCCTTCCTGGGCGTCCCCTACGACTGGCGGCGCCCAACCGGGGCGCGCGCACTGTCCCGCATGTGGAATCCCGACGATCCGCGTCTGTTCACCCCGAAATCCTTCGGCTGGGGCTACGACCTGAACTTCTACCGGCTGTTGCACTGGCGCCGCCCCTGACGCCACCCCAGAGATCCGACTCGCCGGAATATCGATCCGCCGATTTCGGTTAGGTGGACATGGAAACCAAATAGGCTGGCAGTGGTTGTCACCGAGGACAGCTTCACCCTCCCGAACACGATCCGAAAAGGAGAACGCCATGTCCACACCCACCGGACTCACCCCGGGGACCTGGGTCATCGACCCCGTGCATTCCAAGCTCGGCTTCAGCGCGCGACACCTCATGGTCAGCAAGATCCGCGGCCACTTCAAGGACTTCTCCGGTCAGCTGGTCATCAACGAGGACGGCACCGCCCAGGCCGATGCGCAGATCCAGGTGGCCTCGGTGACGACCGACAACGATCAGCGCGACGCACACCTGCGGACCGCCGACTTCTTCAAGGCCGAGGAATTCCCGACCGCGACGTTCAGCTCGACGGGATTCCGGGTCAACGGGGACGACTTCGAGGTCACGGGCGATTTCACCATCCGCGGTGTGACCAAGCCGGTCACGCTGAAGGTCGAATTCACCGGCGTCAACCCGGGCATGGGCCAGGGCCCGGTCGCCGGATTCGAGGCCAGGACGGTCATCAACCGGCGCGACTTCGACATCAACATCGATATGCCGCTGCCCGACGGGGGCGGCGTCGTGATCGGCGACAAGATCACCCTCGAGCTGGACATCGAGGTCGGCCTGAAGGGCTGACCCCGACGGCCGCGTCGCCGGGGCTGAACACGTTCAGCCCCGGCAGATCGCCGAGTGTGAGTTGCCGCCGATCTGGTTGAACAGCCCGCGGGGCAGCAGAATGCCGTAGAGCGAGATGTCCAGGCTGCATACGGTCGCCGAGACGTAGGCGCCGTCCTGGCTGGCCTTGGCCGCATCGGCCAGGATCGAGGGCAGGTCCAGCGCCGCGTGGTCCAGCTTGTCCCCGTTGGTCAGCAGGAGGGTCAGCACGTCCCGGGTGTCGTTCTGTGCCACGGCCAGTTTCGGCTGGATCCGCGAGATCATGCGTTGCAGCGAATCCGTGCCATCCGCGATGTGCTCGGTCGAGGACAGCAGTGAGCTGCCCTGCTGGTAAAGCCCGCCGACCAGCGCCCTCGTCTGCGTCACCAGGGTCTCGAGCTCGTCGCCTCGCTTGGCCAGGCCCGCCATCACACCGGACAGGTTGGCGATGATGTCGGTCAGGATGGCATCGCGCCGCTGGAAATCCCCTGCCAGCGCCGCGGCCTGGGTGATGAAGGCGCTCAACGAGACACCGTCGCCCTGCAGCGCCTGGATCAGCGTGCTGGACAGATCGTTGATCTGCTGGGGCATCAGGTTCTCGAACAGCGGCTGAAATCCGTTGAGCAGGCTCGAGATGTCGAACGAGGGCTCGGTGCGCGCGAGCGGGATGGTCGCGCCCGCGGGCAGCTGCCCCGGATCGCCCTTGGTTCCCTGCGCCAGTGCGACGTACCGCTGGCCGATCAGGTTCTGGTATCGCACAAGGGCTTTGGTATCGCCGTACAAGCGTTGCCCGTGCTGCATCCGAAAACGCACGGTGGCAACGTATTTGTTGCCGGCCGGATCACGGGCCAGATCTATCGCGTCGACCTTGCCGACCCGCACACCGGCGATGCGGACGTCGTCGCCCGTGCGCAGCCCGAGCACATTGCTGAAGGTCGCGCTGTAGGTATCTGTCGGGCCCGACACATTGCGCGCGAGCGTATTCCATATCACCGCGGTCACCAGCACCGCCACCAGCGCGAACGCGCCGAATCCGAGCGCACTGCGGCGCAGCTGAGCCCGCGGGCTGTTGGACCGCACACCGGCTCGCGTCATCGGGCCGTCGAGATCCGGGGCATCCCCGTCCCTCCGGACGGCGGTATGCCGAGGCGGCAGCCCGCTCGAACAACGCGGGATGCCAACGGGTCGCGCAGACCCCATCGATACCGTACGAGCACAGCACGCCTCCTCGAACACGTTCGTGGAACCGGAATCACTGCCGACGATCCGGTACAGACAACACCATCGGCTACCGATTGGCAATCCTGGCGGCCCCGGGCGGTGTCGGCACGGACGGCATCCGGCCCTCCCGCACGCGCTCCGCAGGCACGGCCGGGCAATTTTCGCAGGCAGGGTGGGTCGTACCGCACCCAGCACGCCCGCAGGAGGTATTTTGCCTAACCACGCTCACCCACCCCGCCGGCTCCGCACGTTCCGCCGGCTCACCGTCCCCTCAGAGGTTGTCGCTCATGTCGGAGATCGCCCAGGCTCCCGCGGCCGAGCATCGAGCCGCACGCCCGCCCGCCGCGCGCATCGGATCCGTTGCGATGTGGGCGTTCTGCGTCCTCGTCATCGTGTGCGCCGCGGTCTTCTTCTCCCCCAAGCTGCCGCTGCGGTGGGTACAGGACGTGGTCGGGACCGGCGGGCTGCTGATGTCCCTGGCAACAGTGGAATTCGCACTCGCGTTCGCCGTCGGCCTGATGATCATCGTGCTGTCCTGGCAGGGTCGCGAGTGGTGGCGCCTGACGGTCGCCGTGCTCGCGGCGGCACTGGCGCTGGCGGTGGTGCTGGCGCCCTGGCTGGGCGCCTGGCGGACCGCGCACGCCGACGGCGACTCGGTGTCGTGGTTCTCCTTCTCCGACGACGGTCCACATCGATCCCCCACGCAGACAACGATCTTCGACACCATCGACGGCCAAGAACTGAAACTGGACGTCTATCGCTCGGCACTACCCGCCGCGGCCCATCCGGCGATCGTCTACGTGCACGGCGGCGGATGGACCGGCGGTGACCGCGGTGCGAGCGCACGCTGGTTCACCTGGCTGGCCACCCAGGGCGTGACCGTCTTCTCCATCGACTACCGCCTGGCTCCCCCGCCCAGCTGGGATGAGGCCACCGGTGATGTGAAGTGCGCCCTCGGCTGGGTGCGCGGGCACGCCGCGCAGTACGGGGTGAGCTCCGACGACGTCTCCGTCGCAGGCGATTCCGCCGGGGCCAATCTGGCGCTGCTGGCCGCGTACACGGTCGGCGATCCGCAGTTCCCACCCTCGTGCCCGGTCACCGAGGCGCCCGTACGCTCGGTGATCAGCCTCTACGGGCCCACGGATCTGCCTGCCGCGCTGAACGATACGAAGATGCCCGATGTGGGCAAGGATCTGCTCGACAAATACACCGGCGGCGACATCGACCAGTACCGCGATCACTATCTGGCCGCCTCCCCGATCCAGCACGTCGAATCCGGGCTCCCCGCAACATTTCTGGTGCAGGGCGGCAGCGACCATCTGGTGCCGCCGGATCAGGCGGACCGGCTTGCCGCCGCGCTCACCGCGGCCGGCGTGCCGGTGCAGACCCTCGACCTGCCGTGGGTCGACCACGGGTTCATCGGTCAATGGGGCGGATGGGGATCCCAGCTACTGCGGCCGGAACTGAGCCGGTTTATGCGGCAGCACGTGATGTGAGGCGTCAGGCCGCCGCGGACCTGGTCAGCCGCGCGCGCACCGCGTCGGCATCGGCCACGTCCACCACCACGCGGGTGAAGTCGGTGCCGGACAGCTCGATCCGCAGGCCGTCGCCCTGGAACATGGTGTCCCAGAACTCCTTACGGCCCTTACCGCGGAAGATTCCGGCTGCGATGACGCCCGGGAAGAAGGTGCCCGGCGTCCGTAGCCACGGCGGCCGCAGATCGACCTCGGCGGGCACGACGGCGGTGACGTTCGCCAAATCGAAGCTGACGTACTCACGTAGCGCGAGATACCGATGCGTCCCGCGCACATGCACGGTCACCGTCGTCCCCGCGACCTCGATCTCGACCATCGCGCACCTCACCTTCGTCGCCTTGCTGTCCTCGTCCAGCATGCGTGCCACGCCTGATCGGAGCCTGAGGCTTCGCTTTGTTTCCTCTCAGAATCCGCGTGGGCCGCAAGCAGTATTCCATGTTTGCCCTGAGTAAACTGCGTTATATGAAACTCAGCACACGCAATCAGCTCGAGGGCTCGGTCGTCTCGATCACCCGCGGCGACGCCATGGCCGTGGTCAAGGTTCAGCTCGCCGGCGGTGCGATCGTCACCTCGTCGATCACCCGGGATGCCGTGGACGATCTGGGCTTGGCGGACGGCAAGGCCGTGACGGTGTTGATCAAATCGACCGAGGTCGCCCTCGGCGTCAACTAACCAGCAGATAGCCATGCCGCCGAGATTCGCCGCGGCGGACGTCGTGGCGGGTCTCGCCGCCACTCATACGGTGGCGGACTCCTGCTCCCGCGGCCGACCCCGTTATTCTGTAAAAACGTGGCGGTGGGGCTCGCCACTTCCGACGACTCGGAACAACTGCGGTTCGCCGCCAACAGTCCCTACTTGACCAGCACTTTGATGATCGAGTAGGAGTCTGTCGTGACCGAAGTACGTCTTGCCGGCAGAGCGGATGATCCGAGCGTGAAAAACGCCTGGTGGCGCACCGATGGTCCGGTCTTCGCCGTCATCGCGCTGGGCGGTGGGCTGGGCGCGCTCTCGCGCTACGGTATCGCGCAATTGCTGCCCACGAAGCCGGGCCAGTTTCCCTGGGGCACTTTTCTCACCAATGTCATCGGCTGCTTCGCCATCGGTGTGCTGATGGTTCTGATCACCGAGGTGTGGGTCGGGCACCGGCTCGTGCGGCCCTTTCTCGGCGTGGGTTTCCTGGGCGGATTCACCACCTTCTCCACTTACGCGGTGGAGACCCGCAACCTGTTGCAGCCCGGCACGGTCGTGCTGGCGTTCGTTTATGCGGCGGGAACGCTTCTGGCCGCCCTGCTCGCCGTGCTGGCCGCCGTCACACTGGCTCGAAAACTGATGTTGCCCACACCGGTCACCGCCGTCGAGGCGATGGGAGACGAGCAGCCATGACCCTGGCTCTGGTTTTCCTCGGCGCGATCCTGGGCGCACCCGCTCGCTACCTCACCGACCGCCTCGTCGGCGCGCGTCATGACAGCCCGTTCCCCTGGGGCACCCTCACCGTCAACCTGGTCGGATGCCTGATCCTGGGCTCCCTCGCCGGCGCGGCCACCGGCGGCCCGTTGCTGGCGCTGCTCGGCACCGGCTTCTGCGGTGCGCTGACCACCTACAGCACCTTCGGGTTCGAGACGATCCGGCTGATGGAGCAGCGCCTCTATTTCTATGCGGTGATGAACGTGACGGTCAGCGTGATCGCGGGACTGGGTGCGGCATTGCTCGGGTACACCGTCGCCCACGCGCTGACCAGCTGAGGTATCGACACGGTCATCACGAATAGGTACGTATTCGCGCGCCGGGATTGCCCACGACACACCGGTCGGGAATGATTTTCCGAAACGGTTACAGCACTCTGGCAAGCGACAATGATGTGGCGTTGACGGAAGAGGTGCAATCGTGATGAGCAGCAAGCGTTTTCGCAAGGACCGTATTCGTAAGGGCGCGGCGCGACTGGCACTGCTGGCCGGTGTCGGTGCGGCGGCGATGATCACGGCCGCGCCCTCCTACGCCGCACCACTCTGGCCCGGCGGACCCAGAATCCCCGGCCCACCGGTCGCCGCGCCGGCGTTGCCGGCCGTTCCGGCGGTTCCGGGACTGTCGAACACCACCCAACTCTGGCCGAACGGACCGAGCGTCGGCCCCTCGGCCGCCGCCCCACGCTGGCCCGGCGGACCGGCCGTTCCCGGCGTGTCGGTGGTCGGCCCGACCCTCCCGATCTCCGCACCCTGTACCACCCCCGGCACCCGGGCGTGCCTGCAACTGTCGTCCAATCTGGGCTGGCTGATGGACAAGGGCCGGGTCGTCTTCGGCCCCACCCCGATCTCGCACGGCCGACCCGGCTACGAGACGCCGCCCGGCCTGTTCCACGTGGCGTCGAAGGACTGGTACCACTGGAGCACCATGCACAACGCCGAGATGCGCTACGCGGTGTTCTTCAACGGCGATATCGCCACGCACATCGGCCCGATCAACGAGAAATCCCATGGTTGCATCCGGATGACACCGGACGGCGCCCGCGCGTTCTACGACTATCTGCGCCCGGGCGACCAGTTCGAGGTCGTTCGGTAGGTATCTGAGCGAGAGGGTCCCGCTGCTCGGTAAGTGGGGCCCTTCGCATGTGGCCGGGACGTAGGTCGACTGGTTGACGGCGGCTACACAGAACTGTTCAGGGTCTCGCTTCGAAGGATCATCACCGGCGATCGATCACCGCGCCCGAACAGCGGATCGGTGGCAGATCAGCTGTCGCTTGGAGTGTCCTCGGCAGGCTTGGGCGCGGCGGGGCGGGATATGCGGATCACGCCGCTGTCGAGGTCCAGGTCCAGGCGCGGGCGGTGGGTTTGGCCGTCGCTGTCCTCGCCGCTCTCGTCGGTCAGTTTCTTGCCGAACAATTCTCCGAAGACGCCCATTCCCCCAGCCTAACCCGATCCTGGGAGTCGTTCGGGCGGGCTCGAGGGCCTGAAAACCCCGCAGGCCGAGAACCACGGAAACGCTGTGCCTCGTCGGTCCGTCTGGGATGGGGCTATGTCGCGTTGCCGTTGTCGGCGTCGCTCAGTTCGTCGGCGGCTTCGTTCTGGCCGCTGGCGATCGAACCGAAAGTGCTGGCCATACCGCTGAGCCCGGAGAACAGGTTGTCCCGGACCGCGAGATATCCCGAGCTGCCGTTGGCGAACTTGTGGCCGAACGAGTCGTTGCCCCAGGGGGCCTTGTTCGACATGGTCAGTGAATTCTGCAGTGTGGACAGCACATTGGTGATGCTGGTCTGAATATCGCTGGAATCCTTGGCCGCGGCGCGCAGCTCAGTCGGATTCACCTGGACGGGACCCGCTGTGGTCATGGCAGCTACCGATCCTTGTCTGCGATCAACGATCGCGATACGTCATTGTCGCCGGTGCTCCGTATACGCGGCGGCGTCGTGGGCGCCGGCGGGGCTTTCGGCAGGAAGTCCTCCAGATCCGGTGCGCCCTCGATGAATTCGGACAATTTCGGCAGCCGCTTCTTGCGTTCGAGCAGTGGTTGCATGAGTTCGCGACTGCGGGCCAGCACACCCTGCGTCGCGGCCTGCGCGGCCGCGGTCACGGCCTCGGCGATCTCCTCGTAGCTCAGGTCCGCGATGTTCTCGGCGAAGTGGGTCTCCACGACCATGCCGTCCGCGTTGACCGTCACCGAGATCCGCTTGTCACAGGCCTGAGCCGTGGCCGTCAGCTTCGAACGCTGCTGCTGCAACTCGGCGATACCTTGCATTTGAGCCTGTAGTCCGTCGAGCATCGTCGCCATATCCGCGGCCATTCGCTCATTGACCATCACACCTCCACCGTTGCCCCGACAGTCGGTTACGCCCAGTCCAGACCATCGCACTCCGGTGAATTCGCAATGTCACGTACGGAAATCCGACACGACATGCAACCAATCTTCGGTGGTCAGGATCCTGTCCCGTTGCCTGAATCGGTGTGGTGAGAGGTCAGCGTGAATCCGATATCGACCGATCCGACTCCCGCGCCGGACTTGGAGCCCGATCCGCCGGGATCCGTCCCCTCGGGATCTGTGCCGAAGGGGTCGGTACCGAACGGGTTCGTGCCGAAGGGGTTCGTACCCTGGGGATTGCTGCCGGTGGCGCCCGAGCCTCCGGGGCCGGTCCCTCCGCTGTCCGGTCCGGTTCCGCCGTCCGGTCCGGTCCCTCCATCCGGACCGGTTCCACCACCCAACCCGCCGTCCGGTCCGGTCGCCCCCGCGGGCACCCAGTCTGCGGCGGTCGGCGCTGTCGGAGCCTCGAACGGCCCCGGCAGCGGCTCGGGTTCGGGATGTCGCTTGGGTCGGGTCTTGGCCTTCATATCGGTGGCCTTGCCCAGGAAGTCCTTGTCCAGCATCTGCCCGCGTCGCACAGGCGGGGCTGCCGCCTTGGCCGGCTCGTGCGCGGGTTCGCCCCCGCCGCTGGCACCCCCGCCCCCACCTCGATGGCGTACAGGCGAGGATTCGTCGTCGTTCATGTCCAGCCACGACCGGCCGGGACCACGACCACCACGAGCACCGCCATTCACAGACTCGTCGTCATCCATATCGAGCCACGAATCATCCGCACCGCGGCCACCACGAGCACCACCGCTCACCGATGAACCATCGTCATCCATATCGAGCCATGAATCATCCGCACCACGACCACCACGAGCGCCACCACTCACCGACGAACCATCACCATCCATATCCAGCCACGAATCATCCGCACCACGCCCACCACGCGTGCCACCCGTGGTGGCCGAATCATCGCCCAGATCCAGCCAAGACTGTTCCTCGTTGCCCTGACGGCCACTGCCGGCCCCGCCGGACGTCGTACCACCGGCCAGCTGATCTTGGCCCCCGCCGGTCCCGCGCTGAATAACGGCCTGCGCCTCGTCACCGCTGTGCGACGAGTCGTCGTTCGTATCGAGCCATGCCCTGTCGCCTTGGCTCCCGGCACGCACTGCGCCGGTCGAATTCTGACCGCCCCGAGCACCCCCGCGCCCCACCGCGGTCGCGCTCGTGCCTTGCTGAGCACCCGTACGCGACGAACCCGGTGCGCCGGACCTGCTCTGTGTCACACCGGGGCCACGCACCGGTGCGGACGAACCGTCACCGCGCAGTGGTGTGCGCCCGCCGAGCGCACCGGATCCCGTCGTGCGACCGCCCAGGGGCGTGCTCTCGTCCTGCCCCCCGAGACCGGTTCGCTGCCCGCCGGCCGTACTCCCCAGTCCCCTACCGCCACTCGGGGTCGAATCGTCACCCATCTCGATCCACGACTCATCGCCGCGACCGGACCCACCTCGGCCGGCCGAGGACTCCTCGCCCAGGTCGAGCCACGACCGCTCATTCCCACCACCCGTGGTGTGCTCATCCTGCGCGCCCGACCGCACACCACCGGACAGATTCTGCTGATCCTGACCACCGGACCGCGTACCGCCGGACAAATTCTGCTGATCCTGACCACCGGACCGCGCACCGCCGGACAAATTCTGCTGCTGACCCTGCCCACCAGCGCGCGACCCGCCCACGCCATTCGCCTGGTCTTCGTTGCCGCCGGCGCGATTGTTCAGCGTCGTCTGATCCTGCGGTTCGCCGCCGCCACGCCCGCCGGTGCCGTTCGCACCGGACATCATGGCGTTGTCGTCGTGCCCCTCGGCTTCATCCCCCTCACGGTTCCCGCCGCCGCCTGTGCGGGTCCCGCCGGCGGTCACGGTCTCTCCCTCGCCCCCACCGGTGGTGGCAGCAGGCCGGGACGTGCGGCTCACCTTGTTCGACGGCGCCGACTTCGCCCAGGCGGTGGACCTGAAGTCCTGCTCGGTCTCGCCCGCGTCGTTCTGGCCCGACACCGCCGTCCGCTGGATGAAGGTGCCGCGCGCCGCGCCGACGATGCCACCGCGGGCCATACCGCCCACCCACCCCTGCGGGGAGGTGAACACCGAGGTGCCGTAGGCGGCCGCACCGACCATATCGCCGAACAGCGTGCTGACCGCACCGGAGACCACGCCGATCCCGGCGCCCCGGACCACCGAGCCGACCGGGTAGGTGAGGCCTCCCACCTTCCAGTTCATCTTGGCCAGGTCTTTGCCGAAGTACTTGTCGATCCCGTCGCCCAGATACCGTGCGGCCTCACGACCGGGCGCCGCGCCGGCGACCGACGCGGCCATCGACACCCCGAACTCCTTCCAGTCGAACCCGTGACGCTTACCGGCCGCCATCTGCCCGAGCTGCACCGAGCCGTCCATGAGCGCCGACGCCCCGGCGCTCTCCAGCGCCTTGATCGAGTACACGCCGAACCCCTTGGCGCTGGGCATGATCAGCTTGCCGCCGGTGACCAGCTCACGCCAGAAGTACCGGCCCTTCATCGTCGAGGCCCCGAGCTGACCCGCGAGTCGTTCGATGGCATTCTGAACGTAATCCTCGACGACCTTCAGCAGGGACCTGGTCGTCGTGACGGCCGCCGCCTCGACCGCCGGGGCGGTCGGCGGGAACAGCCAGGCCCACATGATCTCCATCGCGAGCCAGGCCAGCGACAGAATGATGGTGATCTTGGTCGCCTGCAGCTGGGTCCCCATGTCGAAAGCCGAGTTGTATACCTCGTCCAGCAGTTCGGCCAGCGCCTTGACCGACTTGTCGCCGGTGATCAGATCGTCGAACTTCGCGCCCATCGCGTCCGCACCCGAGCCCGCGGTATACGCCTGTTCAGTGTCCTTCTGGGCCTGGAGCACCTGCTGTTCCAGAGCGGCCAATGCGGTGGAGGCGGCCTTCCAGTCGTTGGCGATGCTCCACATGGCATCTTCGTCGCCGTCCGGCCAGCTCGATCCGGCGACCCAGCCCAGCCAGCGCAGCCCCTCCGGCATTTCCAGCGTCATAGCACCTCGATCGTTGGGATCCAGACCCGATCCGACCCCACCCGTGTCACCTCCACCTGCACACCTCTGCCATTCGAACCTCACCCGATGCGAGTGAATTCACGATGGCGTACACGGAAATTCGACAAGACCATCGATCGAGCGAATTCTCCGCGAACACTACGGCCGACTGTGCGCACTCAGTCATCGACAACGCGGCCCATCCGAGGGGACGCTGGGTTCCACTCCGGCCGCACGCTGCATTTTCATGGCCGAAGAGTCTGGTTTCCGATGAATCGGGCAAGAAAATGCAGCACCAGGCCGGTTCTGTCCAGCCGGACAGCTGCCCGCGCGGGAGACCCGGCTGAGAACACGCTGAGAACGCTCGCGGCCGCGACATGCCGATGGTCGATGATGGGAGGGTGAAACGGTTCCCGGCCTGGTTGCGCCCCTCGCGGTGGGGTGTGCAGATCCGGTCGGCGGTCGTGTCCGCTCTGATCGTCGGGGTGGTGCTGCTGGCCGCGGCCGGGGCGATGCTGGGCCTGCTGCGCCATTCGCTGCTCCGCGAGTTAGATGTCGCGGCCGACGTCCGCACGGGTCAGATCGCCGACGAGCTGCGGGCCGACGACGGCGACCATCTGCCCGATGGACTGCTGGCCACCGAACGCGAGGTGGCGGCCGTGCAGGTGCTCGGGCCGGACGGCCGAGTGCGATGGTCGTCCGCACCGAACCCGCGGGCAGAGCATCCGGCCGATCCGAAAACGCCGCTCACCGATCCGGCAGCCGTCCCGCCGACCGGACATGTCACCGGACTGCCCGCCGCCGACGGTTACGACGAGGATCTGCGGGTGGCCGCGCGCACCGTGCCGACCCCCTCGGGGACCTACACGATCCTGGCGGCCGCGAACAGCGAATCGGCCGAACATGCCCTTGCCGAGGTCGCGGGCCTGCTCGCGATCGGCGGGCCGGTGGTCGTGCTGACCGCCGCAGCCGCGACGTATCTGCTGGTCGGGCGCTCGCTGCGGTCGGTGGAGGCGATTCGGGCCCGGGTCGACCGGATCGGCGCGACGGCACTGTCCCAGCGGGTGCCCGTACCGCTGGCGCGCGACGAGATCGCCCGCCTGGCCGAGACGATGAACGAGATGCTGGCTCGGGTCGAGGCGGGTCATCAGGCCCAGCGGCGATTCGTCGGCGACGCCTCGCACGAACTGCGCAGTCCCCTGGCCACTCTCACCGCGGCGCTGGAACTGGCCCGCGACCGCCCGCAGGTGCTGGACCGCGACCTGATCTCCGGCACCCTGCTGCCCGAGGCGCAGCGCATGCGGCACCTGGTGGAGGATCTGCTGACCCTCGCGGCCGCCGACGAGGACCGGCTCGAATTGCGCATCGGGGAGGTCGATCTGGACGATCTGGTCGACGCGGAGGCCGCGGCGCTACGGCTGCGTGGCGACGTCGCGGTGCAGACCTCGATCACCCCGGTGCGGATCATCGGCGACCGGCCGAAACTGACTCGGACGCTGCGCAATCTGACCGATAACGCCGCCGCGCACACACGCTCGCGGGTCGCGATCGGCATCACCGAATCCGGCGACCGCGCGCGGCTCGTCGTGGACGACGACGGCCCCGGGATTCCGGCGGCCGACCGGGAGCGGGTATTCGGGCGGTTCGTGCGCCTGGAGGCCGACCGCGCCCGCTCGAGCGGCGGATCCGGGCTGGGGCTGGCGATCGTCGCGGAAATCGTGGCCGCCCACAACGGTACGGTCACCGTCGGCGAATCACCGTGGGGCGGCGCTCGATTCGTCGTCGAACTGCCCGTCCTCGGCCCCGTCGGGGTCCAGCAGCCGGTACCCGACCCCGCGTAGGGTCTCGATGCTGGTGCGGCCGAAGGGCGTATCGATCTTCTTGCGCAGGTAGCCTACGTAGACCTCGACGACATTCTCCGGGCCGTCGTAGTGCACATCCCAGACATTGCGCAGGATTTCGGCCTTGGTCAGCACATTTCCCTTGTGTCGCAACAGGAATTCCAGCAGGCCGAATTCACGGGGAGTCAGCGTCACCGCGACGTCACCGCGGTGGACCGAGCGGCGCGCGGGATCGAGCACCAGATCTCCCGCCGACAGCCGGGTGGGCTGCTGAGGGGCGCGGCGGCGCAGCAGCGCGCGCAGGCGGGCGATGAGCACCACGAAGGAGAACGGTTTGGTCAGGTAGTCGTCGGCGCCCATGTCCAGGGCATCGACTTGGTCGTAGTCGCCGTCCTTGGCCGTGAGCATCAGCACCGGGGTCCGCACATCCCGCGTGCGCAGCCGCCGCAGCACCTCGTAACCGCTCAGACCGGGCAGCATGATGTCCAGCACGATCACATCGAAATCGTGCTCGACCGCCCACCACAGCCCGTCGGTACCGGTCTCGGCGATCTGGACGAGGAATCCCTCCAGCTCGAGACCCCGCCGTAGGGTCTGCGCCAGCCGCGGCTCGTCCTCGACTACCAGCACACGCACCGAACCAGCATGCACCACCGCTCCGCCCTGGCCGAGCGCAGCCCGGGAAACAAGGGGCGGCTACACGCTGCCGCGCCGCCAAGCCTCGTCGTACCACCGATTCGGGATCGACCAATCCCAGTCCGGTTCGGGCTGATGCCGGTCACGCATGTACTCGCCGTATGCCTCGGCCGGGCCTACACAGCCGCCCAACGCGATGAGACCACACATGATGTGGTGCCACACTTCGGCTTTCGAGATGCGTCGTCGCATCGATACCTCCTGACCGGCCCGGGTCACTGCACTGCGGCGCGCCACCGGGACAAGATCAACTCACCCGATCGACGCGCCGTGTCGATCTTGACCCGTGCGCGCGACCCGCGGAGGCGCTTTGGCGGAAATACCCATCCGACCGGGATTCACACCTTCCCGATGACTTACCGGGGCATCATCGCCGACGTGGCGTCGGCCGGCTCTTGACGACGTTCTCCAGACTCCCTCTGGTCGAGACCGTATCGGCGTGGCCCGGGCCCAGTACCCGTTCGCGCGCGACGAGGGTCTGCTCGAGAATCGCCATGGCCGTCTGGCGGTGGCCCAGATAATGGTGGACGACGCCCAGGTTATTGGCCGTGACCAGGGTTTCGTGATGCTCCGGCCCCAGCGTGCGTTGACGATCGTCCAGGGTGGGCTCGATGACGGCGAGAGCCTCGGCGTAGCGGCCCATCCGGATGTAGACCAGACCGAGATGGTGCCGGCTGCACAGGGTGTCGTGATGGTCGGAGCCGAGGGTGCGCGTGCGGATATCGACGTTGCGGATCTCGAGCGCGACGGCCTCGTCATAACGCTCGACATTGGTATGGGCGTAGGCGACGGCGAGTTCGGCGCGTGTGGTCACGGTCGCCGCGTCCTCGGGACCGAGCACCCGCTCCCGGGCGGCGAGGGTCTGTTCGAACAGCATGACCGCCAATTCGCTGCGGCCCGTCTTCCGGTAGGCGAGGGCGAGATCGTGACGGGAGATGAGGGTATCGGGGTGATCGGGCCCGAGCGCGCGCTCCTGCGCCGCGAGATTCTTCTCGTCCATCGCCGCGGCCTTCTCCGCCTGTCCGGACCGTCGGTACGCCCCGGCGAGTTGGCGGCGGGCGGTGAGAGTGTCGGCATGCTCCAACCCCAGCGTTCTCTCCCGGTGGGCGAGCACCCGCTCGTGCAGTTCCGCGGCGTCACCGTGCCGTCCGACCTCGGAATAGGCCAGGGCGAGCGAGTGCCGCACCAGAACGGTGTCCTTGTGCTGGAGGCCGCGTTGTTGTTCGCGGACCGACAGCAGCCGCTGGAGCAGCGGGATCGCGTCCTTGTGACGACGCAGCCTGGTGTAACTGAACGCCAGGACCAAACGGGCCATATCGACCCCGTCGTGATCCGAACCGAGCCGGCCCTCCCGCTCGGGGAGTACGACGGTCAGCAGCGGGATGACATCGGCGTCGCGGCGGACGAGCCCGTAGGTCAGGCCGAGGTGGAAACGCGCGTCGGACGCCTCGACGCCGGCGGGGCCCTGCACCCGGACAGCGACATCCAGTGCCTGTTCCAGCAGCGGTATCTGTTCCTCCCAGCGTTTGGGCTTGCTGTACGCGTTGATGAGGCGGCGGCGCGCGACGACGGTCTGGGGATGGTCCGGGCCGTCGTGCTCTTCGTGGTCGGCCAGAACGCGGCGCAGCAGGACGATGGTGTCCTCCACCCGATCGTCGAGGGTGGAATACGCCTCGGCCATGCGCGCGCGAGCCAGCCGGGTCTGTTCGTCGTCGGCGCCCCGGACGCGCTCGTTCACCGACAGTGCGTGCTCGAACAGCGGCAACGCCTCCGCCGACCGTCCGGTCCGGTGCAGGGAGACGGCGAGATTGAGGCGGATATCCGCGGTATTCGGATCCTCCGCGCCGCAGTGCAGTTCGAAGCCGCGCAGGGTGTGTTCGAGTATCGGTATCGAGTCCTCGAACCGGTCCATCCACTGATAGCAGGACCCGAGATCCGAGCGCGCCCAGTCCAGATCCTCGTGCTCGCTGCCGAGCAGCCGCTCCAGATCGGTGATCAGGCTTTCGAACAGGGGTGCGGCCTCGTCGCGCCGTGCGGCGCTGAAGTACTGCATCGCCTGGTACCGGCGCGCGGCCAGGGTTGTCGGGTGATCGGCGCCCAACCTGTGCCACTGGTCGGCGACGCATCTGCCGAACAGGGCTACCGACTGCCCGTATCGGTCGGACTGCGCATAGACGGCGCACAGATGTTCCCGCGCGGCCAGGAAGTCGGGATCGTCGGAGCCCAGGAGGCGCTCGCTGTCGGCGACCGTCCGCTCCAACGTCGCGACCGCCTCGTCGAACCGCTTACCGGATCGCAGCGTGCGAGCCAGATCGCCACGGGCGATGATGGTCCGCCGATCGCCGGGGCCCAGCTCGCGTTCGGCCTCCTCGAGCGCGGTCTCGTAGAGACGGATCGCGGAATCATGGTGTCCGGCAATGTGGTAGGCGACCGCGAGGTTGTTCCGTGCCTGCGCCGCCTCGGGGTGCAGCGCGCCCAGCATGCTCACCCGGTCGGCGAAGACGCGCAGCAGATCGGCGATCTCCGTCGCGTCCGGGAGCGTGGCGGACTGCTCGGACACCGACCTCGCCCGGGCCGATTCGATCGCGGAATCCAATGTCGCGGTGGCGCCGAGCCTTTCGCGGATCACCCGCGCCAGTCGCGGGTGCATCAGCACGGTCCGCCTGTCCACCGAGTACAGCAGCAGGGCGCCGCGCAGGCAGTCGTCTATCGCCCTTTCGACCTCCTCCTGATGCACGGCGCCGCGATCGTCGGCGAACGCGGGCTCGACCGGGGTATGGTCCGGAGCGCCCTGATCACCTACCAGCTCGTACAGCACGGTCCGTGCGACGGCGTGTGCGGGTTGCACCGCCACCGTCGCCAGTACCCTTGCGATCAGGCCGCTCTCGTCCTCGAACGAGATCGTCTCGAACGCCAGCGCGAGGGCCGCGTCGACACCGCCGGAGTCGAGGAGTTCGAGGTATCCGGCATAGTCCACCCGCCGCGCCTGCTGAAATCGGCGCAGCCGAATCGTCGCCGCCGCCACCGCAAGCCCCAGCGGCAGATCACCCAGCGCCTGGGCCACCGTCTCCGCGCCCGCGGCGTCGTTCAGCTGCGCCCGCCTGCCCAGAAAGGCCACCGATTCCGGCCGGGCGAACGGCTCGACCGGCACCGCCTCCCCGACCGGCGCTGCGGCGCCGCCGTTTTCGATGACGATGACCTGGGCCGCCCCCGGCGGGGGCAGATAGCGTGCCACCAGACCGGGATCGGCGGAGTGGTCGAATACGACCAGATTCGGGCCTTGGCGCGCGGCCAGTTCGGCGTACAGTTCGCGCACCGAGCCCTCGGCATCGGCATCGGCGAGATCGGTCAGCTCGAGCTGCCGGGCGATCCCCAGCAGCCCGGTGAGCAATTCCGCCTCCGTGCGTGCACTCACCCAGCCGACCACGCCACGATCGCCCGCGATCACCTTCCGGGCACAAGCGGCCGCGATCTGCGTACGCCCCACTCCCCCGGTACCTTCCGGTGCTGTCAGCACCACCACGGACCGCTCCAGCATGCCGCGCACCCGCGTGACGATCTCCCGATCGACGAAACCGATCGGCTCGTCCGGTATGTCACCGATCACCAACGCGCGCGAATCCGCCTCCGCCATGGTCATGGACCGCCCCGTTTATGTTGCTCTCGCCGAATACGTGCCTCACGTTATACCGCGCACCACCGACAGCCCCCAGGCATGAAGCCACGGCATTACCTGTTCGGCCCAAGGCTCGCGGAGACACGCTGGCGCAGGCGATTCGCCTTGGGGTCGTCGAACTCCGCAAGGAGGGAGCGAGCCTGGATCCAGCACGGCCGGGCTCCGTCGGCGTCATCCGAACGGTGGAGATCATCGCCCAGATGCGCCAAGGCGCAAGCCCATAGCCACCGGTCGCCGAGTTCACGCTGAGCGGCGACCGCCGCGCGATGGAAGGCCGCCGCTTCGCCGGGTCTGCCCAAATCCCGGTACACCTCGCCGGTGCCGTCCCACGCCTGCGCCTCGCGGCCGCGATCCCCGATCTCGCGGTGCAGCACGACCGCTCGCTGATACGACGTCAGGGCATCGCCCTGCTGCCCCAGCGCTCGCTGTACCGCCCCGAGCTCCAATGTCCAGCACCCCTCCCACATGTGGTTACCGTGGTTTCGGGCGATCTCGACGGCCTCCCGCGCGGCCCGCACCGCCTCGTCCAGGTCGCCGAGTTCCCGCGATGTCATGCTCAGCAGCCACAGCGCATTTCCGATCCCGGATTGCTCCCCGCGCCGCCGGTATGTCACCAACGCGGAGCGGATCAATGCCTGCGCCTCACCCAGCCGATCGAGGCGGAAATACGCCTCGGCGATATTGACGGTGACCACCGTCTCCCACATCGAATCGCCGAGCCCGTGCAGCAGATCACGGCACTGCTCCAGGAGACTCAGCGCCGTGGCGAGATCATGCTGCCGAAAAGCCAGGAGCCCCAAGCCGTTCAGCGACATGGCCTCGCCGAACCGGTCGCCGATCGCGCGCCGGATCGACAGGGCCGCGCGATGATGTGCCGCGCCCTCGTCCAGCCGGCCGGACTGGGTGTAGGCCATCCCCAGGCTTTCCAGAACCTCGGCCTCCCCGGCACGGTCCGGCACACGCCGGGCGGCAGCGAGCGCCGCATGCCCGGTGATCAGCCAATCGTCGAATGGGTTCTCTCCCATATAGATACTGCGCAGGGTGATATGGAGCCGCCACGCCAGGCTGTCCAGCCCGGCGGTCGCCGCCGCCCGAACGGCGGTGACCACGTTGACGCGCTCGAGGGCGTACCAACGGGTCGCCTGTTCGGCCGTCGCGAACGCGGCGGGTGCGGCGGCGGTCCAGATCCGTTCGGGCGACTCGTCCGGCTGAAGGGGCACATGCGATTCCATCGGGCGCACGACCGCCTGCATCGCGTCCATGCTGAGCAGGTACCAGAGCAGGACGCGCCGCCGAGCCGCCGCCCGGGCCTCCGGCGTCTCCGCCGCGGCGGATTGGTCCAGCGCGTAAGCGCGCAGCAGATCATGGAACCGATACCGGTCCGGGGCATGCTGTTCGATCAGGTGCGCACCGGCCAGGACGTCCAGTAGGTGGCGAGCCCGGCGAACGGGTAGATCGGCCAGGGCCGCGGTCGCGGCGGTACCGAATTCGGGCCCGGGGTGCAGGCTCAGCACACGAAAGAGATTCGCGGCCTCGACCGGAAGCGCCCGATAGGACCAGGCGAACACCGTGCGCACATCCGTTTCCGACTCGGGCCCCGAACCCAGCGCGTCCCAGAGTCCGGATTCGTCGCGCAGATCGGCGATCAGGTCGGCCAGCGGCACGTGCGGCCGGGCGACGGCACGGTCGGCGGCGATCCGCAACGCCAGGGGCAGCCGCCCGCACAGGCGAGCCAGTTCCGCCAGCTCCTGGGCGTCGTCGGCGACCCGATCGTCCGAGGTGACGGTTCGCAGCAGGGTCACCGATTCGTTCTCGCTCAGCACGTTCAGCGTCAGCCGTTTCGCACCCGCCCGCACCGCCAAGCCGGGGAGATCGCTGCGGCTGGTCACGACGACCAGGCACCCCGCCGTACCGGGCAGCAGGGGCAGTACCTGGGCGGTCGTCGCCGCATTGTCGAGGACGACCAGCATCCGGCGCTCGGCGAGCAACGACCGGAACAGGGCGGCTTTGTCGGCGTGTTCCGCCGGAATCCGGGCAGGCACGGTGCCCAGCGCCCGTAGAAAGCCGTCGAGCGCCTGGCCGGGGCCGACCGGATCTCCCGGATCGTAGCCCCGAAGGTCGATATACAGCTGACCGTCGGGAAATCTGTCGCGTACCCGGTGCGCCCAATGCAAGGCCAGGGAGGTCTTGCCGACACCTGCCGTTCCGGTGATCACCGATATACCGCAGACGAGCGGCTCCTCGGGATTACCGGCCAGCAATTTGTCGAGCCGGGCGAGTTCGGCGAGCCGGTTGACGAAACCGCGGACATCGGACGGTAATTGCCGTGGCGTGGGATCATTCGGTTCTCGTGATCCATGAAAATGCACGTCGCCGTGGACATCGCGGGCCTGCACGATATCGCCGCCCGAACCCGAGAGTTCGGAATGCGTGGAGCCGCCCGCGGAATTCCCGTGCTCGTCATCCGATCCGGTCATATCGCACCGCATCGCGAACCGCCACCCCGAACCTCGTACACCATAATTCAGGCAGCCCCAGGTGGTGCAAGGCCGACAACTCGCCGCTGAAAGAAAGCGCGAACATCCTCCCCCTCGGCGTACAGACTCCGCATGAATTCCATACATCGATCGTAGATTTCGGTATCGATATATCTGTTGGCGCCTATGAGCGTGCCGGTTTCATCATATCGGAATTCATAGACAGTGTCCGTGCCGACGGTCAACAGTTCGGGCACGATCTCGGCCGACTCGAATGGCGCGACAATCTCCGGGCCGATCACCCGGATCCTCTCGCCGTATTGCGCTCGCAAGGCCAGCAAATGAAGTTCCCATTGCACATACGGAGCAATCGGCTCGGCGACGACGCGTACCCGATAGAGGTCGACACCCATAGCGACTGCCTCGCCCTGCTGTTCGGCCAGACTCGCGCGCTCATCCTCGAGCAGGCGCAGCGACCGCCCCCACTCACCCCGATCGAAGGCCTCCCAGCTGACGAACTGCGGATCGCGGAAATGCTGTAGACGTTCGAGCTTCCACGAATCTCGTCCACCGGGCGCGGTAAAGCGCTTGTTGTAGTCCACATGCATGTCGTCCGCTGCCAGGAATTCGCTCGGCCGACCGGCCAGGAGATCATGCATCCGGAATATCCCGCTTGGCGGCGATTATGGTCGCGCGCGGAATGATCACCAGGCGCTCGTCGTGATAAATTGTCACGTCATCCGGTAAACGGGCCGTATAGGCATCTGTCAAATCCCGGCCGATCACCGCGATATCACCGTTGTCCAGTTCCCAGATGTCGGGGCACGAATCACGTCCTCCGGTCTGCCCCAACTCCTTCGCCGACTTACCCAGGCGTCGAGACATCGACGCGGCGGGATCGGCTTCCCACCTGCGTTGCATGGCCACCCCTTCATGCGAAGCATGTCGCGTTCAAAGGATCAATTGTATAGCACGCCAACACAATTTCTCTCCTCGAAGTGCTTCGTAGTACCGTCCGCGCACACCTGGATCCGGTAACGTCGAGACGTCGCTTACGCGAGAGGGGTTTGCTATGACTGAACCACTGCGGGTTGTTCTCGCCTCGTCAAGAGCCGATGGTCTGTTAGTTCTCCTCGAAGCGTGCCAAAGGTCCGGAAATCACCCCGCGGCATGTGTTGTGCCCCGTTTTGCTGCCGACGATTCGCGAATAGTCCGCTCGATACCGACCGGCCTGGACTCGGTATTCCCCGCTGGAAATGATGAACTCGCCGAGGCCCTGTCCGGCTTCGCCGCCGACATAATGATCTGTCATGGATTTCCGTGGCGCCTGTCCGAAGAAGTTCTGCGGACCGTGCGGCTGGGCGTCCTCAACGTCCACACCTCCCTGCTTCCCCGGCATCGCGGACCCATGCCCGTGCATTGGGCCTTGCTACGCGGCGATACCGAGACGGGCGTGACGATCCACCGGATGGACTCGCGCTTCGATTCCGGTCCGATCGTGGCGCAGCGCGGTGGCATACCGCTGCCGGACGAGATCGACGACGACGCGGCCGACGGGCTGATCAGAGACTTCGACGACGTCGCGCGCGAGCTGGTGGCGGTCGCACTGGCACGAGTGGCCGAGGGGTTCGCGGGCACGCCTCAGAACGAACAGGACGCCACCTACGAATCCGCGATCGGCGACGAGCTGGCGTCGGTCGACCGGTCGAAAACGGCGCGCGAGATTCACAACCAGGTCCGGGCTCGCCGGTTCGGCATCTACGACCCACCCGGACCGATCGCCGAACTGGATGGCCGGCGGATCTCGCTGTTGCGTACCAGCCTGCGGCCCGCCGACGGGATGGAGATCCGCTGCGCCGATGGCTCGCTGTGGATTACCGAGTTTCTCGAGCTGGATCCCGTCGACAGGCGGAGGCAGGCGCTGATAGCGAGGTGAGACGCGCCCCCGCGTTACCGAGACGCGGGCGCCGCGACGGCCTCGCCGACGAGTTCGACCGAGCGCACGCGGTCGTCGATGTCGGTGGCGTGGTGGGCGAGGATGAGTTCGTCCGCGCCGATCTCGCCGGCGAAATCCTCCAGGTACGCGCGCACGTCCTGGGCCAGGCCCACGGCGGTGTACTTGGTCATCGTGGTGAGGTGACGACCGTTGGGCGAGACGAGAAACGCGTCGATCTCCTCGTCGGTGAAATCCGCGCCGCCCGCGCCGCGCCGGATCATGGACCGCGCCCGGGCTCGATACGCGACCGCGCGCTGTTCGGCGGCGGCCTCGTAGGTATCGGCGGCGAAGACGTTGACACCGGCCATCACGTACGGCTCGGCCAGCTGCTCCGAGGGACGGAAGGTCTCGCGGTATACCTGCACCGCCCGATGCAGCAGATCGGGAGCGAAGTGCGAGGCGAACGCGTAGGGCAGGCCGAGCTGCGCGGCAAGCTGCGCGCCGAACAGCGAGGACCCCAGAATGTACAGCGGCACAACGCCTTCCGCACGCGGTGTGGCCTGCACGCCGGGGATGCGGGTGTGCCCGGTCAGATAGCCCTGCAACTCCAGCACGTCCTGGGGGAAGGTATCCGACGACGACGGGTCACGACGCATCGCGCGCATGGTCGTCTGATCGCTGCCCGGGGCGCGGCCGAGCCCGAGATCGATCCGGCCGGGAAACAGGGTCTCCAGCGTGCCGAACTGCTCGGCGATCACCAGCGGCGAATGATTCGGCAGCATGATCCCGCCCGAGCCCAGCCGGATGCTGTCGGTGTGCTCGGCGACGTGGCCGATCAGCACGCTCGTGGCGCTCGAGGCGATCGTGGCCATGTTGTGGTGCTCGGCGTACCAGACTCGCCGGTATCCGGCACGCTCGGCGGTCTGGGCCAGGGTGACGCTGTTGGCGAAGCTTTCCCGCGCGGTCTGCCCGGGTGCGATCGAGGCGAGATCGAGGATGGACAGGGCGGGAACGGTCCAGGGCATGCGTCGAGGCCTTTCGGGATGCGGATACTGCCGGGTACAACGCCGCAGCGCCGTGCGTACATTCCGGACGGCGCCCGATCCCCGCGCTTACCGGCCGAGCGCCGCGAGAATGGCCCGCGCCTGATGGTCCGCGCCGAGCTGATTGGGATGGAACGGCACCGCCGGCCCCGGTGGATTGCTGGAGAACGGGATCAGGCCCTCGACCCACCGCACACCCGGGGGCCGACAGGAGTCGTGGCCCACACTGCCGCGGTAGGTGTCGACGAATCGCACGCCCGTCCGCGCCGCCACGCGGGCCAGCATGGCGTCCAGTTCGACCAGCTTGCGGCCGATCCATCCGGCGTCGGTATCGGAGATCGGGATTGTCGGGAAGCAGCCATGGGTGGTGCCGATGCCGTCGAGGTAGTCGACCAGCAGGATGCGCGCATGCGGGGACCGTTCGCGGATGCCCTCGATCGTCGCGGCCACCTTCGGCTCGGCCGCGGCGATCCGCGCGGACATCAGATCCACGCCGCCGGGTACCCACGAGGCCTGGCACGGCGACACTTCCGGGTTGACGGTCAGGCAGTCCTGCACCGCCGCCGCAAGACCCGCGTCGTTACCGCCGATCTCGAGTGTCACCAGATCGGTTGCGGGACCGAGGCGGTCGAACTGCGGCGGATTGACGCCGCCGAGTGGGGCGTTCTGGCTGCCGGTCATATTCCCGGTCTCGGCGCCACCGCAGGTCGCGTCGCGGAAGACCGGGATGCGCAGTGCCGCGGCCACCTGCTTCGAGTAGTCGCGGGCGCTCTGCACACAGCCCGGCGGCGCGTACTGGCCGCTGATCTGCACCAGTGTGGCATCGGCCGCCCAGGAATCCCCCAGGGCCACATACTCGCCGAAGGCCGGCGCCGCCGATGCCGTCCCCGGCCATCCCATCGCGATTGCCGCACAAGCGCTTACCAATAACGCGCTCTTCCGCATCGTGCACTCCTCGGGCCCCGACCCACGTTCAACCTGGCCAATTGTCCAGTCGCGGAAATGATACCGATCAGTCATCCCCGTGGCCCCGAAACACGCGGCGTTCAGTCGCCGACGATATTCCAGTCGCTCGGCCGGCCGTCCACCGTCGGATCGTAGAGGACGACGAACCAGAATCGTTGCGGCGCCGACAGCGGGAACGGGCCGACGGTCAACTCCTCGGAGGTGTAGCGGTCGCTGCTGTTCATGCGGACCCAGGTATGCAGACCACCGTTGCCGCGCCACTTCTGGAATACCGAACGCGACGGCTTGGCGGCCATGATCACCGAAAGCAGCGGCAGCGCGTCGAGTTCGGCGACCGAGGATACGAAGCGCAGGACACCTACCTCATTCATGGTGTGATCTTCTCGCACTCGCGGGGATTCGACATCGCGGAGTACGAAATGCGCCCTGGTTGTGCCGATTCAGGCGCGGGGGTGGCTGCGTTCGTAGGCTTCGCGGACGGCGGCCGCGCGATCGCGGCGCGCGATGTCGCCCAGCGCCGGATCCAGGCCGTGTCTGGACAGCCGGTAGCGGCGGTAGACGTAGGTCAGGGCGATCGCGAAGAAGCACAGCGGCAGGAAGATCAGCGCCATCATCGCCGCACCCATCCACAACGGGCCCGGCACCAGCAGGAACAGGCACAGCACGAGGAACAGCGGTATCAGCATCCGCAGCAGATAGCGCCGGGCCGCGCCCGGACCGGTGAGGTCCGCGACCACCCAGTCCGACATCGACGCGGGCAGTGTGCCGCCGAAGATGTAACGCAGCCGCTGGAGCGGGCCGGGTGACAGTTCGCTCATCGCCGTCTCCTTCGCACTAATAAGTCGTGCACTAACTATTAACACAAGCCTAGCGCCCTGTCACCCGCCAGAGCCACCGAGAACAGTGCTCCCAGCTGTGACTTCCATTGCATCCGCCCGGCCCTGGTGCATAATGTTTGTGCGTTAACTATTCACGGGCACCAGGAGAGGCGAGGCCATGACACCGGAGATCGACGATCCGCTGCGCCTGGATCGGCAGGTCTGCTTCGCGCTGGCGCTGGCGAACCGCGCGGTCCTGAGCGTCTATCGTCCGCTGCTCGAACCGATGGGCCTGACCCACCCCCAGTACCTGGTCATGCTGGCGCTGTGGGGCGACGCGCCGCTGTCGGTCAAGGATATCGGCGAGCTCGTGCAGCTGGATTCGCCGACCCTGTCCCCCTTGCTCAAACGGCTCGAGTCCGCCGGATACATCACCCGCCGCCGCGACGAGCACAACGAGCGCAGCCTCGTCGTCGATCTCACTCCCGCCGGGCGGGCCTTGCGCGCACAGGCCGAACGGATTCCGCCGACCGTCGTCGAGCGACTCGGCGTCACCCTCGCGGATCTGGAGGAGCTGCACACCGTGCTCGGACGCGTCAACACCGCCGCGCGCCGGGCCGCTGCCGCCTACTGAGACCATCCGCCGCAACGCTTTTCACCCCCGTAGGTGAATCGAGACCGTTTCGTGCCCGCTGAGCCGGCGATAATACGGAGCGGTCGGCGATCTCGCGCGCCTATCATGGAATCGCCGCGGGAAGCGGTGTTGTCAAGGGGATGCAGCATGGCGAAGATGACCATCGACGAACTGCTCGATGTTTTCAAAGGTATGACGCTGCTGGAGCTTTCGGAGTTCTCCAGCGCGTTCGAGAAGGAGTTCGGCGTCACTGCCGCCGCGCCCATGGCCGTCCCTCTCGCACTCGGCGCGGACGCCGTCGTCGATGCCCCGGAGGAGCCCACCGAATTCGATGTCGTCCTGGAATCATTCGGGGACAAGAAGATTCAGGTGATCAAGGCCGTCCGGGAGGTCATCTCCGGGCTGGGGCTCAAGGAGGCCAAGGATCTCGTCGAGTCCGCCCCGAAGGCGATTCTGGAGCGCATCGACCGCGACGCCGCCGAGGCCGCGAAGATCAAGCTGGAGGCGGCGGGCGCGCGGGTGGGCCTGCGCTGATCGGCACCGCCCGCCGTGCGCCGCGTGTTCGGCCAGCAGCTAAGATTCGAGGATGCGAATCGTCATCGCGGGCGGACACGGACAGATCGCACTCATCCTGGAGCGGTTGCTCGAGCAGCGCGGCGACTCGGTCGCCGGGTTGATCCGCAATCCGGCTCAGTCTCCCGACCTGGTCTCGGCCGGTGCCGAACCGATCGTGATCGATCTGGAGCAGTCGTCCCCGGCGGACGTCGCGAAACACCTCGAGGGCGCGGACGCGGTGGTGTTCGCGGCCGGAGCCGGGCCGGGCAGTGGGGCGGCCCGCAAGGAGACCGTCGACCGCGACGCGGCGATCCTGCTCGCCGACGCGGCCGAACTCGCCGGCGTCCACCGGTACGTGATGATCTCGTCCATGGGCGCCGACACCGCCGCCACCGGCGGCGACCCCGTCTTCGCCGCCTACCTGCGCGCCAAGGGCGCCGCCGACGACGCCGTCCGCGCCCGCACCGACCTCCGCTGGACCATCGTGCGGCCGGGTCAGCTCACCAACGAGCGGGCGACCGGCCTGGTGCGCATCGCCGAAACCACTGGGCGCGGGCCTATTCCGCGCGCGGACGTGGCGGCGGTTCTGCTCGCGGTGCTCGATGCGCCGCAGACCGCCGGACGCACCTTCGAGGCGATCGGCGGCGACACCCCGGTCGCCGAGGCGATCACGGCACTGGGCTGAATCTGCTTTTTGCACAACGTTTTTCGATGCCGCCATAATCCTGTGTCGATGCCGAGGTCATGTGCCGAGCAGTAGTGCGGCGACGGCATCCGGTACTTCATGCATTGGGTACGAGAACGAACGTCGCCATGCGTTTCTCCCTTTCCGGAGCTGCGGCCTCGATAAGGGTCCGCATGGAGACAGTCTCGCCGGACCAGGATGTGGCCGACCACCGATAGAATCCCAACTGATGCCAGCTTGCCGCCAACTCCGCCGGACCGGCGTGACCTCACACATCTGGGCGTCCGCCGGGCGGCACCTGTGGCCATCCGGCGAGACGAGCGCGGTGCAGTCCCATGCCCGGGGCCACCTGGTCTATGCCGCCAGCGGCGTCCTGGCCGTCCACACCGAGCTCGGAATGTCGATCGTTCCCGCCAATCGCATTGCCTGGACGCCTGCCGAGTTCACCCACTACCACCGTGCCCATGGCGACACCGACATGCGCATCGTGTTCCTCCCGCCCTCCCTAGCCCGGCTGGTACCCGACCATCCCGCGGTGTTCCAGGCTTCCCCCCTCGCCCGCGAGGTCCTCCTCGCCCTGACCGCCTCACGCAACTACGACGACACCGCCACCGCCTACAGCCGCCCAGCGCGCACCCGCCTCCTGCGAGTCCTCGTCGACGAACTCCACGAAGCGACCGAACGAACACTCCAACTCCCCGAACCTCGGGACGACCGCCTGCAAGCCCTGTCCCGAACCCTGCACGAGAACCCCGCGGACAACACCTCCCTGGCCGAACTCGGAAAGACAATCGGAGCCAGCCCCCGCACCCTCAGCCGCCTGTTCCACGACGAGCTGGGCATGACCTTCTACGAGTGGCGCACCCAGCTACGCATCTACCACGCCCTCGTCCTCCTGTCCGAAGGCCACGACACCACCCGAACCGCCTACGCCTGCGGATGGTCCAACCCCAGCAGCTTCATCGCGGCCTTCACCGCCATCCTCGGAACAACCCCCGGCCGCTACCGCGCCGGCCACATCGAACGCATGTCCCAACTCTCGGCGGTGAGCAAGCCTCCTGGGTAATTCGTATGCGGCCGGAAATAACTGCGTCAGATCGGAAACGAGCAGAACAGATCCCGCAGGCTGGTCAAAGCATGTTGTGTAAGTGCAGGTTCGCTGTCGCCAGTGCATAAACAACAGCCATCAAGCCGGTGCCCATACCGCCATCGATTCGCAGCAACGATGCGTAGAACCCAAGGAGGCATCCGGGCTTCGCTCGGATCAGGCGGTGACTTCTGTTGCCAGACAGACGACCTCGATCCAGTCACGGTCGAGTCCCAGCAAGGGCACAACGGGAGCGGGCATCGACATGAGCTACAGCTAATCCAGCAACTCTCGGTGACGGCTGACCACTGCTCGTACCTCCGCTGGCACGACATCAGCACGATCACTACCGGAGATGGTCCGAGCCAAGGCATGTCGCACATCCTGAAAAGGGAACTTCTTGCAGCAATCCAGTATCTCTGCACGAGCATCATCGGAGGAACGTTCATAGTCTCTGATCAGGGCGCACAGTGCGATCCACGCAGTACGGCGTCCTTGAACGCACACATCTCGATTCAATCCGAACACCTTTATAGTCTCTACGCCAACCTCGTCCAGTCCGACATAGTTACCCGTATCAAGCGATAATGCGAGATGTCGGGACGGATCCACACTGGTCGGATCTACCAGTAATTCTTTACCGTCTTTAACGGGGAATTTATCCCTTTTATAGTTACTGTTGCAGTGCGAGCAGGCGAGGATATAGTTATCCCATTCATAGGACCGTTCCGGGTAGTCGACCTTGGGCCTGAAATGATCTATATCAGTTCCAAGACTATCCTGACAGTACATGCATCGTTGCAGGCCCCAACACATATCCTGCAGTGCGACAAGAACATCATCTCTGGCTTTTCCTTTGAAACTTCGCCACGTTTTGACAGCTTCTTGGGGCGGGTCATCTGCCGCATTGACGCGATGCTGCCGTCGGGCAAGGATCATCAGTGATCGTTCCGATAATAAGAGGCGCTCGATTGCAATCATTTACACACCGCGCTGCTGGTGTTTCATCAGCATCCGAATCGCCTCGTCGGCCTGACTTGTTGGCAGTCTCGACCGTAATTCATCGAGAGTTTCCCGCTCCTGCATTGTGAGGTCGCGACTCAACCCGGCTGCTTCGATCGCAGCCAGCCGCTCCCGCGTATCCAGGGCCGACACAGACAGAACGCTGTCGAGGCCGAACAGGTCAGTCAATACGGCTTCATCGGCGCTGCCATTCACCACCCGATTAAATTGCTCGCCGGGTAGAATTTCGGCGCCGGAATCTTCCTCCCATGGCGGCGACAGACGGACAAGTCCATTTTCATCAGCCGCTTGACAGATGAAAGGACTGTGGGTGGTAACTATGAACTGCATTTTTGGAAAATGCGCTTTAAGCCAGAATCCAATTCGCTTCTGCCATTCCACATGTAAGTGAACATCAATCTCGTCGATCAGCACAACACCCTCATGAAGGACTACGGTCCGCCCCTCCGGATCTATCTCCCAATAGACTGGATCGAATGCAGCAACAAGCTGCTTGATGAGGTCGAGGACTAGACCAGCCACCGTTCTGTAACCATCACTCAGCGCAGAAAGCGCGAGTTGGCGGCCCTCTGGCGTTCGGACCCAAAGCCCTTCGGAGTCGACCTTCTCGACACGCATCCCCTCAGGCAGCAGTCCATCGTCCAGCAGCCCTAGAACCAGGTCCTCGATAGCCTGGGCGTCTGGTCGATTCTCCAACCGGCGCAAATAAATCTGCTGCAGCCAAACCACCGACTCCGACAGCGAGGCATCCTCTCGAAACAGACTAGCAAGCGCAGCAGGCCGTCCCGGCGACATCATTAACCGTTGCGCCTCTGTCGGTGCGGGCGAAAGCCTTCGAAAGGGACCGTACCCAGCAGTGAACCATCCTCGAGGATTTTCCGCCCACGGCCCCCTTTCGGGAGTCCACCGCCCTCCTGTCGTCGCTCTCGAAAGTGTCGGCTCAGGACCGTAAGCCCGCTCCCATTCCATCACCGCCCATGGTTCAAACTTTGGCTTCCGACCCGTCGTGAAGCCATCCTCCTCGGAAAAACGAAGCCTCACAGCGGCGCGCCCACGAGCGTCACCTTCATGAATCCAGCCGCTGAAGGTCTCCGCCAACAACCGAGCTACCGACGGCCCGGCAATGGCCAGAGCAGCTGCCTGAAGGAAAGTCGACTTTCCTGCACCATTACGCCCGGCGATGACGATCCACCGAGGAAGCGATCCGTCTTTGCGTGCAAAACTAAGGGAGGCAGCACGGTCATCAGATCCGAATCCGCGAACCCCGTCCAACTTGATCTCTACGATTTGCACAGCCACAGCCTACAAGAGTCCCGGACGGCTCTAGCCCTTCTGAACGCAGATTGACACCGCACATGTTCACACCACGGCCGACGAGACAACTCTTGCTCTGGATGCCAACTGCTGTCCAAAATTCGTCCGCTTGACCATCTCGGCCTCACACGTGTCCAGCGCAAGCCCGAAGCAACCATAGCCTTCCATGCGGTTCCACGGTGCGGCCAAATCTACGTTTCGGGCAGGCGCCGGTTCCGCCCTACTCCACTGCGGTGGTACGGGATGGGCGGGGGT
>NZ_JAGPOX010000379.1 GCF_019038435.1 Nocardia alni
TGTATAAGAGACAGCCTTGTAGATGATGCCGCTGTAGAAATCGACGTTCGGGTACAGCTTGCGCGCGACGAAGTACTCGTCCTGCAGCGCGGCCTGTTCCAGCTTCACGGCCACGTCCAGCAGCGGATCCTGCACGCCCAGCTGCTTGAGCACCTTGCTGGTCATCTCGCCGATGACCTTGGCGCGCGGATCGAAGTTCTTGTAGACGCGGTGGCCGAAGCCCATCAGGCGGAAGCCGGAGGTCTTGTCCTTGGCCTTGACCACGGCAGACTCGACGTTGTCGGCGGTGCCGATCTCTTCCAGCATCTTCAGCACGGCTTCGTTGGCACCACCGTGGGCCGGACCCCACAGCGCGGTGACACCCGCGGCAACCGACGCGTACGGGTTGGCACCGGTCGAACCGACCAGGCG
>NZ_JAGPOX010000380.1 GCF_019038435.1 Nocardia alni
CACCAAGTCGCTCACGCAGTATCACGAAGATGGATTCTTCAATCAGATCCTCGAAACCGATGGCAGCATCAGCGAGCAGGATCGTGAGCTGCTGGAGCTGCGCCATTCGCGCGAGTACGCCGAGTTCTTCCGGCGTGCGGTGATGTACCGCAAGAACATCGTGGTATCCGGTGCGACCGGTAGCGGCAAGACCACCTTCATGAAAGCGTTGGTCAATCATATCCCGGACAACGAGCGACTGGTCACCATCGAGGACGCGCGCGAACTGTTTCTGACCCAACCCAATGTCGTGCACCTGCTGTATTCCAAGGGTGGACAAAGCACCAGCAATGTCAGCGCCAAGAGCTGCATGGAAGCCTGCCTCCGCATGAAGCCCGAACGCATCATCCTGGCCGAGCTGCGCGGTGACGA
>NZ_JAGPOX010000381.1 GCF_019038435.1 Nocardia alni
AGCGTGTAGCGCGCGATGACCATGTGGAAACTGTTGGAGCCAAGGTCGATGGCGGCCAGCAGGTCGCCATCCTGCAATGCGGGCGGAGTCGTGGAGGTATGCGGCATGGGCGAATGTTAGCCGAAGCGGCGGTGTGCTCGTCACCGCGCGGCCTTCACATTTTGGAAGGAGGCGTGCAGCAGGATTGCAAGGGGTCAGATCCCTTTCCCGCAGGAAAGGGATCTGACCCCGGGCGACCGCTGATCGAATCCCGACCTGCGGTCGGGGTCCACCGGGGCAGGACTACAGCCCCTGCATCAATGCCATCTGCGCAGAATGCGGGGCTTCGTCGTGCGCCGGCGCACGCTTGTGGTAGAGGCCGTCGGCGTCCAGTTCCCAGGCGTTGAGGTTGTCGTCCAGGTAGTTCTGCAG
>NZ_JAGPOX010000382.1 GCF_019038435.1 Nocardia alni
GCGCCACTGCAGCTCGGGCACGCAATGAGGTTCGCTGGTCGTTGGGTGTTGGATCCATCGCCATAGCCGCGATTGTGGTCGCTGTCTCGGTAATTTCCGCCATGGTGGCCGCGGCCACCGCCGTGATGTCCGCTGAAAAGCTTGTCGAATAAACCCATCACATCCTCCTGTGCATTTAGTGATGGGTCTATTTGAAAGCTTGTAGTGGCTTCAAGGTCAACGAATTTCGACTGCGATGGGGCTACCTTACAGAGATGTAATCTGCGCGCAAACTCAGCGTTATCCAGTCCTCTCCGTTGGGCTGATTTCTGCCATTTTTTGTATGGGCGCGGCCGTTCGCAGTGAAGGTTCTCGGGCAGCGCCACTACAATTTTCGAATGCGCTCCAAACTGCTCGCTCTGCTCATCGCAC
>NZ_JAGPOX010000383.1 GCF_019038435.1 Nocardia alni
ATACTGATCCGGTTTGAGTTTTTCACGAAAGCGATTGACCACTTCCAGCAATGCCTGATCGGCCCACGCATAGCCAAGGCTATCAATCACATCCTGAATATGGTCAACACCGATGAGATACACCACGGGAGAGACGGCTTTGTCGACCAGGTCATCGAGGTAATTGTGCAGGTTATTGCGATTTGGCAGACCGGTCATCGGATCAAATTGGATGAGTTGTTCAATATGCTGACGGCTTTTTTCCTGTTCCAGCGCCAGCGCGGCCATATGCTGGCTGATATCTGCCACGCGTTCGATAAAGGCGCTGGTTTCTGCTCCTGACGAGGTTTTAATTTGCAGGATCCCCGCAGGCGCGCCATCACGCTGACGAATGGTCGCTGACCAGCTTTGCGCATTTTGAATTTCTGCAC
>NZ_JAGPOX010000384.1 GCF_019038435.1 Nocardia alni
CCCTTGCTCAGCAGGCCGAGACGCGCTCGCCCTACGACGACGACCCCCACGCGACCCCGGCGATGCGCGCCGACGAGAAGATCCACAGCGAGGTCGTGCGGGGGCTCGCCGCGGCGGGACGTCGCAGGCTGTCGGGAACCTTCCGTGCCGCGGTGTTCGGGGCGAACGACGGTCTCGTGTCGAACCTCGCGCTCGTCATGGGCATCGGGGCGACCGGCGTCGACGCGCGCATCGTGCTGTTCAGCGGCATCGCGGGCCTGCTCGCCGGAGCCCTGTCGATGGGCGCGGGGGAGTTCGTCTCGGTGCGCTCGCAGCGCGAGCTGCTCGAGGCCACCGAGCCCAACAACTTCGGCGACGACGTGCTGCCCGATCTCGACCTCGACCAGAACGAGCTCGCCCTGATCTACCG
>NZ_JAGPOX010000385.1 GCF_019038435.1 Nocardia alni
CTCCGGGGCCGCGATGCCGGCAGCGGGCCGCCTCGCCGCACGGGCAGCGGCGAATCCCAGGACGATCCCGCACTCTCCCCTCATCCTGAGGTGCGGCGGAGCCGCCTCGAAGGAGGCCTCAAGGGATCGCGCGGCCAGCTGGAGGGCTCCTTCGAGGCCTCCGCTGCGCTCCGGCGCCTCAGGATGAGGGCGCGGGTGGGATAGGCCGAATCCAGCTGGCTGCCGGATTCGGATCTCCCCAATCCCAACCTCCTGACTCCCGGCATCTTGGCCCGGCCCCGCCGAATCCCCATGTCGAAACAATCCGAGTTCTCGAACGAAGCTGCCGGCGCGCGGGCGGCGTTAAAGGTTGCATGAGCGAGACGCTGACGTCCGGCGAGGCCCGGCTCCAGGCACAGGCCGCGCCCG
>NZ_JAGPOX010000386.1 GCF_019038435.1 Nocardia alni
CTGCGACGCCTGTCTCGCAGCCGGCGCAGGGCACGCCGTGGAAGCGCAGCGACCAGCTGCAGCATCAACGCCTGGCCGAGGGGGTTCAGGCCTACCGCAAGGGCGACTTCGCCACTGCACGCAGACAGTTCGAAGGCATCGACAGCGATGCCGGTTGGTACAACCTGGCCAACACACTTGCACGCGAAGGCAACTACGACGAAGCGATCGCCGCCTACGACCGCGCACTGGCGCTGCATCCGGGCATGGCCGATGCAGTGGCCAACCGCGCCGTGGTCGATGCCGCACGCAAGCGCAGGCCATCCGGGGGCGGCCAAGGCCAGGATCAACAGAAGCCACCGCAGAACGGGCAGCAGAAACAACCGCAGGGCCCGCAGGGCCAACAGAACCCACAGGGACAGCCGAAGC
>NZ_JAGPOX010000387.1 GCF_019038435.1 Nocardia alni
GTCTTGCGCTTGATCCATCGCACACCAGCGTTGCGCCATCCGACCAGGCCTCGCCAATGAACGCTGCCCCGGCCCTGGACACGTTCCACGGCACGGGGCAGCAACGCAAGCGTCGAAACGGCTACTTTGCGGATCCAGTGGCCGCCTTGCCACTGCGGGCGAGGAACGCATCCAGCACAGCGATTTCCTTCTTCTGAGCCGAAATGATGTCCTTGGCCATCTTGAGCATCTGTGGGTCCTTGCCGTCGCGCAGTTCGCTCTCGGCCATGTCGATGGCCCCCTGGTGGTGGATGCGCATCATCTGTGCGAAGTCCACGTCTGCATTGCCGGTCATCGGGATCGCGGCCATCTTCTCGTTGTTCTCCTTCATCATGGCCTTCATGTCCATCTTGCCGGCAGCTGCGGAG
>NZ_JAGPOX010000388.1 GCF_019038435.1 Nocardia alni
GCTTCGGCCTGGCGCGCAACCTGGGCATCGACAACAAGGCCGCGGCCGCCTACATCGACCGCTACTTCCAGCGCTACCCCGGCGTGAAGCAGTACATGGACGAGACCAAGGCCGCCGCCAAGACGCGCGGCTACGTCGAGACCGTCTTCGGCCGCCGGCTCTACCTGCCCGAGATCAACTCGCCCAACGGCCCGCGGCGCGGCGCCGCAGAGCGCGCGGCCATCAACGCACCCATGCAGGGCACCGCGGCCGACCTGATCAAGAAGGCGATGGTGGCCGTGCAGGACGTGCTGGACGCCGAAAAGCCCGGCGTGCTGATGATCATGCAGGTGCATGACGAACTGGTGTTCGAGTTGCCCGAAGAGGAATCCGGCTGGCTGCGCACCGAAGTGCCGCGCCTCATGGC
>NZ_JAGPOX010000038.1 GCF_019038435.1 Nocardia alni
CCCCAGGCCCCTTCGCCCGGCGCTCCCACGCCCAACAATCCATCGCGTATCGAGACCTCGCCCCCCGCCATCTGCCCGCCCGGCAGCGGGATCGCGACGGTGAACAGCGCGCCGCCGGCATTGCGCACCTCGATACGCCCACCCCGACGGCAGACCTCCCGAGCGACCAACGCCAAGCCGATACCGCGACGGCGATTGCCCCGCGCGGCCTTGGTCGTGAATCCGTGCCGGAAGATCTCGCCGGTCAGCGCCTCGTCCACGCCGGGACCGGAATCGTGCACAGTAATCATCAATTCCTCTGCCGAATCATTTCCGGATACAACAATTCCGACCTCCACACGTCCACCGGCAGAACCCTCCCTGGCGACCGAGTCCAGCCCGTTGTCGATGAGATTGCCGAGTATGGTCACCAGGCCCTCCGCGTCGTCCAACGGGCCGGGCAGCACACCACTGGTGGACACCGACACGGTGATGCCGCGCTCGGCCGCCACCGCCACCTTGCCCAGCAGCGGCGCCGAGAGGATCGGGTCACCGATGCCATCCACCAGCCCGGCGGCCAGCTGCTGGTGCAGGCTTGAGGAGCGGTTGATGAATTCGACGGCGTCGTCGAGGCGGCCCAGTTCGATCAGCCCCCCGATCACATGCAGCCGGTTGGCGAATTCGTGTTCCTGCGAGCGCAGGGCCTCGGTCAGGGAGCGGGTGTCGTCCAGCTCGCGCAGGAGCTCCTCGAGTTCGGTGCGGTCGCGCAGGGTGATCACCGCGCCGACCGGACGGCCGCGCACGTCCACGGGCATGTGGTTGACCACCAGGATGCGCTCGTCCAGCAGGATGATCTCGTCACGCCCGGCGATCCGGCCGGTCAGCACGTCCCGCACCCGTCCTGCGGGGGCGACCTCGGCCAGCCGCCGCCCGACCGCGTCCTCCCGCACGATGCCCAGCAGCCGCTGCGCCTCGTCGTTGACCAGGGTGATGTGCTCGTCCAGGTCCAGGGTGATCACGCCCTCGGCGATGCTGTGCAGCATGGCCTCGCGCTGCTCGAGGATGGTGGTGATCTCGGCGGGCTCCAGGCCGTAGGTCTGTCGCTTGATCCGCCGCGCGAGCAGCAGCGATCCGATCACGGCCAACCCCAGCGCCAGCAGCGGCGGGACGAACGTCGAGGGCAGGCGTGAGCGCAGCTCGCCGCTGACGGTGTTCTCCAGCGTGCCCACCGACACCAGGCCGACGACCCGGCCCCGCGCGTCGCGGATCGGCGCCTTAGCGCGCATCGACCGGCCCATCGAACCCTGCTGCACGCCCACGTACGTACCGCCGGCCAGCACCGCGGCCGGGTCCTCGCCGGGATCGCTCAACAATGACCGCCCGATAAGGGTGCGGTCCGGATGCGCGACGCGCACCCCGCGACTGTCGGCGATCACGACGAACGCCGCGCCGGTGGTGCGCCGGATCGTCTCTGCGACCGGGTCGATCACCCCGGCCGGATGCGGCGCGGCGAATCCGGCGACTATCGCCTGATCGGCCGCGGTGGCCTCGGCGATCCGCAGCGCGGCCGTGCCCGCCTGACGGTCGAGGTCGTCGCGGATCTCCCGATACGAGATCACGGCGTCCGCGACCGCGGAGATGAGCAGAATTCCGAGTAGGAGGACGAGCACTTGGGTGGACAAACGCAGTCTCCGACGCCGGTATGTGAAGGGCGTCACAGGCGCATGATAACGCAGAAACCGGACACGCTTCGTGCGCGTAATGCTCGGAAATGCGCGTAACTGCCGCAAACACCGGATCGGTCGCGGAATCATCGACGTGACCCGGGTCACGCGGGATGGTCGTCGGCATCACCGAAGGACTACCCGAGGACTACCCAGTGACGACGATGCCCTCCGCCGCCGAGACGACGGCCGATCCCCCGGTCGCCACCCGGACGCACGATTCGAGAATCGAATTGTCCGGTGTGACAAAGCGATTCACCAGCCCCAAGGGTGAGGCGTTCACCGCGCTCAATGACGTGAACCTCACCATCGAGCCCGGACAGTTCTGCGCCATCGTCGGGCCGACCGGCTGCGGCAAGTCGACCACGCTGAGCCTGGTGTCCGGACTGGACAAGCCCACCTCGGGATCGGTACGCGTGGCCGGCCGCGAGGTCTCGGGCATCACACCCGGCACCGGGTTCATGTTCCAGCTCGACGCACTGCTGCCGTGGAAGTCCGTGCTGGACAACGTGGCACTGGGTCCGGTCCTGGCGCACACCGCCAAGCGACGGGCTCAGCAGCGGGCACGGGACTGGCTGCGCCGGGTGGGTCTGGCCGGATTCGAGAGCCACTATCCGCATCAGCTGTCCGGCGGCATGCGCAAGCGGGCCAGCCTGGCCGCGGCGCTGATCAACGAGCCGTCGCTGCTGCTGATGGACGAACCGTTCGGCGCGCTGGACGTGCAGACCAAGGCGATCATGTCGAACGAGCTGCTGGGCCTGTGGGAACAGACCCGCCCGACGGTCCTGTTCATCACCCACGACCTCGAGGAGGCCATCGCGCTGGCCGACGTCGTGGTGGTGATGACCGCGCGCCCCGGCACCGTCAAGGACGTCTACGAGATCGACCTGCCCCGCCCGCGCGGCGCGGTGCAGGAGATCCGGTTCCAGCCGCGATTCCTCGAACTGCATCACCAGATCTGGCAGTCGCTGCGCGACGAGGTCGAAACCGCCTATGCGAGCACCAGGGAGGCCCGGCCGTGACGCATGACGTCTCCGAGGCGGTGAGCGCCCTGCAATCCGATATTCGCAAGGTCCCCGACGAGGCCGAGATCGCCGCCGACTCACGCCGCCGCTCCCGGCGACGTCGCCTCTGGGTCAACCTGTCCCGCCTGGCGGTCTTCGTCGTGGTGATCGGCGGCTGGCAGCTGCTGACCGGAGCGAACGTGATCGACCCGTTCTTCTTCGGCCGTCCCAGCGGGATCGTGTCCACGCTGATCGACTGGGTCGAGCACGGCACCCAGTACGGCTCGGTGTGGTCACAGATCTGGGTGACGATGAAGGAGGGCCTGCTCGGCTTCGCCTACGGGACGGTCGCCGGAATCGTCGCCGGGATACTGCTCGGGCAGATCCCGTTCCTGGCCGATGTGGCCGGGCCGTATATCAAGGTGCTCAACGCGATGCCGCGCATCGTGCTCGGCTCGATCTTCGTGGTGTGGCTGGGCCTGGGCACCGCGTCGAAGGTGATGCTGGCCGCGGTGCTGGTGTTCTTCGTGGTGTTCTTCAACGCCTTCCAGGGCGTGCGGGAGGTCGACCGGAATCTGCTGGCCAATGTGCGGGTGCTGGGCGCCTCGCGCTGGCAGATCGTGCGGCACGTGGTGCTGCCCTCGGCGCTGACCTGGATCATCGCCAGCCTGCACGTGGCGTTCGGGTTCGCCGTCATCGGCGCGATCGTCGGGGAGTTCCTCGGCGCGCAGCACGGCTTGGGCCTGGTCATCTCCACGGCGCAGAACAATTTTCAGCCCGACGGGGTGTTCGCGGCGATGGTCGTCATCGGATTGATCGCACTGAGCGCCGAATTCGTGATCACCCGGCTGGAGAACCGGCTACTGGCCTGGCGACCGGCCACCAACTCCGAGGCGCGCGGACTGTGAACCTCGTGCACCCCTTCGATTTTCGAGGAGAAGAACTATGACACGCAGCATCGTCGCACGCACGGCCTGTGCGGTCGCCGCCGTCGGACTCGCCGTGGGGCTGACCGCCTGCGGTTCAGGCTCGAACCCGGGCAACGGTTTGCCGACCGTATCGATGATGGTCGGCGGGATCGACAAGCAGATCTATCTGCCGTACCAGCTCGCCGAGGGGCTGGGCCTGTACAAGAAGTACGGCGTGAACATGGAATTGAGCACCGAAACGCAGGGCGGGGTCGGGGCCGAGGACGCGATGGCCTCGGGGCAGGTGAACATGGCCGGCGCCTGGTATGTGCACACGATCGACTTCCAGCAGGCGGGTAAGAAGGTCATCGACGTCGCGCAGCTGTCCGGCGCGCCCGGTGAGCGCGAGATGTGCGCCGGCGCCGCGAACATCCACTCCCCGGCGGACTGGAAGGGCAAGAGCGTCGGGGTGACCGATCTCGGTTCGGGCACAGACGATCTCACTCGCTACCTGGCCGCGCGACAGCAGCTGGGCGGGCAGGACTACAGCCGGATCGGGGTCGGTGACGGCAGCACCCTCATCTCCGCGCTGCAGCGCGGACGGATCGTGTGCGCCATGACCACCCAGCCGACCGTCACCGGGATCGAGAAGAAGGGCGTCGGCGCCTCGGCGATCGATATCGCCACGACCGCCGGGGCGCAGAAGTGGTTCGGCGGCGTGTATCCGGGCGCCGCGGTGCTCGCGCAGACCGATTGGGTGAACTCCCATCGAGATCTGGTGCAGAAGGTGGTAAACGCCCTGGTAGACACCATGCACTACATCCACACCCACAGCGCGGCCGATATCGCGGCGCATCTGCCCCCGGCGTTCGTCTCCAACGGGCTGATCACCAAGCAGGACTACATCACCGCGCTGGACCAGGACAAGGATCAGTTCCTGCCGGACGGCATGATGCCGCCGGGCGCGCCGCAGACGGCGCTGGACGTCGACAAATACGTCGGGAAGGTCACCAAGCCGGTCGACATGCCCGCGACCTACACGAACGACTTCGTCATCGCGGCGAACAAAGCTTCAGGCAACTGAACGGCCCCGAGAAATGAGGGGATGCCCCGGCCGAGTGAGCTCGGCCGGGGCATCCGGTTTTCTGTGCCATGAAACAGCTTGCGGGCGTTACTTTCTAGGGACGATCGGGATGACTTCGGTGGCCGATGTACTCGGCGCACCCGACCCCGATCCGGACCCCGCGCTCGCGATTTTCACGGTCGTCGCGCCCGCGTCGGCCGTGGCCGGGCCCGTGAACGCCGGCAGCGCGGCGAAACGCGGGTCGACCTTGGCGGTGCGGCTGATGTGCACGATCCAGCGGCGGGCGCGGCTGAGTGCGTGGTTCGGGAACATGTCGTCCCAGCGCATGTCGTCCGCGGCGTTGTAGGGCAGCTTGCCCCGGACCTCCGGCGCGTACGGATGCGGCGGGAACATGTTCGGGAAGCCGACCTTCGGCACGACCGCGGCCTCCCGCGCGCCGGGGCGGCCGCTCTCCGAGCACATGATCTTCAGGATCGCGCTGCACTTGGCCTTGGGCACCACGATTCCGGCGGTGAACCCGAGGCCGGATTCGCGCTCCGGCAGCGGGAACTTCTCCAGCCGCAGCAGCGCGGGCTGGCCATTGACGGTGATGGAGTGCGCCTCGAGCAGGCAGCCGAATTCGGCCTGGAGTTCGGTGAGCTTGCGGCGCAGGACGTCTTCGTCCTCGAGCGGCGCCGGGAGGTCCGGAGCCGAGTCGAAGTAGCTCAGGGTGACGATGTCACGGGTCTTCGGATCTCCCCAGGTGTTCTGGTCAAGTTTCTGCAGTCCCCCGGTTTCGAACGAGATTGGCACGCGACCACGCTACCTATCCGTTATGTACTCGCACGTACTAGGGCGTTTTGTGCTCAATACGTAACCCATCGGTGACAAATGAAATTACCCGTCACTCTCTGTGCTTGAGTCCTCGCCCCACCTGGTCGAGGGCCAGCCGCAGCGCGTACTCGATCTGGGCATTGACACTGCGCAGGTCGTCGGCCGCCCATTTGGCGATGGCCTCGTGGACGGCCGGGTCCAAGCGCAGCAGCACCTTCTTGGGCTCGCGCGCCGCCATCAGGAGTAGAGGGTCCCGGTGTTGACCACGGGCTGCGCGGCTCGGTCGCCGCACAGTACGACCAGCAGATTCGACACCATCGAGGCCTTGCGCTCCTCGTCGAGTTCGACCATGCCCTCCTCGGCCAGGCGCTGCAGCGCCATGCCGACCATGCCGACCGCGCCCTCCACGATGCGACTGCGCGCCGCCACCACCTGGCTGGCCTGCTGGCGAACCAGCATGGCCTGCGCGATCTCCGGCGCGTACGCCAGATGCGTGATGCGGGCCTCGAGGATCTCGATACCCGCCAGGCCCGTACGCTCGCGCAGTTCGGCTGTCATCTCCTCGGCCACCTCCGTGCCGTTGCGCAGGCTCGTCCGGTTCTCGGCGACGGGAGCGCCCGCCCCGACCGCCGCATCGGGCGCCGCGTCGTACGGGTGCGTCGTCGCCAGATGCCGCACCGCGGTCTCGGACTGGGTACGCACGTACTCCTCGTAATCGTCCACGGCGAACGCCGCCTTGAAGCTGTCGACCACGCGATACACGACCACCGCCGCGATCTCCACCGGGTTGCCGTCGGAGTCGTTGACCTTCAGCTTCTGGGTCTCGAAGTTGCGCACTCGCAACGAGATTCGCCGCTTACCGCTCAGCGGCACCAGCCAGTGGAACCCCGCCTCACTCACCGAGCCGATATACCGCCCGAAGAACTGCACCACCTTGGCCTCGTTCGGCCCGACGGTGGTCAACCCCGTCAGCAGCAGCACCGAGACCACCAGCACGACATACCCCACCACCGCCTGCGCGGCACCGCCCCCGCCACTCCTGGACGAGGACGCTCCGTTCACCCCGACGACCGCGCCGATCACCGCCAGGGCGAGCAGCACGATCAACAACAAGAACCCGTTGGCGCGAAAGGCCCGACGTAGTTCCATGAGATCCTCCCAATATCGTAGTGATATCACTACGATATCCCTCCACGGCCCGGGCGTCCATACCCGATCCGACGGCGGCGACCCGTACCGAATCAGGGCGCTGCGCGCCGGACGAGACTTGTGGCCGATGGCGCCCCGCCCGCCGACTGATCCAGTCCGGCCTGCGGCTGCATTCTTCGGGCTCGACGCGCTGGTTTCCGACGAACGAGCCCACAAAATGCAGCACCAGGCCGGGCGCACCTAGATGGGCACCCATGCCTCGGTGGCGAGGTCGGCGAATTCCTCGATCAGGGCGCCATCGCAGCCGGCGAGCCAGGCAGGGCCGACCTGGGTGAAGGCGAGGTCGGCGACCTCGAGGCAGGCGACGTCCGGACGGATGTAGAAGTTCATCACCACAGCGGCAGGAACATGATGCCGCGACCCGCCGCCACGGGGGCCAGCTCTCCTCGACGCTGCGGAAGACCAGCGGCCGGGCGGATCACCGCGCGTGCCGTCGCGATATCGCGCCACTGCGGGACGGTTCGGGTCGCAAGCGCATCCACGAGGCTCCCGCTATCGGGCGGGGAAGCGATCAGGGTGCGGCGGAGTGGACGACCTCCGGAGCGGTCTCGACCCGCGGCTCGGCAGGTGCGGGGCCGGCAGGAAGTCGACGGCGCGGGCGAGGGAGCCAGCGCGGGGCCCACCAGGAGAAGTCGCCGAGCAGGCGCAGCGTCACCGGGACCAGCAGCATGCGCAGGATGGTCGCGTCGATGAACAGGGCCGCGACCATGCCGCACGCGATGTACTGCATCATGACCAGATCCGAGAGGGCGAACGCACCGGTGACCATCAGCAGGATGAGGGCCGCGGCGGTGATGATCCGGCCGGTGTGCGCGATGCCGGAGCGGACCGCATCGATGGTGGACGCGCCCGCCTCGCGCGCCTCCACGATGCGGGCGAGCAGGAATATCTCGTAGTCGGTGGACAGTCCGTAGATCACCGAAACGATCAGCACCAGGACCAGCGCCATGATCGGCTGCGGGGTGAAGTTCATTGTCCTGGCACCGTGTCCGTCGACGAAGACCCAGGTCAAGATACCCAGGGTGGATCCGAGGCCGAGCAGGTTGAGCGCCCCGGCCTGCAACGGCAGCACGATCGAGCCGAACGCCGCGAACATCAGCGCGGTGGTCAGGAGGAAGACCAGCGCGATCATCAGCGGCAGCCGATGCAACAGCGCGTCGACGCTGTCGCGCTGTTCGGCGGGCGTGCCGCCCACCAGAACCGTTGTGCCCCTGGGCAATGGCATCGAACGCAGGTAGTCGATGGCCCGGTCCGGGCGATGCGGATCCAGCAGAACGGTGTCGGTGGTGAAGACGTTCGGCTGCGCGGGGGCCTGCACCGGTTTCGGGAACGGCGCGGCCAGTCCCGGTGCGTGATCGGCGATATCGAGCACTCCGGGGACATCAGCGGTGTCATCCGCGATCAGGATCACAGAGATCGGCCCGGTTTGACGCAGCGGGAAGATCCGGTCGAAATGCTGCTGCGCCAGGCGGGTTCGATCGTCCGGCGGCAGGAATCGCTCGCTGATGCCGCCGAAGGCGATGTCGCGCACCGGAGCGATCAGCAGCACCAGGATCGCGACGATCGGGATACCCACGGCCAGAGGGCGTTTCATCACCCATCCGGCCAGCCGCCCCCAGGGGTTGTCCGGATCCTCGGCAGTGCCGCGGGTTCGCTGGAACCGGCGAAAGCCGAACCGGTCGATGCGGCGGCCCAGCACCGCGAGCATGGCGGGCAGCAGGGTGACCGCGGTGAGCGCGGCCAGGGCGACGGTGATCATCGCGCCGTAGGCGAACGATCGCAGAAACCCCTGCGGGAACAGCAGAATGGCCGCCGACGCGGCCACCACGATGGTCGCCGAGGACACCACCGTTCGCCCGGCGCTGGCGACTGTGCGGCGCACCGCTGCCGGAATCTCGTGCCCGTCGGCGAGTTCCTCGCGGAAACGGCTCACGATGAACAGTCCGTAGTCGATCGCCAGTCCCAGCCCGATCATCGAAACCACCGGGGAGACGAAGGAATTCACCTGCGAGACGGTGGTGATCGCCCGGATGACCCCCCACGCGCCGATCACCGTGAGCCCGCCCGCGATCAGCGGCAGCGCGGCCGCGACGATGCCGCCGAAGACGAAGAACAGCAGCACCGCGACCGCGGGGATGGCGAACAGTTCCACCCGCGTCTGGTCATGCGCCATGGTGTCGTTCAGCGCTCCCGCGACCGGTTGCCCGCCCGCGACCTCCGTGTCGATCCCCGGGATGGCGAACGCTCCTGCGACGCTTCGATAGTTGCGCATCACCTCGGTGTTGTCGTTGCCGCGGAGGGCGATCGAGGCGAAGGCGTACCGGCGGTCCTTCGAGCCGAAGACGTCCGGCCACGACACCCCGGTCTCGGTGCGCCAGTAGCTCCCGTTGATCTTGGCGATCCGATCCGGGAAGCGCCGCGGCAGACTGTTCAGGCTGCGCACCACGGCCCGCGAGAACGCCGGATCGTCGAGGGTGCGTCCGGGCGGCGCGTGGTAGAGCACCAGCACATCGGCAATGTGGTTGTGCCCGAAGGCTTCATCCTTGATTCGCGCCTCGCGAATGGATTGCGAACCCGGATCGTCCCAGCCGTCCGCACTGAGCCGGTCGTGCAGATCCATGCCGTAGACGCCCAGCGCCAGGAGGCCGGCCAGCAGTATCACGATCACCGTGAATCGCCGTCGAACGACCATGTCCGCCCAGCGCGTGAAATCGATGAACAATGGCCGCCTCTCTGCCGCGTCGAATGTACCGATATGCGCGGCTCCCGGTACGCACGCCGAGTGCCGACCGGATCCTATCCACGCAGGTTCGAATGCACTGTGAATAGTTGACGGATTACCGAATCCCACAATGACGGGTTATCGAGATTGTGAACGATACCGACTGTCGTATTGTGCCGGAATTCGGTCACACGATACCGCTTCAGCCGAGTCGACATGCCGCTCAACGGCTACTTCTGGGCGATGTCACAGTCGCGGACGGCATGACCGCGCGGACGGCACAAAATGCTCTCGCAGATCTGTTCGTCTCGTAATCCGACGATACACTGATCCGGCCTGTCAACTGTGTGGGGTGCTGAATTACACGGATCGTCGTATCGACGGCGGTGACATATCCCGAACTCGGGAGGAAAACTACGTGTCTGATATTGCAATTGTCGGTATAGGCTGTCGATTCGCGGGCGGCATCGATTCACCCGATTCTTTCTGGGAATTCGTGGTCGACAAACGGGACGGCGTCGTGGAGGTTCCGGCCGACCGCTGGGACTATCGGCGATACTACGATCCCGAACCGCGTACACCGGGCCGCGCCTACACCAAGCGCGGCGCGTTCATGACGATCGATCCGTGGGAATTCGATCCGGACTTCTTCGGCATCTCCCCGCGCGAGGCGACGGTGCTCGATCCGCAACAGCGACTGCTGCTCGAGGTCACCTGGGAGGCCCTGGACGACGCGGGTGCGGCCGGGCGCGCGGCGGGCGCGCCGGTCGGGGTGTACGTCGGCGGATTCGTGGTGGACCAGTCGGTCATCGGCGTGGTCGGCCCGGCGCTGTTCCACACCGACATGCATACTCCGGCCAGCGCCTCCTACACGATGCTGTCCAACCGGATCGCCTACGCGCTCAACCTGACCGGGCCCGCGCTGACGGTCGACACCGCCTGCTCCTCCTCTTTGGTGGCCTTCCATCTGGCCTGCCAGGCGCTGGACAACGGCGACTGCGAGGTGGCGCTGGCCGGTGGCGTCAACGTCATGCTGCAACCCGAGACGTTCGTGCTGATGTGCAAGGGCGGCTTCCTGGCCACCGACGGCCGCTGCAAATCCTTCGACGCCTCCGCCGACGGGTACGGCCGTGGTGAGGGTGCGGGCATGGTGGTGCTCAAACGGCTCGAGGACGCGGTCCGCGACGGTGACCGGATCTATTCGGTGGTCAAGGCCACCGGCGCGAACCAGGACGGGCGCACCACCGCGATCACCGTGCCCAGCGCCGAATCTCAGGAGTCCCTGGCGCGTCAGGTGTGCACGCGCGCGGGTCTGGCGCCGGACGAGATCACCTACGTCGAGGCGCACGGCACGGGAACCCTGGTCGGTGATCCGGTCGAATTGCGTGCGCTGGGAAGGGTGTTCGGCGCACCGGCCGGACGGGCCGAGCCCCTCGGCGTCGGCTCGGTGAAATCGACCATCGGACATACCGAGGCCGCGGCCGGTGTGGCCAGCGTGATCAAAGCGGCGCTGGCGATCGCGCACCGCACGATTCCGCCACAGGGCTGGCTGGACAAGCCCAATCCGGACATCCCGTTCGAGGAACTGGGCCTGCGCGTCCAGCTCGAACCCGAGCCGCTCGCGCCCGGCGGCGCGCCGATGACCATCGCGGTCAACGGATTCGGCTACGGCGGCACCAACGCCCACGCGATCCTCCAGGAATACCGCGAGCCCGGCGCCGCCGAGGCTCGCGAGCACAATCACTTCGGCGTCCTGCCCATCTCCGCCCGCGGCACCGCCGCGGCACGCGCGCAGGCGGGCCGATTCGCGGATCTGCTCGCAGTGGGGGCGGACCCGAATCATCTGGCCGAAGCGGCGTGGACCCGGCTGGCGCATCATCCGTACCGCACCGGCGTTCTCGTCGACGGCGACGCCACCGATCTGATCACCCGGCTGCGCGAGTTCGCCGCGGGCGAGGGTCGCGACGCCGCGCGCACGATCGTCTCCCGGGTGGCCGAGCCGGTCTTCGTCTTCTCCGGCATGGGCCCGCAACACTGGCGGATGGGCCGCGAACTGCTCGCTGCCGGTGGGGTTTTCGCCGAGACCGCGCAACAGATCGACAAGGAGTTCCGGGAGCTGTCCGGCTGGTCCATCATCGAGGAACTGCGGCGGCCCGAGGAGCAGTCCCGCGTCACCCGGACCGAGGTGGCCCAACCGGCGAACTTCCTGATCCAGGTGGCGCTGGTGCGCGAACTCGCCGGGTACGGAATCACGCCCGCCGCCGTTGTCGGCCACAGCGTCGGCGAGGTGTCCGCGGCCTGTGTCACCGGGGTGCTGACCCTGCCCGAGGCCGTGCGGGTGGCGTATCACCGGGCCCGGCTGCAAGCGACCACCGCGGGAACGGGCGGCATGCTGGCGGTCGGCCTGAGTCCCGAGCAGGCCGGTGAACTTGTCGGCGACGACGCGCGGGTGGATATCGCGGCGATCAACAGCGCGAGTTCGCTGACCCTGTCCGGCGATGTCGAGCGGCTGGACGAGATCGCCGAGAAGCTCACCGCGGACGGCGTTTTCGCGCGGCGCCTGCGAGTAGAGGTGCCCTATCACAGCCGGCTGATGGATCCGATCCTGGACGAGCTGCGCGCCGAACTGGACGAGCTGAAGCCGCGGCCGCCGGTCGTGCCGCTGTACTCCACCGTCACCGGCACGCGGGTCACCGAGGGTGACTGGGACGCGCAGTACTGGTGCGCCAACGTGCGCCGGCCGGTGCTGTTCCGCGACGCGATCGCCGCACTGATCGCAGCGGACAGCCGGGTGTTCCTCGAGGTCGGCCCGCATCCGGTGCTCTCGGGCAACATCCGCGAGACGTTGCTGGGCGCGGACGTCAACGGCACCACCGTGCCGACACTCGATCGAACACAACCGGATTCGCAGAGCGTCCGGAACACCCTGATCGGCCTGTACGCCGCCGGGGTGCTCGCGGTGGACACGTTGTTCCCGTCCGGCCGCCCGGCCACACCGCATCTGCCGCTACCGCGTTATCCCTGGCAGCGGACCCGATTGCATTCCCCGCTACCGCTTTTCGAGCAGGCGCGGCTGGGCACCCCCGATGGATACGCCATGCTGGGTGATCCGGATCTGGAAGGCCGCCCGGACTGGCTGCTGCAGGTCGGCGGCGAGCTGCTGCCGTGGCTGGCCGACCACGTCGTCAACGGCGTGAAGATCATGCCCGGCGCGGCGTATCTGGACGCCGCGCTCAGTGCCGCGGCCAGCCGGCTCGGCGTCGAACGCGTCGGCCTGGAACAGGTCCGGTTCGTCGCGCCGCTGATCATGGGTGCACCGGATGTGCCGCTGGTGGCGTTGAGTGTGGAGGAGGCCAGCGGGCGGTTCCTGATCCGCTCGCGCGCCGCGACCGGACAGGCGTGGACCGTGCACGCGCGCGGCCGCCTGCTGACCGGCAGTCACGAGCGGACCTTCGCCAGGGTGCCCGGCATCGAGGTAGGGGTCGACATCGATCCGGAGATGTTCTACTCCGGCCTGGATGCCGCGGGTCTGCAATACGGCCCGTACTTCCGGCGTGTGGTGGATGTGCGGGTCGGTGAGGACATCGCGGTGGCGACCGTGGACGGCAGCATCGCCGCGGGCTCGGGGCATCTGGCCCATCCCGCGGTGGTGGACGCGGCCATGCAGAGCGCGGCGCTGCTGTTCGCCGACGAGCGGATCAACGAGGGAACGATGGTCCCGGTCGGGGTCGAGGCGGTGCGGCTGCTGGCCCCGCTGCCCGAGCGGATCACCGTCGTGGCCCGCCGCGATCCGAAGGCGCGCCTGCGTGCCGATGTGGATCTGCTCGACGCCGACCAGAATCTGGTGATGCGCCTGACCGGCCTGCAGATCGGCGCCCTGCGTCCCGGGGACGACCCGCTGCACCGGATGGTCGATTTCTACTACACCGACACCATGCAGCGGCGCGATCCCATCGACCCGGCCGCACTGGCCGACGCCGGATCCGTCACCACCGTGATCGTCGCAATCGGGAAGCACGCTCGCGCAACCGAACTCGCCGAGGCGATGTCGGGGTCTCGGCTGTACCAGGTGGATTCGCCGGGAGACGAGCTGGAGCCGGAGCTGACCGATCTCCTGCGGGCCGGGCGGGACGAGGGCGCTGATCGGCTGCACGTGATTCTGGTCGCCGCACCCGACCGGCACGACGATGTCGCGGATCTGTGGACCCTCAAGCGAATCGCCGTCGCCGTCCACGAATTCGCGAATCCGGAGTCCACGCAGGGCACGCCGCAGTCGATCTTCGGCGACGGTGCGTGCCACGCCACCCTGGTGACCGAACACGCCTTCACCCTGCCGGACAGCCCGACCGCACCGGAGTCCGGCCACGCCGCGCTCGCCGGCGCGCGCCGGGTGCTGCTCAACGAGCAGACCGCGCTGCGCTGGCGGCTGATCGACACCGAACCGAGTACCCCGATCGCCGATCTGGTCGCGGAACTGGCTGTGCCCGGCGCATTTTCGCTCGACAACTCCGACGAGGTGCTGCTGCGCGAGGGAGTGCGCTGGGTTCCGGTGGTGACCAAACCACTGCCCGAGCGGCTCGAGGATCTGGATACCGATCGGCCGCTGACCGATCCGGACGCCAACTTCACCCTGGATTTGCCGCGCACCCGGGTGCTGTCCTCGGTGGCCTGGCGCGAATGTGCGCGCCCGGCGCCGGGTCCCGGCCAGGTCGAGGTCCGCATGCAGGTCATCGGACTGAACTACAAGGATCCGCTCAAGGTCATCGGACTGCTCGGCGAGCGCGAGCTCGCCCCGACCTACTTCGGCACCGTGCCGGGTATGGAGGGCGTCGGAAAGATCACCCGGCTGGGCGAGGGCGTCACCGATCTGGCCGTCGGTGATCTGGTCGCGATCGCGGCGAAGGGCATGATGCGCCGGTTCGCCATCTCGGATCGGTCGCTCACCATCCCGCTGCCCGCGGACATCGATCCGGGATACTGCACCAGCACAATCGCTTTCGGCACCGCCGAATACGCGCTGAACGACCTGGCGCGGGTCGAGCCGGGCGAGACGGTCCTGATCCACGGCGCGGCCGGCGGCGTGGGCACCGCCGCCATCCAGGTCGCCAAGGCACGGGGGGCCCGCATCATCGGCACCGCGAGCACCGACGAGCGCCGCGCGCACATCCTGCGCCTGGGTGCGGATTACGCGGTGAACTCCCGCTCGCTCAACTTCGTCGACGACGTGCTCACGATCACGGACGGCCTCGGCGCGGATGTGGTGGTGAGCAGCGCGCCCGGGGAAATCCTGCGGCAGAACTTCAACGCGCTGGCCGAATTCGGGCGCATCGTGGAGGTCGGCAAGGCCGACATCTACACCGGCGGGCTGCTCGAGATGAGCAACTTCGACAAGAATGTCGCCTACTTCTCGATGGATCTGGATCGCCTGGTCGCCGTGCGGCCCGAACGGCTCATCGCCCTGCTGCAGCGGGTCTACCAGCAGGTACTGGACGGACGGTATCAGCCGCTGGAATACACCATGTTCGATACGCGCGACGTGGCCAAGGCGTTCGAGGAGACTATCCGCTCGACCCGCACCACCCGGATCGCCCTGCGCATGGACGATCCGGAGCCGCCGGTCCGGTCGCAGCTGCCCGAACTCGACATCGACAGTGCCGCAACCTATCTGATCACCGGCGGCTTCGGCGGCTTCGGTATGGCCATCGGGCGCTGGCTGGTCATGCGCGGAGCGCGGCGACTGGCGCTGGCCGGACGCGGCGGCGCGACGACCGAACAGACGCGTCGCCAGCTCGACGCGTGGCGCACCGTCGGCGTCGAGGTGCTCGAGGAGAAGCTCGACGTCACCGACGCCGGGGCCGTGGCGGCGATGGTGGGCCGGGCGCACACCGCGGCGCATCCGCTGCGCGGTGTGTTCCACGCGGCCGGCGCGGTGGCCGACAATCGCATCGAGCTGATGGAACACGATCAGCTCGATCGGGTGTACCGGCCCAAGGTGCACGGCGCGCGCGTGGTGCACCGGGCGGTCGCGGACGCCGGCATCGACCTGGACATGTTCGTGCTGTGCTCCTCCGGCGGTTCGATGTACGGGATCTACGGCCAGTACAACTACTGCGCGGCCAATGTCGCGGTGGAGTCCCTGGCCGAGCAGTGGTCCCGCGCGGGTGAGCGGGCGCTGTGCGTCGGCTGGGGCCACCTGTCCGGCGCGACCGGCGGTATGGCCGCCGACGAGACCGCGGTGAAATATCTCGATCTGGTCGGCTTCGGGATCATCGATATGGCCGACGCCACCGCCTATCTGGAGCAGACCCTGCGCCTGGGCGCGACGCGGGCGGCCATCATCCCGACCGACTGGGCCAAGCTCACCGGCACGTTCCCGCAGCTGGCCCGGACCGGGCGCACCACCGCTCTGGCCCAGGCCTCGGCCAAGGACACCTCGGAGCTGGCCCGGCTGCGCGACGAACTGGCCGCGATGGAGGAGGCCAAGCGCGGCCCGTCCATCGCCCGCAAGATGGCCGAGGAACTCGCGGTGGTGATGGGCGTTGCGGTGGAGTCGATCGACATGACCGTCCCGGTGCCGGAACTGGGCCTGGATTCGCTGATGGCCGTGGAGCTGGGCGCGCGGGTGACCAAGACGCTCGGCATCGATCTGATGTCCCTGCAGATGGGCCGCTCGTTCAGCCTGGAACAGGCCGGGCCGAAGGTGGCCGAGCTCATCCTGGCCTCTGCGACGTCGGCATCGGAAACCGAGGCGCCGCAGCCTGTTCCGATCGGCGTGGCAGCGGAAACAGGGAAGTGAGGACATGTCGTGGTCGGTTTCGGTCTGATCGATGAATGGCAACCGCCCCCCGGCCGCCTCATCGGCTGGGTGGCCTCGCCGCGGGCGCTCGAGCGGGCCGCCCGGGCGCCGGAGCATCCCGTCCCGCCCTCACACCAGCAGGAGGAGTATCTGCGCCTGGCGGATCGCCACAGCGAGGCGGGATTCCGGTATTCGGGTCTGTGCGTGGTGACCGCCGAGATTCCCGCCGGGGACCTGGATCGCGAGGCGATGACGACGGCGGTCAACGCCTTCCTGCAACGTCACGACAGTTTCCGCACCTGGTTCACGCTCGGTTCCGGCGGGACGGTCCAGCGGCATCTGGTGGCCGCCGAGGACGTGGAATTCGTTCCGGTCGACTACGGCGAGATCTACGACTCGGAAACCATCCGCGAACATGTCGAGAAGACCACCCCGGGACCGCTCACCTGGGACTGCTTCACCTTCGGCGCCATCGAACGCGCCGAATCCACCACCGTCTACCTGGCCGCGGATCATCTGCACACCGACGCATTCGGCCAGTACATCGCCGGATTCGAACTGGCCATGCTGTACGTCTCGCAGGTGTGGCAGGACAGCGGCATGCTCGCCGAACCCGCCAGCTATCTGGACTACTGCGCCCGCGAGCGCGCCTACACCGAACAGCTCACCCTGAATTCGCCCGGCGTGCGCCGCTGGAGCCAGCTGCTACGTGGCAACGACGGCCGATTGCCTTGCTTCCCCATGGATCTGGGCAAGCGCATGGACGGCTACAACCGCAGCGCGCACCGCACCGTCACCCTCATGGACGCCGCCGCCGCCGAACGGTTCGATCGCGTGTGCGGCGATCAGGGTGCCGAGTTCACCGGTGGCATCTTCGCCGCCGCGGCGCTGGCCGAACGCGAATTGACCGGCAGCGACTACTACTTCGGCATGACGCCGATCAGTACCCGCGTCTCGGCGGCCGAGCGCGCGTCCGTGGGCTGGTACGTGAACCTGGTACCGGTGGCCTTCCCGATCGGCGCGAGGACTCCGTTCACCCGCATGGTCCCGATGGCACAGCGTGCCTACGACGACGGACTGCTGCTCGCGCCCACCGCGCTGCACCGGGTGCTGCACCTGTTGCGGTCCGATCCGGAGATCAAGGCCGGGCCCGGCTCGGCGCACCCGATGATCTCCTACGTGGACACCCGCGAGCTGTCCGGCAGCGAGTACCTCGACCTGGCCGACTGCGGTGTCTACGCGAACCGCGCTGCCTCGGAGGAGGTCCTGATGTGGATCAACCGTTTTCCCGAGCACACCACGCTCAGTGTCATCTATCCGGACACGCCCGCGGCCCACGATTCGGTGGATCGCTACGTCACCGCGCTGGCCGCGGTGTTCACCGAAGTCGCAGGAAAGGCAGCCTGACCGGCGCGCGAACCGTCCACGCCGACAGCCGAATTCGTCGGGGCAATCATTGATCGAGGTACGGAACAGTGGCTGGTATCGATATTCGTAATCCCACGGCGGTCCCGCGCGGCGAACTGACCGCCTGGCTGACCTTCGCCGCCTGCCTGATCTCGGTGTTCATGCAGATGATCGATGTGACCATCGTGAACACCGCGCTGCCCGACATCACCCGGGATCTGCGCGCCTCGCGCTCGGCTCAGCTGCTGGTGATCTCGGGGTATTCCGTCGCGTTCGCCTGCGTATTGCTGACCGCGGCGCGGCTGGGCGCGTTGTGGGGGCGCCGGCGGTTGTTCCTGGTGGCCGTAGTGGTGTTCACCGCGTCCTCGGTCTGGTGTGGAATATCCACCGGGGCAGAAGAATTGGTGATCGCGCGAATCGTGCAGGGTATCGCGGGCGGCGCGATGGCCGCACAGACCCTGGCGATCCTGGCGGCCAGCTTTCCGCGCGGCCGCCATCCTCAGGTGTTCGCGTTGTACGGGCTGGCCGCGGGCGGGGCGGGGATGGTCGGTCCGATTCTGGGCGGCGTTCTGCTGACACTCGATCTGTGGGGCCTGGGCTGGCACTGGGTGTTCCTGATCAATCTGCCGCTGGGCATCGTGGCGTTCGTGCTGGCCGCGCGTTTTCTGCACGTGGGCGCCGAATCCGGCAGTGCGCGGCTGGATCTGGGCGGAGTACTGCTGTCGGCGGCGAGCCTGCTCGCGCTGCTGTACGGACTGGCCGAGGTGCAAGAGCACGGATGGGGGACGCTGCCGGTGGGGACCGTCCTGGCAGCACTGGCACTCGGCGCGGGATTCCTTGCGTACCAACGTGTTCTGATCCGTCGCGGCCGCCCTCCACTGATGCGGCCCGATCTGTTCGGCAATCGTGGATTCGCCATCGGCGCGGTTCTGGTGACCGGATTCTTCGGTATGTTCACCGCGTTCGTCTTCGCCGCGTCCATCACCCTGCAGGACGAACTGCACTTCTCCCCCCTGCGCACCGGCATCGCGATGACCGTGTTCGCGCTGGGCGCCGGTGCGGGCGCGCTCGCGGCGCCACTGCTGGTGCGGCGCTGGGGTGTGCGGTCCCTGGCCTGCGGTATCGCACTGTACGCCGGCTGTATGGCGGTGGCGGCGGTGTATCTGGCTCTGACCGGCGGCCGAATCAGCGTGGCGCTGACCGTGGTCCCGGTCTTCGTCTCGGGTCTGGGTGTCGGGGTGTTCGGGCTGCAGGTGCAGCCGGTGATGCTCGCGGGACTGGATCAGGGACAGGTCGGCGAGACCTCGGGCCTGTTGCCCACCCTCGAGCAGATCGGCAACGCGGTCGGGCTCGCGGTGCTGAGCACGGTGTTCTTCCGCGCACACACCCTCGGCGGAAGTATCGCCATGTTCACCGCGATCGCCGTGGTGGCCGCGGGAATCGCCGGGATGACGCTGCTGCTGCCCGAACCGGCGCGGCACGACGCGGCCGGGCTCACCGGTTCAGCGCCGCGCTGAGCATCGGCCAGGCGTTGTGCAAATCCTGCTGCCAGTAACCCCACGAGTGGGTGCCGTCCGGCCGCAGTACGACGGTCGCGGGAATGCGCAACTGCCGTAAACGATCTCGCAACTCCTGCGTGCAGCGGCCGGCCAGCGCGTCCAGGATGCCGCCGACCAGGAGTTGATCACCCAGCTTCATCGGGTTGTGCCCGATGCCCGGACCGTCCAGGGTGTCCAGCGGTCCGGGCAGGCCGTTGCCGGATGCGACGTACAGCGCCAGCCCGCGTAGCCGGTCGGCATGCCGATACGGATCGCCCGCCGCCCAGGCCGGATCGGTCGGCGGGCCCCACATGTCCAGCGTGTCGCCGCCGGTTCCGGTGACGATCGCGTCGACCATGAGCTGGCCCAGCGGATCGCTGGTCCGCACACAGCCGCTGAACGAGCCCACGCCTCGATACAGTCCCGGCGCGGCCAGGGCCAGCTGGAAGACCGATAAGCCCGCCATCGACAGGCCCGCGATCGCGTTCGCCCCCGACCCGCCGAACGCCGCATCGATGATCGGCGGAAGCTCACGGGTCAGGAAGGTGCTCCAGCGCCGGCGTCCGTACACCGGATCATCAGCGCGCCAGTCGGTGTAGAAACTGCCCGCCCCGCCGACCGGCATGACGACCGTGACCTGCCTGCCCGCGAAGAATCTCCTCGCATCGGTGCGAGTGAGCCAGTTTCCGCCCCCTCTCCAGCCGCCCGGGCCACCGCCCCCGTCGACGCCGTTGAGCAGATACAGCACCGGCGCGGGACGTGAGATATCCACGGGAGGAAGCACTTCCACGGAGAATGGGCGCTCCATCGCGGCGGAGAACACCGACAGCTGCACCACGCCTCCCGGCTCGGCTATGGCCGTGACCAGATGCGAGCCGTCGAGTGCGGGCCGGGCATGCGCGCGGGCCGCCGCGACAGCGTCGGCGGGGGTGGCGGCCGCCGCGACGCCGTAGCCCAAGTTCAACGCCACCACCGCGCACACCGCCGCGAAACGTACTCGGCGCGAACGGCGCTGCCCGATTCGACGACGCACGCGACCCTCCCTGTTGCCGGACACGATGCTTGCCGACGCTAGGAGCCCGTCTGCCGCAGGACAAGGGTTTCGCACCGCCCCTGGGTTATCCGCCAGTCCGGGGTCGAACCGATTGGCCCGGAACACAATGTGTTCGTGCACAGCGGAACTCTCCGAGTCCGCGCCACTGTGAACGAGGTGGACCGTGCCGGACAGGTGCTGTGAATTGTCCGGAGGCGTCGGTGATTCCTCGATCCGGACGTGAATGTTCGGCAACATGGTTCTGCACGCCAGAACGAGGAGTACGACTACGTTGGTCACCGACATCGTGGAGGTGACCGCGGATATGCCGGTCGCCCGGGACACACTGTGGCAACTGCTCACCGAACCCGCCACCTATGCGCGACTGTTCGCCGGAATCGGCGCCTGCGATCCGGTGGAGTCGATCGGCGGCCTACCGCACTGGCAGGTGCGGGTCGGCGGCCCGCACACCGAGGTGCGCACCCTGACGGTCGGATTACTCGACGGCGGACACGGGCGTCGCCTCGAACTGCGGTGCGGAGCCCTGGGCAGTTTCGTCGCGGTGCGGCTGCGGCAGCGCGAGGACGACGTGCGGGTGACGGTCACCTACTTCGCGCCCGGCCGCATTCATCCGGTGGTCGCCGCCCTGGACAACGAGCAACTCGAAGCCTGGACTCACGAGGGGTTGGGGCGGGTGGCGCAGCTTGCGCACGGGGCGCCGACCTCGACCGTGGTCAACGGACAGGATTCGGCGCTGTCGCTGCGTGCCGCGGTGATCCGGCAGATGATCACCTCCGGCGTGGTGCGCTCGTATCGACCCGATCGTGGCGTCCGGCAGATCGGCTCGCTGGCCACCTGGGGATTCACGCTCGGCGGCGGGTACGCCGCGGCCGCGGCCTACGAACCCGATGGCGTCGCGATCGTGGATCGTGACGGCGCGCGCAGCTTCACCGAGATCCACGAGCGGACCCACGCGCTGGCCGGTGCGATGTCCGCGACGCTCGGACTGACCTCCCGTGATGCGATCGGGCTGCTGGCCCGCAATCACGCCGGTGCGGTCGAAACCATGGTCGCCGCAGGCAAACTCGGCGTCGACGTAGTACTGCTGAACGCGGGCCTGTCACCGAGGCAGTTGGAGGAGACCGTGCAGCGGCACCGGCTCACCACGCTGTTCGTCGAAGACTGTCTGGACCCGCTGATCCGGTACCTCAGCTCCGAGGTGCGCCGTTATCGTACCGATCGCGGTGCGCCCGACCGTGATCGCGCATCGGCCGATCCGGACCGGACCACGATCGACGAACTGATCGCGCTCGGGCACACCGAGTTCCGTCGCCCGCAGAGCCCCGGCCGGTCGATCGTGCTGACCTCGGGAACCAGTGGTGCGCCCAAGGGTGCGCGGCGGCCGCATCCCAAGGGTTTCGGCACCGTGGCCGCGCTGCTGTCCCGGATTCCGTGGAAGATGAACGAGACGATGGTGATTCCGGCGCCGCTGTTCCACACCTGGGGCCTGGCCGCGCTACAGCTCAGCACCGCGCTGCGCGCGACCGTGGTGCTGCAGGAGGAGTTCGACGCCCGCGAATGCCTGCGTCTGATCGACGAGAACCGCGCCAGCACGATAATTCTCGTGCCCACCATGGTGCAGCGGATCCTGGATCTGCTGCCGAACGAGCGCGCCCGGTACGACACCTCGAGCCTGCGGGTGGTCGCCAGTTGCGGCGCACCGCTGACCGCCGCCACCGTGTTGCGGTTCACCGAGGTGTTCGGCGAGATCCTTTACAACATCTACGGATCCACCGAGGTCTCCTGGGCGACGGTCGCCACACCGGAGGATCTGCGTATCTCGCCGACCACCGCGGGACGCCCGCCGCTGGGCACGAGAGTCGCTGTGCTGGATGGTGATCGGCATCCGGTACCGATCGGCGCGATCGGCCGGATATTCGTCGGCAACCGCATGCTGTTCGACGGCTATGTCAACTACGCGCCGCCCGAGGAGTCCGACGGACTGCTGGACACCGGCGATCTCGGCTATCTCGACGCGGCGGGCCGGCTGTTCATCGCCGGGCGCGGTGACGAGATGATCATCTCCGGCGGCGAGAACGTCTTCCCGCGGCCGGTGGAGGAGGCGTTGTCGTATCTGCCGCAGATCACCGACGTGGCGGTGGTCGGGGTGCCCGATCACGAATTCGGCCAGCGCCTGGCCGCGTACGTGGTCAAACGTGAGGGCTCGGGCCTGGATTCGGATATGGTCCGCACCTACATCCGCAACCGTCTCAGCAGATTCTCGGTGCCCCGCGATGTGACCTTCCTCGATGCCCTCCCGCGCGGCGAGACCGGCAAGATTCTCAAGCGGCTGCTGTCCGGAGAATATCTTCCCGGCGCACCGGTGTTCGCCGATGGGCTGCCGGACGGAAGTTCCTGAGCAGCATACCGATTCACGCCGCAGTGCGTGAATCCGCACACCACCGAATCGCCCGGACGCTGGTGTGCGGGCACGCGGCGCGGCGCCACTGAGTCCGCTGTCCGGCCGGAACCGGACAGCGGATTCGTGGTTGCCGGAATTCAGGAGCGGCGCTTGATTCCGGTCTGGGCGTTGGGACCGAGGGTGACCTCGGTGACCGGAATGTCGCCGAGCGCCTCGTCGGCGGCGGCGAGAAGTTCGTCGGAGAGGCTCACTCCGGCGGCAATGCTGTTGGCGTGAACCTGTTCGGGCCGGGAGGCTCCGGTGATAGCCGAGGCGACCTCGCTGCGCCGCAACACCCAGGCCAACGCCAGCGTCGGCATACTGATGCCCGCGCCCTCGGCGAGCGGGACCAGACGCTGTACGGCCTCGGCCGCGGCCTCACTGTTGACCAGGCCCTGGGCGAGCCCCATTGCCTCACTGGCGAATCGAGTTCCCGACGGGGCGGGCCGGCCAGGTGCGTACTTACCGGTCAGCAAGCCCTGTGCCAGGGGTGACCAGACGATGTTGGAGATGCCGTTCTTCGCGCACAGGTCGAACAGTTCGACCTCGGGAGCCTGCCAGAGCATCGAGTACTGCGGCTGGGAGGAGACGAACAGATCCGGCCCGCCGATCTCGATCGCCGTCCTGATCTGCTCGACGGTCCATTCGCTGAACCCGAGATACCGCGCCTTGCCCTGTTCGACCACCCGTTGCAGGGCCTCGACGGTGTCCTCGAGCGGCACGGCGGGGTCGAACCGATGCGCCTGATACAGATCGACATAGTCGGTCCGCAGGCGAGTCAGCGAGGCGTCGATTTGCTTGGCGATCTGGGCCGGGGACAGGCCGCTGTCGGCCGGATCGTCGGACATCTGGCCCCAGACCTTGGTGGCCAGCACATAGGAGTCGCGCGGATGGGCGGAAAGTATTTCCCCCCAGGCGGTTTCGGCCGCGCCACGACCGTACACGTTGGCGGTGTCGAAGAAATTGATGCCCTCGTCGAAGGCCGCCTCGGTGCAGGCGCGGGTCGCATCCGCCGCGACGCCGCCGGAATAGGTGAGCCAGGACCCGAGCGAGATCTCCGAAACCTGAAGATCGGAGTTACCGAGCTTGCGGTACCGCATACGGTGCACCTTTCAGTGAGGGTGGTGCCGACGCACTCCATGTAACCAGTGACGGCTCCCGACCGCTCGACCGATCCCGCGGCGCTCACTGTTCGAACCGGCCCGCGACTCGTCCAACGGCAGATCCGCGCTGGTGACGATGCCGGCGACCACCGAGCGGATATCCCGAGGGCCGGCAGCCCGGTGACGGACAGGCCGGGCGCACCTACATCGAAACCGATGCCTCGGCGGCCAGGTCGGCGAATTCCTCGATCAGAGCGCTACCGCGGTCGGCGAGCCAGGCCAGGCCGACCTGGGTGGGTGCGAGATCGGCGACCTCGAGGCAGGCGATGTCGGGACGGGTGTAGAAGTTCATCACCGACAACGGCAGGAACATGATGCCGCGGCCCGCCGCGACGTGGGCCAGCTTCTCCTCCACGCTGTGGAAGACCGGTGGCGCGGGCGGATCGCCGCGCATTTCAGTGGCGATATCGCGCCACTGCGGCACGGTGTCGGGATCCTGGAGCAGGTGGTCGTCGGCGAGGTCGGCGATCCGCACGGCGCGTTTACCCGCGAGCCGCTCCTCGGCGAGGTCGGCGATACGCACCGTGTCCTTACCCGCGAGCGGGTGGTCGGCGGCGACGACCACTCCGCGCGGCTCGAAGTGCAGCGGCAGTACTCGCAGGCCCCGCAGATCGACCGGCAGCCGGACCGCACTGACGTCGGCCCGGCCGTCGTGCAGCACGGTGACCTGGTCGTCCCAGGTCGTGGGGACAAGGTCGATGGCGAGGTCCGGATAGCGCGCGGCCAGGGCGCGCACGGGTGCGGTCACACTCACGCCGGGCATGAAACCGACGGTGAAGGTGTCCGAACCGGCGGCGGCGCGGATCACCCTGCGCCGCAACGCCTCCGCACTGGACAACAGCGGTCGCGCATCGGCGAGCAACTGCTCGCCCGCGGGCGTCAGCTCGGTCGAGCGACGATCACGCGCGAACAGCCGCACACCCAGCTCGTCCTCCAGCGCCCGGATCTGCCGCGACAGCACCGGCTGGGCGATGAACAGCTCCCGAGCCGCCCGGCCGAAATGCAGGTGCTCGGCCACGGCGACGAAGTAGCGCAACTTGCGGAGATCGACATCGGCCATGATGCCTTCAGGGTATTACAGCGGCGGCGATAGGTCTTGGACGCGGGCGGGCAAGGGCACGCATGCTGGAAAGCGGGATTCCGGGACGGACCATTTCTTCCCGAAACTCATTCTTCCGCAACTATTTCCGTACATGAGAGGACGATCGTGTCTCTGACCGGTCAACACGTGGCAGTACTCGGCGGCACCTCGGGAATCGGCCTCGCGGTGGCAGCTGCCGCCGCGGAGCAGGACGCGAAGGTAACCGTCGTCTCCAGCAGGCAAACGAGCGTCGACCGCGCGAAGGCCGAACTCCCCTCCGGCGTGACCGGCCGCGTCACCAACCTCGCCGACGCCGGGCAGGTGCGCGATCTGTTCGACACCCTCGGCCCGCTCGACCACCTCGTCTACACCGCGGGCGACCCGCTGCTGCTGACTCCGCTGGCCGACCTCGACATCGATACGGCCCGAAAGTTCTTCGAGCTCCGCTATTTCGGCGCTCTCACCGCGGTTCAGGCGGCGGCGCCACATCTCGCTCCCACCGGCTCGATCACGCTGACCTCGGGCACCGCGGGCATACGTCCCGGTCCCGGATTCGTCGTGGCCGCCAGTGTCTGCACCGCGATGGAAGGGCTGACCCGTGCCCTGGCCGTCGAACTCGCCCCGATCCGCGTCAACGCCGTTATGCCGGGCGTGGTCCGCACGCCGCTGTGGGATCCGATGCCCCAGGACATGCGCGACCAGCTGTACCGCGACAACGCCGCCGCCACTCCCCTGCGCCGCGTCGCCGGCCCCGACGACATCGCCCGTGGCTACCTGTACTTTCTCAGCCAGCCCCACGCCACCGGAACCGTGATCACCCTCGACGGAGGCGCTGTCCTGGTCTGAGATCACACGGTGCGCGGCGCAACCCTCCCGGTGGTGAATACCACTGGGGTGGAAGGAGTCTGGTGAGACGGCTACGGTGGTGTCACCGCGGATCACCGGTGATCCATATCCGGCGGCGCGGCTGACGAGGAGGATCGGTGCGGTCGCAGCTGCAGGAGGCGTCCCCGTTCGGGTTTCGGATGTGGTGGCGCGCAGGGGATTGCGCCGAATGGTCACCGGGGACTCGACTGCTGGTGGCGGTGGACGACGGCGAGTCGGTAGAACTGGAACAGCTGTCCTGGACCACCGGCGACGGCGCGCAGTTCACGATCGGCTTCTCCTCGGACATGGCGAGCTGCTACGGCCATCGGCACACCGCCCACGGTGATGTTGTGGAGGTCCGGGGTGAGATCGACGACAGCCCGGACCGTTCCGTAACCGCCGACAGCGCACGCGAATACGAATTCGATACCTCGATCGGGGACGAACCGGCCGGGCGCCTGCGGCTGGTGCTCGACGACGGCAGCGAGGCATCTCTGCGCTCGGTCACCTGGCGCGACCGGTCCGGCAACGCCTGCTCGGCAGTGCTGCGGTCGCCGAGCCCGTCCGGCACACTCGATGTCACCGAGTTGGTCACCGAGGTGCGAGCCAGTTCCGAACATCCCCAGATGAACGAGTTCGCCACGAATCTCATACGGGGATCAACCGCCAAATGGCTCGCGCCCTTCACCCGCGCCACGCTGGAATTTCAGCTTTCCCAACCGATTACGTTGGATCGGTACATCCTCACCTCGGCCAACGACGAGCCTCGTCGCGATCCGGAGACCTGGACGCTGCGCGGCTCGGCGGACGGAAGTCTGTGGCAGGTTCTGGACACTCGCGTCGGCCAGTCGTTCCCCGACAGGCACCTGTCCCGGATGTACCGGATCGCCAGGTCCGGGACCTACGACCGATATCGACTGAACATCCTGCGCAACCAGGGAGCCGGGAACATCCAACTCGAGTCGATCCGTTTTATCGCCGCCGCAAGTGGTTTCGTCGGATATCGCCACCGCGCGGGCCAGGACCCGGTCGTCTATCGTGGGGTGCGCGTCATGCGGGAGACGCCGCGACCCACCCGCAGGGCCGAACGTCTCGGTGACCTCACGGTCGGCACGGGCGGCTCCCGGCGAGCCAATGCCCGACCCGTCTTCGAGGATTCGGCGCCGGCCGCCGAGATCACCTCCGATGGGTACCTCTACCGCAGGAACGCGCGCGGCGCGATCACGCATACCGTCCAACGCGAACCCGACGGCTCGTTGCTGGCCACCGGCAAGAACGAATCCGTATGGCTGGATTTACCGCTGGCACAGTGGTTCGAGCAGGCCGGCACGATCCTGACCTGGCGGCGGCTAGCGGACGCGGGCCTGACTCTGTGCCTGCTCGACGCGGCCGGAAATCCGCTGTGGCGCCAGAACTCTCCCTCCTCGACCACGACACCCCCGCCCGCACGACCGCACGAATACGGCGGCCCCACGCTGGAACCGGGATCACGCCTGCGCCGCCAATCGCTGACCTCCCCGTCCGGATCGCACACATTGCTGCACCACCACAACGGGAATCTGGTGCTCTACTGCAACACCACCCACACCCCGGTCTGGATGACCGGCACCGACTGGCTCGGCGACAGCCGGCTCGACCTGACCTCCGCCGGCGACCTGGTCCTGCGCACCTCCTGCGGCGCACCCGTCTGGCATTCGGGCACAACGAATCTGGGCGTCATCCGCCTGGAAGTCCGCGACGACGGCGCCCTGGCCCTGCTGAACGCCACCGAAACCATCGTCTGGCAGGCCCTGGGCCACGCCCCCTGCTCCACCGCATCCGGACTCACCCCGCCCCGCGGCGCGGTCCTGCGCCGCGGCCAATCACTGCACAACCAGTCCCTGACCTCCGCCCACCGCGACGTCGTCCTGGCCCACGAGCCCGGAAACGGCATCTGGCTCTACGACGCCGACGGCGCCCCGGCCTGGTACGCCGGCACCGCCACGAGCGCCGGTCTCACCCTGGACATCGACGGATACCTCCGGGTCCTCGCCGACAACGGCACCCCCCTCGAGCAACTCGCCGGCCCGGCCGACCACCTCGAGGTGGAGTCCAGCGGAGAAATCCGCCTGTACACCGAAGACAGCACCGTCGTGTGGAGCAGCCTCGCCGATGCCGAACCCGAGGAGTCGGACTAACAGAGGTCTTCGCGGACCGACCTGGCGACACGGCGAACCCGCTCAGCCAGCACGGCGCAGTCCGTCGATTGCGTCGTATCGACTGTCAGCACCGGAGCGAGGCCGAGCCGGGAAGTCCGTTCACCAGCACCAGGAGTCGGCTCATCGGCGTGGTGCCGGTAGGCGGGCCAGGCCGGTTCGCTTGACCGTGGTCAGGATGGGGGCGGTTTCGAGGGTTGTGAGGTTGTCTATGGCGCCGATTGTTTCGGTCAGGAAGGTGTAGAGGGCGGCTAGGTCGGGGGCGGCGACTGCCAGGAACAGGGTGGCGGTGCCTGTTACGGCGCCGGCGAAGCGGACCTGGGGATGTTGGGCGAGGCGTTGGCCGGTCTCGTCGAGGATCGAGGGTGGCACGGTCATCCAGAGGAGGGCCTCGGTTCGGATGCCCAGGAGTGCCAGGTCGACCTCGGTGGCGAGGCGGACGGCTCCCCCGGCGAGCAGTGTGTCCACTCGGTGGCGCGCGGTGACCGGCGATATCTTGGTGCGCTGCGCGAGATCTCGGTAGGGGGCGCGGCCGTCGTGGACCAGGGCGCGGATGAGTGCGAGGTCGATCTCGCGGAGGGGCGTGGGCTCGGTGACCAGGGGAAGGCCGGGCGACAGGGTGCGCGTCTGTTCCTCGGTCAGGATGCCGCCGGACCAGGTGAAGGCGGTCGGGAAGATGCGCAGGAACTCGTGGAAGGTCCAGGAGGTCGCCGAGGGGGTCGCGACCAACTGGCGGAGCAGGAGGTCGGTGCGCGCCTGCGGGCCGTCCAGGAAGTGGACGGTGCAGACCTCGTCTCCGCCGAGGATGTCGACCCAGACCGTGTCCGGCCGGCGCGCCATGACGTCGGCGACCTCGGTGACCCGGTTGGGCCGGCACCGCACCCGCAGGACGAGCGGGATCAGGTCGGGGAAGTATGCGGGGTTGGGCACGGCGGTCGCGCGCAGCGTGCCGTCGCCGTAGAGGGGGCCGACCCGGCGCACGAGGGTGCGTTCCGGGATGTCGAGAGCGGCGGACAGTGCGCGCCAACTGATTCTCGGTGCGAGCAGGAGTGCGGCGACTATTCGCCGGTCGATCTCATCGAGCTGACGGCGCACATTCTGAGTTTACCGGCAGAAAATGGCACAGATACGACAGATTGAACGCGAATATTGGCGCATATCCTGCCCTGCCTGAGTAGATGGATATCGAGAGTGAATCGCACACGGAGGTACTCATGAGTTCGCAGCAGCCCGTCAGGATCGAACAGGGACAACTTTCGGGCGTGGACCGAGGCGGAGTCACGGCGTTTCTCGGGGTCCCCTACGCGGCCAGCCCGGTCGGTGACGCGAGGTTCCGACCGCCGGCGGCGCATCAGGGCTGGTCCGGGGTGCGCGCAACCGATCGGCCCGGGCCTTCGGTCCCGCAGTTGCCTTCGCGGCTGGAGGCGGTCATGGGGTCGCGGAAACCGGACTGGGACGAGGATGGCTGCCTGAACCTCAACGTCTGGGCGCCGACCGCGGCGCTGACCGACGGCCGACCCCGCCCGGTGCTGGTGTGGTTCCACGGCGGCGGTTTCAGCAGCGGTTCGGGCGGGTGGGACTGGTACGACGGGGCCCGGCTCGCCGAAGCCGGCGATATCGTGGTGGTCACCGCGAACTACCGCCTGCATGCGCTGGGTTATCTGTGGCTGCCAGAGATCGGCGCGAACAACCTCGGCGCGCAGGATCAGGGCGCGGCCCTGCGCTGGGTGGCCGACAACATCGCCGCGTTCGGTGGCGATCGCACCACCGTCACGGTCGGCGGGCAGTCGGCCGGTGCGTTCTCCGCGCTGGCCCTCGCGCTCGATCCGGCGACGGGCCCGCTCCTGCGCCGGATCATCGTGCAGAGCGGACCGTGGGGTCTGGCACCGGAGTCGCAACAGACCGCACGGCAGACCGCGACCCGCTACTTGGACATCCTCGGCATCGACCGGAACGGCGATGTCGGCGCCGCGTTGCGCGCGGTACCGGTCGCCGACCTGATGGACGGTTACGCCGCGCTCGCCCGGCCCGGCGCCATCGCGCCACCGATGTTCCCGGTGCTCGGCGGCGCGGGCTATCCCGTGACCTGGTCGGACGCACTCGCGGAGCTGGGCGACAAGCAGGTGCTGATCGGACGCACCGAGCACGAGATCACCGCGTTCCGTGCCGGTTCACTCCCGCCCGACGCCCCCGAACTCGCCGAGGAGACCGAGCAGTTGTTCGGCGCGGGCATCGACCGGATCACCCGCGCACGCGCCGAGGCAGGGGTCCCCGCCCACGTCTACCGCTTCACCCGCACCTCCCAGGCCGCCCCGGCACTCGGCTCCCCGCATTGCGCGGAACTACCGTTCTTCTTCGACAACCTCGACGCCTATCCGGACGCACCGATGCTCGGCCCGGTCACCGACGCCGACCGCGAACTGGCCTGCTCCTTCAGCTCGGCCGCCGCCGATTTCGTCGCGACCGGACTCGACAACGACCCGAACTGGCCCGTCTACCGTCCCGGCAACGGCGAGTACATCTTCCCCGTCGGCTAGCGCGCTGCTGCGCGGACGCGGATTCCGAATCTCCTCGACGCCCAGGGGAATCCGGATCCAACGGATTCGGCTCGAATACGAAGCATGACGATATCGAACCGAAAACATCCACGTCGCCAGTGGCCGAACAGCGGTCGTCTGCGCAGAATTGGCTGTGTGATCCGGGGTTCGAATCAACCGCTGCTGTTCCTGGACGTCGACGGGACATTGCTTCCGAGGGGCGGCGACGCATTCGCGGTGGACGAGGTGGATTGGGCCGCTTGGCAACAGCCGTCCAATCCGCTCCTGTCCTCGTTGAGCCGAGACCTCGGCGACCAGCTTGCGGCACTGGCCTGCGAACTGGTGTGGGCCACCGGATGGGGCGAGGACGCCAACCGCGTCATCGCTCCGCTCCTGGGCCTGCCGCGGTTACCCGTGGTGATGCTGCCCATCTATCCTGGCAGCGACTATTACGACGATGAATTACATTGGAAAACAAGGACTCTGGTCAATGTAGCCGGTGGGCGGCCGTTCGTCTGGGTTGACGACGAACTCAGACAGCAGGACCGGACTTGGGTTCGCGGGAACCACAGCGGCCGGGCGCTACTGCATCGGGTCGATGGCACGCTGGGCCTGCTCGACGCCGATTTCACCACCGTCGCCGAATGGCTCAGCGAATCACCGTAGGCACTAGCTGCTCGGGCGGATGTTGCGGTTGTAGCGGAAGAGGTTGGCGGGGTCCAGGTTCGCCTTCATCGTGGCCAGGTGACCGTAGGTCTGCTGGGTGTAGCCGATGCGGGTTTGGGACTCGTCGGCCCAGTCGCCCGCGCCGTACAGGAAGTTGAGGCTGTGGCCGATCGTCCAAGGGGACAACGTCTCCGCGATCAGGTCGTGACGGTCGCGGACCGCCGTGCCACCGGATTCGGGAGCCGTGATGAAGCGAGCCAGGTATTCGGCGGCGCGGTGGTCGATCGCCGCGTCGGCCGGACCGGGTCGGCGCAGCGCGCCGCCCAGGTGACGGAAACCGGCGACCACCGGGACCGGGGAGTCCGCGCCGACGACATCCAGAAGGGCTTGGGTCACATCGGATGTCAGGTCGGACAGCAGGGCATTGGTCGCGGAGTAGGCGTGCGGGAAGGGCGGGTCGCTGTAGATGGTGTCGGTTTCTCGGTACGACATCGTGCGCACGGTGTCGGCCAGTCGTTCACCAATGCCCCGCAACGGCGCGACCAACCGTTCACCGTCGCGCTCCGGCCCTGTGTACGCGATGTTGATCGTGGCGATGTAGCGGCCGCGCAACGGTTCCGGGATCACCGGGATGTCGGGCATCGTCATCATGGTGATGGCCGAGGTCATCTCCTCGGGAACGTCTCGCGTCCAGAGCCTCCATGCCTCGAGCGCCGGTTCCACCAACCTGGTGTCGAAGGTCAGCTGACCGCCGTAGACGGTGGTGATCGGGAGCAGGTCGAGTTCCATTGCGGTGACCACGCCGAAATTGCCGCCGGTCCCGAGGACCGCGCCGAACAGTTCGTCGTCGGGCGTCAGGTGGCGCAGGCGGCCGTCGGCGGTGACCAGGTCGATCGCCCGCACGTGATCGGCGGCGTAGCCGAAGGTGCGGGCGAGGATGCCCAGACCACCGCCCAGGTGGTAGCCGATGACCCCGACCGTCGGGGAGGAGCCGTTGAGTGGGGCCAGGCCGTATTCGGCCGCCGCAGCGATCTGGCCCTGCGCCTGGACGCCCGCGCCCACGCCCACGCGGGCGGTGCGGGCGAGCGGATCGACCGCGATATCCCGCATCCGGCGGGTACTGATCAGCACGCCCTCGGCGGCGGCGACCGACAGCCCGTGGCCGGTGGCCTGCACGGCGATCGGAAGCCCGTGGCGCGCGGCGTACTCCACGGCGGCACGAACATCCTCGGCGTGCAGCGCTCCGACCACGAGCGCGGGCCGGTGGGTGTACGCGGTCTGGAAACCGGTGACCTCCTCGTCGTATCCGGCGTCGCCCGGGCGGAAGACGGGCCCGGCGACCGCGGGGAGTTCGGTGAGTGAGTGCGTCATGAGATCCACAGTGCTCGACCCGCTACTAGAAGTCGAACAGCTAGATCTTCTCGAAGCTATAATCAATAGTTATGGAACTGCGGCAGCTGCGCTACTTCGTCACGGTCGTCGAGGAGGCGAATTTCACCCGCGCCGCGGCCCGCCTGCATCTGGCACAGCCGGGACTCTCGGCCCAGATCCGGCTGCTGGAAAAGGAGTTGGGACAGTCCCTGCTGGACCGGTCCAGCCGATCGATCACCCCGACCGCGGCCGGTACGGCAATACTCCCGCACGCACGAGCGGCCCTCGCTGCCGCACAGCAGGTTTCGCACACCGTCGACGAATTCACCGGCCTGCTGCGCGGACACGTCCGCATCGGGCTGGTCTCCGGCGCGGCCACCGAAGAGTTCGACGTCACCCGAGTGCTGACCGGATTCCATCGGGACCATCCGCAGGTCGCGATCAGCCTCACCGAGGACACCTCCGACCGCATGCTCGCCGCGGTGGTCCGCGGCGATCTCGATATCGCCCTGGTCGGACTGACCGGCGCCGAGCTCGATCCCAGCCTCGGCATCGACGTTGTTCTGGATACCCGCATCAACGCCGTGGTCGCCACCGCGAATACCGAATTCGACGACCGGACGACACTTTCCGCCCTACGCGACTACCCACTGATCTGCCTGACCCGTGGCACCGGCATCCGCGGCGTACTCGAACGAGCTTGCGCTGCCGCCGGATTCACCCCGCGCATCGAATTCGAAGCCGCCGCACCACCATTGCTCACCCGGCTGGCTTCGGGCGGCCTGGGCATCGCCATCGTCCCCGATCTGCCGGCCGCCCAAGCCGCCGTCGCGGGCGTACGCACGGTCGAGATCATCGACCCCGAACTACACGGCCGCCTCGCCCTGGCCTGGCGCACCGACCACCCCGCCAGCCCCGCGGCCAAAGCGCTGCTGGGCCAGCTGCGCATCGCCTTCGCCTCACCCCGCCCGGGGCCATCCGCAGACTCCCGGGCACCGTGAGATACCGGCCGGGACGCAACCGTGCGACTTCAGGACCAGCCCACTAGAGAATCCGCGACAGGAACGCCTTGGTGCGGTCGTGCTGCGGATTGGCAAGCACCTCACGGGGATTGCCCGACTCGACCACGACGCCGGCGTCCATGAACACCAGCTGATCGGCGACCTCGCGAGCGAAGCCCATCTCGTGGGTCACCACGATCATGGTCATGCCGGAGGCGGCGAGTTCGCGCATGACGCCCAGCACCTCACCGACCAGTTCGGGGTCCAGGGCCGAGGTGGGCTCGTCGAACAGCATCAGCTTGGGGTCCATGGCCAGGGCGCGGGCGATCGCGACGCGCTGTTGCTGGCCGCCGGACAGCTGTGAGGGGTACGAATCGGCCTTGTCCGCCAAGCCGACTCGGTCCAGGAGCTCCTTGGCCCGGGTGATCGCGTCCGCCTTGCGGATCTTCTTCACCTGGGTGGGCGCCTCGACGATGTTGTCCAAGGCCGTGCGGTGCGGGAACAGGTTGAAGTGCTGGAACACCATGCCGATGTCGCGACGCTGGCGAGCGGCGGCGCGAGGGCTCATCTCATAGATCCGATCGCCCTTCTCCCGGTAACCGATCAGATCGCCGTCGACGTACAGCCGTCCGGCGTTGACCTGTTCCAGGTGGTTGATGCAGCGCAGGAAGGTCGACTTGCCCGACCCGGACGGGCCGATCATGCACAGCACCTCGCCCCGCGTCACCTCCAGCGAGATGCCCTTGAGCACCTGCAGACTGCCGAAGTTCTTGCACACCTGCTGGGCCAGGATCATCGGGGTCGATCCGTCTCCGAGGTTCGTGGAATCGCTTGCCGCGGTGGACATCAGTGAACCCCGCCCGTTCCCCCGGCGACCTCAGTCATGGCGCGCTGCTGCCGGGCAGTCAACTGACGACTCACACCGCGCGAGTAGTACCGCTCGAGGTAGAACTGCCCGACCATCAGCACGCTGGTGACGACCAGATACCAACTCGCGGCGACCATCAGCAGCGGGATCGGACGGAAGTTGACGCCCGAGATGTTGCGCGCCACCCCGTACAGGTCGGTGGTCAGCGGAATAGCGGTCACCAGCGAGGTGGTCTTGAGCATGCTGATCAGCTCGTTGCCGGTCGGCGGGATGATCACCCGCATCGACTGCGGCAATACCGTGCGCGTCATCGTCTGCCCCCACGACATGCCCAGCGCGACCGATGCCTCCCGCTGCCCGTCACCCACGGAATTGATTCCGGCACGCACGATCTCGGCCATATAGGCCGATTCGTTCAGGCCCAGGCCGATCGTGGCGAACAGCATCGCGGCCTGCCACTGCTGGATGTTCCAATCGGTGAAATGCGGTCCGCCGAAGGGGATTCCGAGCTGAATATGCTTGTACAGCGATGGGAACAGCCCCCAGAACACCAGCTGCACATACACCGGTGTGCCACGAAAGATCCACAGATACACCCAGGACACCGAGCGCAGCACCGGATTCGGCGACAGCCGCATGACCGCCAACGTGATGCCCAGGACGACGCCGATCGCCATCGCCATCACGGTGAGCTCCAAGGTGACCAGTGCGCCCTGGAGGATCCGCTGATCGAACAGATAATCCCGGTATGTACTCCATTGGTAGCTGTCGTTGGTGGCCGCGCCATAGAGGAACAGCGCCACCAGCACCAGGATGATCACCGCCGCGACCCACCGGCCCGGATGCCGCAACGGCACCGCCTTGATCGGCGCGGGCTCTGGTGCGGCCGCAGCCGCGGCGGCACTGGCCGCCGCGGCCTCGGGGGACTTGTCGGGGTCCGTCGAACTCACTCAGCTCAGCCCTTGGCTCCGTTGATCACGGACTTTGTGATCGCACCCTGCTGCACGCCCCAGTTGTCGGCGATCTTCTTGTAGTCGCCGTCGTCCATCAGATGCTGCACCGCGGCCTGCAGTACCGGGCCCAGCGGCGAGCCCTTCGGCACCGGCCAGCCGTACGGCGCGGAGGAGAAGATCGGGCCGTCGGTCTGGATCTTGTCCGGGTTCTGCTTCACCGCGTAGGCGGTCACCGGCGAGTCGGCCGAGAACGCGTCGACCTGGCCGAGCACCAGCGCGTTGGCCACCGCGCTCTGGTCGTCGAAGGCGACGATGTCGATCTTGGGCTTACCGGCGTCGGTGCAGGCCTTGCTCTTGGCCGGGAGTTCGTCGGTCTCCTGAACGGTGGTGCGCTGCACTGCCACCTTCTTGCCGCAGGCGTTGTTCGGGTCGATGTTCTGACCCTTCTGCTCGGCCCACTGGCTGCCAGCGGAGAAGTAGTCGACGAAATCGACGGTCTTCTCGCGGTCGGTGTTATCGGTGAACGAGGACATGCCCAGGTCGTAGGTGCCCGCCTGGATCGCCGGGATGATCTTCTCGAAATCGGCCTGCTGGTAGTCGGCGGTGACGCCGAGGGTCGAGGCGACCGCGTTCATCAGATCCACATCGAAGCCGACGATCTTACCGGTGGACGGATCCTGGAACTCGTTGGGCGAGTAGGGCACATTGACCCCGACGACCAGCTTGCCGGCCGACTTCACCTTCGCGGGTAGCTGGGACGCGAGCGAATCCACCTTGCTGACCTGGACCTTCGCCACGGTCGGGGCGTTACTCTCCGAGTTCTTCGTACATCCCGTCAGCAGCAGCGCACCACCGGCGACAATGCATGCGGCTCGCAGGATGTTCCCGCGAGCACCGGATCGAACAGACACAGCAGTCCTCCATGTTTGGATGGGCGACAACGCGAGTCACCCGCCGTACGAAATCTAGGCGATACGGACCGACCGTGCCGCTCGGTTACCGAAGGTTAATCCGTACCGCGCCCCGCTGTTGCCCTTACACGCCGAGTCGAGGACCTTATCACCAGCGCCGAACCCGCGCGCGAACCTGTTCTGTGAATTCGCTGGTAGAGGCCAGTCCACCGAGGTCGGCCGTCGCGATTCCGGCCTCGAAGGTCGCCGCGACGGCCCGCTCGATGCGCTCGGCCGCGTGCATCACCTCTGCGTCCTCGCGGCGCGCACCCAACCAGCGCAACAGCATCGCAGTCGACAGGTGCATGGCCGCCGGATTCGCGCGGTTGTGCCCCGCCAGCACCGGGGCCGCGCCGTGCACCGCCTGCGCCATCGCCTGGGTCCGTGAGCAGTTCAGCGAGGGCGCCGTTCCCAGGGAGGCGCCCAGTTCGGCGGCCAGATCCGAGAGGATGTCACCGAACATGTTCTCGGTGACCAGGACATCGTAGTCGCCGGGCGCGCGCACCAGATGCGCGGCGGCGGCGTCGACATGCTCGTCGTCGATGTTCAGTCCGGGATAGTCGGCGGCCACCTCGTAACAGACGTCGCGAAACAGGCCCATCGTCATCGGCAGCACGTTGGCCTTGTGCACGATGGTCAGCCGGTTGCGTCGGGAGCGGGCCAGGCGGCACGCCTCGTGCGCGATCCGCTCGATCGCGGCGCGACTGAAGACGCCAACGGACATCGCCACGTCGGGGGTGGGCTGGAACTCGCCGGAACCGGAGAACATATTGCGGTCGGCGTAGAAGCCCTCGCTGTTCTCCCGCACGATGACCAGGTCCATATCCGGCGACTCGCGCCGGATACCGCCGGCGCGAACGCCCGCGAACGCCCGGACCGGACGGATATTGGCGTACAGCCCGAACCGTTTGCGGATCGCGCCGCCGGGCGGGGCTCCGGTGCGGTGATGCGCGGCGTAGGCGGCGTTGTCGTGCGGGCCGAGCACCCAGCCGTCGAGTTCGGCCAGCGCCTCCAGCGTCGAATACGGCAGCGGGTCATCGTATTCGGCGATCGCACGCTGCCCCATCGGCAGCGGCATCCAGTCGATCTCGGCCGCACCGGCCGCCGACAACGCCTCGTCGGCGACGTCGCGGGCCGAACGCACCACTTCCGGACCGATACCATCCCCCTCGATCAACCCCACTCGCGCGGTCGCAGTCACCACTCAATCGTGGCATCCCCGCCTCCAGGTCATCGAAGAGGGTGCGGACCGGCCTCGTTCGTGTGCACGGAAGATATCCGCATGGCTCGGCGTTGTATCAGACGCAACTGGACGACTGATTTCGTGGGAATATGGGTAACTTGCCGGGTACCGGCTAACTTGCCCATCAAATCACCGCAAGCCGCCAGCGCCACTGACCTGGCACCCGAATCTGGCCAGAGGCGCGGGGAGGCGGAGCAGAGAGGATCACATGGCCACCCAGACATTGACCGCGCAGAACTTCGACGAGGTCGTGACCGGAAACGATGTCGTACTCGTCGATTTCTGGGCCGAGTGGTGCGGCCCGTGCAAGATGTTCGGCCCGACCTTCGAGAAGTCCTCCTCCGAGCACCCCGATGTGGTGCACGGCAAGGTCGACACCGAGGCCGAGCAGAGCCTGGCCGCGGCGGCCGGAATCCAGTCGATCCCGACCATCATGGCCTTCCGCGAGGGCGTGCTGGTCTTCGCGCAGCCGGGCGCACTGCCCCCGGCGGCCCTCGAGGATCTGGTCACCCAGGTGAAGTCCCTCGACATGGACGATGTGCGCAAGCAGCTCGCCGAACAGGAAGCCGCGCCCGAGCAGGCGTAACGCGGATCGAATCCGCCTGCGGCGCAACCTGTCAGCTTGCGCGAGGCGTGAATCGATAAAGGCCACACTGCCTTACACCCTCAACCCCCGTCGCCGAATCAGGCGACAGGGGTTGAGTCGTCTGCGGGTCAGCTGAACGAGTTGATGCCCGAAAGCATCGCCCGGACAGTGGATTCCGGCCCGTCTGCCGCGAGGGCGGCGCCCCAGCCACGACGTCCGTTGCATTCGCACTGCACGAAGGTGGCGATGCCGGCGCCGGTCTTGCGCTGATGGAACTGGAGGATCTCGACCGGATAGCCCTCCTCGTAGAGGGCGGAGGTCAGTGCCGCCACCGGGCTGCCGGCCGAGACGACCGTCCGCAGGCGGTCGCCGAACTCGAGCGTCGCGGTATAGGCCGAGTCGCGGCGGCTCCAGTCGCCGAGCCGGATGCCACCGGGCTGCTCGCAGAATCGGGTGAAGAACTCGGCGGGGGTCAGGCCGCCACACTCGGTGCGCATGGCGCGCGGAGCGGCGGTGATGAAGTCATGGGCGTTGATGGTCAGTGTCATGGGGTATCAGGTCTTCCCGAAGCCTTGTCGTCAGTAGTGACATCGTGTCCGACGCCACAAACGTGTCTGTGTGGACAGGGGACCAGCGCAGAGAAAAGCAATATCGGCCCGCAGCGAGGGGCCGGTCCGAATCAGACCCCGCTACGGCGGAGAACTACGAGAAGTCGACCGTCGGCCACCATCGCGGTAAGCGGCAATAGCGCCACGCGGTCGCGATCGGCGACATTGCGAGCGGCGCTGTGGCTAGCGGCGGAATTCGGCACGGCTCCGAGAATATGGACTCGAACCGCTGATAGCAACCACATTTGCGCGGAACCGACGGGTAACTTCGTCACAAACGTCCGTTAACGGAAAACCAACGGTTGGGGATGCGGCCGGCAACCAGGTCAAATGACCGATTGAGGGGCTGAGACAGCCCGCCCTAGATCACTCGCAATTATCGAGCAACTAGTCGGCGCGTCCAGTTTGCGAAGATTTAGCCATATGCGAGCAGAGACCCAAATCACCCCCGTCAGCCCCCCGCCACCGACTGAGCAGACCATATAGGCACCGAACGAACGCTGTAACCATTGCTCAGTGCCCAGAGACGTCACTCAGTCGCCCCGACCTGGCGTTCGGTCGGCCTGCTCCCCCCATCGGCTCACTCCTGCCCCGTCGGCCTGCTGCCGCCCCCTCGGCTCCCCGCGCGCCCACCTAGTGCGCCGCCGCGTCCCAGCTGCGGCCGACGCCGACCGAAACCTCCAGGGGCACGGACAGTTCGATGGCGCTCGACATGTGCTGGCGGGCAAGGGCTTCCAGTTGGTCGCGCTCGCCGGGGGCTACGTCGAACACGAGTTCGTCGTGAATCTGGAGCAGGGTGCGTGAGGTCAGGCCGGAGTTGTGGATCGCCTTCTGCACGTTGATCATCGCGACCTTGATGATGTCGGCCGCTGTGCCCTGGATGGGGGCGTTCAGGGCCATGCGTTCGGCGGCCTCGCGGCGCTGACGGTTGCTGGAGTCCAGGTCGGGCAGGTAGCGGCGGCGGCCGAACAGGGTTTCGGTGTAGCCGACCTTGCGGGCCTGGTCGACCACGTCGTGCAGATAGTCCTGGATCGCGCCGAAGCGGGCGAAGTAGACCTCCATCTGGGCCTTGGCCTCCTCGGCGCTGATCTTCAGCTGCTGGGACAGGCCGTAGGCGGACAGGCCGTAGGCCAGACCGTAGGACATCGCCTTGATGCGGCGGCGCAGTTCGGGAGTCACCTCGCCGATCGGGATGTCGAACGCCTTGGACGCGACGAAGGTGTGCAGATCCTCGCCGGAGTTGAACGCCTCGATCAGGCCCGCGTCCTTGGACAGGTGCGCCATGATCCGCATCTCGATCTGGCTGTAGTCGGCGGTCATCAGCGATTCGTAGCCGGGACCGACGACGAAGGTGTCGCGGATGCGGCGGCCGGTATCGGTCCGGATCGGAATGTTCTGCAGGTTCGGCTCGGTCGAGGACAGCCGACCCGTGGCGGCGATGGTCTGATTGAAGGTGGTGTGGATGCGGCCGTCGTCGGCCACGGCCTTGAGCAGGCCGTCGACCGTCACCTTCAGGCGGGTCGCGTCGCGGTGCGCCAGCAGGTGCTCCAGGAACGGGTGCTGGGTCTTCTCGTACAGCGACTCGAGCGCGTCGGCGTCGGTGGTGTAGCCGGTCTTGGTGCGCTTGGTCTTGGGCATCTCGAGCTCCTCGAACAGCACCACCTGAAGCTGTTTCGGCGAGCCGAGGTTGATCTGCTTGCCGATGACCTCGTAGGCCGCGCTCGCGGCGTCGGCGACCCGATCGGCGAATTCGGACTGCAACTGCTCGAGTGCGGCGGTGTCGACCGCGATACCGGCCTCCTCCAACTCGGCCAGCACACCCAGCAGCGGCAGCTCCATCTCGGTGAGCAGAGTGGTGGATTCGATGCCCTGAAGTTCGGCGTCGAACGCGTCGGCCAGATCGGCCACCGCGCGGGCGCGCAGGATCTCGGCCTGGGCCAGTTCGGCGTCGACCGAACCCTCCTCGTCCAGCAGGGACAGCTGTGCCTCCCCATCGGACTCCACCCGCAGCTCGCGGGACAGATAGCGCAGCGACAGGTCGTCGAGGTTGAAGGTGCGCTGCCCCGGGCGAACCAGATAGGCGGCCAGCGCGGTATCGCTGGACAGGCCCCCCAGATGCCAGCCCCGCCCGCGCAGCGCGTGCATGGCGGCCTTGGCCTCGTGCACCGCCTTGGACACCGCGGGATCGGCCAGCCACGCGCCCAGCGCCTTCTCGTCCTCCGGGGTCAGGCCGACGGTGTCGAAGTAACCGCCCTCGCCGTCGGCCGCGGAGATCGCGATCGCCCGCACGTCGCCGTCCACCGGCGTGCCCGTGCCGACAACCGAAATACCGTGGCGCAGGTCGGTTTTCGCGTGCTCGTCCAGCCAGTCGGCTACGGCGCCGGGCTCCACCGCACCACCGGAGATCTCGAATCCGCCCTCGGCCTCGGGCTCGGGTGCGGACAGGGTGTCGAACAGCCGGTCGCGCAGCACCCGGAATTCCAGGTCGTCGAACAGGCGGTGGATCTTGTCGCGATCCCAGGGTTGCTGGGCCAGCTGATCGGGGGTGTAGGGCAGCGGGACGTCCTTCACCATCTCGGTGAGCTGCCGGTTGAGCACGACACTGGACAGGTTGGCGCGCAACGCATCACCGACCTTGCCCTTCACCTCGTCCACCCGGTCGACCAGCGCGTTCAGATCACCGAATTCGCGCACCCACTTCGCGGCGGTCTTCTCACCCACGCCCGGAATCCCGGGCAGATTGTCGCTCGGGTCGCCGCGCAGGGCCGCGAAATCCGGATACTGAGTCGGGGTCAGACCGTACTTCTCCTCCACCGCCTCGGGGGTGAAGCGGGTGAGGTCGGAGACGCCCTTGCGCGGATAGAGCACCGTGACATCGCCGTTCACCAGTTGCAGGGAATCCCGGTCGCCGGAGACGATCAGCACCCGGAAGCCCTGCGGCACAGCCTGTGTGGTCAGTGTGGCGATAACATCGTCGGCCTCGTAGTTATCGATCGCCATGACCGGAATGCCCAGCGCGCCCAGGACCTCCTTGGTGATCTCCACCTGACCGCGGAACTCGTCGGGCGTGGCGGCGCGGTTGGCCTTGTACTCCGGGAACGCCTCGGAACGAAAGGTCTTGCGGCTGACGTCGAACGCCGCGGCGACATGCGTCGGCTTCTCGTCCCGCAGCAGGTTGATCAGCATCGCGGTGAACCCGTAGACCGCATTGGTGGTCTGCCCGGTGACCGTCTTGAAGTTCTCCGCCGGCAGCGCGTAGAACGCCCGATAGGCCAGCGAATGCCCGTCCAGCAACAACAAGGTCGGCCGCTCGCCTGCGGGTACGGTGCTGGGACGCTGATCGCTGGTGGCTGAGGTCACGGCACAGAGTCTAGGGATACCCACCGACAGACTTCGCCGGACCTGCCGAACGGAATCCCGGCCCCGGGCACGCCGAGGCACCCAAGGCCGGAATCCACACTCACGCGATCGCGGCTTTGCTTTACGTAGCGGTGCGCGATCGGCCGGAATCCCAGGTCAGGGACCCGGCCGATCGCATGCCAAGGTGGCAACCCGCCCGAGCGACCCGGGATGCCGACCGTCGAGAAGACAGCCACCATCCCGGCATGCGTTCGGCCGGATCGAACCGCTGGGACCGCGCCGTTACGCGACGCCCAAGTAAGCCGACTTGACCGCCGAATCGTTCAGCAATTCCCGACCACCGCCGGTCTTGGTGACCTCACCGGTCTCCAGGATGTAGGCGCGATCGCTGCGGGTGAGCGCCTGCTGAGCGTTCTGCTCGACCAGCAGCACCGTGGTGCCCTGGGCGTTGATCTCACTGATGATCCGGAAGATCTGCTGGATCACCATGGGCGCCAAACCCATCGACGGCTCGTCCAGCAGCAGCAGCCGCGGCCGGGCCATCAGCGCGCGGCCGATCGCCAGCATCTGCTGCTCACCGCCGGACATGGTGCCGCCCATCTGCTTACGCCGCTCGGCCAGGCGCGGGAACAGTTCGAAGACCCAGTCGAGCGTCTTCGTATATTCCGAGCGCTGTTTGAACGGCCGTGCGTGACAACCCATGTCCAGGTTTTCCTGCACGGTCATGCCGGGGAACACACCGCGGCCCTCGGGCGCCTGGATGAGCCCGGTGGTCACCCGCTCGTGCGCCCGCGTACGGCTGATGTCCTTGCCCTCGAACGTGATACGCCCTCGGCTCAGGGGCAGCAGCCCGGACAGCGCACGCATGGTGGTGGTCTTGCCCGCGCCGTTGGCGCCGAGCAGGGTCACCAGCTCACCCTGCGCCACCGTGAGCGAAATACCGTGCAGCGCCTGGATTCTGCCGTAGTTGACGACCATGTCCTCGACCGTGAGCAACGGCTCGCCATCGCCGGACCCTCGTGTCGCACCGCTCGATTCCGTCCATACGGCACTCGATCCCAGTGTCGCACCGCGCGACGCGACCGGTTCGGGCGCCCGGAAGGCGACATCGGGGGTACCCGGCTCGGCATCGTCCCGGAACACCGGCAGCACCGCGGTATCGGTCGCCGAGGCCGGGCTGACGAACATCGAAGGTTCGGGCTCGGCCGCAGCGATTTCGACGGCCTCCGCCTCGTCCGGAACACCGAGATACGCCGCGATCACCGCCGGATCCTCCCGGATCTGCTCCGGCAGCCCGTCGGCGATCTTGCGCCCGAACTCCAGCACCACGATCCGGTCGGTGACGCCCATGACCAGCCGCATATCGTGCTCGATCAGCAACACCGTGAATCCGTCGTCACGGATCTTGCGGATCAGATCCATCAGCGCCGACTTCTCGCTGGGATTGAATCCAGCCGCGGGCTCATCCAGACACAGCAGCTTCGGCTCGGTCGCCAGCGCGCGGGCGATCTCCAGCCGACGCTGATCGCCGTAGGACAGGTTGCGCGCCTTCTCCACCGCACGCGGTGCGATGCCGACGAATTCCAGCAGCGCCATCCCGCGTTCGATCGCGTCGTGCTCCTCACGGCGGTGCCGTGTGGTGCGGAAGACCGCGCCGGGCACCGAGGTCCGGTGCCGGGCGTCGGTGCCGACGACGACGTTCTCCAGCGCCGTCATCTCCCCGAACAACCGGATGTTCTGGAAGGTGCGAGCGATGCCGAGACGGGTGATCTCGTTGCGCTTGGACTTGGCCAGCGGTTTGCCGTCGAACTCCACCGTGCCCGACGTCGGCCGGTACACCCCGGTGATGGCGTTGAAGCAGGTGGTCTTGCCCGCGCCGTTGGGCCCGATGAGTCCGAGGATCTCGCCGCGGCGGATCTCGAAGCTCACCGAGTCCAGCGCGGTCAGGCCGCCGAACTTCATCGTCAGCGCGTCGGTGCGCAGCAGCGGCGCACCCACTTCGGTCTGGATATCGCGATGCGCCGCGACGACTTCCGCGACAGTCTCGGCATCGGCCAGCTCCGGCAGCACGTCGCCGACGTCGACCACGCCGGCGGAACCCACCGTGCCGGTGTCGCCGGCCCCACCGAGGTCCTCGTTGTCGAACAGCGCGCCCCCTGCTCCGGGCCCTGTCATGCCGCCACCTCGCTGCGCTCGCTCATAGTGAAGCTCCCGTCGCCTCGGCGGCCGGGGCGGGCCGCCGTACCGCTCGATATACCTGCCGCGCGTAGGCGAGCAGCTTCTGCCGCGCCGGGAACAGGCCCTGCGGACGGAAGATCATCACCACGACCAGCGACAGGCCGAAGAACAGATATTTGAAGTCGCCCAGCGACTGTCCGCCCACGTTCACCGACATGAACCGGTTGGGCAGGTACACGATCAGGAACGCGCCGACGATCACGCCGAGCTTGTTGCCCTGACCACCCAGCACCACCGCGCACAGGAACAGCATCGAGTTGATGACGTTGAACCCGGTCGGGTTGATGAACTGCACCTGACCCGCGTACAGCGCACCGGACAGCCCGCCGACGGCCGCGCCGATCGTGAACGCCCACAGCTTGAACTTGAATGTGGGCACGCCCATGATCTCGGCGGCATCCTCGTCCTCACGGATCGCCACCCACGCGCGGCCCACCCGGCTGCGCTCCAGGTTGCCGACCAGAATCAGCACCACGACCACCAGCACCATACCGAGCCAGAACCACCAGACCCCGGAGTTGGCCCGGTCCAGCGGATTCGAACTGTGCGAGCCCAGGTTGCCCGCGGAGAAGTAGCCGCTCGGGTGGGTCGTGGACTCACCCAGATGCGGGAACGCGATCCCCGACAGGCCCAGGCTGCCGTTGGTGACCCCGCCGAGGTTGTCCGCCAGCAGGCGCACGATCTCACCGAAGCCCAGGGTCACGATGGCCAGGTAGTCGCCGCGCAGCCGCAGCGTCGGGGTGCCCAGGATCAGGCCCGACGCCGCGGTCGCGATGATCGCCAGCGGCACGCACGCCAGCCATGCCCACTTGGAGTCGAAGAAGCCCGAACTCGAGTGGAACGGGCTGTTCGGACTGGTCAGGATGCCGACGGTATACGCGCCGACGGCGTAGAAGCCGACGTAGCCCAGATCCAGCAGGCCGGTCTGCCCGACCACCACGTTCAGGCCGATGGCGATCAGCGCGTACATCGCGAACTGCGCCATCACGCCGCCGAAACTCGTTCCGGGAGTGTTGATGATCGGCGGCGGGAACAGCGCGATCAAACCCAGCACGATCACCGCGGGCACGCCCACGCTCCACTGCGCGGGCCGGGACAGCCCGCCCCACCAGCCGCGAACCGCATCTCCGACGCCGCGAGGCTGATCGGCCGGATTCGGCGCCACAGGCACCTTGGTCGCCTCACTCATCAGACACGCGCCTTTCCGAGGCTCTCACCCAGGATGCCCGTCGGACGGAACATCAGCACCGCGACCAGCACCACGAAGGCGACCACGTCACGCCACTGCGTGCCGAACAGGATCTGGCCGTAGTCCTCGGCCAGACCCAGCAGCAGGCCGCCCAGCAGCGCGCCGCGCAGGTTTCCGATACCGCCGAGCACCGCGGCGCTGAAAGCCTTGACACCCAGGATGAAACCGCCGTTGAACACGATGCCCTGCGGCACCTTCAGCGTGTACAGCGTCGCGGCCGCACCGGCCAGCAGGCCGCCGATGAGGAAGGTCAGCATGATCACGCGCTCGCGCGAGACGCCCATCAGGGTCGCGGTGTCGGGGTCCTGCGCGACCGCCCGGATGGCGCGGCCGAACTTGGTGCGGTTGATCAGGATCTCGGTCATCGCCGCCAGCGCGATCGCCGCCAGCACGATCACGATGGTCAGATTGGTGACCGAGGCCCCGAACAGGGAGAACAGTTGTTTGGGCTCGACCAGTTCGATCGGCTGCTGTGGGTTGGTGCCGCCCAGATTGTGCACGAACTTGGGCACCACGTAGTGCATGGTCTCCTGCAGCACGAACGACATGCCGATCGCGGTGATCAGGAAGATCAGCGGTTTGGCCCCGCGCTTACGCAGGGGACGATAGGCCACCCGCTCGAGGCCGACCGCCGCGCCGCCGGATACCAGCATGCCGATGATCATCGCCGCGAGCAGATAGACGATCGTCATCATGGTGCCCTCGGCATAGGCATTGCCACTGGGTGTGAAACCCATCAGCTCGAGGGCTACATACTGGCCGAACATGCCCAGCATGAAGATTTCCGAGTGTGCGAAGTTGATGAGGCGAAGTACGCCGTAGACCAGTGTGTAGCCCACAGCCACCAGCGCGTAGATCGCGCCGTAACTCAGTCCGTCGACGGTGAGTTGCCAGAATTGGTGAGCCACCCCCGATATGTTGAAATCAATCGTCCCGCCGGCCAGCAGCGCGGGATCGGCCAATATGGTTAGAGACATCCAAAACTCTCGTCATCGTTGGATCAACGTGCACCGGATCGCGGTGCAGCCCGTAGGCGACCACGCTGCCCCTTGGCGTGGAAACCGAAGCGCGTGCACCGGGACGAGGGATGCTCGTCCCGGTGCACGCTGTGAGCCGATACGGGCAGCAGTTCGACGCCAGTTCGACTGCCCATCGGAGTTCGTTACTGGACCTTGTACATCCAGATCGAAGCATTCGTCAGCTCACCGGTGTTGTCCCAGTGGTAACGACGAGCCAGGCCCTGACCGTCGTAGGCGCGCACGTAGTTCAGGATGTCGGGGCGGGCCACCTTGCCCGAGTCGATCGCCTTCAGCACGATCGTGGTCAGGTCGTACGCCTCGACCGAGTACACGCCCGGATCCTGGCTGTTGAGAGCCTTGTACTGAGCGGCGAAGGTATCCGGCGCCGGGCCACAGGGGCACGAGAGCAGCGAACCCTTGGCCGAGTCGCCGGCCTGCTTGACGAACTGCGGGTCGTTGGTGCCGTCGTCGGAGACGAAGGTCGCGGTCACACCGCCCGAATGCAGCTGCGACACCAGCGGCGCCGCCTCGGCGTAGTAGCCGGCGTAGAAGATCGCGTCCGGCTTGGCCGACGAGATCTTCGAGACCGTCGCGGAGAAGTCGCGGTCACCGGTCTTGACGTTGGCCGAGCAGTCGGTGTCGTTGGCCGAGCCGAGGGCCGCGGTGACCGCCTTGGCCAGGCCGACTCCGTAATCGGAATCGTCCTGCACCACACAGATCTTCTTGAAGCCACCCGCACCGACCAGATAGTGCGCCACCGACGGGCCCTGCACATCGTCATTGGCCAGGCCACGGAAGAAGGTGGTCCAGCCGTTCTTGGTCAGCGACGCGTTGGTCGCCGAGGCGGTCAGCGAGGGCAGACCGGCCGAGGTCAGCAACCCGCCGGTCGCCTTGGTCTCGCCGGAGAACGCCGGCCCGATCAGCGCGGATACCGACTGGTCGCTGATGACGGTCGGGACGACCTGGGTGGCCTTCTGCGGATCACCCTCGGTGTCGAACTGCTTCAGCTTGACCTGGCAGGCCGAGTTGGCGGCGTTGTGCTGGTTGATCGCCAGCTTCACGCCGTCCAGGATGTTGATGCCCAGTGCGGCGTTCGGGCCGGTCAGGGCGCCGGCCATGGCGATGGACGTGGTCGGCGCGCAGGTGGCCTTGCCGTCACCGGCCGGGTTGGCCGGCGTGGCGCCGGCGGACGCGGACAACGCCTTACCCTGATTGTCGATCTGTACCAGCGACTTGATCGACAAATTGCCCGAGCTGCCGCCACCGGCGTTGTTCGACGTCGATTTGCTACTGCATCCGGAGACGGCGAGCACGGCCGCGGCCCCGATCACCAACGCACCGCGGACCACGCGACCACGCGTGGAACTCCGGGTCATTGAACCTAGCAAGATACACCTCATTGTCCAGCTGTCCCTCGGGTTTGCCGAGGGGGCCGACTATGTCCTAGTCGGCCACGCTCAGAACTTAGCGGTGCGAGGTTAGCTCCGCATCACATTCGGGGCTTTCGTGTTAATTCGACCCCGAATATTTGTCACGCTCATGTTTCCATCATGCTAACGAGCGGCAACCGGGCCCGTCTGCGATGACTTCCAGGCCACGCGGTATGCGAACGCACTCGGGTTACGAACGGGTAAATACCCGGATGTACCCGTTACGACTTCGGCGCGAGGTTCTCCAGCACCACCTCGGCGACGGCCTTCATCGTCGTGCGACGGTCCATCGCGGTGCGCTGGATCCACTTGAACGCCTGCGGCTCGGACAGCCCCTGGGTCTGCATCAGCACACCCTTGGCACGCTCGACCAGCTTGCGGGTCTCGAGCCGCTCGGACAGGTTCGCGACCTCGTCCTCGAGCGCGGTGATCTCATGGAAACGGCTGGCAGCGAGCTCGATCGCGGGTACCAGGTCCGATTTGGTGAACGGCTTGACGAGGTAGGCCATCGCACCCGCGTCCCGCGCTCGCTCCACCAGGTCACGCTGGCTGAATGCGGTCAAGATCACAACCGGCGCAACACGTTTCGAGGCGATCTCGGCCGCGGCATCGATCCCGTCCCGGCGCGGCATCTTGACATCCATGATCACCAGATCGGGGCGATGCTCCTGCGCAAGATCGACCGCCTGCTGGCCGTCGCCCGCCTCCCCCACTACCTGATAGCCCTCCTCGGAGAGCATCTCCACCAGGTCCATCCGGATGAGCGCCTCGTCCTCGGCCACGACCACCCGTTTCGCGGCGTTCGCCCCATCCTTCTTCGCGCCCCCTGTTGCCGTTGCCATAGACAGACCCCTCTAATTTCCGATGCCGACACCCGGCGCTACCGTCCGACGCCGCCCTCGACGGACCGTCACGCATCCGAGTGACCTAAAGAGTACCTTTCAACTTCGCCCAGAACCCACCTACCCAGCGGGAACCGGCCAGCATCACACCGATTCGGTAACCGGCCCACCCACCAGCTATCATTTGCACCCGGTGCGCCGACTTGGCGGAACAGGCAGACGCGACGGTCTCAAAAACCGTTGTCCGAAAGGACGTGTGGGTTCGAGTCCCACAGTCGGCACCAACCCGCCGCTCCGCGTCTTCAGCGGGGGCGGAGAGCTGTTGGAGTTGGGCACCCGTTCGCGATTGGTCGATGCGAGTTCACCAGTCGACTACTTCCCGAATGAGCGCCGTCGAACAGCTCATCCGAATTCGCCATTGCCTACTTCTCGACTTCGACAGTCCCCCCGCTACCACCGAATTTGGGACGAGCCGAAAGTGGACGAAGCCGTTGTTCTCAGCCCTCGGCACCAGGGCCCCCCGCCTCCCGCGTCTTCAGTGGGGGCGGAGAGCCCTTGACGGTTGAGGAACCGTGGAAGCGGTACCCGGCAGCTTGCCGCGGCTCGCGCGGGTGAGGGCAGGTGCGGGGTTGGGTTGCTTTGCTGGGAATCAGGTGGTTTGGGTGCCTGACCAGCCGAAGCTGAAGCTGTGGCCCTTTGAGGTGCAGTAGATGCCGCCGCGGCCGCCGCCTGAGCATGTGGCGCCCGCGTAGGTGATGGAGCTGCCGCTGTCGCCATAGCTGTCGGGCAGGCCCAGGCTGCCTGGGCGGCCGTGCGGACCCAGGAGGCCGAAGGTTGGGTGGGCGGGGAGGAACGGGAGATCAATGGCCAGGTCGGTGACCGGGATGACGTCGTACCACTTAGCTATTCCCGCTGGGATGTCGCAGCCGACATCACCGTTGGACTGGATACCGCAATCCACGGAACCGACACTGAAATAGGCGGTGCCGTTGACCAGATACGGTGTCGGGTCGACCGACGGCGGGCCGGCATTCGCGACGCCGGCGCCGACCGCCGTCATCGCGAGCGCCGCGATGGTCGCACCGATATAGGTCCTTGCCCTCATGCGATCTCCTGAGAATCTCATCGGCCCGCAGAGCGGGATGGCCGAGGCAGCTTTACATGAAAGCAGTCGCGTCCCCAGCGATGGGCGTTACCGATCGGAAGAGTGACACAGATGTCGCGCCACGCACTGCGCCAGCGACCGGCGCACTTCCGGTGCCGGACGTGTGGACACGCTCGACGCGCTGCGCGAGGCGATCGTCAATGCGCTGATGCATCGCGATTACAGCCCTACGGCGCGGGGCACGCAAATTCAGATCGAGCTGTACATCAACGGGCTCGTCGTTCGAAACCCCGGCGGTCTGTTCGGCCCAGTCACTCCGGACGATCTGGGGACCGAGGGGATCTCGAATCACCCGCTTCACGACAATCTTCGACCGTTCGACACAGCCGACCACTGTGCAGTCCGGCAACCTGAGCGGGCCCGACGTGGCCATCCTCGCCCTCTTTCGTCCCGGAATCACGTTGCGGTCCAGTGAAATCGCCGAAGCCACGGGTCTCGGCAGGGCCATGGTGGCGAATCGTGCCCACTGCTCCGCCGAAGAGCAGAAAGCGCGCCTACAGGTTGGTCTCTCCACGCCTTTAGCGGGCGGTGAAGAGCCGTTAGAGTTGGGCATCCGTGGAGGCGGTTGTGAGCGACATCCATTTCGGACGTACCCGGCAGCTTGCTGTAAGCCCATGGGGGTAGGTGTTGCGCTGGGGTCCGGTTTCGCTGTAGATCGGCGGAATGACCGGGTCAGTAGGGCAGGGAGTCGTCGGATGTCAAGGACCCGTGGCCGCTCGGCCGGGTGGGGTCGTGATCGATCGAGTCGAACCATTGCGCGGGCGGGTACGTAGTACCGGATAGCGCGGCGTTACGACCCGGGCTCGATTGGAGGTCGCACATGCGGGTTGAACGGCGTACGGCTGATTTGTCCGGGTATCCGGATCTGGTTGTTGTGTATCTGGGGATGCGGGTGCGTAAGACCCGGGGGGTGCTGCGGCTGTTGGGGTTGGGGCCGAAGCTGATTCAGTCGCATCGTGACCGGCCGGACGGGCTGCTGCTACACGAGGACATCATCTGGGGGCTGTTCCCGCCACATTGGGGAGCCCGGCAATACTGGCGTGACCTGGACAGTCTGGAGCGGTGGACGCGGTCAGAACCGCATCGGGAGTGGTGGCAGCAGTTCCTGCGCGATTCAGGGGGGACCGGATTCTGGCACGAGGCGTATTTCCTGCGTGGGGGAATCGACACCATGTACGACGACATGAGTACCCCGACCGGGCTCGCGCGGGTGGCGCCGACCGTGGCCATGCGGGGGCGGCTGTTCTCCGCGCGGGGGCGGGTCGAGGACGACACTCCGAAGGTTGCGCCCGTTGTCGGGGAAAAGACGTATTACCAGGATGGTTCCGACCGGGAGTGAATTTCGGTCGATCTACAACGTATAGCGAATACCGCGCAAACGAATCATCGGTGACACGCGACGAAGAAATGAACATACGGCTACGGAAATAGGTATTCGGTCACAGCGTACTTCTCGCCGGGTTCGATGCGGCATACCGTACCAGCCATGCACGTTCTGTTCGTCTGCACCGGCAACGTGTGCCGTTCGGTCATCGCAGAACGACTCGCGCGCGCATTAGCCGCCGAATACGGACTTCGTGATCTCACCGCCGAAAGCGCGGGCACCCGGGCACTCGTCGGATTCGGCGTGGAACCACTTGCGGCGCAGACGATCACCGGCCTCGGCGGAGATGCCGGCGACTTTCGTGCGCGCCGCGTGAAACCCGAGATGCTCGCGCGCGCCGATCTGATCCTGGCCATGAGCGAACAGATCCGCGACGAACTCGCCACGCACGCACCCGATGCCGCCGCCCGGATCTTCACACTGCCGCAGGCGTACCGGATCGCGAAGGTCACCGGTGCGCGCACCGTCGCCGAACTCGATTCCGCGCGTAACGATCTCGCGCTGGTGGGTCGGGAGAACATCCCCGACCCGGTGGGCCTGTCCGCGGCGAAATACTGTGCGGCGGGCGATCATATCGCCGAGACGCTGGTGCCGCTGCTGCTGGCCTTGCACATTCACGCCGAACACGGTCTGGACAGACGCGGCGCGGACGAACGCGGACGCCCGCGACTCGTGGTGCTGCCCGGTGGGCGCGCCGATGCGACACGGCCGCCCAATTCCGTTCGAATCGACCGTCACGCCTGACAATTCACGTGTCTCGTTCGTTACATAGGGGTTCTTGACGCAAGTGTCCTCCCCATTCGCGTCGGAGAGCGACTACACTCCCCCGCGAATGGCCCTGCCAAAGGTTCGACACAAGAACAGGACTCAGACATGCCGAAACGAATTTCGGATGTTTCACTCCATGTTTATGTGACACCCGAAACGCTCGACCGCGTCGTCGCGATCGTGCGCCAGGTGGTCGACGACCATGTGGCCGATCGCGACCTGTTCGCATGGCGCTTCACCCTGCCGGTCGACCCCGACCAGCCGGACCACACCGAACTGGAGAACCAGTGGCGCCTGGACCATCCCGGCGTCGACCCGGGCGCCCGCGCCACCTACGAGATCGCGATCAGCCTCGTCGGCGACGCGAAACTGCTCACCGAGGCGAACCTGGCCCAACTGGAACGCCACCTGATGATGGACCTGACGACCGAGGACGCGGTCCCTTACGAGATCACCACGTTGGACCGCGAGAGCTTCGACCTCGAAGAGAACCGTGAGACTTCTCTGTCGCAAAGCGACAACTGATTTCGGTACACCGCCGGCCGCCAACGCCACCGGTGCGGCACCCTAGTCTGGCCTGATGCGCGGAGAGGCGGGAGAGCGGGGCGGGAAGTGGCGGATGACGCCCTCTTGGACGACTGTGGCCAGGAGTTCCCCTGCCCGCGAATAGAAGTGCCCCATAGCCAGGCCGCGCTGCCCCGCCGCGACCGGCGACTGAGTCGCGTACAACGCCCACTCGTCGAAGCGGAACGGCCGGTGGAACCAGATCGAATGGTTGACCGTCGCCGCGACGATCCGGTCGAAACCCCAGGACAGCCCGTGTGTGGTGATGATCGAGTCCAGCACCGTGGTGTCGGATGAATAGCCCAGTGTCGCAACGTGAATCAGCGGATCATCGGGCAGTTTGCCGTCGGCCTTCATCCACACCCGGTTGTAGTCGAGGGTGCCGCCGGTGCCCTTGAGGATCCACGCCGGATCGTTGGTGTATCGCATATCGATCGGATGCGGTGCGTTCACGAACATCTGGAGCCGATCCTCGAGCCCCGCGAAGGACTCCTCCACTCGCGGCAGCCCGTCCGGATCCGGCACCTGCGGCTGCGGCGTGGCGTGTTCGAGGCCCTTGCCGTAGTCCTGGAAGGACGCCAGCATCACGAACAGCTCGGACTCGTCCTGATAGGCCGTGACGGTCCGGTTGGCGAACGCGCGCCCGTCCCGATGCCGTTCCACCCGATATTCGATGGGCTTCTTCACATCGCCCCCGCGCACGAAATGCGCGTTGACCGCGTGCACCGGGCGACCGGGTCCGACGGTGCGGCCCGCGGCCACCATGGCCTGCGCCACCAGCTGCCCGCCGAAGGTGCGGCTCCACACCTTCTCCGGGTGCTGGCCGAGGAATACATCCTCGCCGATCTCTTCCAGATCGAGCAGCTTCAGCAGCACCGGCAGATCGCCGGATCCCGTCGTCGACACCGATTCGCCCAGCGACACATTCACCTCTAGTGGTCCTCCTCGCCGATCCGGTGCACGTGGATGAGGTTGGTGGAGCCCACGGTACCGGGCGGGGACCCCGCCACGATAACCACCAGATCCCCCTTGGTGTACCGGTTCATCGACAACAGTTCCTTGTCGACCTGTCCGATCATCTCATCGGTGGTGTGCACGGTCGGCACGATGAACGTCTCCACGCCCCAGCTCAACGCGAGTTGACTGCGCACCTCCGGCAGCGGGGTGAACGCCAGCAGCGGCAGCGGGGTGTGCAGGCGGGCCAGGCGGCGCACGGTGTCGCCGGACTGGGTGAAGGCCACCAGCGCCTTGGCGTTCAGGCGCTCGCCGATATCGCGCGCGGCGTACGAGATCACACCGCGCTTGGTGCGCGGCACATGTGTCAACGGTGGTACGCGGGCCGAGGGTTCGGACTCCACGGCGTGCACGATGCGTGCCATGGTGCGCACCGTCTCGATCGGGTACTCGCCGACCGAGGTCTCACCCGAGAGCATCACCGCGTCGGCGCCGTCGAGCACGGCGTTGGCCACGTCGGAGGCCTCGGCGCGGGTCGGGCGGGAGTTGGTGATCATCGACTCCAGCATCTGGGTCGCCACGATCACCGGCTTGGCGTTCTCCCGCGCGGTCTGGATGGCGCGCTTCTGCGCCAGCGGCACCTGCTCGAGCGGCAGCTCCACGCCCAGGTCGCCGCGGGCGACCATGACCGCGTCGAAGGCCAGCACGATCGCCTCGAGGTTATCGATCGCCTCGGGCTTCTCCAGCTTGGCGATCACCGGCACCCGGCGGCTGACGCGGTCCATCACGTCGTGTACCAGCTCGACGTCGGCCGGAGAGCGCACGAACGACAGCGCGATGAAGTCCACACCCAGCTCGAGTGCGAATTCCAGGTCCGCGATGTCCTTTTCGGACAGCGCCGGCACCGACACGTCCATGCCGGGCAGGGATACACCTTTGTTGTTCGACACCGGACCGCCCTCGGTCACGGTGCACACCACGTCGTTTCCGTCGACCCTCAGCACCGACAGGCCGATCTTGCCGTCGTCGACCAGCAGTCGGTCACCCGCTTTGGCGTCCTTGGCGAGCTCCTTGTAAGTGGTGGAGACACGGTCATGGGTGCCCTCGACGTCGTCGACGGTGATCCGCACCTCCTCCCCCTTGGCCCACAGCACCTTGCCGTCGATGAAACGGCCGAGCCGGATCTTGGGCCCTTGCAGGTCCGCCAGAATGGCGACCGCCCGCGACTGCGCGTCGGCGGCCTTGCGAACCTTCTCGTAGTTGGCAGCGTGATCGGCGTGTTCGCCGTGACTGAAATTCAACCGGGCCACATCCATGCCGCTGTCGACAAGTTCACGGATCCGGTCCTCGGTGGCTGTTGCCGGCCCGAGGGTGCACACAATTTTTGTCCGTCGCATCACGGCTCGAGCCTAGTCCTGCCCCGAAGGGTTCGCTTACCGGGCATACCCTTCGCAATCAATAGGCTCCGCTTATGATCCGGATCACCTCGCGACATGCCGAGCCAACCGCGTTTCGAGCCGTGTTTGCGCAAATCCGAGTATCAAACAAATTATCCAGTAGTACACCGCCGCGACACCATAGAGAGCAAAGAAATCGAACGTCGGCGCGGCCGCCAATTGCGCCACTCGCAACAGTTCGGTTACCAAGATCGTTGACGCCAGCGAGGTGTCCTTCACCAGGGAGATGAGCGTATTGGACAGCGGCGGAACGGCGATCCGCGCGGCCTGCGGCAGGATGATCGAGCGCAGGGTCTGCGGATAGGTCAGCCCCAGCGCCTGGGCGGCCTCCCACTGCCCGGACGCGACCGACAGGATGGCCGCCCGTACCACCTCCGCGGCATAGCCGCCGACGTTGAGGCTGAACGCGATCACCGCAGCGGGGAACGGGTTGATCACGATATTCAGCTCGGGCAGTGCGTAGAACACGATGAACAGCTGCACCAGCAGCGGCGTACCGCGGATGATCGAGATGTAGAAACGGGCCACCGCGGCGAGAGGCCACTTCGTCGACATCCGCGCCAGCGCCACGAACACGGCGATGACCAGACCGATGCAGAAGCTGATCGCCGTCAGCGGCAACGTCTCCTTGACCGTCGCGACTAGCATCGGCTCGAGGTTGTGCCGGATCAGCTCCCAGGTAGAGGAGTCCATGGATGGTTGCCCGGCCTACTTGCTGACGTCGTCGCCGAAGTACTTCTTGGAGATGGCGGCCAGGGTGCCGTCGGCGCGGAGTTGGTCCAGCGCGGTATTGATCTGGCCGATCAGTGCGGAGGAGTCCTTGCGCGCGGCGAAGCCCTGCCGGCTGGTGTCGCCGGTCTTCGCGACGACCTTCACCGCGGTGTCGCCCGTGGTCTTGGTGTAGTCGCCGACCGCGAGGGTGTCGTTGATGGTGGCGTCCACGCGGCCCTGCTTCAGCAGTTGGACGGCCTGCACCATACCCTCCACGGCCTCGACCTTGCAGCCCGCGTCGGAGGCCACCTTGCTCCAGTTGCTGGTGGAGGACTGGGCGCAGGTCTTGCCGCGCAGATCGGTCGGACCGTTGATCGAGTGGTCGTCGGAGCGGGCGACGATGACGCCCTCGGAGGTGGTGTAGGGCTGGGACAGCGAGTATTTGGCCTGCCGGTCCGCGTTGATAGTCACCTGATCAGCGACCAGGTCGTAGCGCTTGGACTGGAGGCCGGCGAAGATCGAATCCCAGGGGGTCTGGGTGAATTCGGCCTTCTTGCCGAGCTTCTTCGCCACGGCCTGGGTGACCTCGACGTCGTAGCCGGTGAGCTGGCCGTTGCTACCCTGATAGTCGAACGGCGCGTAAGTACCCTCAGTGCCGACCTTCAGCACGTTCGGGTCACTGCTGCTGCCGCAGGCTGCTGTGAGCCCGGTGACGGCGGCGATGGCGAACACGGCGGCGAACAGCTTGCGGCGCAATGGGATACCTTCCAGCGGGCGGGCGCGTCGTACCGGGACGCGACACAGAGAACCGCAACAGCGTACGACATGCGACGACGCATCCAGAGCATTGTGCTCGAGTTACGCGAAATACCGAATTGTCAGTTCTCCCGCAACGGGCGACCATACGGGTCGCGCACGTTGCCCGTGAAGATCATGATGGCGTCGATCCACCCCCAAATGTGGCCCAGGCCGCAGGTGAAGATGGTGACCAGCAGTTGGGCGATGGCGATGTTGTTGTCGCCGAGGTAGAAGCGTCCGGCCCCGAAGCCGCCGAGGAATATCTGCAGCAGGCCTGCCGCCAGTTTCGACTTGTCCGAATAGGGCTCGCCGTAGGGGGTGCGGCCGTAGGGGGCCTGCGGATCCATTCCCTGCGGCACGTATCCCCCGGGCCCATAGCCGCCCGGCGGTGCGAAGACCTGCGGGTTGTACGGGTCGGACGCACCGTAGGGGACGCCGTCCTGCGGTTGACCGTACGGGTTCTGCATTCCAGGACCGGTGCCCGGCGCGCCGTACTGCGGTCCGTAACCCTGCGGCTGGTACGGATCGGTCACCGTCTTACCTCGCTTGTCTCCCCGCCGAACGGTTATCGGCCGCCCGCGTTGCTGTCCGATGTCTCGGCACTGCTCGCGGATTCAGCTTCCTCCGATTCGCCGCCCGGCGCATCGGATTTCGCCGAGGAGTCCGTTTCCTGCTCGCTGGGCGCCGTATCTTCCTTGTCGGCCGATGTCTTGCCGTCGGTGGCCGCTTCCGAATCCTTTTCCGTCGCAGTGGATTCGGCGGACCGGTCCGATTCCGGTTCCACGCGCCGCGCGCCGAACTCGCGCAACGCGCCCACCTGCCAGGGCCAGGGCCGATTGCCGCCCGGCTCCAGGGCCGCGGCGACCTCGCGCCCCTTGGTCGCGAGCAGGAAATACACTACGGCGCAGACGAATACGATCGTCGAGGTGAACGAGTTGATGCGGATACCGAAGATGTGGGTGGCGTCGTCGTCGCGCAGCAGCTCCACCCAGAACCGGCCGAAGGTGTAGACCGCCACATACAGCGCGAACAGCCGGCCGTGGCCGATCCGGTAGCGCCTGTCCAGCCAGAGCAGCACCGCGACGCCGATCAGGTTCCACACCAGCTCGTACAGGAACGTGGGCTGCACGATCCGCTGCACGACACCGGTGGACACGCCGTTCATCATGTCCAGCTGACCGTTGTGGTCGAAGCGCAGGAAGATCTCCAGACCCCACGGCTTGGTGGTGTCGTGGCCGTAGAGCTCCTGGTTGAAGTAGTTGCCCAAGCGGCCGATCGCCTGCGCCAGCAGAATGCCCGGTGCGATCGCGTCGCCGAAGGCGGGCAACGGGATTCGGTACACCCGGCACCCGATCCACGCGCCGACGCCGCCCAGCAATACCGCACCCCAGATGCCCAGGCCGCCGTCCCAGACCTTCAGCGCGTCCCACGGATCCTTGCCCGGATCGAAGTACCGGTACCAGTCGGTGCACACGTGGTACAGCCGCCCGCCGACCAGTCCGAACGGCACCGCGAACATCGCCACGTCCAGCACCGCGCCCGGCTTTCCGCCACGGCTCTCCCAGCGCCTCTCCCCGAGCCAGATCGCCACGATGATGCCGATGATGATGCACACCGCATACGCCCGCAGCGGCAGCGGCCCGAGGTACCACACCCCCCTGGGCGGGCTAGGGATGTACGCCAGCACGGCACCGTGGTTCGCAACGACACTATCGGCCAGGACTTGTACGGTCACGCGCCCCACCGTAACGGAGCCCCCCGACAGCTCGAGCGCCGCACCTCCCGAGTCCGGCCACGGCCTATCCGATAGTGCGCGGCGAGGCCCGCCTAACGTGACATTCGGCAGGTCCGGCCGCTTACTCGACCGTCCGCAGGGGCTACGAGGCGACTGTCGCCGCGCGCACACCCTCGGCCAGTTCGGCGGTCAGGGAACGCAGCGCGTCCAGCCCCTGGGCGGTGGCGGTGACCAAGGCCGAGCCGACGATGACGCCGTCGGCGTAGGCGGCGATCTCGGCGGCCTGAACGCCGTTGCGCACGCCGAGACCGACGCCGATCGGGATGTCCGAGTGGGCGCGGATGCGGGAGCACAGGGCGGGAGCCATGGAGGAGACCGCGTCGCGGGCTCCGGTGACGCCCATCGTCGAGGAGGCGTAGATGAAACCGCTACTGGCCTCGAGGGTCTTGACCAGCCGCTCCTCCGTCGAGGAGGGAGCGACCAGGAAGATGCGGTCGAGTTCGTGGGCCGCGGAGGCGGCGAACCAGGAGTCGGCCTCCTCGGGGATCAGATTGGGGGTGATCAGACCGGCGCCACCGGCGGCCGACAGATCGCGGGAGAAGCGGTCGACACCGTATTGCAGAACCGGATTCCAATAGGTCATCACGACGGCCTTGCCCCCGGCATTCGTGATTGCCTCGACCACGGAGAACACGTCGCGCACCCGCACACCGCCGCGCAGGGCCTGTTCGGCGGCGGCCTGGATGGTGGGCCCATCCATCACCGGATCGGAGTAGGCGATACCGACTTCGATGATGTCGCAACCGGATTCGACCATCGCGGTGCATGCGGCGATGGATCCGGCCAGGTCGGGGTATCCGGCCGGGAGGTAGCCGATCAGCGCGGCCCGGTTCTCGGCGCGGCAGGCCGCGAAGGTCTGGGCCAAGCGGCTCATTTCTCGGTCTCCTGTTTCCCGGCGCCATCGTCGAACAGGCCGAACCACCGGGCCGCGGTATCCATATCCTTGTCGCCGCGCCCGGACAGGCTCACCAGGATCAGCGCCCCCTCGCCCAGTTCGCGGCCCAGCTTCAGCGCGCCCGCGACCGCGTGCGCGGATTCGATGGCCGGGATGATGCCCTCGCAGCGCGACAGCAACAGCAACGCGTCCATCGCCTCGGTATCGGTGATCGGCGCGTACTCGGCGCGGCCGATGTCCTTCAGATAGGCGTGCTCGGGACCGACGCCCGGATAGTCCAGACCCGCCGAGATCGAATGGGATTCGATGGTCTGGCCGTCCTCGTCCTGCAGCAGGTACGAGTACGCGCCCTGGAACGCGCCGGGTGTGCCGCCGGTGAATGTGGCCGCGTGCCGTCCGGTCTCGACGCCGTCGCCCGCCGCCTCGTAGCCGATCAGGCGCACGCCCGGATCATCGATGAAGGCGTGGAAGATGCCGATCGCGTTGGATCCCCCGCCGACGCAGGCGGTGACCGCGTCGGGCAGCCGCCCGGCGTGGTCCAGCATCTGCGCCCGCGCCTCCATCCCGATCACGCGCTGGAAATCGCGCACGAGCAGCGGGAACGGGTGCGGACCGGCGGCCGTGCCGAAGGCGTAGTAGGTGCGGTCGGCGTTGGTGACCCAGTCGCGCAGCGCCTCGTTGATGGCGTCCTTGAGAGTCTGTGACCCGCTGGTCACCGCCACCACCTCGGCGCCGAGCAGCCGCATCCGGGCGACGTTGAGCGCCTGGCGGGCGGTGTCGACAGCGCCCATGTAGATCACGCACTCGAGGCCGAACAGCGCGCACGCGGTGGCGGTGGCGACGCCGTGCTGGCCCGCGCCGGTCTCGGCGATGACCCGGGTCTTGCCCATCCGCCTGGCCAGCAGCGCCTGGCCGAGCACATTGTTGATCTTGTGCGAGCCGGTGTGGTTCAGATCTTCCCGCTTGAGGAAGATGCGCGCACCCCCGGCGTGCTCGCCGATCCGCGCGCACTCGTACACCGGCGACGGCCGACCGGCGTAATCACGCTGCAGCCGGTCCAGCTCACCCAGGAAACCCGGGTCTACCCGGCACTTGTCGTATTCGGCGGTGACCTCCTCGATCACCGCCATCAGCGCCTCGGGCACGTGGCGGCCGCCGTAGACGCCGAAATGACCACCCGCGTCCGGCTCGTGACTGCGCTGGGTCACACCCGCGCTGGCCTGCGGCAGAACAGCGGGGCTCGCCCCGGTGGGCACGGCGGGGCTCGCCCCGGTGGTCTGGGTCATCGAGCGGCTCCCCTGCGCAGTGGTCGCGGGCAGGAGGGGTGGGTGCCGGCGGTCGCCAGCTCGGAGACCGCGGAGCGCGGATCACCGCTGGTTACCAGGGATTCGCCGACCAGGACCGCGTCGGCGCCCGCGCCCGCGTAGGCGAGCAGGTCGGCGGTGCCGCTGACCCCGGACTCGGCGATCCGGATGATCTCGGTGGGCAGGCCGGGTGCGATGCGCGCGAATACGTCGCGGTCCACCTCGAGGGTCTTGAGGTTGCGCGCGTTCACGCCGATGACCGAGGCGCCGGCCTCGAGGGCGCGGTCGGCCTCCTCCTCGGTGTGCACCTCGACCAGGGCCGTCATGCCCAGCGATTCGGTGCGGTCGATCAGCGAAGACAGCACGTCCTGCTCGAGGGCGGCCACGATCAGCAGGATCAGGTCCGCGCCGTGCGCGCGCGCCTCGTGGATCTGATACGGCCCGACCACGAAGTCCTTGCGCAGGATCGGCAGGTCTACCACCGCGCGCACCGAGTCCAGGTCGTCCAGCGAGCCGTGGAAACGGCGCTGTTCGGTCAGGACGCTGATGATCCGCGCGCCGCCGTCCTCGTACGACTTCGCCAGGCTGGCGGGGTCCGGAATATCGGCCAGCGCCCCCTTGGACGGGCTGGCCCGCTTCACCTCGGCGATGACTCCCACGCCGTCCTGATGCAGGACGGCCAGGGCATTGCGCGGAGAAGAGGTCGCCGCGGCGGCCTTCTTGACGGCCTGGAAGTCCAGGATGGCCTCACGAGCGGCCACATCCGCGCGGACCCCGTCGAGAATCGAGTCGAGTACCGTCATCTGGCTCGAATCCTTTCTGGGGAGACGGACTCGAGCCTGAGAAATCCCCACAGGCCGTGTCTCCTCACTGATGCTGTTAAAGGGTAAATGGCCGTGTTCGCCGCACCGACGGCGGGGTGTTCCGCACCGCACCTGGGGTGATGTGTTTCAGCGATCACGCCGGACCTCGTCGTCGGTGGGATCCGCGCCCGCGTCGAGCGCATCCCACAGCACACGCTCGGACAACGCCTCGGATGAACCGGAACCGGGTTGCGCCGCAGCGGATTCCGTCTCCTGCTCGACACTTTGCGGATCGGTTGCCACGGACTGCTCCGCGCGCAGGCGGGCCACCTGCTCGGCCGCGGCGGCGCGCCGGAAAACGGGGTTGTCGTATTTGCCGGACATCCGCGCGGCGGCCTCCGGCATGCGGGCCAGCAGCACCCCCGCGGCCAGGGCCAGCACCGCGCCCAAGACGCTGAGCGCCGCGGGGAACGCCGCGGTACTCACGTGGTCCAGATGGGCGCGGGCGGGCAGATCGGCCAGCACCATCGCGCGGTCGCCGACCCGGCCGTGCCTGGTCAGCAGCGCGAATCCGGGCACCGCGGCGACGGCGGCCAGCACCGCGACCATCACCCCGAGGACACGGCGCAGCCAGCCCCGGGTGGCGAATACGGCCGCGATACCGGCCAGCAGGACCAGCGCCAGCGGGGTGAGCGCGCCGAACCACACGCCGCCGTCGAGGCGGTGGGTGCTCGGTTCGGTGAGACCGTCGGAGGACACGATCGTCACCCACGTCATCCGGGACGAAGCCCACAGCGCCAGTGCCGCCAGGGCCAGCAGCATCACTGGACCGAGCGGATTGCGACGCTTGGCCGGAGCATCGGCCGCCGCCCGGTCGGCCTCGCCCGACGCGCGGGTCGAGTCGGCGCCCGGCGCCGCCGTATCGGATCGCGCCCGATCGGCCTCGGTGTGCGTACCGGTGGATTCGGATTCCGCCGACGCCATATCAGCCCGCGCTGTCCGGGTCGGGGGCGAAGGTGCGCACGGTGCGGGCGGCGGCGACCGCCTTGAGCACCGCCATCGCCTTGCTTCGGGACTCGTTGTCCTCGTATTCGGGTTCGGAGTCCGCGACGATCCCGCCGCCGGCCTGCACGTAGGCGATGCCGTCCTTGAGCAGCGCGGTGCGGATGGTGATGGCGGTGTCGGCATCACCGGCGAAGTCGAGGTAGCCGAGTACACCGGCGTACACCCCCCGACGGGTCGGCTCGAGCTCCTCGATCAACTCCATCGCGCGAACCTTCGGCGCGCCGGACAGGGTGCCCGCCGGGAAGCACGCCCGCACCGCGTCCAGGGCGATGCGGCCGGGTGCGAGCTGCGCGGATACCGTCGACACCAGGTGCATCACGTGGCTGTACCGCTCGACCTGCCGATAGTCGGTGACCTTCACCGTGCCCGGGGTGCAGACCCGGCCCAGATCGTTGCGGCCCAGATCGACGAGCATGAGGTGCTCGGCATTCTCCTTCTCGTCGGCCAGCAGATCCTTCTCCAGCAGCACGTCCTCCTCCGGGGTGGCCCCGCGCCACCTGGTCCCGGCGATCGGATGCGTGGTGGCGACGCCGTCCTTGACGGTCACCAGCGCTTCCGGACTGGACCCGACGATCGAGAACGCGGTGCCGCCCTCGCCGTCCGGAATGTGCATCAGATACATGTACGGGCTCGGATTGGACGCGCGCAGCATCCGGTACAGATTCATCGGGCTGCCGTCGTAGTCCATTTCGAACCGCTGCGACAGCACCACCTGGAACGCCTCACCGGCCTCGATCTCCTTGATCAGCCGCTGCACACCCGCGCCGTGCTGCTCACTGCTGCGCTGGCGGCGGTAATCGGGTTCGGGCCGGTCGAAGACCGAGACGGTGGAGTCGGCGGGCGCGGCCAGGGCGGCTGTCATCCGGTCGAGCCGGGCGACCGCGTCGTCGTAGGCCTCGTCGACGTGTTCGTCGTTGCCGTTCCAGTTGACGGCGTTGGCGATCAGCGTGATCGCGCCCTCGTGGTGGTCGACGGCGGCCAGGTCGGTGGCCAGCAGCATCACCATCTCCGGCACCTGCAGATCGTCGACGGCCAGTTCGGGCAGCCGCTCCATCCGGCGAACGATGTCGTAGCCGAGGTAGCCGACCAGGCCGCCGGTCAGCGGGGGGAGGCCGGGTAGTCGCTCGGTGCGCAGCACCTCCAGGGTCTCGCGCAACGCGGCCAACGGGTCACCGCCCGAGGGGGCGTCGGCCGGGGTCGCGCCCAGCCAGGCGGCCTGCCCGTCCACGACCGTCAGCGCGCTGGGGCTGCCCGCGCCGATGAAGGACCATCGCGACCACGATCGCCCGTTCTCGGCGGATTCGAGTAGGAACGTGCCCGGCCGATCCGCGCCGAGCTTGCGGTAGGCCGAGAGCGGAGTCTCCGAGTCCGCCAGCACCTTCCGCGTTACCGGGACTACCCGGTGTTCTGCCGCGAGGGCACGGAAGTGTTCGCGGGTGGTGGTGGTCGGATCACTTGCGCCGTGCATCCACCCATCATTTCAGGGACGGGCAAGTGAGATTCCCGCGGCCCACACGCAGCGGGAACGCCGACCGCGCGCAACTCGCCGCGCCGAGGGGCCGTCCGAGAGAGTTGGCGGTTCAACCCCGGTGCCTGTGGTGTGGGCGCTACCCTTACGAGCGCTGTTCGCGGCCCGAACCGCGGACACAGCCGAGCCCCGGCCAGCAGCGAATAACTGGGCAGCACCACCGGATCACCAACACCGTCGGACAGACGCCATCCGCTCTCGCGGCGTGGGCTCGTTCGTGGTCGAAACGCCTGTGCGAGCGCGCGTCTCGACTGCCGGGCTGCCGCGGCGCGCAAGGGCACACGAGACAGGAGGTTCACACCCCGATGTACCCGCCGCAACAGATCGCACCGGAGGGTCCGCGGCACGCCGCGCCGCAGCCCATGCGAGGCATGCACGGCCAGCCGCCGCAGGTGGCTCCGATCAACCAGGGCTTGGGCAAGCACAACGCCTTGGCCTCGTTCGTCACCTATGTGAAGGCCATGGAAAGCATGGACCCGCGCAAGTTCCCGGACGAGTACGCCGAGCACGCCGACCGCATCAAGGAGCTCAAGCCGTTCCTCAAGGCGCACGGCATCCTCGACGTCATGCAGATCAAGAATCCGGAGATCGCCACCCTCCTCGGAGCATAAGCGGGGCTGAGCGCACCAGATTTCACTCCACAGGCCGGGCGTGTACTGCGCCCGGCCTGTGGCAACTTCCAATTACGCTGGTCACATGACTCATGGGACTGTTGAGCAATCTTCAGGCATGACCAAATGGCGTAATCGGATCATCGCGGTGGTCGCGGTCGTCGCGGCACTGATCGTCGCTTATTTCATTCTCGCTTCGTTCATTCCGCGCTGGTGGGCCCAGCGCGTCGCCGCCATGTCGGGCCACGGCAGCTTCGCCAAGGGCATCTGGTCCGGTCTGGGCCTCGGCTTCCTGTGCACCGTCGTCCCTTTGTTTCTACTGCTGGGCGTCGTCACCACGTGGCGGCGGCGAGGCGGGCGATTCCTCGCCGGGGGCGCGGCGGTTCTGGCCGTAGCCACGGCGCTGCCCAATCTGATGACGCTCACGATCGTGTGGGGATCGAGCAACGCGGCCCATGCCGGGGAGCGGGTTCTGGACGTCGACGCGCCCGGCTTTCGCGGAGCCTCGTTGATCGGCGCCATCGTCGCGGCGGTGCTGTTCCTGCTGGTGCTGTTCCTGCGCGTGCGCTCGCGACTGCGCACGCGGCAAGCCGGGAAGCACCGACAGACACCCCAGGCC
>NZ_JAGPOX010000389.1 GCF_019038435.1 Nocardia alni
CGCCACGAATCGACGATCCGCGCTTGGGCACGGGTGAGTTTGCCGGTGGAGTAATGCCGCGCGGGCCCGCCCTCGTCCGAATCGGCCGCCGTTCCCGAATCCGGGTCCTCGCCGCCGTCCGCGTCGGCGGATTCCGGGGTCTCCGGACCGGCTCCAGAGTCAGTATCCATATGGATACTTTAACAGAACAGTGCACTCTGATCAGCGGAAACATGTTGTGTCGCAACCTGTTCACGGTGCGTCGACTTGTCGTATGGTCCTGAGATGATGCCGGTGAGTCACACGCTCACACCCATGAACTCAGAAGGGGAGTCCGCCATGACGATCAGCGACCGCACACACCTCGGTCCCCAGGTATTGGCGTCGGAGATCGACCTGCCGATGTGGCAGTTCGAGCACGCGGTCT
>NZ_JAGPOX010000390.1 GCF_019038435.1 Nocardia alni
TGATAGGATTTGATGTCGATTATGGAAACACAACATTTATTGGTCATAATGAAAATGGATATTTAATTCCTATCGATAAAAGTCACCAATCAGAACAAGAAATCGTCGACAATTTAGCCGAAGCGGTTATTCAATTTTTCAAAAATGATACTTCATCATTTCATGAGAAATCTTATGAACTTGCTGAACAATACAAGACTGACAATATTAAACAAAAGTGGTTTCACTTAATTGAAGAGGTGCTACATGATTAATCTATTTGAATCTTTTGATATAAGAACACAACGACTTTATAAAACATTTGAGAACGCAAAGATGAATGTACAAACAATTGTAATTGAAGAAGATGGATTCTTACCTTCAAATGTCATAACACCTTATCAATTTTTCGCTAATAATGATAA
>NZ_JAGPOX010000391.1 GCF_019038435.1 Nocardia alni
TCCTTGAGGCGCGCCGACAGGCTCACCGCCGGCGGATCGCCCGCGCGGCCCGCAGAATAGTTGTTCAGGCCGACGTGGATCTTGCCGTCCAGGAAGGTGCCGGCCGTCAGCACCACCGTGCGCGAGCGGAAGGCGATGCCCACCTGCGTGATGGCGCCCACCACGCGGTCGCCTTCCACCATCAGGTCGTCCACGGCCTGCTGGAACAGCCACAGGTTGGGCTGGTTCTCCAGCATCCGGCGGATCGCGGCCTTGTAGAGGATGCGGTCGGCCTGAGCGCGGGTGGCCCGCACGGCCGGGCCCTTGGAGCTGTTGAGGATGCGGAACTGGATGCCGCCCTCGTCCGTGGCCAACGCCATGGCGCCGCCGAGCGCGTCCACCTCTTTCACGAGGTGGCCCTTGCC
>NZ_JAGPOX010000392.1 GCF_019038435.1 Nocardia alni
CGCCTGCAGCTGCATCATCCGATCCACCGAACCCAGTACCACCTTGGACAGTGCCTGGTCGGCGATGTTCAGGAGGCTGCCCCGCGCCATCGCCCCGGTGGACGGGTACACGACATAGGCGCGTGCGGGATCTTCCGACGGCACGTACACGGGGCCATTGGATTGAGCAACGATGCGCGCCTGCGCCGGCGAAGCCAGCTGCGGGTGATGCTCGACCTTCACCGCGCGGCGCTCCCCCCGACTGACCACGTCGATCGGTGCGACACCATTACTGGCGACCTGCTGCCCGCGGCGGATCGAGTCGTAGATCTTCTGCACGTAGCCATGACGGAAGCCGGTCTCGAAATTGCCCGAGTAGTAGCAGCTGAACGACTTGCCCCAGTCACCACCGGAGCGCTTGTAG
>NZ_JAGPOX010000393.1 GCF_019038435.1 Nocardia alni
CGCATAACCCCATGCATCTTTTGCATGGATTTCCCCCCTGTCTGACAGACAGGAAAGGGGTGGGTTCATAAAATCGTCATCCCAGCCGACCTGCGGATGACGCAAACGCCCCTGGCGAACCGCCTGCCCTGTGCCGTTCACCCGCCCGCCGACTGAGCCGCAAGACGTTTTTTCAAAGACAGCGCTCAGGAGCCAGCGCGGCACTGCCGCATCCCGGCCGCTTCCTTTGAAAAACCGTTTTTCAACTTCAGGAAGCCCGCGATGAACGCACCCACCATGCAAGGCCTCGACCTCCAGGCCCCCGCATACGTCAAGAACGCCCGCCTGCTCGCCTGGGTGGCCGACATGGCCGCCCTCTGCAAGCCCGCCAGGATCCACTGGTGCGACGGCTCGCAGGAAGAG
>NZ_JAGPOX010000394.1 GCF_019038435.1 Nocardia alni
TCTCAACACCCTGCGCCAGTACCTGACCGAGAACGGCAAGATCGTGCCGAGCCGCGTCACCGGTACCAAGTCGAAGTACCAGCGCCAGCTGGCGACCGCCGTCAAGCGCGCTCGCTTCCTGGCCCTGATCCCGTACACCGACAACCACGACGTCTGATGCCCGGCGGGGCGGCCCGGTGCCGCCCCCGCTGTGCCAGCTATTCGGACAGCCTTTGTTGCGGGGCATCGCCTCGCTAACGAATAACTCATCTGGAGCAATACCATGCAGCTGATCCTCCTGCAGAAAGTCACCAACCTCGGCAACCTGGGCGACCTGGTCGACGTGAAGCCGGGCTACGGCCGTAACTTCCTCGTGCCGCAGGGCAAGGCCGTTCCGGCCACCGAGAGCAACAAGGCCGAGTT
>NZ_JAGPOX010000395.1 GCF_019038435.1 Nocardia alni
GACCTGATCCGCTCGTGGAACAGCGCGGGCTGGTTCGATCTGCCGCAGCGCCTGGGCGACCAGCTCGCGCCGCTGATCGGTGCGGGCCGGGGCGAGGTGGTCTGCACCGACAGCACCTCCATCAACCTCTACAAGGTGCTGAGCGCGGCGCTGAACATCGCGCGCGAGGATGCGCCCGGGCGCCGCCGCATCGTCAGCGAGCGCAGCAACTTCCCCACCGATCTCTACATCGCCGAGGGCCTGTGCCGCGAGCGCGGCCTGGAGCTGGTGCTGGTGGAGCCCGAAGAGATCGCGGACGCGCTCACCGCCGACGTGGCGGTGCTGATGCTCACGCACGTCAACTACCGCACGGGCGCGATGCACGACATGGCGGCCGTCACCGCCGCGGCGCAGGCGCAGGG
>NZ_JAGPOX010000396.1 GCF_019038435.1 Nocardia alni
CCGCATGTCCATCACCCCCCAGGAGGCGCTGCAGCGCACCATCGAGCACCGCGAGATCTTCCACGACGAGATGCTGCACCTCATGCGCATGATCATGCGCGGCGAGCTGTCGCCCGTGATGACCGCCGCCATCGTCACCGGCCTGCGCGTGAAGAAGGAAACCATCGGCGAGATCACCGCCGCCGCCCAGGTGATGCGCGAGTTCTCCCGCAAGGTGGCCGTGGCCGACACCGCCCACCTGGTGGACATCGTGGGCACCGGCGGCGACGGCGCCAACACCTTCAACATCTCCACCTGCGCGATGTTTGTGGCCGCCGCCGCGGGCGCCAAGACCGCCAAGCACGGCGGCCGGGGCGTGTCGAGCAAGAGCGGCAGCGCCGACGTGATGGAGTCGCTCGGCG
>NZ_JAGPOX010000397.1 GCF_019038435.1 Nocardia alni
GGGTGTACTCGTGCGCCACCTTGTCCGGATTGCTCAGCCGGTAGCGGCCGATCAACTGCGCGCGCTCCGGCGTGCCCTGCACGAAGCTGGTCACCGCCAGGCCGGCCTTCTCGTGCACCCAGTCGACGTTGGCGATCGGAAGATAGTGGTCCTGCAGCGACTGGGTAGTGGCCACCTTCGACCAGTCCAGCAGCTTGCCGTCGAGGCGGATGAACGGCTCGATGCTGAAGCTGCCCTTGGCCGGCTCCAGCGCACCGTCCTCGCTGATCAGCGCCTGTTCCTGGCCGCCATCGAGGCCGAGCAGGGTCCAGTACGGCTGTTCGCCCACATACGCACGCGGCAGCGAACCGCGCGGCAGGTCGGCCGCCACCGAGGACAGGAAGGCGTTCGGCGTGGCGG
>NZ_JAGPOX010000398.1 GCF_019038435.1 Nocardia alni
CATCGAAGCAGCCGCTGGACGCGCAGGGCGCCGCGCGCATCCTGGCCGACTACATGATCTCCGAGGCCGGGGGTGCGCGGCAACTGGTCGGCAACGCTGCCCCGCCTGCGACCGCACCGATGACGCCCGACCGCCTCTACCAGCTGAGCCAGGGCCAGGGTCCGGTGGCGGATGCCGCCAGATTCATGCTCCAGCACCCGGACATCTACCGCGCCATCGAAACCCATGACGTGGCCGGCGCCGACGGCATCTCCGGCCTGGGCAACCTACTGGCCGCCGCGCGCGGCGAAGTGCCGGGCGTGAACGGCAGAACGGGCCAGCAGCAGCAACAGCTCCAGCAACTTCTGCAGGTGCTGAGTTCGCTGCTCTCGCTGGTGCAGGCCACGGCCACGCGGCA
>NZ_JAGPOX010000039.1 GCF_019038435.1 Nocardia alni
GTGGGACAGCAGGGCGTATCCGCCCGCGCACCATAGCGCGGTGCAGCACGCGAAGACCACCAGGGTCAGGATCAGGGCGGGCGAGCTCATGACGCGGAACGCCGTGGTGTAGGCGGCGATGTTGTCGCCGCCACCCGACAGGGTGGCGCCGGCTACCGAGAGCAGGCCGGCGACCGTCACCGGTGGTTGCGGTCTGCCACGGTGGCGGATCGCTTTGAGTAGCAGGATGATTCCCAGCGCCAGGGGCACGAATCCCAGCAGGCCCAGCCAATCCGAGGGTATCGAACCCAATCCGAAGGCGGCCAGCCAGGATACGAACACCACCAGCGCCATGCCGAGGTACTGGCCCGCCCAGATCTGCCGATGGGTCGGGGCGCCGATGCTGCGGGCGGCGATGTTGAGTGCTGCCAGCACGACCGCGTCGTCGATATTGGTGGCGGCGAACAGCAGCACGGCCGCGAGGGCGACGCCGCCCCAGTGACCGCCGGTCACCGCGAACCGGCCGGCGGCCGATCTTCGTGGCGGACACGACTGTTCATAGAGCGGCACTCCTCATCAGGCTGATCCCGTTCCCCGGAGCAGCGGAGTTTAACCAGGAAATCACTACCACTCAAGTATTGCTATCCTTATGAGGATTGACGTAGCGTGGCTCCACGATAGAAGTGGCCTACGTCACGGCCGACAGGCCGGCAGCGAGGCTCACATCGCGAACATCGCCGTTCTCACACTCATGGGAGGCCCCGCCTTGTCCAAGGGGGCGCGCTACGCCAGCACCACACCTGTCACCCTCGCGCAAGGGTGGCACCTCGAACGACTAACACCACCCAGTCGCCTGTTCGGCGCCAACGGTTTGCGCACCGGATCCGACGGCCGCATCTATGTGGCCCAGGTGGCGGGCAGCACGATCAGCGCACTGGATGTCATCACCGGTGATCTGGAGACGATCAGCGGCAAGGGCGGCGACATCATCGCCCCTGACGACATCGCCTTCGATCCCGACGGCAACCTCATCGCCACCGAGTACATGGACGCTCGCGTCAGTATTCGCGGCGCCGATGGCCGCACCCGGGTGATCCGCGACGATCTGCCCGGCGCGAACGGCATCACCGTGCACCGTGGCCGATTGTTCGTCAACGAATGCCGGGTCGGCGGGCGCCTCATGGAGGTACCCCTCGACGGCGGCGCGCCGCGGATACTCCAGGACAACATGGCGATGCCCAATGCCATGGAGGTCGGCCCGGACGGCTTGCTCTACTACCCGGTCATGGGCAGCAACGACATTTGGCGCATCGACCCCGATGGCGGTGAGCCGGAACGGGTCGCGGGCGATCTCGGTGTACCCGACTCGGTCAAGTTCGACTCCGAGGGCTTCATCGTCTCCACCCAGGTGGCCAGCGGTCAGGTGCTGCGCATCGATCCGCGCACGGGCGAGCAGCAGGTACTGGCGCAATTGGCGCCCGGCCTGGACAACTGCACCTTCGTCGGCGACCGGCTGTTCGTCTCCAGCTTCACCGGCGAGATCACCGAAATCCTCGGCGGCGGGCAGACACGGGAGGTCCTGGAGGGCGGGCTGATGTGGCCGCTGGACCTGACGGTCGGGCCGGACGGCAGTCTGTATGTCGCCGACGGCACCTACTTCCACGTCCTGCGCGAGGGCCGATTGCAGGTCGTCGCTTCGCTTTTCAGCCCCGGCACCCCCGGCTACGTACGCGGCGTCACCGCGGTCGGCCCGGGAGAGTTCCTGTGCACCACCTCCAACGGCGAGGTCTCCTACCACCGGCCGGGCGCCGACGCCGAAACCGAGGTCGTGGCAGAGGGATTCGATCAGCTGTACGGGGTGATCTCGGGCCCGAATCGCACCATCGTCACCGCGGAATTCGGTGGCGGCCGGGTCCTGTCGATCCGGCCCGGCCAGACCGACGTGCTGGCCTCGGGGCTCAACGGCCCGCTCGGCGTCGCGTTCGGCCCGGATGGGAACGTGCTGGTGTCCGAATCCGGGGCCGGGCGGATCGTCTCGATCAACGGCTCGACCGTCGACACGGTGGTCGACGGCCTCGATACCCCGCACGGAATCCTGGTGCGCGGCAATCAATTACTGATCGTCGACGTCGGGCTCAAGGCACTGATCGGCGTGAACCTGGAGACCGGCACACGGCAGACGATCGCCGCCGACCTTCCGGTGGGCGTGCCGCCCGGGGTGGTCGCCAAACCGCTGCGCGGGACCCCGCCGTTCTCCGGGCCGATGGGACCCTTCGCGGGTATCACCGCCGGGCCGGACGGCACCGTCTATCTCTCGGCCGACGCAGAAGGCAGCGTGATGGCGCTGCGATTCACAGAATGAGTGGAGCGATGACAGACTTTTTCGGACTGGACGGACGCATCGTCATTGTTTCCGGTGCGGGCGGCGGCGGTATCGGCACCGCGGTGACCCGGCTGGTCGCCGAGGCCGGCGCCACCGTGATCGCGGTGAGCCGGTCCGCGGAGAATCTGAACAAGCACGTGGAACCCCTTGCCGCAGAGGGTCTTCCGGTGATCTCCGTGGCCGCCGACGCGGCCACCGACGAGGGCATCGAGACCGTGCTCGAGCGGGTGCGCCAGACGGACGGTCAGCTGCACGGGCTGGTCAACGTGGCCGGCGGCGCGGCGCCCGCGACGTGGATGCCCTCCACCCGGGTCACCCGGGAGGATTGGCGCGCATTGTTCGCCTGGAATCTCGAGACGATGTTCTTCTTCAGCCGGGCCGTCGCGGCCGAACTGAAGTCGCACGAACACCCGGGCTCGATCGTGTCGCTCTCCTCGATCAGCGGAATGAACACGGCCCCTTTCCATATCGGCTACGGCACCGCGAAGGCGGCGCTGGTGGCGGCCACCCGCACCATGGCCGTGGAGCTGGCGCAGGAAGGCATCCGGGTCAACGCCGTCGCCCCCGGGGTCACCGAAACCCCGTCGTCGCGAATGTATGTCGCGCCCGACCCGGAGCGCGACCGCCGGGCCATCGCGATGGGCCGCCGCGCACAGCCGCACGAGCAGGCGGGACCGATCCTGTTCCTGCTCTCGGATCTGTCCAGTTACGTCACCGGGCAGACACTGCTCGTGGACGGCGGCCTCAACCTCAAGTGGACGCACCTGGACGCGGACAACACCTCGCTGTTCCTCGAGGACGAAGAGTTCCGCGCCGCCATCACGCGTTGATCCGAAATATCACCCAGGAGAATTGCAGCAGGAGATCACGATGACCGATATCGCCGAGCACCCCAATTCCGCTCCCGCCGAGCCGCTGTCGACACCGATGCTCATCCCGGTGGAGGCATATATCTCCCCCGAATACGCCCGCGCCGAACGCGACAAGTTGTGGCGCAAGGTGTGGCAGCAGGTCGACCGGATCGAGGAGATCCCCAACGTCGGCGATTTCCTCACCTACGAGATCCTGGACGACTCGATCATCGTCATACGCACGGCGGCGGACACGATTCGCGCATACCACAATGTGTGCGCGCATCGCGGTCGCCGTCTGATCGACACGCCACCGGGTGAGCACGACGCCCGCGGCAGCCGCAAACAATTCGTCTGCGGCTTCCACGGCTGGCGATACGACCTCGAGGGACGCAATACGTTCGCCGCCGAGCGGGAGGATTGGCCGTGCGGGCTGACCGAACGCAACGACGGGCTCAACCAGGTCAAAATCGACACCTGGGGCGGCTGGATCTGGATCAATCTGGACCCGGACGCCGAACCGCTGCATGATTATCTGGAACCGGCCGCGGGTCTGCTCGATCCGTTCGAACTGGAGAACATGCGGTACCGGTGGCGGCGCTGGCTGACGTTCGACTGCAACTGGAAGGTCGCGTTCGAGGCCTTCATGGAGACCTACCACGTGCCCTACACCCATCCGGAATTCATGAATTTCGGGAATTTCCTCGGGTGGGCACGCTCGCAGGGCCTACACAGCAATATCGGCTACGACGCGCCCAAGGGTATGGACGAGAACCAGGGCAAGCTGCGCATCGGCAGCGGCCCCGACGCTCGCGTATCGACCGCCCAGTTGCAGAACTTCACCTGGGAGAACGCCAATACCAACACCACCCAGACGATGGTCGACGTGGCCAACCGGCTGGCCGACGAACTGCCCGACGGCACGCCCGCCGGTGAGGTGCTGCGGTACTGGCTGGACACCTCCCGGGCCGAGGACGCCAAGCGCGGCGTGAAGTGGCCGACCGTGCCCCCGGAGATCGTCGCCAAGAGCGGCACCTCCTGGCAGATCTTCCCCAACTTCCAGATCGGCCATGCCCCGAACAACGCCCTGGTCTACCGCTTCCGGCCGCACGGCTACGATCCGGACAAATGCATCTTCGAGGCCGCCGTCTTCGAACTCTTCCCGGAAGGTGAAGAGCCGGAGACGAAATGGGAATACACCCCGGTCGGCGATCCGGGCTGGCGCACCGTGCTGCCCCAGGATTTCGACAATATGGCCGCCGTTCAGCAGGGCATGAAATCGGCCGGCTTCTCCGGACCGAAACCCAATCCGTATCGCGAACGCACGATCGTCAACCTGCACCACAATCTCGCCCGGTACATGGGCGTCGGTGAACCCGGCGACCTCACCGACTGAAGACCCGCATCACATTAGGAATTCGAATGCCGCAGTGCACCCCCTCCGAAACCCCCGAGGTCGACGTCTCCGCCCTCCGGGAGAAATATCTCGCCGAGCGCGATAGACGGCTGCGACCCGAGGCCGGCAGCCAATATATCTCGGTCGACGGACAATTCGCGGACTATTACGAGTCCGACCCGCACCAGCCGGTCGTGCCCCGCGAACCGATCATCGGCGACCTCGAGGTGGTGATCCTCGGTGGCGGATTCGCCGGGCTGATCACCGCCCATCGGCTTCAGCACGCGGGCGTGGAGGACTTCCAGATCATCGAGCTGGGCGGCGACTTCGGCGGCGTCTGGTATTGGAATCGCTACCCGGGCATCCAGGTCGACTCCGACGCCTACTGCTATCTGCCGCTGCTCGAGGAGACCGGCTATCTGCCGAAGGAGAAATTCACTCACGGCGACGAGTGCTACGAGCACGCCCAGCGGATCGCCAAACAGTTCGGCTTCTACGACAAGGCGATCTTCCACACCCTGATCCACTCGCTGGAGTGGGACGAGCAGCTCGAGCGCTGGCGTATCCTCACCAACCGCGGCGACGACATCCGCGCCCGCTTCGTGATCATGTGCCAGGGTCCGTACAACCGGCCGAAACTGCCAGGCATACCCGGTATTTCGGACTTCAAGGGACGCATGTTCCACACCGCGCGCTGGGATTACGACTACACCGGCGGTGGTGTGCACGGCGGGCTCGACAAGATCGGCGACAAGCGCATCGCGGTCGTCGGCACCGGCGCCAGCGGCGTCCAGGTCATCCCCCACCTGGCCCGCGGCGCAAAGCATCTGACCGTCTTCCAGCGCACGCCGTCCTACATCTTCGAGCGCGCCGACCAGCCGACCGACCCCGAATGGGCGAAGACCCTGGAACCGGGGTGGCGCAACGCGCGGCAGCGCAACTTCCACAACGCGGCCTTCGCGTTCTACTCCCCCGGTGAGCCGGACCTCATCTGCGACGGCTGGACCGAGGTCGCCCGCAATCTGGCTGCCAAGCTCGACGCCTCCAACGGCTGGGCCGCGCTGGCCGATCCGCTGAAGTTCCTCGAGCTCAAGGAGGTCGAGGACTATCGCGCGATGGAACGGCTGCGCAACCGGGTCGCCGAGATCGTCGAGGACCCGGCGACGGCGGAGGTACTGAAGCCGTACTACCGCAACATGTGCAAGCGGCCGGTGTTCAGCGACGCCTATCTGCCGACGTTCAACCGCCCGAACGTCACCCTGGTCGATGTCGCCGACTCCAAAGGCGTGGAACGCATCACCGAGAAGGGCGTCGTCGCGAACGGGGTCGAGTACGAGGTCGACTGCATCGTGTTCGCGAGCGGTTTCGAGATCACCACCGCGCTCGAGCGCCAGTTCGACATCAAGCCCTTCGCCGGCCGCGGTGGCGAGTCGCTGTACGAGCACTGGGGCAAGGGTTTCCGCACCCTGCACGGCATCATGTCGCGCGGGTTCCCGAACCATTTCGCCACCGGGTTCGTCCAGGGCGGCGTGACCGCGTCGACCACGCTCATGTTCGAGCAGCAGGCCGATCACATCGCCTACATCGTCGCGCAGGCGAAAGCGCGCGGCGCCACGGTCGTGGAGCCCAGCCAGGAAGCCGAGGACGAGTGGGTGGCGACGATCCGGGCGAATTCGATCGACAACTCCGAATTCGTCGAGACCTGTACTCCCGGTTACTACAACGCCGAGGGTGAGCCGAACGGCCGCTCGTTCCTCGGTGATCCGTACTGGGGTGGTTTCTATGTGCTCGAGGAGCTGTTGCAGGCCTGGCGTGACGCCGGTGATCTGGCCGGGCTCGAGCTGAAGCAGTAAAGGAACGTCCATGACACAGCTGCGATTCGACGATCGTGTCGCCGTGATCACCGGCGCCGGACGCGGTTTGGGCCGCGCCTACGCCGAATTACTGGCCTCCCTGGGCGCGAAGGTCGTCGTCAACGACGTCGGCGGCACCATGCGCGGGGACGTCTTCGAGGCCGACGTGGCCGCCGAGGTGGTTCAAGCCATCAAGGACGACGGCGGCGAGGCGGTGGCCAGCACTGATTCGGTGGCCACCGCGGCGGGCGGGCAAGCGATCGTCGAATCGGCGCTGGATCATTACGGGCGCCTGGACATCGTGATCCACAACGCGGGCAACGTCCGCTACGGCTCGCTCACCGAGCTGAGCTACGAGGATTTCGAGGCGGTCCTGGATGTGCACCTGCGGGGCGCATTCCACGTGGTGCGGGCCGGTTTCCCGGTGATGGCCGCGGCCGGATACGGCCGGGTGGTGCTGACCTCCTCGATCGGCGGCATCTACGGCAACAAGAGCGTCGCCAATTACGCGGTGTCCAAGGCCGGGCTGATCGGGTTGTCGAATGTCGTCGCGCTGGAGGGCGCCGAGGTGGGCGTTCGATCCAACGTGATCATCCCCTCGGCGCTGACCCGCATGGCCGCGGGCATCGACACCTCCGCCTATCCCGATATGCGGCCCGAGCTGGTGGCCCCCGCGGTCGGCTACCTGGCCCACGAATCCTGCACTCCCACCGGCGAATTGCTGGTGGCCATCGCGGGGCGGGTGGCCCGTGCCTACATCGGCGAAACGCCCGGCGTGTATCAACCCGCCTGGACCGTGGATGAGGTCGCCGACCGCATCGACGAGATCCGCGACACCGACAACTCCTGGATTCTGCCGCCGCTGTCGGCTCATGCCGATCACATCGGCCGGAGCTTCGCGATGGCGAGCCGCGAAATGCCCACCGGGGCAGCACAACCTTCGAAAGGAAAGTGAGCATGGCGATCAAGGTCTACGAACGCATCCTGGAACTGTTCGAAGCAGAGGGTATCAACACCATCTTCGGCATTCCGGACCCGAACTTCGTGCACCTTTTCCTGCGCGCGCAGGAGCGCGGCTGGAATGTCGTTTCGCCGCACCATGAGGAGGCGGCCGGCTTCATGGCCGAGGGTGTGTCGCGGATGACCGGCAAGGCGGCGGTGGCCATCGGCACCCTGGGACCGGGCGTCGCCAACCTCGCCGGATCCATCATGTGCGCCAAGGTGGAGAATTCGCCGATCATCTTCTTGGGCGGACAGCGCGACCGGATCACCGAGCAGCGGGTGCGTCGCGGCCGAATCCAGTTCGTGCAGCAGGCCGGACTGATCGAGAACGCCGTGAAGTACAGCGCCAGCATCGAATACGCGGACCAGACCGACGAGATCATCCGCGAGGGTCTGCGCAAGGCGCTGTCCGGGACTCCCGGCCCGGTGTACATCGAGTACCCCCAGAACGTGATCCTGCAGGAGCTCGACCTCCCGCCGGTGTTGCCGCCCCACCGCTATCGCCTCGTCGGCCAGACCGCCGGACCGGACAAGATCGCGGAGGCGGTGCAGTACATCCGCGCCGCGAAGCAGCCGATTCTGCTGGTGGGCCACGGGGTTCACACCTCTCGTGCGGGAGAGTCCGTCAGACAGCTCGCGGATCTCATCGCGGCGCCGGTCCTGCAGACCTCCGGCGGCACCTCGTACATCGAGGGCCTCGAGGATCGCACCTTCCCGTACGGCTTCTCGAAGGCCGGGCTCGAGGCCGTGGTGCAGTCCGATCTGTGCCTGGCCATCGGCACCGAACTCGGTGAACCCGTGCACTTCGGCCGCTGGCGGCACTGGGTGGCCAACGAGGAGAACCGCAAATGGATTCTGGTGGAACAGGATCCGTCTGCCATCGGGGTCAACCGCCCGATCGACGTTCCGCTGGTCGGCGACCTGCGCGCGATCGTGCCACAGCTGGTCGAGGCGCTGAAGGACACCCCGCGCAAGCCCACCCCGCAGCTGCAGGGCTGGATCGACCAGGACGCCGCCCGGCTCGCGGAGCTGGCCGAGACCGCGCCGTCGGGCCAGACCCCGGTGCATCCGGCCCGTCTGATCGTGGAGGCCACCAAGGCATTTCCGCCCGAGGGCATCATGGTCCGCGACGGCGGCGCGACCACGATCTTCGGCTGGACCTATTCGCAGGCCAAACCCCACGATGTGATCTGGAACCAGAACTTCGGGCATCTGGGCACCGGCCTGCCGTACGCGGTGGGCGCGTCGGTGGCCGACGGCGGTAAGCGGCCGGTCATGCTGATCACCGGCGACTCGTCGTTCCAGTTCCAGATCGCGGAGCTGGAAACCGCCGCGCGCCACAATCTTCCGCTGGTCTGCGTGGTCGGCGTGGACTACGCCTGGGGCCTCGAGGTCGGGGTCTACAAGCGCACGTTCGGGCAGGGTTCGCTGGAGACCGCCGCGCACTGGAGCAAGGACGTGCGGCTGGACAAGGTGGCCGAGGGCTTCGGATGCTATGGCGAATACGTCGAGCGCGACGAGGATATCGCCCCCGCCATCAAGCGTGCCTACGCCAGCGGCAAGCCCGGAGTCATCCACGTCGCGGTCGACCCGAAGGCCAACTCGGAAGAGATGCCGAGCTACGACGAATTCCGTACCTGGTACGCGGAAGGGCAGCAGTAGAGATCATGCGTGAATACCTGAAGTTCTACATCGGCTGTGAGTGGGTCGATCCGGCCGGCCGGTCCACCTTCGAGGTCATCAACCCGGCGACCGAACAGGTCTGCGGCACCGTGGCCGCGGGCACGGCCGCCGACGTCGACCGCGCCGTAGCCGCTGCGCGACAGGCGTTTCCCGGTTGGTCGGCGACCAGCGTCACCGAGCGCCTGGACATCCTGCGCCGCATCCAGGATGCCTTCCAGAAGCGGCGCGACGACCTGGGCGCCGCGCTCACCGAGGAGATGGGCGCGCCCACCGCACTGGCCAACGGGTTCCAGTTGGATTTGGCGGCAGGGCATCTCGCGCAGGCCATCGAGGTCCTGGAGAGCTACGAGTTCACCGAGCAGCGCGGCGAGACCCTGATCATCAAGGAGCCCATCGGCGTCTGCGGCATGATCACGCCGTGGAACTGGCCGCTGAATCAGATCGCGGTGAAGGTCTTCCCGGCGCTGGCGACCGGATGCACCATGGTGCTCAAGCCCTCCGAGCAGTCACCGTTCAACGGCCAGGTGTTCGCCGAAATCCTCGATGAGGCAGGCGTTCCCGCCGGTGTGTTCAACCTGGTGCAGGGCGACGGGCCCGGTGTCGGCGTACCGCTGTCGGCGCATCCGGATATCGACATGGTCTCCTTCACCGGCTCCACGCGCGCGGGTGTGGAGGTGGCTCGCAACGCCGCCGCCACGGTCAAGCGGGTGACGCAGGAGCTGGGCGGGAAGGGCCCCAACGTCATCCTCGACGACGCGGACCTCGCGGCCAACGTCGGTAAGGGCGTGGCGGGCGTGATGATGAACTCCGGCCAGACCTGTAGTGCCGCGACGCGCATGATCGTGCCCGCCGGCCGGATGGCCGAGGTGATCGAGGCGGCCCGCGCGGCCGCCGAGCAGACCACCGTGGGCGATCCGAGCGGCGACGTGGGGATCGGGCCGGTGGTGTCGGGCGGGCAGTTCGACAAGGTCCAGGCGTTGATCCAGAAGGGTATCGACGAGGGCGCCACACTGGTCACCGGTGGCACCGGGCGCCCGGACGGGCTGACGACGGGGTACTACGTCAAGCCCACCGTGTTCGCGAACGTCACCAACGAGATGACCATTGCCCGTGAGGAGATCTTCGGGCCGGTGCTCTCGATCCTCGGATACGAGGACATCGATCAGGCCGTCGCGATCGCCAACGACACCGAGTACGGACTCGCCGGCAACGTCGCCGGCGCCGATCTGGATGCCGTGCGGGCCGTCGCCCGCCGCATCCGGGTCGGGTTCGTCTCGATCAACGACGCCTTCGACTTCGCCTGTCCGTTCGGCGGATACCGCAAGAGCGGCAACGGGCGTGAATGGGGCGCGGACGGTTTCGGCGAGTATCTGGAAACCAAGGGCATCATGGGCTACGCGCCCGCGGAATCCTAGAGGGCCGCAACGGATATGAACAGCCTCTGAACGGAGGGACCATGGGTGCACTGACAGGCCGGGTGGCCGTTGTCACCGGCGCCAGTCGCGGGATCGGCAAGGGTATCGCGGTCGCGCTGGCCGAGCAGGGCGCCACCGTCTACGTCACCGGACGCACGGTGACCTCCGGCACGTATCCCCTGCCCGGGACCGTCGGCGAGACCGCTAAGGAATGTGATCGCCGGGGCGGCAAGGGAATCGCCGTACGGGTCGATCACGGCGACGACGCACAGGTCGCCGCCCTGTTCGACCGGGTCGCCCGCGAGCAGGGGCGGCTGGACATCCTGGTGAACAACGCCTTCTCACTGCCGGAGGATCTCACCGATCCCAATCCGTTCTGGGAGAAGCCGCTGTCCAACTGGGAGATGGTCGATGTCGGCGTGCGATCCAATTTCGTGGCGGCGTGGCATGCGGCGAACATCATGGCATCGCAGAAATCGGGTCTGGTGGTGGCGATCTCCGGATACACCGGAGTGAGCTACACCTACGGCGTCGTATTCGGCACCGCGAAATCGGCGGTGGATCGGATGGCGCGGGATATGGCCGTGGAGCTGAAACCCCATGATGTGGCGTCGATCTCGATCTGGCAGGGCCTCACCTGGACCGAGCGCGCCGAACGCAATCTGGCGAACATTCCGGGTCTGGCGGACCAGGCGTCCACGCGACCGGAAAATGGGTGCTCTCCGGAGTATCCGGGCCGCGTGATCGTCGCGCTCGCGACCGATCCGGACATCATGAAACGCTCCGGCGGCACATTCATCACCGCCGAACTCGGCCGGGACTACGGCATCACCGATATCGACGGCACGATGGTCCCCTCGCTGCGTACGACCCGCGGCGAACCCATCTGGTCACCGGTATAGCCGGACGATCCCCACTTGCCTTCTATCGCTTGGAACTACGGATGACCACTTCGACGACCCCGGATCAGCTCGCGAAACTCCAGCAGTTGCTGGACCGCCAGGAAATCCTCGACTGCCTCACCAAATTCAGTCGCGGCATGGACCGTTTCGACCGGGGTCTGTTCCTCGAGGCGTTCCACGCCGACGCCACCATAGCGGCGGGCATATTCGTCGGCGGACCTGGCGAGCTGTACGACTGGGCGAGCGCCATGCACGAACAGGGCCAGATCGCCACCCAGCACAACCTGCTCAATCACACCTGCGATCTCGAGGGCGACATCGCGCACACCGAGACCTATTACCTGTACGCCGTGCGCAACCGCGACGACACCAACTGGCTGGCGGGCGGCCGTTACCTCGACCGGCTCGAGCGGCGCTCCGGAATTTGGCGAATCACGATGCGCACCAACATGATCGAATGGTCCGGGCTGCTGCCCACCATGCCGATTCCCTTCTCGGACGTGCCCGATATCCACGGTAACGGCGCACCGGCGCGCAGCACGGCCGACCCCTCGTACCAGCGGCCGCTGATCAACAGGCGCCGGCCGAACATCCCCGGCTGAGCCGTCGTGGGCCCCCATGAACCTCGACAGAAGCAGGAAGGAGAACCGATGCGAGAGCTGAGTTTCGGATATCTCTACGACTTCCGCAATCCGCCGCAGTGGCAGCGCCCCTGGGCCGAACTTTACGCCGAGACGCTCGACCTGATCGCATGGAGCGAGACCGTCGGCTTCACCGGCGCCTGGGTGCCGGAGCATCATGGCGCGGACGACGGGTACATCCCCACGCCCACCACGGTCCTGGCCGCCATCGCCGCGCGCACGAATTCGCTGCGGCTCGGCTCCGCTGTCGCGCTCGCGCCGCTCTATCATCCGGTACGTTTCGCCGAGGAATGCGCGGTCCTGGACATCCTGTCGGACGGCCGGCTCGACATGGCGCTCGCGATCGGCTACCGGCAACGCGAATATGCCGGCTACGGCCTCGAATTCGGGGCCCGGGGACGTCGTTTCGACGAATTTCTCGATATCGTGCTCGCACTCTGGGCGGGTGAGACGGTGACCTACGAGGGCAAATACTTCACCGTGCGGGACGCGCGCATCGTTCCCCCGCCGACGCGCGGCCGGGTTCCGCTGTACCTCGGCGGCTTCGCCGACAGGGCGCTGGAACGCACCGCGAAATACGCCGACGGCTATTTCGGCAACGAGGAGTTCTGCGACCTCTACGCGCGGAAACTGGCGGCGAACGGAAAGGATTCCGCGCAGGCGAGAGTCCGCATCCAGGGGCTGTTCACCGTCGTCGCCGAGGATCCGGAGGCGGCAATTGAGGAACTCGCGCCGTACTACCACCACGTCAACAACAGCTACGGCGTCTGGCTGAACGAGGACAAGGCCAGCGGCCTGGATGCCCCGGGGCTGGAGCCGATGGATCTGGCGGCCTTCAAACGCAGCGGAATACTACAGATCCTCACTCCCGGCCACGCGATCAAGAGATTCGAACGCATGCGGGAGAAGGCGCCGGTCGAGCATTTCATGATGATGCGTCCACCCGGACTGCCCGCCGAACGCTTTCAGCAATACGCCCAACTTTTCGCGGACGAGGTCATCCCGGCCTTCCGCCGAGACGTTCCGCTGGTAACAAGCGGCCGTTGAACCGCAGGAGTAGATAGGAGAGGCGAATGGCAACCGTCGCCACCGAGAAACTGAGTGACAAGGTCGGAGTGGAGATCCTCGACGTCGACGTCGAGCGCCTGCTCACCGACGACGACCTGCCCGCGGCATGCCTGGACCTGCTCGAGGAACACAGCGTGCTGCTGTTCCGCGAACTGCACGCCGGGGACGACGCGCAGGTGACGTTCAGCCGCAAACTGGGCGAACTGGTTCAGTTCCCCAAATACGCGAACCCGAACGTCATGGAGGTCAGTTTCGATCCGGACAACCCGAATGCGAAATACCTGCCCAGCAACGACTATTGGCATCTCGACGGATTCATGGACGAGGTACCGGCACGGGCCTCCATCATGAGCGCTCACGTGGTGACCGATGTCGGCGGCGAGACGGGTTTCGCCAGTACCTACGCGGCCTATGACGAACTGTCCGATGCGGAAAAGGAACAATTCGGCTCGCTGCGCGTGATCCACTCGATGTCGAAGGTCCAGCGCCTGTCCTATCCGAATCCCACCGCGGAGCAGGAGGCCGACTGGGCGCGGTGGACCGACCGCGAACATCCGCTGGTGTGGAAGCACGAGTCGGGCCGCAACTCGCTCGTGTTCGGGTCCAGTGCGGAGCGCATCGTCGGCATGGATATCGCGGAAAGCCGCGAGCTCCTGGACGATCTGGAGCGCCGCGCCACCACGCCGGACCGGATCTACAAGCACACCTGGGCGGTCGGGGACCTGGTGATCTGGGACAACACCGGCCTGCTGCACCGGGCCTGCGAATTCGACCGCGCCAAGCCGCGGCGGATGCACCGCACGACCCTCGTCGGTCAGGAATCGGTCAAATAGCCCGGAAGGGGTTATCGATGGCGGCGAGGTAGGCCGCCCCAATTTCGTGCGAAAAACTCGCAACCAATGCTGTTTGCCTTGTGGAGCCTTCATGTCCAGCACCGAGACAACTCCCCCGCCCGATAACGTCGACACCGTCGATTCGGTCACCGAACCCGATTCCGGCCGACTCGACGGGGCCTCGCCCCTGCGTCTGTTCTCGATCCTCATCGTCGTCATTCTGTTCACCGAGATCGCACCGTTGCAATACACGATGGTGGCCGCGGCCCTGCAGAAGATGACGAAGACCTTCCCCACCGTCGGGGGCAATATCAACTGGGCGGTCATCATTCTCGGTGTCGTCGGCGCCTCCGCCACACCACTGGTCGGCAAGGCCAGCGATATCTGGGGCAAGAAAAGGCTGCTGCTGCTCTGCGGCCTGATCTTCCTGGTGGGCGCGGTGATCGACGCGACCACCACGAACTGGACGCTGTTCCTCATCGGCCGCGGCCTGTCGGCCCTGGCCATCGCCACCCAGTTCATCGCCTACGGTCTCGTCCGGGACCTCATGCCGCGCAAGTACGTTCCCATCGGTATCGGCATGATCGGTGCGGGCGTGGGCTTTTCGGGCGCCATCGCGCCCCTGGTCGGCGGCTATCTGGTCGACCATTTTCAATGGCAGGCCATGTTCTGGTTCCTGGCGATCTACACCGTCGTCCTCACACCGCTGGTGATATTCCTGGTGCCGGAATCGAAAATCCGTGTGCGGGAACGGATCGATCCGATCGGTGCGATCACGCTGTCCGCGGGCGTGCTGTTCGTGCTGCTCTACCTCGACAACGGCCAGAACTGGGGTTGGGCTCGCCCGAGCAGCCTCGCCTGGCTGATCGGCGGGCTGGTGCTGGTGGCGGCGTTCTTCGCCGTCGAATCCCGGATCCGCCAGCCGATCATGGATATGAAACTGCTGGCCAATCCGAAGGTCAGCATCGTCATGCTGATGGCGCTGGTGGGCATGGGAATCACCGCCGTGCAGCCCTTGGCCCTCGGCTACATGACGCAGACGCCCGGCAGTGACGCACTGCGCGCCAATGTCGTCGAAGGTGTTGTCGCCCAGGCGCATCAGAAGGGCGCCAACCTTCCCGCCGCCCTGGTGCACGTGAGTCTCGACCCGGGCTACAGCTACGGCAGCGGATTCACCATGCTGGGGTACGCGTTTCACATCGCCCTCTGGGTCGGCGTGATGGCCGTCATCTTCGGTCCGATCGCCGGCATCGTGGCCCGGCGCACGGGTCCCCGTATCTCGGCGATCATCGCGTTCACGGTGCTGACGGTGTCCGGAATCGGTTTCGCGGTGTTCCATTACAGCTGGGTGACCTATCTGGTGCTCGCCATGCTGGGTGGTATCGCCTTCGGGTTCGTCAACGCCGCGCTGCCCAACCTCATCGTCGAGGCCGTTCCCCCCGAACAGCAGGGCATCAGCACCGGCATGCTCGGCGTCACCATGAGCGTGGGCACCGGCGGCGCGATGGCCATCACCACCGCACTGCTCAACAACAACCCGGTCAAGGCGCATATCGATGTGATGGGTCATCAAGCGGTGCAGGTGATTCCGCAGGTGTTCGCCGACCGCGGCTACACCGAGAGTTTCTGGGTGGTCGTCGGCACCACGGTCGCGGCCCTCGTCATCGCCCTGCTCATGCGTCACGGTCGCCAACCCGCCACCGGCGGAGCACGGGGAAAGTCATGAAGACGGTCCTGGTGACCGCGCCGGGCCGGACCGAGGTACGGCAGGTCGAGCAGCCCGCGGCCGGTCCAGCGGATGTGGTCGTGCGGGTGAAGGCGTGCGGAATCTGCGGATCCGACGGCTTCTACATCCACAACGGCGGCATCCCGCCGCGTATGGGCGCGACGCCGCTCGGGCACGAACCGGCCGGTGAGGTCGTCGCGGTCGGAGATCGGGTCGCCGGTGTCGAGGTGGGAGACCACATCGTCGTGGACCCGATGGCGACCACCGACGGCCTGGTCGGCGGCGGTGGCGCCCAAGGCGCCCTCTCTGATGTGCTGGTCCTGTACGACGCGAAGCCCGGCAAGCATTTCCGTGTCGTGCCGCGCGAAATCCCTTGGCACGTCCTGGCGCTCAACGAGCCGATGGCGGTCGCCTATCACGGCGTCAACCGTTCCGGTGCGGGTGTGGGCGCCAAGGCCGTGGTGTTCGGTGCCGGGCCGGTCGGTCTCGGCGCCGCGATCGGGCTGAAATCCAAGGGCGCCGCGCATGTGGTGGTGATCGATGTGGTGCCCAACCGGCTCCAGAAGGCGCTGCTGGTCGGCGCGGACGCGGTGATCAACTCCGCCGAGGAGGACGTGGTGACCCGCCTGAAGACCCTGCACGGGGAGGCACCGAGCCACATGGGCCGCCCCACGCGACCCGATACCGACGTCTACATCGACGCCGCGGGCGCCGCGGCCGTGGTCGAGACCGCACTGCGGTCGGTGAAGCACCGCGGTGTGCTCACCATCGTCGGAGTGCACAAGCAGCCGGTGCCGATCGACTTCCAGCAGATCCTCACCAGCGAGGTCGACATCCGGATGTCGATGGGATATCCGACGGAGATATTCGAGGTGACGGACTCGATCATCAGGGATTGGGACAAATACCAGCACATCGTGAGCGACATCGTGCCGTTCTCGGATGCCGAGAGCGGCCTTCGCCTGGCCGCCACCCCGGGAGCGACCGACAAGGTCGTCATCACATTCGACTGACCCACGAACAGAGGAAGTATCAGATGACTACTCGCACAGCCATTGTCACCGGCGGCGCCTCCGGAATCGGCGGCGCCATCAGCAAACGCCTCGCCGCCGACGGCGCCCGGGTGGCGATCTTCGACATCAACGGCGACGCCGCCAAGAACGCGGCGGCGGCCATCGAGGAAAAGGGCGGCACCGCAATCGGTCTCGCCGTCGACGTGACGAACCGCGCCGGCATCGACGCCGGGATCGCGGACGTGGGCGCCCGGCTCGGCCGCCCGACGATCCTGGTGAACAGCGCCGGGATCACCCTGGCCGGGCCGACCCTCGAATTCACCGCCGCCGACTGGAACACGGTGCTGGCGATCAACCTGACGGGCACCTTCGACTGCTGCCAGGCGGCGCTGCCCGGAATGATCGAGGAGGGCTGGGGCCGCATCGTCAACATCTCGTCGTCCAGCATGCACAGTGGGGTGGCCCGGATGGCCGCCTACGTGTCGTCGAAGGCGGCGGTGGTCGGTCTCACCAAGGTGCTGGCGCTCGAATTCGCCCGAAACGGCGTCACGGTCAACACGATTCCGCCCGGGTTCATCGAGACTCCCATGCTGGACGGCGCCAAGGCCGGCGGCGTGTTCGATATGGAGAAGCAACTGGCGAACACGCCGGTGGGCCGGATCGGCCAGCCCGAGGACATCGCGGCCGCCTGCGCGTACCTGGTGAGCGAGGAGGCCAGTTACGTCACCGGCCAGGTGATCGGCGTCAACGGCGGACGCAACACCTGACCCGAACGACAACCCCTGTCGCGGGCCGCCCATCGCAGGTTCGGGCGGCCCGCGACATTCACCTACCGGAAGGATCGACAACCATGGCTCGGATCGAACCCGTCGCGAAGGCCGACTGGCCTTCGGAGATAACGGATTTCATCGCGAACTTCCAAGCGTCGGTGCGCGGTGACCGGCCGCCGGGCAATCGCCCGGGCGGGGTCAACCTGCTCGGCACGCTGGTCCGCTATCCCGAACTCGCGATGCCGTTCCTGACCTTCAACGGCCATTTCCTCTACGGAAATTCGCTGTCGCCGCGACACCGCGAGATGCTCATCCTGCGCGTCGCGACCCTGCGTCACTGCGACTACGAGTGGGCTCAGCACACGCTGCTCGCCGGGGACGCCGGGCTGTCGGCCCAGGAGATCGAGTACGCCACCGCGGGACCCGACACACCGGGCTGGGCGCCGATCGAGCAGGCCCTGCTGCGGGCGGTCGACGAGCTGATCGGTGACGGCGCGATCGGCGGCGACACCTGGAAGCTGCTGGCCGCCGAGTTCGACGAGAAGCAGCTCATGGACGTCGTTTTCACCGTGGCCACCTACGAGATGGTGGCGATGATGCTGCGCTCGCTCGACGTCGACCCGGAACCCGATCTCGTGCCCCACCTGCCCGACCGGAAATAATCGGCCGAGAACGATGGGAACACAACTGTGACAGTCGAATCCGCCCGCAACGTCGCGGTCGTCACCGGAGCCAGCGCCGGAATAGGCAAGTCGACCGCCCGGATGCTCGCGGCCCGCGGCTGGCAGGTGATCGGCGTCGGCCGCAACCCCGAGCGCAGCGCCGCCGCCACCGCCGAGATCAACGCCGCCGCACGTGAGGGCGGGACGTTCACCATGGTGCGCGGCGACTTCACCCTGATGGCCGAGGTCAAGCGGGTGGCGGCCGAAATAGGCGATAGCACAGCACATATCGATGTGCTGATCAACAACGCCGGCGGCGTCCGCGACCAGCGGATCGTGACCGCCGAGGGCACCGAGGCGACCTTCGCCGCCAACCACCTCGCCCCCTTTCTGCTGACCCGCGAACTCATGCCGCTCCTGCTCGAGTCCGATTCGGCCCGGGTGATCGCGGTATCCTCCGCGGGCCACCGCATGAGCCGCGGCCTGGACTGGGAGGATCTGCAGAGCCTGGGCAACTTCCGCACCGGCTCCGCGTACTGCCAGGCCAAACTCGCCAACATCCTGTTCACCCGCGAACTCGACCGGCGCGCCGGCCAGGACGGAATCACCGCGCAGGCAATGCATCCCGGGACAGTGGACAGCAACTTCGCCTCGCACGGGGACGCGACGATGAAGGCACACATGGAGAATAAGGTCGACGCCGTCTCACCCGACGAACCGGCCGAGACGCTGGTCTGGCTCGCCACCGACCCCGCGGCGGGCGATACGGGCGGTCGTTTCTTCTACCGCAAGGCCGAGGAGATTCCGGCCGATCCGGCTCTGGACGACGCCGCGGCCGCCCGACTCTGGATCGAAAGCGAGAAGCTCCTGGCCACGCTCGGCTACCCGGCGTAGCCCGGATCCTCGAATACACCGCAGTACTCGACAACACAGGAGAAGTCGGATGCCGGTTTACAAACTGATCTTGTTACTCAAGAAACGTCCCGACATGTCGGTGCAGGAGTTTCGTGACTACTACGAGACGAAGCATCGTCTGATCGGCGAGAAATACCCCGCCGGCATGGTGCGCTACGTGCGCCGGTACCTCGATCCAGCGCCGGGCGATACCGCGGAGCTCCCGTACGACGTGATCACCGAGGTTTGGTTCGACAATCGCAAGATATTCGAAGCCGCTCTGCGGAATGTGTCGAGCGAAAACCTTGACGCGGAAGTCGTCGCCGACGAGGAGCGACTGTTCGACAGGCCGAAGAACCGGGTGATGACCGTTGTCGAGGTCGAATCGGACCTGGACCGCATCAGGGCCGGGAATTCATAAATCACCCGGGAGCGACGGTGTTGGACAATACGGACCGACTGCTGGCGATCGAGGCCATACGCCGGGCCAAGGCCCGCTATTTTCGCGGCGTCGACACGTGCGACGGCGAGATGGTGCGCGATATTCTCGCCGCCGACTGCGTCCTGGACTACCGGGGCTGCTGCACCGATCCGGCGACCGGACATGACTTTCTCCCGGCCATGAATGTGGTGATGCGAGGCCGTGAATCCTGGGTCTCGGACGGCCTGTCCGGCCTCGGCATCGTCAGCGTTCATCAGAGTCACGACAGTGAAATCACGCTTACCGGTGACCGTTCCGCCGGCGCGATATGGTCGATGACCGACCGGCTGTACATGCCCGCGGGATCCGATATCGGGGTGATGACCGGATTCGGCTATTACCACGAGACCTACGAGCAGACCGGCGGAGCCTGGCAGATCAAAACTCTGCGGATCACCCGTCTGCGGGTCGAGGGCGCCTGAACATCCGGCACCGCACGGCGAATGTCGCCGTGCGGTTCCGGCCTCATCAGGATGTGCGAGAAGCGTATGTCTCGGCGCGCTGCGCCGATTGCTCCTTACGCTGCTGTGCCGTCACGCGCGGCAGATCGGGCATTCCTTCGAGTTCGGCGTGCGTGACGACGCGGAATTCACGCACCAGATCCGCCGGACGCACACTGTCGATATCCGTCATCGCCTGCCACCGCACAATCCCCAGCCCAGTGCTCAGGTCTCCCGTCGACAGCCAGTTCGCCAGGCCCGGATCGGATCGCGAGATGACATAGGTGAAGCTGCCGTCCGCGTTGGGCACCGTCTGCGATTTGTTCAGGCTGACAGGATGTTCGGTGACATCGACGCTGAGCATCCACGGGTCGATGATCTGAAAACCCGTGTACGCGGCCCCTACCGGAAGCGTCGTGACGAGAATCGCCTCGTCGGGCGCGAGATCGAAACTCATGGCGGCGATGCAGCCCGCCATACTTCCGTTACGGACCTGTACGGGAGTGATCGTGGTGCCGCTCAGGCCGCCGAACCATCTCTCCGGAAAGCTCGCCCAGAATCGAATATAGGGCGGCAGATCCTTATACGTCGCACGCAGGATATCGTCGTCGGTATGGCTCTTCGCCGGTTCCTCGTCGAGGGGCCGGAACTCGAGCATGCAGGGTCGCTGCCGCCAGTCGGAAAGAATGTCGCGAATACCGAGTGTGAGCATACCCGGCGCCGAGGTCATATGAACGGCACTTTCGGCATCGCGGCCGACGGTGAACCGGAAGGTTCCATCGGGCGCGACGTCGAGATCGCGATCGCTGATACTCGCCAGCGGCATGAGATCGGACATATTACCGTCCATCGGCGGCGGCGTCACCTTGGCGCCCTTGTGCAAGACCGCATCGGGATTGTCGCCGGAAGTCCCGACTCCCGACAACGTGTATCCCATCCAGGTGCGTGGTGTGTTGTCGGTACCCCAGGTAAACGCCGGAGTCGGCTGATGGATGGAAATCTCGGCCAAGACCAGAGAATTCGTCCAGAGCGCAATGGCGTGATCGAGCGTGGCCGCCCCTGATTCGGTGCGACCCCGAGGCCTCGCCGCCAGTTCCTCCCGAATTTCCGCCTGTATTCGCCGCAACTCCGGATCACGCAGCAGCCGCATCAATGTCTGTTCGGCATCGACTTGCGCGGACGTCGCCAAAAGCGGACGAGCAGCCGCCTCGAGATCACTCATAGGTAGTCATCCTTCCGTCGGCGGGCCGACCGGCCCACTGCCCACGAGCCTAAAACCGCGCGGTCCGAGCGGGCCAATACAGAATCCGGCCGATCGTCATATCACCGTGTTATGGCTTATCGGCCGGCCACCGCCGACTCAGGCAACACCCGTGGGCCGCCGCGCGCGGTCGCGTTCCGCCATCCGCTTGGCCAGCAGGATCACCGCATGTTCGTGCAGGATGCCCAACTGGTCGGCGTAGGCGTCCGCCTGCGCCATGGACAGGCGGTCGTATACCACCGCGGGGTCGCTGAGGATCTCGTCGAGTCTCATTCCGGCCAGCGCCTGCACACGGGTCAACGACCGGGCAGGCAGCCAGCTCAACCGCCACGCATGACCGCTGCGCTCGGTGCGACGGTGTGCCGACTCAGGGGTGATATCGCTGAGCATCGACGCATCGTTGACGATGACGGTCATAGGCCCACCTCCCGAAGTTCGTGCGCGTCTGCCCTGATTCCGGACTGCCGCTATCGCTACGGAGTCACCGATCGCCAAGAGCGGCTTACGAAATCGAGGATCCCATCTCACCGTCCTCCAACGCGACGGGTTTTCGGGAGATCCGGCGTGCGGCAGTGATCACCACGATCAGGACGGTGACGATCGCGGCGTGCAGGGCCCACAGGGTGAGCCATGGGAGCAAGAAGCCCACCTCGGTGTACTGGCCGCGCTGCCCGACGCAATACATGGTGATGTTGGTGCCGCCGTCGGAATCCACCGGGTAGCTGACCACGATCGGGTCGGTGTATGGGCCGTGGCAGAACACCGGTGCGGTGAGTTTCGCTTCGCCGGGCCAGATCGCCACGGGCAGAACGCATCCGAGCAATGCCGTCCCGACCAGGATCGCGAATCCGACCGCAATCACCGCTCCTGCGCCGATGCGGCGGCGAGATGGACGATCCTGCACGCTCATGCCTGCTGAATCCCGAGGAAGGCGCCGGTCCGGTCGAACCTGACGACCGATATCGAGCGCGGTGCGGTGACCTGGACGGTGACGAGAACGTCGGCGCCGTAACGGTTCACCAGGATCGAGGAGACATAGCCGCCCTCGGATCCGCTGTGCGCCAGTGCGCTGTCGACGATGCCCTCGATCTTGCCGAGTACGGGAACGTCCGCGAGGGAGAAGGTTTCGTCGTCCGGGCCGCTGGATGCCGACACCCGCACCGGCGTGGACGACCCGAGCACACCGTTCGCATAGCTGTAGTCGTCGAACTCGCCGGGCCGGCTCGGCACCGCGATCCGCAGGTGCACCACCGCGTCGGGACTCGCCAGGTCCGGATTGTCGTCGAGGTAGCTCGTCACCTGAGCGGGTTGGTCCGGCACCTCCAGCCGGAAACCCGACGAGTCGGGGCTGGTGAGCAGGACGACAACGGCCTGTAGGCCGGGCGTGCCCAGACGTTGCCGCAGGGCGGCGATCGCCCCCGCGGGCAGCGATGACACCAATCCCCCGCCGCGCTGGTGTACGACCTGTTCGAAATCGGCGCGATCGACCGTCCCAATGCACCCGCTGGTGAGCAGCATGAGCAGAATCACCGCCGCTACCAGCCCTAGCCGTCCTCGGCAGCGGCGAAGCCTCACGGCTCGAATCGTACAGCCGCGCATGCGCCCGCGCAGCGCGAGCCCGTCCCCGGCATCCCGTCGTCTGTAGACAGCAGATGACGCTATGGTTACTATCCTTATAAGTATTGATCGAACAATCGAGTTGGGTGGAAAGGCAGGCGATTTCGCATGTTCGCCACCATGACGCAGGGAACGGGTGTGCCGTCATGAGCCTCGCACCATCGACCTTGGGGTTCATCGGCCTGGGCGTGATGGGCGCGGCCGAATGCCTCAATCTGCTCCGCAAGTCCGGGACGCCGACAGTCGTCTTCGACCTGAATCCGGACAATATCGAACCGCTGGTGGCCGCCGGCGCCATTCCGGCGGAATCGGTCGCCGAGGTGGCCGCGCGGGCCGACGTGATGTTCCTGTCGCTGCCCGGCGGCACCGAGGTTTCGGCCGTGCTCTACGACGAGGGCGGCATTCTCGGCGCGGCGCGGCCCGGCAGCCTGGTCATCGATCTGTCGACCACGCCGGTGGCAGTGGCGAAGGCGGCGCACGATCGACTCGCGCAGCGGCAGCTGAGTTTTCTCGACGCACCGGTGGCACGCACCAGGAAGGCCGCCGTGGCGGGCACCCTGGCGATCATGGTGGGCGGGGCCGAGAGCGACTACCGGCGCGCGGAGCCGTTGCTGCGCACCATGGGCACCGACGTCACGCACTGCGGTCCCGGCGGCGCGGGCGCGCTGCTGAAGCTGGTCAACAACACGGTCGTCTTCGAAACCGTGGTGGCCCTGGCCGAAGCGGTCACCCTCGCCCGGCACAGTGGGCTGGTGACCGACGAGACGCTCTTCGACGTCCTGGGCGGCGGTTCGGCGGGCAGTTTCGTCCTGGAGAACCACGGCCGCTCGGCCCTGCTGCCGGACCAGCATCCCACCGGCATCTTCCCGGCGGCCTACATGCGCAAGGACCTCGGCTACACCCTGGAACTGGCGGCGGAACTGGGCGTCGAACTGCCCTCGGCCACGCTCGCGCACTCCATGCTGGATCAACTGTGCGACAACGGTTTCGCCCAGAACTACCACACCGCGGTGGTACGCCTGCTGGACAAGGACCGGAAATGACGTCCGGCCGCGGCGTTCCCGCGGTCCTCATGCGCGGCGGCACCAGCAAGGGATTGTTCCTGCACGCCCGGGATCTCCCCCCGGCCGGGCCGCGACGCGACGCGCTCGTCCTGGACCTGATGGGCAGTCCGGACCCGATGCAGATCGACGGACTCGGCGGAACATATTCCAGCACCAGCAAAGTGATGGTCGTCGAGCCCGGACCCGAAGGCGCGGTGACGTATTGGTTCGGCCAGGTCGGAATCGACACTCCCACCGTGGACTGGCGTGGCAACTGCGGCAACCTGACCACCGCGGTCGCGGCGTTCGCCGTCGACGAGAAGCTCGTCCCCCCGGTGGAACCCACGACTCGGGTGCGGATGATCAACGGCAACACCGGCGTCCGGATCGAGGCCGAGGTTCCGGTGCGGGACGGACGCGCCCGCACCGACGGCGAGCTGCGGGTCGCCGGCGTCCCCCGGCCGGGTTCACCGATCGTCACGCACTACTCGGACCCGGGCGGAGCCGTCACCGGCAAGCTGCTCCCGACCGGCAATCCGGTCGACACCGCCGAGGGGCCCGCCGGTCCGCTGGAGCTGTCCATCCTGGACGTGACCAGCGCCTATGTCTTCGCCCGGGCCGCCGACCTGGATATCGTTCCGCACGAGCGCAGCGTCGCCGAACTGAACGCGGACCCCGATCTGCTGCTGCGCATCGAGCGTATCCGGGGCGAGGCGGCACGGTTGCTGGGCGTCGTCGACAAGGCCGACGACGCCCAGGAGCTGTCCCCGGTGATTCCGCGCATCGTCCTGGTGGGCCCCGCGCGCGCACCGGACACCGACCTGGCCGTGGTCGCGGTGTCGATGGGCGTGGTGCATCGCGCCGTGCCGATCACCGCAGCGCTGTGCCTGGCCGCGGCGGCCCGCATTCCCGGCACGCTCCCCCACGGTTGCCTCGCCCGGGAGGACACCGTGCCGCCTTCGAGCGCGCTACGGATCGCACACCCGCTGGGCACGGTGGACGTCCTGGCGCAGGTGCGCGCCGACGGCCCGCACGTCGACTCGGTGGGGGTGGTCCGCACCGCCAGGCGATTGATGAGCGGCATCGCGCATCCGTACGCGGACCATGACATCGAGGAGACTTCATGAAACACGCGACCATGGTCATCGACGGCAAGCCCGTCGCAGGCGCCGCGACGCGCGAGGCGGTCAATCCGTACAGCGGGCAGGTGTGGGCGCGAATCCCCGACGCGAGCGCCGACGAGGTGGACCGGGCGGTCGAATCCGCCCAGCGCGCGTTCCGCGAAACCTGGCGTCGCACACCGGGAGTCGAGCGAGCCCGGCTGATGCTCGCACTGGCCGACGCGCTGGAGGCCGAGGCCGACTCGATGGCCCGGATGGAATCCACCGACAACGGCAAGATAATCCGCGAGACGCGCCCTCAGATGACCTTCGCGGCAAGGAATCTGCGGTTCTTCGCCGGTTACGCCGACAAGCTCTACGGCCGCACGATTCCGCTGGACAACCCCAGCCTGTTCGACTACACCCGCCGCCGCCCCTACGGCGTCGCAGCGCTGATCACCGCGTGGAATTCACCGATCGGACTGCTGGCCAACAAACTTCCGCCGGCCCTGGCCACCGGCAACACAGTGGTCGTCAAGCCGTCGGAGCACGCCTCGGTGACCACCTGCGAACTCGCGCGGCTGGCCTGCGAGGTCGGCTTCCCGCCCGGTGTGGTGAACGTGATCACCGGCGGCCCGCAGGCCGGTGAGGCCCTGATCTCCCATCCCGGTGTCAGCAAGATCAGTTTCACCGGCGGCAGCGCGACCGGAACCCGGATCGCGGAAGCCGCGGCGCGGCGGCTGGTTCCGGTCACCCTGGAACTGGGCGGCAAGTCGCCCAACATCATCTTCGACGACGCCGACCTGGACCGCGCGATCGTCGGCGCGGTCTCCGGGATCTTCGCCGCGGCCGGGCAGACCTGCGTGGCGGGCTCGCGGCTGCTGGTGCAGCGCCCGGTCTACGACGAGGTGGTCGCCGCGATCGCGGAGCGGGCGGCCGGAATTCGGCTCGGTGACCCGCTCGACCCCGCCACGGAGATGGGCCCGGTGGCCAATGAACCGCAGTACCAACGGATCCTGGGCCTGATCGAGGCCGCCCGGGGCGACGGCGCGACGCTCGTCGCCGGCGGCGGGCCCGCGACCGGATTCGGCGCCGGACTGTTCGTCGCCCCGACCGTCTTCGCCGACGTCGCACCCGATATGCGGGTCGCGACCGAGGAGGTGTTCGGCCCGGTCCTGTCGATCATTCCGTTCGACGACGAGGACGACGCCGTGCGCATCGCCAACGGCATCGACTACGGGCTCGCGGCCGCGGTCTGGAGCCGGAACATCGACCGCGTGCACCGCGTGGTCGAGCAACTGGAGGTGGGTGCGGTGTGGGTCAACACCTACCGCAGCACCGCCGCCCAGGCCCCGTTCGGCGGGATCAAGCGCAGCGGTTACGGCCGCGAGCGCGGCGAGGACGCGCTCGCGGAGTACACCTACACCCAGAACGTGATGATCGACTACTCCGGGGCCGCCCGGGACCCGTTCGTCATCCGCACCTGAGCCGAATTCCATTGCGGTGCTGTGTTTCACCGAATACATGGAGAGTCGCGCTCGATTCAGGAAGGAATTCGCTTTGTCTACAGCGGAATACGACGTCATCGTGGTCGGCGCGGGGAACGCCGGGCTGGTCGCCGCGCTCACGGCCCGCGAGGCCGGCGCGCGAGTGCTGGTGCTGGAGGCCGCCAACCAGGAGGAGCGCGGCGGCAACAGCCGGTTCTCCGGCTCCATCTTCCGGGCCGTACACGACGGCCTGGACTCGATCCGGCCGATCCTGGTCGATCCCGACGAGAACATCCTGGCCCGGGTGTCGGTGGCCGCGTACACCCGCGAGAACTACATCCGCGACTGGATGAACACCTCGCAGGGGCATCCGCCGCGGGATCTGGTGGAAACGGTCGTGGACCGATCGTTCGCGACCCTCGAATGGATGCGCGGGCACGGCGTCGAATGGGAATTGACCGCCAACAAGCTGTTCGACCTGGACAGCCTCGATCAGGTGTACGCGCTGACACCCGGCGGCGCGATCCGGGTGCGGCACGAGGGCATCGGCCTGGTCGCCTCGCTGTTCGCCGCGGCGGAGGCCGCCGGGATCGATATCTGGTACGACGCGCCGGCGGCCGACCTCATCACCAGCGGCGCGACCGTCGAGGGTGTGCGCGTGCGCCGGCCGGACCGGTTCGAGGAGGTCCGGGGCACGGTGGTGCTGGCCTGCGGTGGGTTCGAGGCCAATCCCGAGATGCGGATGCGCTACCTCGGCCCCGGCTGGGATCTGGTGCGGGTGCGCGGCACCCGCTTCAACATGGGCACCATGCTGGCCAAAGCGCTCGAGGCCGGGGCGCAACCGACCGGCCACTGGGGCGGCTGCCACGCCAGCCCGCAGGACGCGGCCCATCCCCCGGTCGGCGATCTGCGCCTGACCGATAAGCTCGCCCGCTACTCCTATCCGTATTCGCTGCTGGTCAACTCCGAGGGCGTGCGTTTCGTCGACGAGGGCGAGGATCAGGTCTTCCTCACCTACGCCAAGACCGGTTCGGCGATCCTGCGGCAGCGCGGCGCTGTCGCCTACCAGATCTTCGATCGCAAGACCGCGCATCTGCTCGAACCGCGTTATCGCACCGGTGCGCCGATCGAGGCCGACACGCTGGAGGAACTCGCCACCCGGCTGGGCATTCCGGGCGACACGCTCACCGCGACGGTCACCGCGTTCAACAAGGCCGTCGCGTCCGACGCCGAACTCAGATTCGACCCGATCTCCCTCGACGGGCTCGCCGCACGGCCGGAAGGTCAACCGCCCAAATCCAATTGGGCCATCACCCTGGATCGGGCGCCGTTCGTCGCCTATCCGGTCACCTGCGGAATCACCTTCACCTACGGCGGCCTGAAGATCGACACCGACGCCCGGGTGCTGGACGTGACCGGGCAGCCCATGCCCGGCCTCTACGCCACCGGCGAGATCACCGGCGACTTCTTCCATCACAACTACGCCGCGGGCGCCGGCCTGATGCGCGGCGCGGTGTTCGGGCGGATCGCGGGGGCGAACGCGGCGGGACGAGTGGGCGAGCACGGTCGGGTCCGGCCATGACGGAGCCGATGCACGAGGTCTACGCGATAAAGTTCGGCGAGAACCCCGGCGGCACCCGCGGCGAGTATTTCCACGGCTGCGCAGCCGATCCCCGCGATCAGTCGATGCAGCTGGACTACTACGTATGGCTGGTCCGCACCGCGGAGGCCGATATCGTGGTCGACGCCGGATTCACCGCCGCCATGGCCCAGCGCCGCAAGCGCACGCACTTTCGCGCCCCCTCCGAGGCGCTGGCCCTGCTCGGGGTCGACTGCGCCGCCGTGTCGCAGGTGGTGCTCTCGCACTTCCACTACGACCACGTCGGCGATCTCGACGCCTTCCCGAACGCGAAATTCATCGTCCAATCCAGTGAAATGGCCTTTTGGACAGGGCGTTTCGCGTCCCGTCTCGAATTTCATCGCCTCATCGAGGCCGAAGACATCGTGCGGCTGGTGGAACTCGGGCTGGCCGGACGCCTCGAATACGTCGACGGCGAGCGAGAATTGGCCCCGGGCGTCCGGGTGCACCTGGTCGGCGGCCACACCCCCGGCATGCAGATCGTCAGCATCGCCACCGCGCGCGGCACGGTCGTCCTGGCCGCCGACTCCTCCCATTTCTACGGAAATGTCTGCGGTGACGCCCCCTTCGCCGTGCACACCGACCTGCCCGGCACCTATCACGCCTTCGACGTCATGCACGGTCTCGCGAGCTCCCCGGATCTCATCGTGCCCGGTCACGACCCGGAAGTGCTGACGCGATTCGAACCGGTACCCGGTACCGAGGGGACCGCGGTGCGGATCGCCTGACATCGGCGCGGCGCATGCGTACGAACCGATCGCCCATGGCAGCATGGAGCGGCAGGTTATCAACGGGTCCGAACCGCGCTATCGTTGAGCGACGAGGTCGGGATGAGTAGCCGTCCGCGGAGGTGAGCATGGTTCCAGAGCTGTACGTCGGACCCGTGGAGCCACGCCGCCGACACCGGGCCCCGGGCTCCCGGGCGGCCTGAGCGCATCGGCGCATCCCATGGGACGGTCCGACGACGGCGCTACCCAGCGGGATCTCCCCACCGGGATCACCGCCGAGCTGGCAGCTGCCGGTTTCGGCGAGGCCGAGGAGATCGGGCGGGGAGGGTTCGGCATCGTGTACCGGTGCTATGAATACACCCTCGAACGCCACGTCGCGGTCAAGATCCTGATGTCCGAGGTCCGCGGCGACGAGCGCGAGCAATTCGTGCGCGAACAGCGAGCACTCGGCCGCCTGTCCGGCCATCCGCATATTCTGCAGGTGCTCCAGGCCGACATCACCGCCACCGGCCGCCCCTATATCGTGATGCCGTATCACGCCCAGGGCTCGCTGGACCGGATGCTGGACCGGCTGGGTGCGCTGCGCTGGCCGGACGTGCTGTCGATCGGAGTCAAGATCGCCGGCGCCTTGGCGGCGGCCCATGCGCTGGGTATTCTGCACCGCGATGTGAAACCGGGCAACATCCTGCTCACCGACTACGGCGAGCCGCAGCTGTCCGACTTCGGCATCGCCCACTTCGGCGAGCAGATCAGCGTGGAGCCGATCGTCGCGGGCACGCCCGCGTTCACCGCGCCCGAGGTGCTCGGCGGCGCCGTCCCCACCGCGGCGTCCGATATCTACGGGCTGGGCGCGACCCTGTTCAGCCTGCTGGCCGGGCACGCGGCGTACGCCCGGCGCACCGGCGAGACGCTCGAGGCCCAGCTCGCCCGGATCGCCACCGCACCGCTGCCCGACTTGCGTGAGTTCGACATTCCGGACGCCGTGTGCGCGGCGATCGAGGCGGCGATGGCGACCGACCCCGCGCGGCGGCCCGCCTCGGCGACCGACTTCGGCGAAACGCTCCGCGACGTGCAGCGCGGCTGCGGCTGCCCGGTCGACGCCATGGCCGTGCCGCCCGCAGCGCCGACCGCGATCACCGGTGCGCCGCCCGCACCGCTGGTCGCGCATCCCGCCGGGTCGGTGACGCCGCCGAGCGCCGCGACCAGGTTCCGCCCGCCGGACCCACCTCGAACGCAGATCGAGCGCACCCGCCTGTTGGATGCCCTGGGACAGGCCCCCACGCGCCGGCTGACGGTGATCCACGGGCCGGCCGGATTCGGCAAGACCGTCCTGGCCGCGCAGTGGGGCCGTCGCCTCGAGTCGCAGGGCATGCCGATCGCATGGCTGTCCGCGGATTCCGACGACGACAACCTCGTCTGGTTCCTGGCCCACCTCGTCGAGGCGATCCGGCGGGTGCGGCCCGACCTGGCGCGCGAAATGGGCGCGCTGCTCGAGGAGCACGCGTCGGACACCGCGCGATACGTGCTGTCCACGCTCATCGACGAGATCCACGACAGTGGCCGCGCCCTGGTTCTGGTGATCGACGACTGGCACCGGGTGACGGGCCGTACGACCCTCGCGGCGCTGGACTATCTGCTCGAGCGCGGCTGTCATCATCTGCGGATCGTGGTCGTGACCCGGGCACGGGACCGGCTGCCGCTGAGCCGTCTGCTGGTGCAGGACGAGCTGCTCGAATTCGATACCGCCGCACTGCGTTTCGACTCCGCGGAGACACGGGAGTTTCTGGTCGCGGAGAACAACCTGCCGCTGACCGACGCGGAGGTGACCGCGTTGCAGGAGGCGACCGAGGGTTGGCCCGCCGCTCTGCAACTGGCCGCGCTCTCCTTGCGCGGGCGCGAGGACCCGGACTCCTTCATCGAGCAGCTCACCGGCCGCCACCACATCATCGGCGAATACCTGGCCGAGAACGTGCTGAAGTCGCTCGATCCGCGACTACTCGATTTCCTGCTCTGCACCTCGATCACCGCCAGGATTCGCGCCGATCTGGCCACGGTGCTCTCCGGCCGGGCCGACAGCCAGGAACTGCTCGAGCAGATCACCGACCGCGGGCTGTTTTTGCGCCGGCTGGACGAGGACTCCGAATGGTTCCGCTATGGACGGCTGTTCGCCGACTATCTGCACCGGCGGCTCGTCCAGGAGCAGCCGGACCGCCTCGACCGGCTGCACGAGCTGGCGGGATCCTGGTTCGCCGAGCACGGCATGCTCACCGAGGCCCTCGATCATGCCCTGGCATCGGGCGATCCGGCACGCGCGGCCGACCTGCTCGAGGCCCGGGCCGAGCCGTTGATCGCCGAATCCCGGATGACCACCTTTCTGGGCCTGATGGCGAAACTCCCTGTGGGCCTGGCGGAATTGCGACCACGATTGCAGCTGAGCGCGGCATGGGCCTACCTCGCCCTGCAACGCCCCCAGCCGATGCACGCCGCACTGCACCACACCCTCGCCGCGCTGGCCACGACCTCGCCACCCGAACCGCTGGCGACCGCGCTGCGCGTGGAAGCCGCGATGGTGAGCTGCGTCGAGCTGTACGTGACCGACCGGCTCAACGGACTGCCCGATCTGGTGCTCGAGCATCGGCAGGACCCGCTCGGCGACTTCACCGCGATCTGTGCCGCCAACCTCTCCGCCATCGACGCGCTCGATCACTTCGAATTCGACGAGGCGACACGCTGGTTCGTGTGGGCCGCGCCGCATGCGCTCGGCCAGGGCGCGCCCTTCCTCATCATGCACGGGCGCTGCATCGCCGGGCTCGCGGCCCTCGAACAGCTCGACATACCTACGGCGGAACAGCTTTTCGAGGCGGCCATCGCCATCGCGCAACGCTCGGGCAGTGGCCCGAACCAGTTCACGACCCTGGCCGGGGTGCTGCTGGGCGAGCTGCGCTATCAGCAGGGCCGGATCGCCGAGGCCACCGAATTACTCACCGCCAGTGCGCGACTGGGTCGCCACGGTGGGCCGGTCGACTTTCTGCTGGCCACCTTCGGCACCGGCGCCCGGCTGTCCGCGTTGCGCGGCGATCTCGACACCGCCGCGCAGCACCTCGCGACGGGCGAGACGATCGCGAACGCCGGCTCACTGTCCCGGCTGACCGCCCGGATCCTCGACGAGCGCAGCCGACTCGGCCTGCCGATCGCCCCGGACGTGCGCGCCCGTCTGCTATCACTCCCGCCGTATGGCAAGCAGGACAACCGGATCCACGCCGCCATCGCGGAGCTGGAACAGGAGGCGGCCATCCGCCTGCTGCTGGCCCGGCACACGGCGGCCGCCGCCGACGAGGCATGCACCCGTGCCGATCGGATGATGCGGCAGATCCGATCCCAGCACCGCCCGCTGGCGCTGCTACGCGCCCAACTCCTCCACAGCTGCTGCCTGTGGGCGGCGGGACGCCGCGACGAGGCGAAACACACTCTCCAACCGGCACTTTCACGCTGCGCCGACCACGGCCTGCCGCAGCTCGCCGCCGACGCCGGACCGCAGATCACCGAGATCATCGCCGCGATCGGATAGTCCGCGCCGCGCGGCCGGTGTACCTCGCTACACCACGGACCGGCGAGTTCGCTCCATCGTGACCAGCGACGGAAACCGGAATGGTGAGAGGTGCAACGCCCCCGCCATTCCAGGAGACCCCATGAAATCCCTGCTCAGCACCGTCGCCCTGTGGTGCCTGTTCGTCGCCGGACTCATCGCCTGCCTCGGATCGGGGTTCGTACTGCACGGCGATCCGCAACAGGTCACGACCTACTCGGGCACCGCGCTCGCGCTGGTGACCGGGCCCTTGGTCATGCGCAAGGAACCGATTCGCACATGGTTGTCCGCCCGCCCGACGCTGTGGTTCCTGTTCCTGTTCAATCTGCTCGTCGCCGTGTGCGCCGGTCTGTTCGTGGACGGTCCGCAGAGCATCCTGGCGGCGGCCGGAATGGGAGTGGTCGCGCTGGGGGCCGGAATCGGGTTGCCGCGGTCCGGGCGCCGACGGCCGGTGCGGATCTGATCTCGTACCGGCCGTACCGCGCTCCGGCAACCGAACCCGGCGGCTGCCGTGTGAACCGCCAGGCCCGTTGTGCGATACCGCGATTCAGCGACCGTGCTTGACCTGGTTGAACGGCACGTCACGGTCCGCGGCGAACTCGCGCGGCATGCCGAGCACCCGTTCGCTGATGATGTTCCGGGCCATCTCGGTGCTGCCGCCGCCCAGGCTCGAGGCGTTGCGGAACAGATAGTCGATGCTGATCTGCCCGGTGCCCGGACCGTCCGGGTCTCCGGTGACGGCCGCAGAGCCCGCGATCGCCATGACGGCGTCCGCGTGCGTCCAGCTGTTCTCCGCGCCGAACAGCCGCACGATGGAACCGGCCGCGGGCGGCAGTTCACCGGTGCCGATGGCATTCGAGACGTGGGCGATGAGCTGGTTGCGCACCACGGTCATCGCGCGGGCGGCGCCGATCTCCTCGCGCGCCCGCGGATCGTCGAGGCGGCCCGTGCTCTGGGCGAGTTCGACCAGAGAGGAGATCTCGCCGCCGAGATGGGGGCGCGCCCCGCTGATGAAGGGCGAGGTGCCGCCCATCGCCTCCCGCTCGCGCTGCAACAGCCGTGAGGCGGCCGCCCAGCCGCCGCCGACCTCCCCGAGCACCGCGTCGGCGGGCAGCCTGACATCGTCGAAGAACTCCTGGCAGAACTCCGTGGACCCGGTGACCTGTTTGATGCGCTGGATGGTTACGCCGGGCGCGGCGACCGGCACGAGGAACAGCGTGAGCCCGTTGTGCTTGGGCACGTCCCAGTTGGTCCGCGCCAGGCACAGCCCGTAGTCCGCGGCGTAGGCCCCCGAACTCCAGATCTTCGAGCCGTTGAGGACCCATTCGTCGCCGTCGCGGTCCGCACGGGTGGTCAGCCCCGCCAGATCCGAGCCGCCGCGCGGTTCGGACAGGAACTGGACCAGCACCTCGTCGCCGCGCAGCACCGCGGTCAGATGTGCCCGCTTCTGCTCCTCGGTGCCCAGGTCGAGCACGGCCGCGGCGCAGATCGCGAGGGTGGGCACGTTGAGTGCCAGCGGCATCTCGTAGCCGAGCGCCTCCTCGGTGAAGGCCCGCTGATGGGCGGGGGTGAGTCCTTGGCCGCCATAGGCTTCGGGGAAGCAGATACCCGCGAAGCCGCCGTCGGACAGCCGGCGCTGCAATTCGCGCGCGCGGGGCCACTCCTCGTCGTCGGGGACGCCGAGACCGGAGTACGGCACTGCCTGCTCGAGGTTGTCCTTCAGCCAGTGCCGGGCGCGGTCGCGAAAGCTCTCGACGGATTCGGCTGTGGTGGTGTCGGTTTCGATGGTCATGCGGCGCTCCGGACGAGTAGATCGGTGATGCGGTGGTGGTGTTCCTCGGGAGTGCCGTACAGCGCCCGGCCGAGGGTGACCCGCCGCAGGAACAGGTGCAGATCGTGTTCCCAGGTGACGCCGATGCCCCCGTGGATCTGCACGCAGTCCTGGACGATCACCGGCGCCTTGGTGCTCACGTACGATTTGGCGACACTGACGAGTTCCGCGGCGGTGGAGGGACTCTCGTCCACCGCGCGAGCCGCAGCGCGTGCGGTGGCGCGGCAGGCCTCGAGCCAGGTCTTGTTGTCGGCCATGCGGTGCTTGAGGACCTGATAGGACGCCAGCGGGCGGCCGAAGGTGTAGCGGTCGAACATCCACGCGACGGTGGCGTCGAAGGCGACCTGCGTGGCGCCCACGGATTCCGCCGCGGTCAGCGCCGCGGCGATGTGAAGCTGGGATTGCGCTGCCGCGGCGGCGGATTCACCGCGCTGCACGACCGAGTCGGCGTCCACGGCGACATCGTCGAATTCCACCCGGGCGGTGCGGCGGACCAGATCGAGGGTCCACGTCGGGGTGACTGTCACCCCCGGCGCGTCGGCGCGCACGAGCACCTGGACCGGGCCGTCCGTGCTGTGCGCGGTGACCAGGAAGATGCCGGCGCTGTCGCCGGCCTCGACGCGGTCCTTGCACCCGGTGAGACGGTAGCCCGCGCCGTCGGGTTCCGCGCGCGTCTGCGCCGGTGCGAGATCCAGCCCGTGACGCGGCTCGTACAGCGCCCACGCGGCGACGAGATCACCGGTGAGGATCTCGGCGACGACGTCGGCGAACCGGTCGCCCGCGGCGACCAGCCCCGCCAGCACCGCGCTGGTGGGGATCAGCGGCCCGGGCGCGCAGGTGCGCCCGAATTCCGTTGCCACCAGCGCGAGTTCGGACAGCGGCTGCCCGGCAACCGAGCCGCCCCCGAGGTCTTCGGGAACCAGCATCGCGGTCCAGCCCAGCTCCGCTCCCCGGCGCCACCAGTCGCGGTCGAAACCCGTTGCGGTATCGGCGAGTTGACGCACCACCCCGATCGGTACGGTGCGATCCAGGAATTCCCGGGTCGTATTCTGGAACAGTATCTGGTCGCCGGTCGGCTCGAGGGTCATGGTGTGGCGGTCCTTCGTGTCGCGATCCTCATGCGACGGCCCTCCGACCGGTACGAGAATCAGATCATCGAATAATGAGAATAACATTCTCCCCGCCACCCCGACGCACCCACCGGCCCGAATCCGATCACCGGCGGCGAACTCAGCGAACAGGCGGCACATTAGGAGTATAGTCCTAAGGGGTATAGTCCTAAGCGCTGGGAGGAAGCCTGTGGCGAAACCGGAGCACCTGTTCGACCGGGCAGTGGAATGGGATGCCCTGGTCTCATTCGCGTCACGGCCCGGCGCCACTGCCCGGCTGGGCATTGTCAGTGGGCGCCGCCGCATGGGCAAGACCTACCTTCTCCGCGCCATTGTCGAGCAACTCGGCGGGCTCTACTTCGGCGCCACGACGGCTACCTCCGGCGAATCACTGCGCCAGTTCGGTGCTGCCATCGCCGAACATTCCGGAGCCGAGGTGCCGATCTCGTTCGACACCTGGGATCACGCGATCACCTATCTGTTCGGACTCGCGGCCCGTGACCATGCCAATTCGCCGTTTCTGGTTGTGCTGGACGAGTTTTCGTACCTGGTGAAATCGGTGCCCGAGCTGCCGTCACTGGTTCAGCGGGAGATCGATCGCTACCAGACCGAGCCGAGCGGGATGCGCCTGCTGCTGTGTGGATCGGCCATGTCGGTCATGGGTGGGCTGCTGGCCAGCAGTGCGCCGCTGCGCGGACGAGCACAGCTCGAACTCGTGGTGCAGCCGTTCGGTTTTCGCGATGCGGCACAGTTCTGGGGGGTCGCGGAAAATCCCGCGCTCGCGTTGCGATTGCACGCCGTACTCGGCGGAACCCCCGCATACCGCCGCCAATTTCTGGCAGACGATGTGCCCGCTTCGCTCGACGATTTCGATCAATGGCTGTGCCGCACGGTGCTATCCCCGCTGAGCCCACTGTTCCGAGAGGCTCGCTACCTGCTGGCGGAGGAGGCCGAGGTCCGCGATACCGCGCTGTACCACTCGGTATTGGCCGCCGTGGCACAGGGAAACAACACCCGGGGCGGCATCGCTGGTTACATCGGCCGCAAGTCGGTCGACATCTCGCATCCCCTCGCCGTGTTGGAGGACTGCCGCCTTCTTGTCCGGGAACAAGACGCTTTCCGAGCCGGTAAATCCGTCTACCGCATCACCGAGCCGCTGATCACCTTCTACGAGGCCATCATGCGCCCGGCCTGGGTTCGTCTGGAGGACGGGCAGGCACAGCAGGTCTGGGCGCGGTCCCGAGAGCGCTTCGCCGCCCAGGTCGCGGGCCCTCACTTCGAGACGATGTGCCGGGAATTCATGCTCGGCGACGGCATCGACCTACTCGGCCCGGAGGCCGAATTCGGTGATGTCGGCTGCGGCATCGTCCCAGATCCAGCGACCCGCAGCCAGATTCAGATAGACGTCGCGATGACCCATCCGGGCGACGGCGGCCGCAAGCCCGCGGTGTCACTGCTCGGCGAGGTGAAATGGGGCGCCATCATGGGCATCGGCCACACAAGCCGCCTGAGCCGGGCACGAGATCTTCTGGCGGCCGCCGGTTGGGACGTATCCCGCTGCCGCCTGGCCTGTTTCAGCGGAGCTGGTTTCAGCGACACACTGCGCAACCAACAAGACGACACCGCACCGCCGCTACTTATCGGACTCGATGAGATATATGGCAGTTGACCTGCGAGGCCCCTTTCTCAGCGGTTGAGTGCGAGGGTGAGTGTCTCGGCGGTGGGGAGGGTCGTGAGGGCGCTGCCCGGGACGAAGAGTTTGCTGCGGCGCAGGCCGCTGCCTACGACCACCTCGGGGGATCGGGCGACGGCGGTGTCGATCAGGAGCGGCCAGTCGGCGGGGAGGCCCAAGGGGGTGATGCCGCCGTATTCCATGGCGGTCAGGCCGACGGCCTCTGTCATGGGGGCGAAGGAGATTTTGCGGGCGTCCAGGTGGCGACGGATGATGCCGTTGACGTCGGCTCGGTCGGTGGCCAGGACCATGCAGGCGGCGTAGCGGATCTCGCCGGCCCGCTTGGCCGCGACCACGACACAGTTGGCCGATACCTCCAGGCCCACCTGGTAACGCTCACAGAAGGCCGCGGTGTCGGCCAGCTCCGGATCGATCTCGGCCACGCCCCAGCGATCCGCACCCTCCAGCCCGTCCAGGGCCTTGCGGACCGGATCGGCCAGCAGATCCGGGTGTTCCACTGCGGGGACGACATCCAGCACGCCGCCCGTGGTCCAGGAAGAAGTCATCCATGCAGGCTAATCGCATGGTGTGCGGACCTTGCGGCGGCGGGTGCGCCCCCGAAGCAGGCTCCCGTCAGGCGTCAAACTCCCGCCGGAGTGTCGCGATAGGTCGTGAGAATCTCGCGAATCGACGACGTCACCGGCAGTTCTCCGGTCAGCGGCAGCCACACGTAATGGGCATAGTTGCTGAGCCGGATCGGCTGGTCGGCCGCCACATCGACGGCGAAATGCAGTCGGCGCACGGGGGTTCCGGCATTGGACAGATAATCGAAGCTGCCGATGAACCGACTGATGTCCGTCACGATCAGCCCGGTCTCCTCCAACACGGCCCGGTAGACGGCCGCCGCCAGGCTCTCCTTGGATTTCACCGTCGTGCCCGGCAGCATGAGCAAACGCCCGGGCGCGACCTCGGCCCGGTCCAGCAGCAGCACCTCCCCCCGGCGCTCGATGATCACTCCGAGCCGCAACGCGACATCGTCCTCGTCCGCCCGCGCCTGTAGCTCCGCCAAGGCCGACTCACCGATCGACTGCCTCAGCACCACGTTGAAATCTTGCACAGCAACCCCATCCGTCAGACCGGCCTCGACGCAGGCCTGGGTTAACGTTACCGTCATCTGCCCGGCATCCAACAGCATCGTGTGCCGACATCCGGTGTCTGTGTGGATATCACCGCACCAACGACACCGCGGTGTCCACCGAAAGGTCGCAAAGAAGAAGTCGAACGGGTGATCGTCAAGGTGTCGGGGAGACCGCGGCCTACCTGATCGGGGTGATGATCGACAGCTCAGCCATCCGGGTGATCACACCGCCCAGCATGCCCTGGTGACGCCGAAGGATCCACATTACCTGCGGCAGTTCATAACTCGCGAGCGATTGTCAGTCGAAGACACTCTCGAGGGTGGCCCCTGCCAGCACACTCTCGGTCCATGCCTGCAACTGCGTGATGTCAGCGGCTCGCACGGTCTCGACCACCTCGGTCGGCAGCGAGGTGAACTTCGCGCACAACAGTTGGAGCAGCGCCTCTGCGCGACCCCGGGCCTCACCACGAGCTTCACCACGAGCTTCACCACGCGCCTCGCCGCGAGCCTCGTACTTTTCGGCAAGTGTCACGGCGATCTCCTTCGCTTCCGGGCCGAGTAGCTCGTATATCGGTTCCAGATCATGCTCGCTGATCGAACCAGCGGTCACAAACAAAATATACTCCATCACGTACTCGAATCGCCTGTCTCCGCCGGCGGCGTTGAACGAGGCCTTCAGGTCGGGACCGTAGTCCTGGGTCAGCAGGTCGACCAGGGCCGGGTTGCCCGGCCCGAACCGCAACAGCACCTTCAACACCCGTAGTTCCGGGGGCTGGGGCAGGGTCAGCATGGCCGGTTTGTCCAGCCGGTTGACATCATCGACCAGATACCGGGATCGCGGCACCAGCTCTCCGAGTGCAGCGCGGCTCTGCTCGTCCAGGTCGATCAGGTCGGCCAGGTCCAGCGGAACATGCCAGCGGCGGCCCTCGTGGTTGCAGTGCATCACCAGCGAGATCACCATTGGCACCGTGGTGGCGCCAGGATGCTCGTCCAGCCATGCGCTCCAGAACCGCTGCCGGTATTCATCGAGCCGATAGGGCATCAATGGATCGGGACTGCTTTGGTGCTCCACCAGGCAGTACAGAAACGCTTCGGTGCCGTCGATCAGCCGGGTCTCCAGCATCAGGTCGGTGTGCCGCTGCCGCAGGTCCGGTCGGACGAAGCTGCCCGGATACGGTGTGAGCCAGCGCCAATCGATCCGCGCCGCCGCCGCAGGCGACAACGCTGAACGCAACTCCGCAGCAGCGTTCTCCTTGTTGCTCATCAACTGCTTGAACAACGAATCATAAGGTGTGGACGGCGTCTCGGCCATGATTCAGCAATCTAGCGCGTACCCAACACGAAACCGAAACAACCGGACGGCATTTCACCGCAACACGCCGAGGCCGTGCCCTGAAACCGACCGGCATCGGTTCCAGGGCACTGTGTTTCGCCGACCCGACGGCCGGCGAGTCTCAGCCGTTCAGCGGGCGGGTGAGGTCTCGGGCTCGGTGTCCGCGGCCGGTTCCGCTCGCACGGCCGCGCGAATCGGGATGGCCATGGAGATTAGCGCCGCGACGACCGAGACGCCGCATCCGATCGCGAAGACGACCTGGAAGCCGCGCTCGGTCGGAATGTTGTGCCCGCCAACGGTAATGGTCATCTGTGCCAGGACCGCACCGATCACCGCCGAGGAGATCGAGGTGCCGACCGATCGCATCAGTTGGTTGAAGCTGTTCGCGGCGGCGGTTTCCGACTGCGGAACTCCTCCGATGATCAGTGCCGGCATGGCGCCGTAGGCGAAGGCGACGCCGGTGGTGCTGACGACGTTGACGATCAGCAGGCCCCAGGTGTGGTGCATCAGGCCCAGTGCGGAGCCGTAACCCACGGCCATGATCAGGCCGCCGACGACGAGGGTGAACTTCGGGCCCTTGGCGGCCGACAACCGGGCGCCGACCGGTGAGATCAGCATCATAACGATGCCCGCCGGGGCCATCCACAGGCCCATCGCCATCATCGACTGGCCCAGGCCGTAGCCGAGGCGCCGGGGAAGCTGCAGCAGCTGCGGGACCGCGAGTTGCAGCCCGTACATGCCCACGCCGACCGCGATGGACGCGATGTTGGTGACCAGTACCTGTGGCCGGGCGGTCACCCGCAAATCGACCAGCGGTTCGGGCGCAACCCGCAGCTCCCACCAGCCCCACGCCAGCAGCACCACCAGCGCGGCCGCGAACAGACTCAGCACGCTCGTACTTGTCCAACCCCAGCTCGCACCCTTGGACACGGCCAGCAGCGTCGAAACCAGCCCGACGCCCAGCGCCAGCGCGCCGAGAAAATCGAACCGTCCGGAAGACCCCTCGGACATGCCTTCCGGGACGAAGGCGATGATCAGCGCCGTGGACACGGCCACCAGCCCGGCGGCGACCCAGAACAGCACCCGCCAGGTGCTGTATTCGGTGACGGCCGCCGATATCGGCAGGCCGAGCGCGCCGCCGATCCCCAGCGACGAGCTGATCAGCGCGATCGCCGATCCCAGCCGCTCGGGCGGCAGCACATCGCGCAACAGGGCTATCGCCAGCGGGATCACGCCGAATCCCAGCCCCTGGAGGCCGCGGCCGACGATCATCGGCACCAGCGAGCTCGCCACCGCGCAGAGCGCCGAGCCGGCGATCAGCGGGATGGTCGAGATGATCACCATCCGCCGTTTGCCGTACATGTCGCCCAGCCGGCCGGCGACCGGTGTCGCCACCGCGCCGACCAGCAGGGTGACGGTGACCACCCACGAGGTGTTCGCCGCCGACGAATGCAGGATCTGCGGCAGCTGGCCCAGCAGCGGAACCACCAGCGTCTGCATCAGCGATGCGACGATGCCGGTGTATGCCAGTACCGCCAGGACGCTGCCGGAGCGTACGGCGGTATCGGGCTTGGTCATTCGAGTCTCTCCTTGATTATGCGGATATCGGTGTAGCGCAGGACTTCTCGATATCCGCCATGGCGTTCAGCGGCATGCCGGCGACGATACCGCCGTCGACGGGCAAGATCGTGCCGGTGATGTAGTCGGAGCGGTCGCCCGCGAAATAGAGGGCGGCTTCGGCGATATCGTCGGCGTTGCCGTCGTGCGGCAGCGGCCGGATGGACTTGATCACCTCGCGCAGCTCACGGACGGCCTCGTCCGGGTCGGCCAGGTGCGCGGTGGTTATGGACAGGATTTTCGTGGGAATGCCACCGGGCGCAATGCAATTGACACGGATACCGTACTCCGCCAGATCGATGGCAACACACTTCGTGAAGTGGATCACGCCCGCTTTGGCCGCGCGGTAGGCCATTTGGCCGCGCCTGGCCTGGATACCGCCGATGGAGGTGGTGTTGATGATCGAGCCGCCGCCGTGCTCGGCCATGTAGCGAGCCGCGTGCTGGGTGCCGAGCATGACGCCGAGCAGATCGACGTCCATGATGTGCCGGAAATCGTGCAGGTCGTCGTCGAGGAAGCTCGAGCGCATGGCCGCCGGGATACCGGCGTTGTTGAACATGATGTCCAGGCCGCCGAACGTATCGACGGTGAAGTCGATCAGATCGCCGATCTGGCCGGTATCGGAGACGTCGGCGGTCTTGAAGGCGGCGTTCGATCCCAGTGCCGCGGCGGCGGATTCGCCACCCTCGGCGTTGATGTCCGCGATGACGACGCGGGCGCCGTGTGCCAGGAACTTCTCCGCCGAGGCCAGCCCGATGCCCGACGCACCGCCGGTGACTATCGCGACTTTGCCCTTCAATTCGTTCATTTCAGTATTTCCTTTCCGAAAGGGTCCGATTACCAGGTGACCGGGAGTTCGTGAACGCCGAAGGCGAACATGTCGTGCTTGAACTCGATCCGGTCGGCCGTGGTGGCCAGCCGGAGGGTGGGGACGCGGCGATAGAGGGTGCCGTAGACGACCTGCAACTCCACCCGTGCCAGCTGCTGCCCGACGCACTGGTGGATACCGAAGCCGAAGGCGTGGTGGGCGCGCGCCTGCCGGTGCAGGTCGAGCCGCTCGGGGTCGGGAAAGACCGAGGGATCCCAGTTGGCGATCGGCAGCGGCGTGATGATTCCCTCCCCCGCGCGGATCGTCCGGCCGCCGACCTCGATGTCCTGCACGGCGATCCGGCGCAGGCCGTGCTGCGGGATGGACAGGTAGCGCAGCATCTCCTCGACCCCGGCGGTGATCGCCTTCGGGTCGTCGCTGTCGCGGAACACCGCCAGCTGGTCCGGATTCTCCAGCAGTGCAAGGGTTCCGAGGCCGATCATGTTCGCGCTGGTCTCGTGCCCGGCGATGAGCAGCACCACACCCATCTGCGCAGCCTCGTGGACGGTGAGCTCACCGGCGTCCACCCGTTCGGCCAGGTCCGAAACCCAGCCCACGCCGGGCTCTTTCATCCGCTCGGTGATCAGCCCGGCCAGGTATTCCACGATCGCCCCGCTGGACTCGGCGTTCTGCTCGGACGTGGCCTTGCTGTCCACCGCGGTGGCGGCGTGCTCGTGGAAGAATTCCTTGTCCGCGTAGGGAACTCCGAGCAGCTCGCAGATCATCAGCGACGGCAGCGGCAGTGCGAGCACCTGTACCAGGTCGACCGGCTTCGGCCCGGCCAGCATCTCGTCGATGAGGTCGTCGGTGATCTGCTGGATGATCGGGCGCAGCGCCTCCACCTTCTTGACCGTGAACGGGAAGGTCATGAAGCGCCGGAAGCGGGTGTGTTCGGGGGCGTCGGTGTTGAAGATGGTCGGGGGCCGGTGCTCGATGGTCTCGGCCATTCCCCGGTTGTGATGCGGGAAGCCCGGCAGCCGCTCGTCGGCGCTGACCCGCGGATCGGACAGGACGACGCGCTGTTCGGCATGGCCGGTGACCAGCCAGGGGGTGCTGCCGTCCCAGATACGCACCCGGGACAGCGGCGCCCGCGCCAGCAGTTCGCGCTGTTCGGCGGGCGGGTGGAACGGGCAGCTCGCGGACCGGGCGGCCGGGAATTCGGGCAGCTTCGTGGCAATCGTGGACTCGGTCATGGTCTTTCCTTTCGCGGGACTGGTCATTCCTGGAAGGTGATGACGAGCGCAGGGCAGACACCGGCCGCCTCGCGGACGTCGCCGTCCTGCTCGGACGGCGGGTTCTCGTCGAGCAGGATGACGATGCCGTCCTCGTCGCGCTGGTCGAAGACCTCGGGAGCGGCGGCCACACACTGGCCGCAGGCGACGCACTTGTCCTGGTCTACGAACACTTTCACGGGGGCTCCTCGGGTATCGAATGAATCGCTCAGTGCGCCGGCGCCGCTCGGGCGTGGACGATTTCCTGGCGGCGCAGGCGGCCCTGCTCGGGCATGTTGCAGCCGACGAGTCCGGTGCCCCGGCCGTCGTGGCGGTAACGGGCGACGAACCGCCGCTCGGCCGGCGAGCCTTCGGTATGTGATGGACTCCGACATCTCAACGATCTCGTTGCCGGGCGGTTGCCGCGAGGGGGTGCGGTCCCGAAGGGGCGGTGTATTCCGCTACACCCTGGCGGTGCACGTGGCTCCCCCGTAATCCTGTCGTTCCCGGATTACTGTGATGGTCATGCTGGTATCGGTGCGGCAGGCGGCGCGGGCCTCGATGCATTTGGCCAATGCCATCGCGCTGTGCTTCGCGATGTATCTGTTCATCAGCATGATCCTGTTGGCCGTGGCCGGGACGGTGACGGTGATCGGGATCGGGATACTGCCGGAAACCGTTCTGTTGCTGCGCCGGATCACCTCGTCCAAGCGCCGGATGACCACGAAATGGACGGGGCGGCCGATACCGGAGGCGTATCTGCCGCTCGACCCGCCGCTGCGCGCGGCGTTCCGCAACGCCGTGCGCGACCCGTGCACCTATGCGGACCTGCGCTGGCTGCTCGCCTACTACCTGTACGGCGCGCTGGCGGTCCTCGCGATCCCGCTGTGGCCGGTGGGGCTGGTGGTCGACGGGATCGGCTGCGGGATGCTGCGACGCCCCGCCGTGGTCCTGCCGCTGATCTCCCGCCTCGCCGACCTGGACGCCCGCCTGTCTCGCACACTGCTGGCCCCGCCGCCGCGCGCCCGGCTCACCGAGCGCGTGGAGCAGTTGACCACGACCCGCGCCGGCGCGATCGCCGCGCACGGCGCCGAACTACGCCGGATCGAGCGCGACCTGCACGACGGCGCGCAGGCCAGGCTGGTCGCCCTCTCGATGCGGATCGGCCTGGCCAAACGGGCGTGCGCGACCGATCCGCAGGGCGCGCTGGCCCTGCTCGATCAGGCGCAGGACCAGGCGCAGCAGGCGCTGGCCGAGCTGCGGCACGTGGTGCGGACCATCCATCCGCCGATCCTCACCGACCGCGGTCTGCTCGGCGCGGTCCGTGCGCTGGCCGCCGACAGCACCGTGGCCACCACCGTCGACACCGACGGCGTGCACGAAGGGTCTCGCGCGCCCGCGGCCGTGGAGGCGGCCGCCTACTTCGTGGTCGCCGAGGCCCTGACCAACGCCGCCAAACACGGCCACGGCGACCGCGCCGAGGTGACCCTGGCCAGAACCGCCGCGGGCCTACACGTCACCGTCCGCGACAATGGTTGCGGCGGGGCGGAATTCGGCGAGCCGACGGCCGATCGTTCCGGCCTGCTCGGCATGCAGCGGCGAGTCGCCGCCCTCGACGGTACGTTCACCCTGACCAGCCCCGCCGGGGGCCCGACGACGATCGAAGCGGAGCTCCCATGCGTGTGGTGATCGCCGAGGACAACGCCCTGCTGCGCGAGGGGCTGGTACTGCTGCTCACCTCGGCCGGGCACGAGGTGGTCGCGATCGCCGGGACCGGCCCGGAGATCATGCCGATGCTGCTCGAGCACCACCCCGACATCGCGGTTCTCGACGTGCGGATGCCGCCCGGATTCCGGGACGAGGGCCTGCAGGCGGCGCTCGAGGCCCGCGCGCGGATGCCGGAGCTGCCGGTCCTGGTGCTGTCGCAATATGTCGAACAGTCCTATGCCACAGAACTTCTCGGCGGCGGCGCGAGCGGTGTCGGCTATCTGCTGAAGGATCGGGTGGGCCGGGTGGACGAATTCCTCGACGCCCTGGATCGGGTCGCCGCCGGGGGCACCGCCCTGGATCCCGAGGTCGTCAGCCAATTGCTCACGCGCCCAAGGCGATCCCCCCTCGATTCGCTGACCCCCCGCGAACGCGAGGTCCTCGCGCTGATGGCCGCCGGCCACGACAACGCGGGCATCGCCGCGACCCTCGTCGTCACCGAACGCGCGGTCTCCAAACACATCGGCAACGTCTTCCTCAAACTCGGCCTGCCGCCAACCGACAGTGGTCATCGCCGCGTGCTCGCCGTCCTGGCCTACCTCAACCAGGAGTGACGCGATCCGGATCGAGCGTCGTGCCGGTCGGCATCGTGCTGTCCCGACGGCTCGTGCGGACAAGATCGAGTACTCGGGCAACGTTCGCGCCTAGACTTCGAGGTTGTGGAATATCGCAGCCTCGGACGAACAGGCATCCAAGTCAGTCCGCTGTGCCTCGGCGCCATGATGTTCGGCGCCTGGGGCGAGCCAGACCACGAGACATGTATCAAAACCATCCATACGGCCCTGGACGCCGGCATCAACTTCATCGACACCGCCGACGTCTACTCTCAGGGTGAATCGGAGACCATCGTCGGCAAGGCCCTGGCGGGCGGCAAACGAGACGACGTGGTCCTGGCCACCAAGGTCCATTTCCAGATGGGCCTCCCGACCGACGCGCTCCCGGGCGCCAAGGGTGATCCCAACCAGCGCGGCAACTCCCGCCGCTGGATCATCCAGGAGGTCGAGAACAGCCTGCGGCGCTTGAACACCGACTGGATCGACCTCTATCAGATACACCGCCCCGATCCGGACACCGACGTCGAGGAGACCCTCGCCGCCCTCACCGATCTGCAGCGCCAGGGCAAGATCCGCGCCTTCGGCTCGTCGACCTTCCCCGCCCACCAGATGGTGCAAGCCCAGTGGACGAGCGAGCGGCGCGGACTCGGCCGATTCGTGACCGAGCAGCCGCCCTATTCGCTGCTGGTGCGCGGGATCGAGGCGGACGTACTGCCCGTCGCCCAGGAGTACGGCATGGGAGTGCTGCCGTGGAGCCCGCTGAGCGGCGGCTGGCTCACCGGGGGCTACCGCAAGGACAAGGACCTGCCGGATTCCCAGCGCCGCAACCGGATGCCGGCCCGATACGACCTCTCGAATCCGGATAACCAGCGTAAGTTCGACGCCGCCGACGCCTTGGGCGCACTGGCCGACGAGGCCGGTCTCCCGCTGATCCACCTGGCGCTGGCGTTCGTGATACAGCATCCGGCAGTCACCGCCCCGATCATCGGCCCGCGCACCCTGGCGCATCTCGAGTCCCAGATCGGCGCGGCGGACGTCACGCTGTCCACCGACATCCTGGACAAGATCGATGAGATCGTGCCGCCCGGCGTGACGATCTCCCGGGCCGACCAGAGCTATCAGCCGCCAGCCCTGACCGACCCGTTCCTGCGCCGCCGCCGCACCGCGTAACGGCCGGATTCGCCCGCACGGTTATCGACTCGAGCCGCAGTCGGTAACCGTGCGCGGATGGCGGCCGGATCGGGCGAGCGCATCGATCACCTGTACTGCGGCCATGCGGTCGGTGACAGCGATCCCCCGCCCCCGTCGTACCGGAATATGGCGCCGACTCGGCTCACTCGTAGGTGACGACAACCTTTTCCGCGGCCCCCGGGGTCAAGGCGAGTTCGAAAGCCTTGTGCACCTCCGCGAACGGAACGCGGTGGCTGATCAGGCGCGCGAAAAGCTCGGCATGCTCGGCCAATTCGGGGGTGATCTCGAAGATTTCGGTGGGGTATCCCTGAGACCCGACGATGGTCATCTCGCTGCGCAGGATCGCACCGAGGTCGATCGGTTCGGGCTTCTTGTGCACCGCGACCGTGACGAGTTTGGCTCCCCATTTCCCGGCGTTCAGGGCGGTATTGACGACCACCGCCACCCCGGCGGCATCGATGTAGACGTCGGTGTCGGGACGCGGCGCGCCCAGGGCGTTGCGGCCCTCGCCGTGTAGTTCGAGCAGGCGGGCGGTGACGTCCTCGGACGAGGAGTCGATCACCGCGTCGACGCCCACGGCCAGTGCGGTCTCGAGCCGCGACGGGATCACGTCGGCGACGACCACGTGTACGCCGCGCAGCTTCAGCCAGATCGCCGCGCCGAGGCCGATCGGGCCCGCGCCGAATACCAGGGCCTTGTCGCCGGCCCCGGCCCCGGAACGGTTCACCGCGTGCCGGGACACCGCCATCGGCTCGTTCATCGCCGCGACCTCGAAGGGCAGCGAGTCCGGCACCACCGCAACACTTTTCCCGATCTCGGCATCCTGGATCAGCAGGTATTCGCTCATCCCGCCCAGCGGGCCGCCGCAGCCGATGATGCCCGAAGGTGCGCCCTGCGGGTTGATCACCACGTGGTCGCCGGACTTCAGCCCGGTGACCTGCGCGCCCACCTCGACCACCTCACCCGCCGGTTCGTGGCCCAGTACCACCGGACGCAGCTGATCGGGCGTAACCGCCTCGGCCTGCGGTCCGAGCACCTTGGGCATGCCGCCCATATGCACGAAGGTCACGTCGGTGCCGCAGATTCCGCAGGCGCGGATGCGCACCAGCGCGTCGCGCGGGCCGACGGCGGGCCGGGCGACCTCGACGACCTCGACACCGCCGGAACCCGCGGTCTGAACCGACTTCATAGCCGACATGGGTGTTCGTCCTTTCTCGGCGCTCCTCGACGCGGGAGCTGGACCGGTCAACCCACCGTATCGTTGCCGGGCGATTGCCACCGGGGAGTACAGGCCCGGATCGCCGGTGTATCCAGCTACACCACGACGAGCCTGCTCGCGCGGGTATTTCCTTGCAATCCTTACCAGTATTGCGTCGTCCTTATTCGGGAGAATACGATTCTCCTCAGAAGCAAAGGAGACTTACATGCCCAAGTGGGACCTGCCCTATCCCCTGTTCGACGCCGACAACCACCTGTACGAGACCAAGGAGGCGTTCACCAAGTTCCTCCCCAAGGAGTACCGGGACGCGGTCAAGTACGTCGAGGTCGACGGCCGCACCAAGATCGCGGTCCTCGGCCAGATCAGCGAGTACATCCCCAACCCCACCTTCGACGTGGTCGCCGCGCCGGGCGCGATGGAGGACTACTTCAAGAACGGCAATCCCGACGGCAAGAGCATGCGGGAGATCTTCGGCAAGCCGATCCGCGCCACCGACGCCTTCCGCGAGCCCGGCGCCCGCCTGAAGGTCATGGACGATCTGCAGATCGACCGGGCGCTGATGTTTCCCACGCTGGCCAGCCTCATCGAAGAGCGGATGAAGGACGATCCGGAGCTGATCCACGCCGCCGTGCACGCGCTGAACCAGTGGCTGGAGGAGACCTGGTCGTTCAACTACCAGGAGCGGATCTTCACCGTGCCGGTGGTGAGCCTGCCGATCGTGGACAAGGCCATCGAGGAGCTGGAGTGGGTCGTCGAGCGCGGCGCCAAGGCCATCCTGGTACGGCCCGCCCCGGTACCCGGCCTGCGCGGTCCGCGCTCGTTCGCGGTGCCGGAGTTCGATCCGTTCTGGAAGCGGGTCGTCGAGCTCGACGTGCTGGTCACGATGCACTCCTCCGATAGCGGGTACGCCCGCTTCGCCTCCGAATGGGACGGCGTGGCGCGCGAGATGCTGCCGTTCGTCACCAACACCTTCAAGATGGTCAACCAGTGGCAGCCGATCCGCGACGCGATGGCGTCATGGGTATGCCACGGCGCGCTGTTCCGGTTCCCGGAGCTCAAGATCGCGGTCATCGAGAACGGCGCCGCCTGGCTGCCCGGCCTGATCGACGATCTCGCCGGCATCTACAAGAAGGCGCCGCAGGGCTTCCTGGGCGATCCGGTCGAGATGATCAAGAAGATCTACGTCAGCCCGTTCTGGGAGGAAGATCTGGTCGAGCTGTCCGGCCTCATCGGCGCCGATCACGTGCTGTTCGGTTCGGACTGGCCGCACCCCGAGGGCCTGGCCGAGCCCGCCCGCTACGTGAACGAGATCAAGGAGCTGTCCGAGGCGGATCAGGCCCTGATCATGGGCGGTAACCTGGCCCGGCTGCTGAAGGTCTAGCCGGAACGGACCGCAACCCGGGAATTCCCGGCCCACGCCGCGCCTGTCGGGGTGCTGCGCGAACCCGCTTGCACCGCAGCGGTTTCCGACCCCGATAGGCGGCGACGCGGTGCCGGGCTGAACGGCCGCTGAGGTAGTGGCCCCGCACTTTCGACAATTCGAGGCAACGATGCGATTCATATTCCACTACCCGGAGGTCACCGGGTACGACGGCGACATGCTCGACGCCGGGCAACTCCGGGAGGTCGCGATCGCGGTGGAACGGGCCGGATTCGACGGGTTCTCGTTGAGCGAGCACCCCGCACCCGGCGCCCGATGGCTGGCCTCGGGCGGGCATCAGACGCTCGATTCGTTCGTGGCGCTGGGCTTCGTGGCCGGCGCGACCGAACGGCTGCGGCTGCTCACCTATCTCGCGGTCGCGCCGTATCGCAACCCCCTGCTGCTGGCGAAGGCGGTGGCGACGCTCGACAGACTGTCGCAGGGGCGGGCGATCCTGGGCCTGGGCACCGGGTATCTGAAGGGCGAATATCACGCTCTCGGAGTCGATTTCGAGGAGCGCAACGCGCTGTTCGACGAGGCGCTGGACGTGCTGCCGCTGCACTGGCGCGGCGAGCCGTTCAGCTATACGGGCCGTCATTTCAGCGCCCGCGACATCGTCGCCCGGCCGCTGCCGGTCCAGGATCCGATCCCGATCTGGATCGGCGGCAACTCGGCGCTGACCCGCCGCCGCGTCGCCGCCCGGGCGCAGGCCTGGATGCCCATGTCCGGGGGCGCCCAATTGAGCTCCACCGCAAGGACTCCCGCCCTCGGCGGCATCGCCGAACTCGGGGCCAGGATGGCCGAGGTGCGCACCGCGGCCGAGGCCGCCGGACGCACCGAACATGTCGATCTGGTGTATTCCTACAGTGGCCAGGACATGCAATCACCCGCCGTGGACGCCGACCGGCATCGCGAGACGTTCGCGGAACTGGAGAAGATCGGCGTCGACTGGATCGTGGTGTCCAGCCGTACCGGAACCGCCTCGGCCACCTTCGATTTCATCGACGCCTTCGGCTCGACGTATCTGAACCGATAGCAGACGCGCCCAGCCTCCACTTTCTCACCCGGACGATGGAGGCTGGTCCGGAAAATTAGGGTTCCACCGGTTCGGGGACAGGAACACCGCGGGCCATGCGCCCGAGCGTGTCAGCTGGGCGACCTCCTCCCGGATCACGTCCCCGATCTTGGTCGCGACCTCACGCGGCAGATCGAGCTGCCGTGAGGCGGCCACGCCGAACTGCTGGCTCAGTTCGGGCTGACTCAACGGCGCGTAGCACAGCCATCCCGTCTGGAACTCCGCGGCGCAGGCCGACACCGGCAACACGCCGTAGGCGTGGCCCGCGTGGATGAGTTCCTTGGCGAGCTGTAGCGAATCGGTGGCGAATCTCGAGTCGATCGTCGTTTTCAGCCGGAGTGCGGCGTTCTCGACGGTCTTGCCGATCCCGGTGGGTGAGGCGGGCATCACCAACGGCAGCTGCGCGAGTTCGAGGAACTCGATCGGATGGTCCGACCGCAGCGCCGTCGTCGGCCCCCCGACGACGACCAGCCCCTCGGCCAGCATCTCGCGGTAGAACACCCGGTCGTCGGGAACCGGATTGATGATCGCGGTATCGATCGCGCCCTTGATCATGCCCTCCACGAGATGATCCGTACTGCCGACCGTGACATCGAAACTCATCCGCGGGAATGCGGCGCTGAGCCCGCCCACCAGCGCCGTGCCCGCGACGTTCGCCACCGTGGTATGCATGCCGAAACGCAGCGCCCGCTCGATGCGCGCGAGCGGCGAGCCCGCGTAATGGAACGCGAGCTCCAGCTGACGCAGCGGGGCGGCGGTGGACGCGCGAAACCGCTCGCCCTCTTCGGTGAGTTCCACACCGCGCGAGGTTCGCCGGAAGAGCACGACGCCGAGATTTTCCTCGAGTAGCCGCATCTGACGACTCAACGCGGGTTGAGCTATTCCGAGCACGCTCGCCGCCCGGGTCATCGACCCCTCCTCGGCAATACGCAGGAAATACTTGAGTCTATGTGTGTCCATCGCGATCCGAATCTATCCGCTATAACGCAATGATATGACGAATCGACGAAATTGGTATTGGATTCCGGAAAACCCCCGGCCATAGAGTACTAACGCGACAGCAAAGTCTCGACGGGGATACCTTGCCGCTCTGGCGTCACACCCGTCGATGACCCTTGAAAGGTGATCTGGCATGGATGCGCGGGAGCAGAACTGGTCCGAGATGCTGGGTATGGATCGATTGCCGAGACACACCATCGACAAACGCGTGACCGAGCTGATGGATCTGTCCGGACGCCGGGCGATCGTCACCGGCGCGGGCGGCGACGGCCTCGGCCAGGCCATCGCGAATCGCTTCGCCGGACTCGGCGCGGACGTGGCGCTGATCGGCCGGACGTTCGCGAAGGTCGAGCGCCGCGCCAAGGAGATCGAGCAGCGCTGGGATGTGCGCGCGGTGCCGATCCTGGCCGACCTGTCCGACTGGGATCAGGTGCATCGTGCGGTACGAGAGAGCCGAGAAGCGTTGGGCGGGTTGGACATCATGGTCAACAACCCGGTCATGGTGAACGCCGGGCCGTTCGAGAAACATACCAGGGAACAGATCGACCAGACGGTGCTGGGCAGCCTCACCATGATGATGTACGGCGCCCACGCCGCGCTGGAACATCTGCTTCCCCAGGCGTCGGGCAAGATCATCAACATCGGGGCCGTCGGCGGCCGGATCCAGCACCGCGGCCTGGTCGTCTACGACTCCTGCAAAGCGGGTGTCATCGGGTTCACCCGCAACCTCGCGCACGAATTCGCGCCGCGCGGAGTGAACGTGCTCGGCGTGGGGCCCGGCATCATGCTGAAACCCGATATGGAACAGATGATCTTCGACCCGCAGAACGATATGCAGCGCGCCGGGCGCGATTCGATCGCCGAGTCGATCACTACCCAGGTACAGCTCGGCCGCGCCTGTCTGCCCGAGGAAGTGGCGAATGTGGTCGCCTTTCTGGCGTCCGATGCGGCCAACTATATGTGCGGCCAGACTATTGATGTGGCCGGCGGACAATGGATGAATTGATCGGTTGACGGTTATGAACGAATTGATCGAGGCCGCGGTCGCCAAGACCGGCCTGCACGATTTCGGCGATGATTCCTTCCGGGAGGGTCTCGAAATCCTGGCACAGTCATTGCGCACCGAGGCGCAGTTGAATTCCCGGGGCGAGGACGCGATATATTCGCGCCTGATCACCTATCTGTCGCAACGCCTACAGGTCGAGGATTGGTACCGTCGGCACCCCGAAATAGACGACGTGCCGATCGTCCCGCCGCTGATCTGCCTGGGCTTACCCCGCACCGGCTCCACGGCATTGTCCGCACTGCTGGCCCAGGACCCCGATACCCGGTATCTGCGCCGCTGGGAATCCTCGCAACCGTGCCCGCCCCCGTCCACGGTGTCCGGGCCGGATCCCCGAATTCCCTCGGACAAGGGGGAAATGATCGGGACCCGGTATCACGTCCCGGTCGACGACGCGAACGGCCCGATGGAATGCCTCGAACTGATGGGCCTGGACTTCAAATCCCATCTGTTCCAGGCGTTCGCCCAGGTGCCCACGTACTCCGAGTGGCTGGTGAGCCGCGCCGATCTGGCCTCCACGTTCGAGTACCAGCGCCGCGTGATGAAACTGCTGCAATGGGGTGAGCCGACCCGGCCGTGGCGGCTCAAGTGTCCCGCGCACGTGCTGTTCCTCACCGTCATCGACAAGGTCTTTCCCGACGCCCGGTACGTGATGACCCATCGCGATCCGGCCGACGTCGTGCTGTCGGTGGCCGAACTGTACGCCGACATCATCGGTGGATTCACCGACCATATCGACCGCCCCTACATCGGCCGGCTCAACGTCGAGCACTGCGCGCTCGGGGTGCGGCGGGCCGTGCGGTTCCGGGACGACGGTGCCGACGACCGCTTCTACGACATCGACTTCCGCGCCATGCAATCCGATCCGATCGGACAGGTCGAGGGCCTGTACGCCTGGCTGGGCCAGCCCGTCGGCGCCGAATTCGGTAACCGGATGCGCAGCTGGTGGACCCGGACCGCAGCCGAGCGCGAACCCAGCCACCGCGCCGATCCGGCCGCGTTCGGGATCGATATCGACCAGGTCCGGCCGATGTTCGCCGAGTACGTCGAACACGCCGGCCGCTGGACCACGCACTGAAAGAGAAACCATGCAAGGACTGGCTGACAAGGTCGTCATCGTGGCGGGCGGCGCCACCGGAATCGGCCGCGGCACCGCCGAACGGCTGGGCGCCGAGGGCGCGCTCGTCGCGATCGGCGACATCAACCTTCCCGGAGCCACGGCCACCGCCGAGCGGATCGCCGCGGCGGGCGGGCGGGCCATCGCGGTCGAATTCGATCTGTCCGACGAGAAGTCGATCGTGGATCTGGTCCAGCGGACCATCGACGAGTTCGGCGCGGTGCACGGGCTGTACAACGTCGGCGCGGATCTGCGCCCGAGCAATCTCGGTCGCGACACCACCCTGCTGGACACCGATATGGACGTGTGGCAGCGCACGTTCGAGGTCAACCTGTTCGGCTACGTGCGCACCATTCGCACGGTGCTGCCGCACCTGCTCGCCGACGGCGGCGGGAGCATCGTCAACACCTCCTCCGGCGGGTCGCTGGGCAACGATCCCATGCACGTGGCATACAACGCGTCCAAGGCCGCGATCAATCAGCTGACCCGCCACGTCGCGGTCAACTGGGGCGCCAAGGGAATCCGCAGCAACTGCGTCATGCCGGGCTACGTCATCGGCGAGTTGCAGATCGAACAGAACGACACCGCGCTGCAGGAGGCCTTCGTGACCCACGGCCGGACCACCCGGTTGGGGCGGCCGAGCGATCTGGCCTCGGTGGTCTCCTTCCTGCTGTCCGACGAAGCCGAGTGGATCAACGGCCAGACCTGGTACATCGGCGGCGGCTCCCACCTGCGGCAGTGATTCGGACGAACTCAGATCGGAAACACCATGACCGGAAACACCATGCATCGACTGACCCATCTGGAGCGCTTGGAGGCCGAGAGCATCCAGATCTTCCGCGAGGCCGTGGCCGAGAGCGAACGGCCGGTGATGCTCTACTCGGTGGGTAAGGACAGCTCGGTCCTGCTCCACCTGGCGATGAAGGCCTTCTATCCGTCCAAGCCGCCGTTCCCGCTGCTGCACGTGGACACGACCTGGAAGTTCCGGGCCATGTACGAATTCCGCGACCAGCTCGCGGACCGGCTCGGCATCGATCTGATCGTGCACCGGAACCCGGAATGCGTTGCGCGCGGCATCAATCCGTTCGATCACGGATCCTCGACGCATACCGACATGTGGAAGACCGAGGGCCTCAAACAGGCCCTGGATCTGCATCGGTTCGATCTCGCGTTCGGCGGCGCCCGCCGCGACGAGGAGAAGGCCCGGGCCAAGGAACGGGTGTTCTCGATCCGTTCCGCACAGCATCGCTGGGATCCGAAGCAGCAGCGGCCGGAGCTGTGGCGGCTCTACAACGCCCGCAAGAGTCCGGGTGAGAGCGTGCGGGTGTTCCCGCTGTCGAACTGGACCGAACTGGATGTGTGGCAGTACATCTACCGGGAGGACATCCCGATCGTGCCACTGTATTTCGCCGCGCCGCGGCCGGTGGTCACGCGGGACGGCACGCTGATCATGGTCGACGACGACCGGATGCCGTTGCAGCCCGACGAGGTACCGGTCGAGCGCAGCGTGCGTTTCCGCACGCTGGGCTGCTATCCGCTCACCGGCGCCATCGAGAGCACGGCCGCGACCCTGCCCGCGATCATCCAGGAGATGCTGCTCACCACCAGCTCCGAGCGGCAGGGCCGGGTCATCGACCACGACGCGAGCGGCTCGATGGAGCGCAAGAAGCAGGAGGGTTACTTCTGATGGCACATACGATCAACGACCTGGTCGGCACCGATATCGAACAGTATCTGGACCAGCACGAACACAAGTCGATGCTGCGGTTCATCACCTGCGGCAGCGTCGACGACGGCAAGTCGACGCTCATCGGCAGACTGCTGTACGACTCGAAACTTGTTTTCTCCGACCACCTTTCGGCCCTGGAACAGGATTCGAAGACGGTCGGCACACAGGGCGGGGCGCTGGATTTCGCGCTGCTTGTCGACGGCCTGGCCGCCGAGCGCGAACAGGGCATCACCATCGACGTCGCCTACCGCTTCTTCTCCACCGAGCGCCGCAAGTTCATCGTCGCCGATACGCCGGGGCACGAGCAGTACACCCGCAACATGGTCACCGGCGCCTCGACCGCCGATGCCGCGGTCATCCTCATCGATGCCCGCAAGGGCGTGCTCACCCAGACCCGGCGGCACAGCTATCTGGTGTCGCTGCTGGGGATTCGAAACATCGTGGTCGCGGTGAACAAGCTCGATCTGGTCGACTACTCCCCCGAGGTGTTCGACACGATCGAGCGCGACTACCGGGAGTTCGCCGCCGGGATCGGCATCGAGGACTTCACCTGCATCCCGATGTCGGCGCTGCGCGGTGACAACATCACCGAATCCAGTCCCAGCACACCGTGGTACACCGGGCCGTCACTGATCGAGCATCTCGAGACGATCGAGATCGCCGACGAGCTGTCGGGCCGGCCCTTCCGCCTGCCGGTGCAGTGGGTCAACCGCCCGAACCTGGATTTCCGCGGCTTCGCCGGGCAGATCGCGGGCGGCAGCGTGCGGCCCGGTGATCGGATCCGGATCCTGCCCTCCGGCCTCGAGAGCACCGTGGACCGCATCGTCACCGCCGATGGCGATCTCGCCGAAGCCGTTGCGGGACAGTCGGTCACGATATCTCTGACCGACGAGGTCGATGTCAGCCGCGGCGACGTGCTGGCCGCCGCCGACGAACCGCCCGGCAGCGCCGACCAATTCGAGTGCCACCTGATCTGGATGAGCGACCAGCCGATGCTGGCGGGACGGCCGTACCTCATCAAGCTGGGCACCCGGACCGCGACGGCCACCGCGGCCACGCCCAAGTACAAGATCAACGTCAACACCCTCGAGCACACCGCGACCCGCACCCTGGCCCTCAACGAGATCGGGGTCTGCAACCTCAATCTCGACCGGCAGATCCCCTTCGACCCCTACACCGCCAGCCGGGATATGGGCGGCTTCATTCTCATCGACCGCTTCACCAATGCCACCGTCGCCGCCGGAATGCTGCACTTCGCCCTGCGCCGCGCCGACAACGTGCACTGGCAGGCCGTCGAGGTGAACAAGCGCGCTCGCGCCCGGACCAAGGCGCAGCATCCCGCGGTCCTGTGGTTCACCGGCCTGTCCGGCGCGGGCAAGTCCACCATCGCCAACCTCGTCGAGAAGCGGCTGCACGAGCAGGGTTTCCACACCTACCTGCTGGACGGCGACAACGTCCGCCACGGCCTGAACAAGGACCTCGGCTTCACCGACTCCGACCGCGTCGAGAACATCCGGCGCATCGCGGAGGTGACGCGGCTGATGGCCGACGCCGGGCTCATCGTGCTCGCCTCGTTCATCTCCCCGTTCCGCGCCGAACGACAGTTGGCGCGCGAACTGCTGGACGACGGCGAATTCATCGAGATCCACGTGGACGCCCCGCTGTCCGTCGCCGAATCCCGCGACCCGAAGGGCCTGTACGCCAAGGCACGACGCGGCGACCTGGTCCACTTCACCGGCATCGACTCCCCCTACGAGCCGCCCGAATCACCCGAACTGCGCCTCGACACCGGCGGCGCGGAATCCGCCGCGACACTGGCCGACCGGGTGGTCGAGCACCTCCGAACCCTCGGCCTGCTCACCCCTCCCCCGGCGGGATGAGCCGAATGACGCCGATCGACCACCAGGCCTCTCACCGTGCGGCCGAGACTCCGGCCGCGCAACGGGATCCGAGTCCGATGATCACATATCACAGTGGCGCCGGGATCACCCGTGGCACCGGATCCGAATCCGCCGCGACGCTGGTCCACGGGGCTGTCGAGTATGTTCGAACGATCGGTGTGCTCACCGCACACCGGCGGAAGGATGGATGTGATGGCGGCGACCGGCGATAGCGATCAGGCCCTGCGTGCGGACCGTGTTTCCGAGGTGGTCGCGCGGTCGGTGGACGGGGGCGACGACCACGCGGTCGCCGCACGGCTCGCGGCCGAGGCCGGAGTGTTGTTGCTCGAGATCCGCGGCGAGGGTGGCGCGGCGGGCGACCGGAAGTCGAACGAGCTTCTGCTGCAACGGCTGTCGGAGCTACGCCCCGATGATGCCGTGCTGTCCGAAGAGAGCGCGGACAACCCGATCCGGCTCGAGCGAGACCGCGTCTGGATCATCGACCCCGTCGACGGCACCCGCGAATACGGCGAGCCGCCGCGCGAGGACTGGGCGGTCCATGTGGCGCTCGCGATCGACGGCCGGGCGGCGATCGGCGCGGTCGCGCTGCCCGCCGCCGATCTCGTCCTGCACACCGGAGCCCCGCCCGCCCTCGCGCCCGCGTCGCCGGGCCCGATCCGCATTGTCATGTCCCGCACCCGCCCACCGGCTTGCGTCGGTGTCCTGCTGGACGAACTGGATGCCGCCCCGGTGCCGATGGGCTCGGCCGGCGCGAAGGCCATGGCCGTGGTCCGCGGCGTGGCCGACGTCTACGCCCACTCCGGCGGCCAGTACGAATGGGATTCGTGCGCTCCGGCGGCCGTGGCGGCGGCCGCGGGCCTGCACGTCTCCCGGCTCGACGGTTCCCCGCTGCGCTACAACCGCCCCGACCCCTACCTGCCCGACCTGCTCATCTGTCGTCCGGAACTCGCCGACACCGTGCTCGGCATCCTGCGCGGCGTCATTCCGCGATAGCTCCGCGACCTCCGGGTGCGGCGGGATTGCCGCCGTACCCGGAGGGAAGCGTCAGGCGAAATCAGAGGCCGTTGACGATCACGGCATTACTGTCGGCCGCGGCGTGGCGCAGGGGCTTGGCCTTCCCATAGGACTCCGAGTCGTACCAGGCCTGGGCCGCCTCCGGCGAGTCGAACTCGAGCAGGACCGTCTTGTCGCCGTGCCATTCTCCCTCGAGGACATGGGTTTTCGAATCGAAGGCCAGAACCCGGGCCCCGCTCTCGGCGATCGACGGCCCGGCCGCCTTACTGTAGGCGGTCATACCGGCCTCGTCTTTGATGGCTTCGGTGACGATGACATAGGCTTTCGGCACAGCGGCACTCCATTCGGTATCTGTCTCGGAAACACAGCACTCGTTCGGAGAATACCATTCTCGCCGCCCGCGCCGGGTGCCCGCACTCGGCAGCGGAACCTCGGACAGTCCCGGCAGCGCCGAGTTCTCGGCTCCCGGCAGAAACTCCCGACACCACAGTCGAAATACTGAAATCCTATGGCCGACATACAACGACCGCTATAGGAAATGATTACGGACCACCCGCGTCCGAGCATGTCACAGCCAATAATGATCGGGACCGGCGGTTTTTGCGCGAACATCCACCGGTCGACGACCCATCAAAGAGTAGTATATCTCTCTTCAGAGAACCTACATTCCGGTAATGCAAATCGCGTTACCCCAATTGCAAATACCGATCTTGCCGCAACATGTCGACCCCGCCGATACGGGCCGATTCGATCAGCGTCCCTGCCACCGCGGGGAACGCTTCTCCGCGAACGCTTTCGGCCCCTCCTGCGCATCCTCGCTCAGATAGCACGATTCCGAGGCGTGACGAGCCGCCTGCTGCGCCGCCGAACGACCCATCTCGGTGGAGAGCATCACCGTCTCGCGCGCGGCACGCACCGACAGCGGCGCGCCCGCGAGCACCAGCCGGGCGAGTTCCAGTGCGGTATCAAGCAATTCGCCCGGTTCGGCGACCCGGTTGACCAGGCCGACCTCGTAGGCGCGGCGGGCGGTGATCGGCGCGCCGGTCAGCAGGATCTCCATCATGATCCGCTGCGGAATCATATGGATCAGCGGCGCGGCCCACGGGGAGCTGCGCCCGACCCTGACCTCCGTCACCGCGAACTTCGCGGTGGTGCTCGCGACGCAGAGATCGCAGGCCTGCGCGATCATCCAGCCGCCCGCGAACGCGACGCCGTTGACCGCGGCGATGGTGGGTTTGGACAGCTCGATGGTGTCGTACGGCAGCGGGAACATCTCGCGCGGCGGCACACCCATGCCTGTCTCCACCATCTCCGCGAGATCGCCGCCGGCGCAGAAGGCCTTGTCCCCGGCGCCGGTCAGAATCGCGACGCGCAGGGCCGGATCGCGCTCGAAGCGCTCCCACGCCGCGAACAGGCCCTCGCGGACGTCTTTCGCCAGGCAGTTCCTGCGCTCGGGCCGGTTGAGCGTGATCACGGCGATGCCGTCGTCGCGGGCATCGAACAGGACGGCGTCGCGCTCGCTGTCGCCCATCAGAAACCTCTCTCGCGGATGGGGTGGGCCGCGCGCTCGAGCGGCTCCTGAAAGTCGGGGTGCGCGATGGCGATCAGGCGGCGGCTGCGCTCGGCCAGGGTCTGCCCCCTCAGCTCGGTCGCGCCGAATTCGGTGACGATCACATCCACATCGCTGCGGGCAGTGGTGACCGGCCCGGACAGGGCGGCGGCGATCCTGCTGATCGTGCCACCCTTGGCGGTGGCGGGCAGCGCGATGATCGAATGCCCACCCGGCGAGCGCGCTCCGGCCCGGACGAAGTCGACCTGACCGCCGGTGCCGCCGAAATAGGCCGACCCGCTCTGCTCCGCGTTCACCTGGCCGGTGAGATCGACCTCCATCGCCGAATTGATCGTCACCAGGTTGTCCAGTCGCGCGAGCACGGCGGCATCATGGGTATAGGACGTGGCGCACATGCGGATTCGCGGATTCCGATCGGCGAACCCATACAGCCGCCCGGTGCCGATCAGCGCGCCGGTGATCGATACCCCCTGATCGATTCGCTTGCGCGCGTTGGTGATCACCCCGGCCTCGACCAGATCGACCACACCGTCGCCGAGCATGCCCGAGTGCACACCGAGATCGGTGCGGTCGTGCAGCAGCCGCAGCAGGGCGTCCGGCACGGCGCCCACCCCGGTCTGGATGACCGAACCGTCCTCGATATAGGCCGCGGCGTGCCCGGCGATCGCGCGGTCCAGTTCACCGATCCGGGCCGGCGGCACTTCGACCGGTGCGCGGGAAACCCTTACGGCGTAGTCGATGTCGGCCGCGGGAAGCGTCTCGCCGAGGGTGAACGGCACCTGCTCGTTCACCTCGGCCACGACCACGCGCGCCGCGGCCACGGCGGCCCGCACGTGATCACTGATCAGGCCGTAACTGTGATCGCCGTTCGCGTCGGGCGGACTGACCTGCACGAAGGCGACGTCACACCCGATGATCCCGGCCTCGATCATGGGGCCGACCTGGCTGACATGGCATGGGATGACACTGAGCCGATGCTCGGCCGACAGCTTCCGCAGCGCGCCGATCGCGCCCATGCTGGACACCGAGAAGCTCTCTGTCGCATCCGGGCTCAGCAGACCGGAGAAGCTGGTCGCGACGAAGAGGGACAACCCGCCGATCCGCTGCCCGTCGGCGATCAACGCCTCGATGAGCGTCGTCGGCTCACCGCACGCCTGACCGACCACGATACGGTCGCCGGGCCGCAGGAATTCGCCGATATCCAGGTCATCCGCGGTGGAGACGACCTTCATCCGTGGTCCGCCGCATCCGCGCGAAGCTCGTCCGCGATGTCGGCCGTATGGGCGCCCAGGCGCGGCGCCGGACCGGTGATCCGGCCGGGGGTACGCGAGAACCCCACCGGCACACCGGGAAAGCGCACCGCACCGTACGGCGCGTCGACCGTCTCGAAGAAGCCCGCCGCGTTCAGGTGCTCGTTGTCGAACAGATCATCCAGGGCGCGCACCGGCGCGGCGGGAATATCCAGGGACCGAAGCAGATCCAGCCACTGCCCGGTGGTGCGCTCGGCGAATGTCTCGCCGAGCCGCGCGTACACGGTGTCGATCTGGGCGGCCCGCTGCGCGAGCGTGGCGAAATGCTCTCCGGCCCAGGGCGGCCGGACCGCCCCGACGAACGCGGACCACTGTTTGTCGTTGTACACCAGTGCGGAGATGTATCCGTCCTTGGTCCGATAGGGCTTGCGATTCGGCGCCACCGCACGCGGATACACCGCCGGACCGAGCGGCGGGGTGAACATCGCGCCGTTGGCGTGCTCGACGAGCATGAACGCCGCCATGGTCTCGAACATCGCGACCTCGACCTCCTGCCCCTCGCCGGTTCGCTCGCGATGGAACAGCGCCATCATCGTGGCGTACAGCGCGGTCAGGCCGGCCACCTTGTCCGCCATGATGGTTCCGACGTAGCCGGGCGTGCCGGTGAGCTGTTCCTGCACGAACGGCAGGCCGCACTCGGCCTGGATGGTGTCGTCGTACGCGGTCAGGTTCGCGTCCGTGCCGCGCCGGCCGTAGCCGTAGCAGTTGGTATAGATGATCGAGGGATTGAGCGCGCTCACCTCGCGGTACCCGAATCCGAGTTCGCCGATCGCCTTGGCCCGCATCGAGTGGATGAACACGTCGCCACCGCGGATCAGCTCACGCAGGGTCCGCGCGTCATCCTCGGTGCGCAGATCCAGTACCACACTGCGCTTTCCGCGATTGACGTTGACGAACACGCCGCTCATCCCCGGTTCCGGCCCGGCCGAGATATAGCGGGTGTTGTCACCCGCGGGCGGCTCTATCTTGATCACATCCGCACCCATGTCGGCCATGATCTGGGTGCAATACGGCCCCATCACCATCGCCGTCAGGTCGATGACACGCACTCCGGACAACGGACCGGTGTGTTCCATACGCCTCAGCCTCCACAATCCGTCGCTGGCTGCGGGCCGCGAGCCCATACGGCATCGCACGAACAGCCACTTCTGGACGACTCGGCCAGAGTATCTGATTAATCCTTGCAAGGATAGCAAGGATCCTGATATCAAGAATGGCGTGGAGAGCAGCACCGGCGCCGATCCATCCGCGCACCCGCAGCCAGGTTCGGTGATCCGGGCGCCCGGCGCCATCGCCGACGTCTTGAACGATGCGCTGGCGGCCCGCCCGCACGCCCCGGCGGTCGAGGCCGTCTCCGGCGTGTGGTCGTACGCCGAGCTCGACGACCGGGCGCGGCGAGCCGCCGGCGCCCTGTGGTCGCTCGGTGTGCGCCCCGGTGATCGCGTCGCGGCCTGTCTGCCCAACGATCTCGACATCGTCGCCGCCTTTCACGGCGCGCAGCGGATCGGGGCGGTCTGGGCGGGCATCGGCGAGGCGCTCGCCGAGGCCGAACAGGCCGGCCTGCACCAGTTGTGCGAGCCCACGGTCGTGCTGGCCGGACCGCGCTGCCGGCTGAACTCACCGGACTGCGTCGACCTCGATCGCTGGGCGGAGCTGATGCGCCGAGCCGAGCCCGCCCCCCATGTCGAGCCCGATATCCATGCCCCCGCCGCCATCGGATTCACCAGCGGAACCTCCGGAAGCCCCAAGGCCGTCGTGCACAGCCAGCACAATCTGCTGCTGCCGGGCGCGGTCCTGCTCGCCACCCGCGGCTGGGGACCCGAGCTGCGCAAGGGCGACAGCTTCCCGCTCACGATCCTCAACCTCATGGTCCTGTCCACCCTGCTCACCGCCCAGGCCGGCGGGTGCGCGGTGATCATGAACCGGCGCGATGTCGAGGGCGTCGCCGAATGGATCACCACCCGGAAGATCACGGTGTGGAACGGCGCTCCCGCACAGCTTTTCGATCTCGCCGAACGCCCGCAACTACGCCTGGACTCGCTGCGGGAGGTCTGGAGCGGCGGCGGCGACACCTCGGACGCGCTGCGCCGGGCGTTCGCCGACGCGCACGGACTGGTCCCCCGGACCACCTACGGCCTCAGCGAGGCGCCGACGGTCGTATCGATCGATCCGCCGGGCGCCGAATGGCATCCCGGCGCGAGCGGAAAACTGCTGCCACACTTCGACGTCGCGGCCTACGACGACCAGGACCGCCGCCTGCCGCCGGGCGAACTCGGCGAATTGCGCCTCGGCCCGAGCACTACCGGCCCGTGGGCCGGGCAGTGGAGCCCGGCGCTCGGATACTGGGAGAACGGCCGTGTGCGACCGCCCGGCCCGGGCCCGTTCGCCACCGGCGACATCGGCACCGTCGACTCCGAGGGGTGGCTGACGGTGCTGGACCGCAAGAAGCTGGTCATCATCCGGGGCGGGGCGAACATCTACCCACTCGAAGTGGAGCGCGTCATCGGCGGATACCCCGGCGTGACCAGGGTGGCCGTCTGCCCGGTCCCCGACGACCGGCTCGGGCAACGAGTCGCGGCACTGGTCGAATGCGCCGATCCCACACTGGATTTCACCGCCCTCGCGGAGCAGTGCCGCCGCGAGCTGGCCGGATACAAGGTCCCGGAGATATGGACGCGGGTAGCGTCTCTGCCCACCAACGCCATGGGCAAGGTCGACCGCACTCGCCTCGCCGGACTGATCGACCCGGAGGGCCGGGCATGAGCGGATCGGGCATCACGCCACCGGGATTCGGTCTGGACGGACGAGTGGCGATCGTGACCGGAGCCTCGTCGGGCCTGGGTGCGGCCGTCGCCCGCGGGCTCGCCGGACTCGGGGCACGGGTCGCCCTCGTAGCACGCCGGCCGGAACGGCTCGCGGGGCTCGCGACGGAGATCGCCGGATGCGCTGTCGTCAGCGACCTGTCGGATCCCCAGCAGCTCGGTACCGTCGTCCCGGCCGTGGTGGAGCAATTGGGGCCGCCGGAGATCCTGATCAACGCCGCCGGCAACAGATTCGGTACCGCCGCCGCGGAATGCGAATCGCTCGCCGACATCCACAGCACCCTGAACCTCAACCTGGTAGCCCCGATGTTGTTGGCGCAGGCCGTGTTCCCGCATATGCGCACCGTCGGGCGCGGGTCCATCGTGCAGATCTCCTCGATCAGCGGCCGGGTGGGCATCCCGGGAATCCCGCAGGCGTCGTATGCTGCCAGCAAGGCCGGATTGTCCGGTCTCACCACCGAACTCGCGGTGCAGTGGGCGCGGCACTCGATCCGGGTGAACACCGTCGCGCCGGGCTTCTTTCGCAGCGAGATCACCGATTCGCTCTACGACAGCGAGCGCGGCGGTTCCTATCTGCGCCGCAACATCCCACTGCCGCAGGAGGGCACAGCCGAGGACATCGTCGGCGCCGTCCTGTGGCTCGCGGGCGACGCGAGCCGCTACGTCACCGGCCAGACCATCGCGGTCGACGGCGGCTGGACCGCGCGATGAACCGCGTCGTTCACCCGCCCCGCCAACCACACGAGTTCACCAACCCATCGGCTCTTCGTACCCCGAACAGAGCCCCAGAAAGGCAGTCTCCGTGACATTTTCGGCCCTTCTCATCGACAAGACCGACGCCGGGCAGACCGTTTCGGCAACCCGGATCGAGGAATCCCAGCTCCCCGCGGGCACTGTCACCGTCGACGTCGAGTACTCCACGCTGAACTACAAGGACGCCCTCGCCATCACCGGCAAGTCCCCGATCGTGCGCAAGTATCCGATCGTGCCCGGTATCGACCTCGCCGGGACCGTCACCGACAGCGAGCACCCCGACTGGAAGCCCGGCGACCGGGTGGTGCTCAACGGGTGGGGTGTCGGTGAATCCCATTGGGGTGGTTTGGCGCAGCGAGCCCGGCTCGACGGGGACTGGCTGGTGCCGCTGCCGAAGGAGTTCACCACCCGCCAGGCGATGGCCATCGGCACCGCCGGTTACACCGCCGCGCTGTGCGTCGACGCGCTGACCCGTTTCGGCGTCGAGCCCGATCAGGGTGAGATCCTGGTGACCGGCGCGACCGGG
>NZ_JAGPOX010000003.1 GCF_019038435.1 Nocardia alni
GGACGGGCGGGCGCCGCACCCGCGACCTCCCAGCGCACCCCGTAGTCACGACCCAGTACGGCCGCGATCGCGGACTGCACCGCCTCCAAGTACTTCGGATTCGACAGACGCTGTGCCAGCGGGGCGTGCTGATGTGCCAGCACGACGGTGTCCCCCTCGAGCCGAGCCACCGACGCCCCCGACAGCAGGGCGTGCACGGCCGCGCCGAATTCCCGCACCTTGGCGCGGATATCGCCCCAGGCGGCCTCGACCTGATGCAGCGCGGCATCTCCGGAGGGGCCACCGGATTCGGCCGCGTCTCGCGCAGAGTCGGCGATGGGTTCCGGAGCCGGTCCGGATTCGGATACGGGCGGCGCATCCACCGGCGAAGCGGCATCCACGGGCGGCATGTCGTCTGCGGGCGGTGCGGTCTCGGCGGGCAACACGACAGCCGGATCCGATATGCCCGCGTCCCGATCGGCGGCGCCTCGGATATCAGAATCCTCCGCCGGGGTCTCGTAGGCCACCGGGTCCTGTGGCGCGACTCCGTCTTCCGCCGAATCATCGTGCCGCGCAGCATCATCGGACGCCTCCACCGCGGGCGTTCCCGGCGCGAAGGCGAACTCCGCCGGAGCCGGAGCCATCGCAGCATCCGAATCCTGGTGCCGCGCGGTTGATTCCGTATCGTCGGACGTGCCCGATTGCGCCAGAGCGGGATTACCGCCGGACTCCTCGGTCTCGATGGCTGCGGGCGAGACCTCGGAATCGGGCTGTACACCGGATGATTCGGAGCGGGACGCCTGAGCCCGCTGGGCCGGATGCGGGCGCTGCTCCCCCAGCTGTGCGGCGTTCGAGCGAGCCGCGCCGGTGGCGCCGTCCGCCGCTGCCGTATCGGTGGACGCGGACGCCTGTGATCCCGGCGCCGATTCGGGCGCGACCGGGGCCGATTCCGGCGCGACCCGGGCCGATTCGGATGCCGCCGGGGCCGATTCCGGCGCGGCGGCCGGATGCTCCCCGGCCGGGCTCCCTGGGCGACTCTCCCGTATCGCCGCCAGGGCTTCCGCCCCTCGCCGCCGGGACGAACCCGACGGGGACCCGCTCGGCGCGGGCGCGGCGGGAGGCTGCTCCTCGGGCGCCGGGGCCGGATGCGGCGGACGGGAGGCACCGGGCGCGGCCGGGGCGACCACCCCGCCCGCCACGCGGCTCTCCAACCGCTCCAGGCGCTGCAGAGTGGCGGATTCGGTATCGGAGGCCCCGGGCAGCAGCATGCGCGCGCAGACGACCTCGAGCAGCAGGCGAGGAGCCGTCGCGCCGCGCATCTCCCCCAGGCCGGTATGCAGCAGGTCCGCGTACCGGGCCAGCGCGGCCGGGCCCACCCGCTGCGCCTGATCGCGCATGCGCTCGAGCACATCGCCCGGACCGGTGACCAGATTGCGCTCGGCCGCGTTGGGCACCGCGCGCAGCAGGATCAGATCGCGCATGCGCTCCAGCAGATCGCCGGCGAACCGGCGCGGATCGTGCCCGGCCTCGACCACCCTGTCCACCGCGCCGAACAGCGCGGCGCCGTCGGCCGCCGCCAGGGCCTCGACCGCATCGTCGATCAGGGCGATGTCGGTGACACCCAGCAGCGACAGCGCACGGGGGTAGGTCACGCCCTCCGGACCCGCACCGGCCAGCAGTTGGTCCAGCACGCTGAGGCTGTCGCGCGGCGAACCGCCGCCCGCGCGGATCACCAGCGGGTACACCGCCTCCTCGACCGGCACGTGTTCCTGTTCGCAGATCTTGCCCAGGAGCCCGCGCATGGTCGCGGGCGGGAGCAGCCGGAACGGGTAGTGATGGGTGCGCGAGCGGATGGTCGGCAGCACCTTGTCGGGTTCGGTGGTGGCGAACACGAAGATCAGGTGCGCGGGCGGCTCCTCGACGATCTTGAGCAGCGCGTTGAAGCCCGCGGTGGTGACCATGTGCGCCTCGTCCACGATGAACACCCGGTACCGCGATTCGGCCGGGGCGTAGAAGGCGCGATCGCGTAGCTCGCGGGTGTCGTCCACGCCGCCGTGACTGGCGGCGTCGAGCTCGATGACGTCGAGATTGCCGGGCCCACCCGGTCCGAGGGCCACGCAGGAGGAGCAGACACCACACGGACGCGAGGTGGGCCCCTCGGCGCAGTTCAGCGAGCGCGCGAGGATGCGGGCCGAGGAGGTCTTACCGCAGCCGCGCGGGCCGGAGAACAGGTAGGCATGACTGATCCGCCCCGTGTCCAGGGCGGTACTGAGGGGCTCGGTGACGTGCTCCTGCCCAACCACCTCTGCGAACGTTGCCGGTCGGTACTTCCGGTACAGAGCCACGGCCCGAGGGTACCGGCGAGCACCGACAGAGTCGGCGGTGACGGTGGAATGCGGCGATCGACCATCGCAGGCGCGCCCGATCCGACCATTGCGTCGCAAATCGCGGGCTACAGAACAAGGATTCCTCGGACCCGTTCATCACCGGCGCTACGAACTCCCGGGGACAACCGCGGGGCAAACTAATTCGAAATACAATCAAACGTCACCGAATACCAAGCTCAAACCAGCCGTCGCAGTAGTTAACAAACTGCATGCCCGTTTTATAGGGAAAAAGCAGGATATAACGATCTTGTCAAGCGATTGGCATCAAAGGCAATCGACTGGCTAACGTAGGTCTCGGCAACTTCGGTAGCCAAACCTTCATCAGGTTGGTGGCCCCGGTCGGTCCCTCATCCCGACCGGGGCACAACCTGGACCCCCATAGCACGCAGCGGGAGTTCATGCATCCCTCGTCGCGCTCCCGCCAGAAGTCCCGGAGGAAATGTCGACCGTGCAGTCGTGTGACGACATCGCCACCGCGTTGCTCTCGCATACCGAGTTCGCCGGAGATCCCGCCGCCGCCGGTCTGCTGAGCAGGGCGATCAGCCCGCAGGATTTCGCGCTCAACCGTGCCTCGCTGCCCGTCTCCGCGGCGGCGGACCCACGCACCGCCGCAACCATTCTCGAACTGCTCGAGCGCGGCCAGGTGCCGACGATGGCGGCCATTCGCACCCTGATCGTGCAGAACGAGGTCCGCGCCGAGGCCGAACGCATCGAACGCCTCGGCCGCCGGGCCCAGCGCAGCATCGACGAATTCGGCCGGGTGCTGGCGACCATGACCCACGAATATTGGGCCGAGCACGGAATCGGCCCGACCCGCCGCGACATCCTGCAGGCCGAACCGATGCAGGAGCTCATCCGCGAGCAGGTCGGCGATATCGCGCCCGGTGCGGTGAAACATCTCTGGGTGATCGAACGCGCGCAGCGGGCCGGGTGGATCGCCTTCAATCCGCTGCCCCGTTCGCTGTGCGCCGGGCGGCGATTTCATTCGGCGAAATTCGGCAACCGCGTTTCACAACGTCCGGTCAACGCGATCGGCACGATGGTCGCCGGATTCCTGCAGGAGTACCAGTCCGAGCACGATCGCCCGCCGCGCTGGTCGGTGCTCGCGCACGACCTGCGCGACGATCGCGGACGCCGGGTGTTCAACGACACGGCCGATACGCGCGCCCAGCAGCAGTGGCTGGTCACCGCCGAATGGCTGGCCCTGTGTGACGACCTGCCGGTGCCGGGGCCGCGCGGGCTGCGGGCATTGACGCGCAAGACCAAACGCAGGTCACCCGGGCTCGGATAGAGCCGCTGTGCGCATTCGGTAACTTCCATGCAACGCTTTGCCTCTGGAAGGAGCCACCCGTGCCCTCGACCATCGACCCCGCTGCCACCGCCTGGCTGCTGGCCAGCACCGCATTGGTGCTGCTCATGACGCCCGCCCTCGCGGTGTTCTACGGCGGCATGGTGCGCTCCACCGGCGTGCTCAACATGCTCATGATGAGCTTCGTCGCCATACCGCTGGTAACCGTCGTATGGCTACTGCTGGGCTACACGCTGGCCTTCGGCCCGGACGCCGGTGGCGGGGTGATCGGCAACCTCAGCCATATCGCGCTGACCGGTATCGATCCCGGCACCGTGCACAGCGTCGGTCCGCACGGCGGAATCCCCGAACTGCTGTACGTCACCTTCGAGTTGACCTTCGCCATTCTCACCGCGGCACTGGTCAGTGGCGCGATCGCCGATCGGGCCAAATTCTCCGCCTGGATGGTCTTCGTACCGCTGTGGACGCTGCTGGTGTACGCGCCCATCGCGCACTGGGTGTGGGGTCCGCACGGCTGGCTGGCCTCGTTCGGCGCGCTGGACTTCGCGGGCGGCATGGTGGTCGAGATCGCTTCCGGCGCTTCGGCATTGGCCCTGGCACTGGTGCTCGGCCCGCGAGTCGGGTTCAAGCTCGACGCGATGCGGCCGCACAATCTGCCGTTCGTGCTGCTGGGCGCGGGCATCCTGTGGTTCGGCTGGTTCGGGTTCAACGCGGGATCTGCTTTACAGCCCAACGGTATCGCCGCCGCGGTATTCCTCAACACCCTCGTCGCCGGATGCCTGGGCATGCTCGGATGGCTTGCGGTCGAACGGATTCGCGATGGTCGTCCCACGACGTTCGGTGCGGCGTCGGGCGCGGTGGCCGGCCTGGTCGCGATCACCCCGTCCTGCGGTTCGGTGAACACTCTGGGCGCTGTGGTCGTGGGATTGGTTGCGGGCGTGGCGTGTTCGTTCGCGGTCGGCTGGAAGTTCAAGGCGGGCTACGACGATTCACTGGACGTGGTGGGTGTGCACTTCATCGGCGGAATCGCCGGCACACTGCTGATCGGCCTGCTGGCCAACCGGGTGATGACCGGCGGTGCGCGCGGGCTGTTCTACGGCGGCGGTGCGGTGCAACTGGGCAAGCAGGCCGTCGGCGTGCTCGTGGTGGCGCTGTGGGCCTTCGCGGTGTCCTTCGTACTGGGCAAGATCATCGACCGCGTCATGGGCTTCCGGATCACCCGGGAGGACGAGGTCGCGGGCATCGACTTCGCGCTGCACGCCGAGACCGCCTATGTCGAGGGCGTGCACGGTCACGCCCCACGCGGGCTGTTCGGTCCGCACAACTGAGACGGCTCACACCGATTCCCTCTTGCGCGTTCATAGGTTAACAGCGTTACTATAACGTCGTTAACCTAACTGGACCGGGGGCTGCCATGTTGACCCGCATCGCATACTTCTCGACCCGCTACCCGCGCACGATCCTGCTCGCGGCGTTGGTGCTGGCCGCGTTCTGTGGATTGTTCGGCGCATCGGTGTCCGCACATCTGAAATCCTCCGGATTCACATCCAACGACGCCGAATCCACGCGCGCGGCGCAGGTGCTCGCCGAGGACTTCCACGGCGCACAACCGAATCTGGTGCTGCTGGTCCGCTCCGACGGCGGCGTCGACGACCCGGCGGCACAGCGGGTGGGCGCCGAGATCGCCGATCGACTCCAGGGCCGCGCCGACGTGGTCGGCGTCCGGTCGTACTGGACGAGCCCCGCGACCCTCCGCTCCGCCCTGCGCAGCACCGACGGTCACAGCGGACTGGTCGTCGCCTACCTCACCGGCGGTGACGACGCCGCCCAGAAGGCCGCCGGAACCATCGCCGAACAGTTCGCCGGGCTCGCCACCCCCGGGATCACCGTCCGGGCAGGTGGCATGGCGGCGATCTACCACGATGTGAACAACCAGATCACCAAGGATCTCGCGCTGGCCGAGGGTGTGGCGATCCCGCTGACGGCGATCGTGCTGACGCTGGTGTTCGGCAGCGTGATCGCCGCGGCGCTGCCACTGGCCGTCGGCCTGTTCGCGATCGCGGCCACGCTGGCGATCCTGCGTGGCTTCACCATGATCACCGACGTGTCGGTCTACGCGCTGAACATGACCACCGCACTGGGCCTGGCGCTGGCCATCGACTACAGCCTGTTCATCGTCAGCCGCTACCGCGAGGAACTGCGAGGCGGGCGCGCGAATCGGGACGCGGTGGTGCGGGCGGTGCAGACCGCCGGACGCACCGTGCTGTTCTCGGCGCTCACGGTGGCGCTCGCGCTCGCGGTGCTGAGCGTGTTCAACCTGTACTTCCTGAAGTCGTTCGCGTATGCGGGCGTCGCGGTGGTGGTGGCCGCCGCGGCGGCGGCGATCGTGCTGCTGCCCGCGGCGCTGGTGCTGCTCGGCGAGCGGGTAAACGCCTGGGATGTGCGGGCCGCGGTGCGCCGCCTGCTGGGCCGCCCCGCGCCTGTTCCGGTCGCGCCCGAGCGGTCGCGCTGGTACCGGACGGTGAGCTGGGTGATGCGGCACGCGCTGCCGGTGGCACTGGTGATCATCGCCGCGCTGCTGGCACTCGGATCTCCGTTCCTCGGCGTGAAATTCGGCTTCCCGGACGATCGGGTCATGCCGGCGGGCTCGGTGAGCCGGGCGGTGGGCGACGAGCTGCGCGCCCAATTCCCCGCGGCCGACGCCGGTTCCGGCACGACGATCGTGCTGCCGGGCTATTCCGGCGACGCGACGACGTATGCGGCGACGCTGTCGAAGGTCGACGGGGTTTCGGCCGTGCTGTCCGACGCGGGCGTCTACGTCTCCGGCGCCCGCATGGCGCAGTCGCCGCCCGGCATGCGCAGCAGTTCGGGCCAATACCTCAGCGTCACAACGACGATGGATCCGTATTCCGCGGCCGGGCAGCGGCAACTGCGCCGGCTGCGCGCCGTGCCCGCGCCCGCGCCGACGCTGTTCGGCGGTAACGCCGAGATCGATGCCGACGGCCTGCATTCATTGGCCGACCGGCTGCCACTGGCGGTGGCGCTCATCGCGCTGTCCACGTTCGTGGTGCTGTTCCTGTTCACCGGCAGCGTGGTGCTACCGATCAAGGCGATGCTGATCAACACGCTGTCGCTGACCGCGATGTTCGGCATGATGGCATGGCTGTTCCAGGACGGGCATCTGTCGAACCTGCTGGGCTTCACCGCGACCGGCTATCTGGTGCCGACGATGCCGATTCTGATGTTCTGCCTGGCGTTCGGCATGTCGATGGACTACGAGGTCTTCCTGCTGTCCCGCATCCGGGAGGCCTGGCTGGCCAGTGACAATTCCGAGCGCACCGCCGCGGACAACACCCGGTCGGTCGCGATCGGCGTCGAACGCACCGGGCGCATCGTCACCGCCGCCGCCGCGTTGATGGCTATCGTCCTGGGAGCCATGGTCTCTTCACAAGTGTCGTTCATCCAGATGTTCGGTCTCGGTCTCACCCTGACCGTGCTCGCCGACGCCACCGTCATCCGCGGGCTGCTCGTGCCCGCGCTCATGCGCCTGCTCGGTACCGCCAACTGGTGGGCGCCGCGGCCGCTGCGGCGATGGCACGAAAGATTCGGCTTCCACGAGGAATTCGCGACCCCGGCGCCCGAACACGTGCCGGTGGCTGTGCCGTGATGGCCCCTCGACGCCCGCGCTCGGCCCGCGGATCCGGTGCGCAGCTGCGCGAGGAGATCCTCGACGCCACCCGGGAACTGCTGGCGCGCACCGGAAATGCCGAGGCCGTGTCCATCCGCGAGGTGAGCAAGCTGGTCGGGGTCAGCGCGCCGTCGATCTACCGGCACTTCGCCGACAAGGACGCGCTCATCGATGCGACGGTCGCCCAGGTCTTCGAAAACCTGGACGCCGCAATGGGCGCCGCGGACGATCCCACGCGCTCGCCGATCATGCGGCTGCGCGATCAGGGCATGGCCTACGTGCGGTTCGCGCTGGCATATCCCGAGCAGTACCGCCTGGCCTTTCTGCCGACCACCGGCCGCTCCAGTGAGGTGGATCGGGTACTCGGCAGCGGCGCGGTCGTGCGATTCACCCAGACCGTCCGGGACGCGATGGATGCCGAACTCATCACCCCCGGCGATCCCACTCCGGTGGTGCTGGAGCTCTGGGCCACCGCGCACGGCCTCGCCATGCTGCTGATCAGCAAACCCGCTCTGCCGTGGGGAGATACCGACGTCCTGATCGAGCGGGTGCTGGGCGCCGCCTGCGTCGGGCACGTGATGCTCGACATCCTCGACGACGTACTCGGCGGCGAGGGCCCGGTGCCGGATCCGGAGCAGGCGGCGCGGTGGCTGGCCGGTCTGCGCACAGGGGATCCGGCGGGTTAACTCACGTCGCCCGGTACGGCGCTCCAGGTATTGCACTTCTGCACACGGTCGTTGACCTGCCCCGTGTAGTACCAGTCGCCGTAGTGCTGGCTGGTGCCATGGTCGTGCATGTCCACCTGCTGCAGTTCGTCTCCGCGCTCGTACTGATCCTTACGCACGTAATCGGTCTCGTCGTTGGTGTACAAGCCGGCGACGGTGGAGGATCCCACGAACATCCCCCCGAAGCACTGAGCCTCGAGTTCCAGCCGGCGAGACAGTTCCAGCCCCTTGTCCGACTCGGCGCCGGCATCCTCGCGCTGGGAATCCTCCTCGTCCATGATCCCGCTCATGGCCTGAACGTGGTGGCCGTACTCGTGCGCGAAAATCATCATGTAGATGTACCAGCGATCACCGTACGTGTCGGTCTGGATGTGATCCAGCGGCATGTAGATGGTGTTGTTCGCCGAGCAGTACACGGCGGCCCAGCTGGGATTGCCGCCGCTACAGGGATTGTCGGTGACCTCGGACTCGTGTGCCGGAGCCGAAATGGCGGGGCTGAAGAACGGCAGATGCTGCGCCGCCATCACCGGCTGCCACATCTTGTCCAGGCACGCCCTGGCCGCCGTGAAGAAGGCCGTGGCCGCGGCCTCGTCGGTGACCCATTGCGGGAGGCTGCATCTGATATTGGGCAGGCCGCTGTTCGCATTGCCGAACAGCGGATTGTTCGCCGTGGCCTGCACCGGCTGCGGTCCGGCGGGCGCGGTGGTCTGTTCGGCACTGGTCTCGGCGCTCGAGGACGTCGATGTGGAGGCCGCGTCGGATGTCGTTGTCGGGAAGGCCGATTCCGAGCTCGGGAAGGACGGGTAGGTGAAGCTCGGCGTGACGGTGTCCGCCGTCGTCGTCGAACTGCCGCCGCCCTGGATGGAGGCGAAAACCACCAGCGCTCCGACCAGGCCCAGCACGCCCAGCACCGACAGCACGGCGATGATCGCACCGCCGCCTCCGCCACCGGAAGTCGGTGGTCGTCCATAGAATCCGGGCGGCGGCAGAGGCGGAAGACCTTGGGGCCCACCGGGATATCCGGGAGGGGGTAGCGGCGCACCATAGGGCGGACGCGGTCCTGGCGGGATGGGCTGTCCGTAGCCGGGCCGCCCCTGCTGCCCCGGATAACCGGGTTGGCCGGGATAACCGGGCTGGCCGCCGGGCCCCGGCTGGGGACCGTATCCGGGCGGACCACCAGGGCCGGGTCGGGGACCACCGGGCGGTGGACCGTACGGCGGGCGTCCGGGCGGCGGATAGCCGGGGCCCGGCGGATACGGAGGCTGGCTCATGACTCGATCAATTCACTCGGACGGCAGGGCGGTGAAAGAGGTTGCGAGCCGCGAGTCGCGACGCACCGTGATCCACCGGCTGTTGTGGCACAACGTATCCCGGCCGTGCACGAACGGGCGCGATGACACCGCGCCCACAGGGTGATAAAGGCTCACTCCCCCGTGCCCCCGTTTCCATCAATGTGTTCTACAGCCGATGCCGAACAATACCAAGGTGTCTATGCTGTTGCCTCATGCGGATTTTTCGGGGGGTCGCCGTAGGCGGCTTGTTACTGGTCCTCGCCGGTACGCTCGCCACGGCGGCAGGTGCGCAGGCGCCGGCTCCATCTGTCGGCACGGCGATCAAAGCCGACGTGAAACTTACCAGAGATGGGAACCTTCAGGTCGCCGAATCGGTGACCGTACCAGCGGGCGGGCAGTTCCACATGGCGCTGCCGCTACGGGTCGCGCTGGGCGACAACGGCGAGCGCCGGTTCAAGGTCACCGACATCAGCAGTACCGGGCCGGGTTCCGCACAGGTGAACGGCGATCTGTTCACTGTGGACGCACCGCCCGGATCGTCCTCGTTCAAGTACACCGTGCACAACACCGTGAGCGAGTCGCCGGGGACACAGCTGTTCCGCTGGGACGGCATTCTGAACTCCGATGTGAGCACCTTCGACGCCACACTGATCAGCCCCAGTTACAAAATGGGCATCACCAGCTGCACGGTGGGCCCGCAGGGCACGACGCATCACTGCGACGCCAGTATCGAACCCGACGGGGTGCTGTCCCTGCACGAGACGGGTCTGGCCAAGGGCGACGTACTCGACCTGATCCTGCAACTGCCGCCGGGGACCGTACCCGCCAACGCAGATATCACCGACGGCAATTCCAGTGGCCCGTTCGCGCTCACGCCCGCCGCGCTCACCGCCTTCGGCGTCCTGATCGTGGCGCTCATCGCGTTCGGTGGCTACGTGATGTGGGCGCGACGCCTGGATGCCGCGGCGCTGTCGACGACAGAGGTCGTCGATCCGGTGCGCCGCAAGGGAAGTAAGGCCGAGTTCGTCTCCCCCGACGGCGTGCTTCCGGGCACGGCCGGACTGCTGCTGGACGGCGCGGTCGGCGCCGGCGCGCTCGCGGCGACCGTGGTGGATCTCGCTGTGCGCCGGTACATCTGGATCACGCCGGTGAGCGATTCCGATTGGCGCGTCACCCGGGTCAACCCGGCCGACGACAATCTGCGCGACTACGAGCGCGAGATATATCGGGCGGTGCTGCCCGACGGCGTCGAGTCGGTTCTGATGTCCGAACTGCGCGCACCCGGACGGGTCGCGATCGGACCGGCGCGCACCGCGCTGCGCGCCGATGCCCTCGAACGCGGCATCCTGGCCGACCGCAAGAGCCGTGGCCTGGCGTTCTGGCTGGGCGCGATACTCGTCGTCGGCGGCATCGCCGCGACCATCGCGCTGGCCCTGTCCGGTGGATACGCCCTGGTCGGTGTGGCGATCGGAATCGGCGGCCTGGCCCTGCTGCTGGGCCCGGTGTACCTTCCGGCGCGCACCGCGGCCGGACGCGCCCTGGCGACCAAGGTGCGCGGCCTGCAACACGGCTTGGACGCGCTGCGGGCCGATCAGGTGCCGCCGGCCGAGCAGCAGCCGGTGTTCTCCCGCGGGCTGCCGTACACGATCATCGGCGGCCGGGCCGACAACTGGATCCGGGTGTTCCGCGAGCTGAGCCTGGCCGGGCCGCAGCCGGGGCTGTACTGGTTCGGCGGATTCGAGCGCGATGCCGATCTGACCCGATTCGCCGGGCATTTCCCGTATTTCGCCACCGCGCTGGAGGGTTTGTTCACTGCGGCGTGACGGCTGCGCGGTCCGGGTGAGCGCGCAAACCATCCAGGATGATGTCCATCATCCGCGCCACCGCGTCCTCGTACGGTTCATCCGGGAAGACGAAGATCTGCAGGGTCATCAGCCGCGCGATCTCCATGGCACCGATATCCGTGCGCAGATCGCCCTCGGCCTGCGCCTGCGCGGTCATGGCCTCGACATGCTCGGCGACCCGGCCGCGTATCTCGGTCAGCGCGGGATCGCTGCGCATATCCGCGTGCAGCGTGGGTTCGAGGGCCGCCGCCATCGCACCCAGCCGTAATCCCGCGCACTCGCGCAGGAACCGGCACAGCGTCGGCCAGGCCCTGCTCTCCTCCCTGCGGGCGATAGCGGCCAGGTCGGCCAGGCCGGATAGATAGGCGTGCGCCGCCGCACTGATCAGCGCACCGCGATCGGGAAACCGGCGGTACAGCGTGCCGACGCCGACGCCGGCACGATCGGCGATCTCCTTCATGGACACCTCGACGCCCTGCTCCCGAAAGACGATCTGCGCCGCCGCGACGATCTGGTCACGGTTATTGCGCGCGTCGGCGCGTAAGCGCTCGGACATCCTCACCTCCGGAACGAGCGGTAAACAAGTGGACGAAATTCCTCCGCTTACTGTACCGTCGAATAAGCGGACGAAATTCGTCCGCTTGCTCTGGAGGTGTGAAATGGGCAGCAGCGTACTGATCTCCGGCGCCGGCGTCGGGGGCTCGACCTTGGCATATTGGCTGGCGCTGCACGGATTCGCGGTGACCGTGGTGGAGCGCGCCGCCGGGCAGCGCTCCAGCGGTAACCCGGTCGATGTCAAGGGTCCGGCGGTCGCGGTCGCCGAGCAGATGGGCATCATGTCGCAGTTGCGGGCCGCGGCGACAACCGTGAACCGGCTCACCTTCCTGGACGTGACGGGGCGTGAGCGGGCCGCGGTGAGCACATCGGCATTTCAGGACTCCGCGGGCGAGCGTGAGGTGGAGATCGCACGGGCCGACCTCGCCGCGATCCTGCTGGCGGCCGCGCGCGACCACGCCGAAATCCGCTGGGGCGACACGATCACCGGACTCACCCAGACCGGCGGTGGCGTCGAGGCGACCTTCGAACGGGGCGCCCCCGCACATTTCGATCTCGTCGTCGGCGCCGACGGGTTGCATTCGACCGTGCGGCGGCTGGCATTCGGCCCCGAATCCGAATTCGTTCAGCACATGGGCATGTTCGTGGCCACCCTGCGGGTCGATCGCCTGATCGCCGACGATCGCACCGTGGCAATGGTCAACCTGCCCGGCCGAGCCCTGGCCGTACACCCGACGACCGGTATTCCGATGGCGGCGTTCATGTTCCGGCATCCCGCGGTGCCCGGCTTCGACCATCGCGACCTCGCCCTGCACAAGCGCCTGGTCACCCAGGCGTACGCCGGACAGCTCGGCGGGTACGAAGAATTCGTCGACCAGGTGAACGCGGCCGAGGACCTGTATTTCGACTCGGTCAGCCGGGTTCGGTTGCCGCACTGGGCGAACGGCCGCATCACACTGGTCGGCGACGCGGCCTCGAGCCTGTCGCTGTTCGGCGACGGCTCCACGCTGGCGATCGCGGGCGCGCACACGCTGGCCGAGGAACTGGCCCGCACACCCGGCGATACCTCCGGCGCGCTACAACGCTACGAACAGCGCCACCGCGAGCTGGTCGCCTCGAAGCTGCGCGGGTTCGCCGTCGCGGGCCGGTTTCTGGTGCCGAGAACGCGTACGGCCATCGCGATGCGCAACACCGCGACACGTCTGCTGCGTCGTTAGGCGCGCCCCGCCGAACGCGTGGCCCGGCGCATGGCCGAGAGCGGATCGGCGTAGAAGACGCTCAGCGAGGTGACCCCGGCGGCATGCTCCTGGACCCGGCCGCCGAAACGGCTGATCCGCAGATCGGCGGGCGGCAGGGCGGTGTTCTTCGCGAATGCCTGTGCCACCCGGTCGACTCCGGGACGGTACCCGGTGAATGCCTGGCCGCCCAGCACGACCCGATCCGGATTGAACATGTCGCGGATCAAAGCGGCTGTGCGGCCCAGAATTTCGGCGCGCTCGAGCAGCAGTTCGCGCGCGGGCTCCGATCCGGACTCCGCGGCCCGATACAGGTCGGCGATCACCGGGCGGCGCGGCGCCTCCCGCTTGGGCACGATGCCCGCGCGCATGGCGCGCCCGAGCAGCGCGGCCTCACCCGCGGTGGCCTCCAGGCAGCCGGTCCGGCCGCAGGTGCATTCGACCGACGAGCCGGTGGGCAGGTGTGCGATCGAACCCGGGCCGCTGGCCGGGGTGTGCACGCGATCGTGCAGGGTGACCGCGATACCGGCGGTCTCACGGACGTAGATGTAGAGGCTGCTGCCCGGACGCTGTTCATCGCCCGGCCCCAGCAGCAGTTCGGCCGCCGCCATCGCCTCCACGTGTGCGGAGACCGAGACCGGCAGGTCCAGGACCGCGCCGAAGACCGCGGCGACCGGTGCGCCCTGCCAGCCGAGCCGCGGATGATCGACCACACCGGTGGCGGCATCGACCCGCCCGGCCAGCGCGACCCCGGTCCACAGCGGGCGGCGGCGCGGCAGGCGATCCAGGAAGGCCTTGGCGCTGCGGGCGATGATGGTCAGCGCGGCGTCCTGGCCGACCTGCGGGGTGGCGATCTCCAGACCGCCCAGGATGCGGCCGGACAGGTCGGCGGCGATGATCCTGGTCACCGTCGCGCCGATGTGCACACCGATGGTGGCGTAGGTGTCGGTATCGACTTCGAACGGTATGCGCGGGCGGCCGACCGCGCCGGATGCCGTGCGGTCGGCGCGTTCTCGCAATAGTCCGACCGAAAGCAGCGACGACACTTGGCGATTCACTGTGGCTATACTCAAACCCGTTGTCTGCGCGGCAGAGTCACGGAAGATCGGTCCACGTGTCGCGGATCGGAGCACCGCGGCCGCCGGGTTGTCGGCGATGCGCAGTTCCGGGGGCACCGCGGGCCGCGCGGCGCCACGGTTTTGATTGGCGCCACGGGTCTGTACAGCGGTGGAAGAGGAGGACGGACGCTCGAGGGTGGGGCTCGTCATAATACGGAATCCTTGTTGTGGTCCCGGGTCGCGGGACAGATCTGTCGAGGATCGAACAAGGCAGCCGGAAGGGCCCGAAACTGTCGAAACAGGGCGTGGAGCGGTTCTCAGCTGCGCGACCGAGAGCAACACAGCTCCCGCTGTCGCGGCAGCCGGACGCCGAGCGCGACGGTCATGTACGTGACCTCTGCGGCATTCGGTCGGCTGGGGGACATGGTTCAGAACGTTATCATCCCATGTCCGAAGGACGCCAGACCGGTCGGTCTGCATGCATTTCGCTCAGTGTGATTCGAACCTGCGCCCCGGGTCTGCGGGTGGCGCAATGGCCCGCCGCACCCCTGTCTACCGCAGGCCAGGGCCGAACAGTGGGCGGCGCAATCCCGGGCGCGTCCCGGCGCCGCCGCCGCGGGCGCCCGCCGCGCCGCGACACCCCCGATACAGTCACAAATCGCAGGTCAACGGCGGAAGGAGAGAACGTGACGCCGCAACCGGTGCCGCTGTCCCCACCCGTACGCCGGGCCGATCGGGCCCGCCAGGTCGCCGATGTGCTGCGCCAGCAGATCCACGGCGGAGCCTTCGATCACGCCCTGCCCGCCGAATCCGAACTGGCCGCGGAGTTCACGGTCTCCCGCAACACGATCCGCGATTCCCTCGCGCTGCTGCGGGACGAGGGCCTGATCGATCGCGCGCCCAAGGTCGGCACCCATGTGGCCCAGCGCAAGTACGAACACGGTCTGGACGCGCTGCGCGGTCTCAAAGAGACCCTGCGCGGTCACGGCGAGGTGCGCAACGAGGTACGGGTCGCGACACATGTGACGCCGCCGCCCGCGGTCGCGCGCCGCCTGCACCTGTCGCCGGGCGAGCAGGCCGTCTATATCGAACGGCTCCGCTACCTCGGCGATCTGCCGCTGAGCCTGGATCTGACCTATCTCGTGCCCGATATCGGGGATCCGGTGATCGCCCGCGACCTCGAGTCCAACGACGTGTTCGCGCTCATCGAACAGATCGCCGGCGGCCCGCTCGGCTCGGCCGATCTGGTGCTGGAGGCGATCACCGCCGACCCACACTCGGCCGCGGCGCTGCAGATGCCCGAGGGCGGTGCGCTGTTGCTACTGGAACGGCTGACCCGACTGGAGGACGGGCGTCCGGTGGATCTGGAGTACATCCGTCTGCGCGGCGACCGGATCACCATGCGCGGCAGCCTAGTTCGACCATCCGAAACCAGCGATTGGAGGCTGATCTGAATGGCCCTGGTGAACCAGCGAACCGACGTCCCGGTGACGATCGACGAATCCCTCTGTATTCAGGGCTGCACCCTGTGTGTCGAGATCTGCCCGCTCGATTCCCTGGCGATCAACCCCGATAACGGTAAGGCGTACATGCACGTCGACGAGTGTTGGTACTGCGGCCCCTGTGCTGCCCGCTGTCCCACGGGCGCCGTCACCGTGAATATGCCCTATTTATTGCGCTGATCGAGGAAAAACATGAAGTACCGCCATCGCTTTACCGTGGCGATCGCCGTTCTGGCACTGACGGCCGCGGGCTGCTCGCTGGACAACGCGACCTCCGGCAATACCGTCCGGGTCATCATCGGTTATCAGTCCAAGACCATCAATACCGTCACCGCGGGCACGCTACTGAAGGCGAAAGGCTTTCTGGAACAGCGCCTCGCTAAGATCACCGCCGGCGGCGGGCCGAAATATCAGGTCGAGTGGCAGGATTACGACACCGGCGCACCCATCACCGCGCAAATGGTCGCGGAGAAGATCGATATCGGCTCGATGGGCGACTATCCGCTGCTGATCAACGGCTCACGCACCCAGGCCGACTCGCATGCGCGCACCGAATTGGTCTCGGTCACCGGTTATCAGCCGCGCGGCTCGCTGAACATGATTGTGGAGAGCCAGGATTCGCCGATCAGATCGGTGGCAGACCTGGCCGGTAAGAAGGTGTCGTCGAGCGTCGGCTCGGCCAGCGACGGGCTGCTGCGGCAGGCGTTGAGCCGCAGCGGAATAAATCCCAAGTCGGGCGTCGAGGTGCTCAACCAGCAGCCGCAGATCGGTGCGTCGGCGCTGCAATCCGGCCAGGTGCAGGCATTGTCGCAATTCGTGGCGTGGCCGGGTCTGCTGGTATTCCAGAACAAGGCGAAGCTGCTCTACGACGGCGCGGAATTGAATGTGCCCACCTTTCACGGCGTGGTGGCCCGGCGCGATTACGCGACACAGCATCCCGAGGTGCTCGATGCCTTTTTACAGGCGCAGCTGGACGCCACCGACTTTTTGCATCGGCAGCCGCTGCAGGCGGCGAAACTCGTCGCCGACGGCTCCGGACTGCCGGAGGAGGTCGTCTACCTGTACAACGGGCCGGGCGGTATCTCGTTCGACGCCCCGCTGAAGCCGCAGCTGATCCAGGCGCTGAAGGGTGATCTGCCGTATTTGAAGTCGATCGGGGACTTCGCCGACCTGAACATCGACGGGTTCGCGAACGACGCGCCGCTGCGCAAGGCCTACACCGAACGCGGCCTGAATTACGACACCGCGGTGGCGAACTTCACCGATCCCGCGCCGATCACCGGCACCGACCCGATCACCGGCAAGCCCGTGACCGATCCGGCGTCGGCCTCGGAACTCTGGCTGGACGGACAGGACGCCACGCAGCCGTACGCCGACCCGACCAGCCTGCTGCGCGCGGTGAAACAGGCTCAGGCACAGGGCAAGAAGGTGCGCGCGGCGTATGTGCCCGACGCCGAACTGGGCACGCGGTGGTTCGCGGACAAGGCGCTGTGGGTGCGCGACGGGAGCACCTATCTGCCGTTCACCACGCAGGCCGCCGTGCAGCGGTACCGCACACAGCATCCCGGCGGGGTTCCCCTGTCGTACGAGCAGGCGGTCGGGGAGGTCGGAGCGTGAGCGGAGCGAACCCATCAATACAGCGCGCCTCGCGCACGACGGAGCCGAGCGCCAGCGAGGTGCAGTCGTGAGCGAAACCGCTGTACGCCCCGCACCGGGCGCCGACACGATTATCCCTGCCCCTACCCTGGAGAAGGATCCGGCGAGCGCCGAATTCCCCTCGCCCGTAACGGCCCCCGGCACTCGGGCTCGCAAATGGCAGTCCAGGACCATCCGCCTGGCCGCCGTCGTCGGAGCGATCGTGGTGTGGCAGGTGCTGACCGCCGACCATATTCGGCTCTGGGTGCGTTTCGACACCCTCCCGACGGTGACCCAGATCCTGCGCGCCTTCGAACATCAGCTCGGGACCCAGACGTACTGGCTCGATCTGGGGCAGTCGCTGATTCGTATTCTCACCGGATTCGTCCTCGCGGCCGCCTTGGGCGTGGTATCCGGTGTGGCGCTGGGCCGTTCGCGGCTGGCCGCCGATATCCTCGGGCCGCTCACCGAACTCGCCCGCCCGATCCCGGCGATCGCGATCGTGCCCGTGGCGATCCTGATGTTCCCCACCGACGAGGCCGGGATCGTGTTCATCACCTTCCTGGCCGCGTACTTCCCGATCATGGTGAGCACACGGCACGCGGTGCGGGCACTGCCGACGATCTGGGAGGACTCGGTGCGCACGCTCGGCGGCGGCCGATGGGACGTGCTGCTGCGGGTGGTATTGCCCGGCAGCCTGCCCGGTGTGTTCAGCGGCCTGTCGGTCGGCATCGGCGTCGCGTGGATCTGCGTGGTATCGGCCGAAATGATCTCCGGTCGTCTGGGTGTCGGGTACCGCACCTGGCAGGCCTACACGATCGTGGACTATCCGGGCGTATTCGTCGGCATCATCACCATCGGCCTGCTGGGCTTCGGCACCTCGGCCGCGGTGGAACTGCTCGGCCGCCGCGTGACGCGCTGGCTGCCGCGCGCGGGCGAGGTGGCGAAATGAACGCACTCGAACTGCGGTTGGACCGGGTCGAGCTGTCCTACGCCGGTCCCGCGGTCCTGACCGAGCTGACCCTGGAGGTCCGCCCGGGCGAAATCCTGGTGCTCACCGGACCATCGGGCTGCGGCAAGTCGACGGCGTTACGGGCGCTGGCCGGGCTGCTGCGGCCGCGATCGGGCCGGATACTCGCCGACGGCGCCGAGATCACCGGGCCCTCGCGCGATCGGGCGATGGTGTTCCAGGACAACGCGCTGTTGCCTTGGCGCACAGTACGATCCAATATCGAGCTGGCGCTGAAGCTGCGCGGCGTGCCGCGGGCCGGGCGGCGCGAACGGGCGCAGCGCTGGATCGAGGAGGTCGAGCTCACCGGCTTCGGCGATTACCTTCCGAAGAACCTCTCCGGCGGCATGCGCCAGCGGGTCCAGCTGGCCCGCGGGCTGGCCGGCGCCCCGCGCGCCGCACTGATGGACGAACCGTTCGGCGCGCTGGACACCCCGACCCGTGCGGCCATGCAGCGCCTGCTCCTGCAGACCTGGCAAACCCACCCGGTCACCGTGGTTTTCGTGACCCACGATGTGGACGAGGCACTGCTGCTCGGCGATCGAGTCGCGGTGCTCGGCGGCGGCGCGCAGGGACTGCGCACGCTGCTGGAGGTGCCGCAGCCCCGGGCCAGTGGCGTCGATCGGTCCGCCGCTCGCGCGGAAATTCTTGCCGCACTCGGGCATTCGGATGATCGAGCAGCCTGAGATCCATCCCCCTTCCAGGAGTGTGCCGATGAATATTCCCGACCTTGCCGATACCCTCCGGCTCGATTGCGATGTGCTGGTGATCGGCGGCGGCACCGCGGGCACCATGGCCGCCCTGACCGCCGCCGAACGGGGCGCGAATGTGCTGCTGCTGGAGAAGGCGCACGTACGCCACTCCGGCGCCCTGGCGATGGGCATGGACGGGGTCAACAACGCCGTCATCCCCGGCAAGGCCGATCCGGAGGACTACGTCGCCGAGATCACCCGGGCCAACGACGGAATCGTCAACCAGCGCACCGTCTATCAGACCGCGACCCGCGGCTTCGCGATGGTGCAGCGGCTCGAGCGCTACGGGGTGAAATTCGAGAAGGACGCCTACGGCGAATACGCGGTCCGGCGGGTGCACCGTTCCGGTTCCTATGTGCTGCCGATGCCCGAGGGCAAGGACGTGAAGAAGGCGCTGTATCGCGTGCTGCGGCAACGCAAGATGCGCGAGCGGATCCGGATCGAGAACCGTCTGATGCCGGTGCGGGTGCTGACCGAGGACGGCCGCGCGGTCGGCGCCGCCGCATTGCACACTCGCACCGGCGAATTCGTCGCGGTGGGTGCGAAGGCGGTGATCCTGGCGACCGGTCCGTGCGGGCGACTGGGTCTGCCGGCCTCGGGCTATCTGTACGGAACATACGAGAATCCGACGAATGCGGGCGACGGATACTCGATGGCATACCACGCCGGCGCCGAATTGTCGGGCATCGAATGCTTCCAGATCAACCCGCTGATGAAGGACTACAACGGACCTGCGTGCGCCTACGTCGCCAACCCCTTCGGCGGCTACCAGGTGAACGCGCGCGGCGAGCGGTTCGTCGACTCCGACTATTGGTCAGGCCAGATGATGAGCGAGGTCAAACACGAGATCGAATCCGCGCGCGGCCCGATCTATCTCAAGGTCTCGCACCTGCCCGACGAGACGCTCACCGCGCTGGAAGGGATTCTGCACACCACCGAGCGGCCCACCCGAGGCACCTTCCACGCCAATCGGGGCCACGACTACCGCACTCACGACATCGAGATGCACATCTCCGAAATCGGCTTGTGCAGTGGGCATTCCGCATCGGGGGTGTGGGTCGACGAACATGCCCGCACCACCGTGCCCGGACTGTACGCGGCCGGTGATCTGGCCTGCGTACCGCACAACTACATGATCGGCGCCTTCGTCTTCGGCGATCTGGCCGGCGAGGACGCCGCCGCGAGCTGCGCCGATGTCGCGGTACCGCAGGAACTTCCGGCGGACCAGCTGGCCGCGGCGCATGAACTGATCTACCGGCCGCTGCGCAATCCGGACGGCCCGCCGCAGCCACAGGTGGAATACAAGCTGCGCCGCTTCGTCAACGACTATGTGGCGCCGCCCAAGACGGCGACCAAGCTGTCGCTCGCGGTCGAGACGTTCGAGCGGATGCGCGCGGAGATCACCGCCATGGGTGCGGACACGCCCCATGAGCTCATGCGGTGCGCGGAGGTGAGCTTCATCCGCGACTGCGCGGAGATGGCGGCCCGATCGTCACTCACTCGCACCGAATCCCGCTGGGGCCTCTATCACGAACGGTCCGATCTGCCCGAACGCGACGACGCGCAGTGGAACTATCACCTGAACCTGCGCAAGCGGCACGACGGGACGATGGAATTCCTGAAGCGGCCCGTCGCACCGTATTTCGTCCCTGTGCCCGAATTCTCCACGCAGCCGAGCGGCGCGGACACCGTCGTGCCGGTCGCGCAGCCCGACCTCGTCACGGGTCCGGCACGCACCGCCTCCAGCGGTACCGTGCGCACTCGAGCCAAGGACGTCGCCGCAGCGCCGGTGCGCACCGCGCCGCGCATTGCGCAACTGCTGAGCCTGGATTCGCCGACGGTCGCAGAGTTGACGTCGTATCTCGAGGATCCGGATCCCCGGGTGCGCGCCACGGCGGTATCGGCGCTGACCGAAGGGACCCCCGAGGGGTTTTCCGAATCGCTCATCGCCGTGCTGGCCGACCCCGACGGCGCGGTGCGCGCCGCCGCACTCGCGGGATTGCGAGAATTGGTCGAGATCCTCCCCGCCACAACAGGTTTGGCCGACCACGCCGACTCCGTCGATCCACAGGTGCGCGCCGGAGTGGTGGATCTGTTGCGGGCGTTGCGATCCGGCTCGGCGGACCTGTTCGGCAAGGCCGTGACCGACACCGATCATCATGTGCGGATCGAGGGTGTGCGGGCGTTGGTATCCATCGACGACTGGAGCACGCTCACGACCGCGGCACACGACGAGAACCGCGAGGTCCGCATCGCCGCCGCCCTCGGCCTGGCGACCATCGGGCACGGCGGCGCGGATACGGTCCGGGCCCTGACCGTCGATCGCGATCCGCTGGTGCGGGCCGCAGCGCTGAGTGCTCTCGCGCGACTCGGCGGACCACAGGACGCGACCGCGCTCACCGCGGCCCTGGCCGATTCGGCCTGGCAGGTGCGCGAGGGCGCGGTCCGTGGATGGGCCGGTCTAGGGCCGGTCCTCGCGGCCGATCCGCTGCACGGGGCGCTGGCCGATCCACATCCCGATGTGCGCAAGGCCGCCGTGCTGACGCTGGGCGCCTGGCCACGGGACGAGGGCGCGCGCACCGCGTTACGACAGGCCGTCACCGATTCCGACGCCGATGTGCGCGCCTATGCGCGCCGCGCACTGGAATAGCCGGACCTGCGCATTTACCAGAACTCTAGCCTGCGTGTCATCCACAGACTGCCCTCAAAGTCGCGGGGTACGCTACCGCGCGGTATTCATTAGCCTTGCTAGGAAGCTTCCGGACCTAGGAGACACGCATGACCGGGAAACCCCACCGCATCCGGCGCGGCGCCGTCTTGGCCGCGACGTCGATCGCGCTGGGCGCCGCCGCCCTGGCGCCGCAGGCCGCCGCGGCGCCACTGCCCAGCAATCCGGTCGGTGCGCTGAACTACACCGTCGATGTGAACCAGCCCGGCGCGAGCCCGGGGTACATCTACTACACGACCGGTATGAGTGCGGCGGCGTTGATACCGGGATTGGGGGAGGCGCTGTCGGGTCTGCCCCAGGCTCAGCAGGCCAACGTCGTCATGGATGCCTCCGGGCACGAGGTCTGGCGCTATACCCCGCCCAAGGGACAGGGCGTGTCGAATTTCCGCACCCAGACCTATCAGGGAAAGCCCGTGCTCACCTGGTGGCAGGGCGACACGATCGGCGGGCACGGCTCGGGCACCGACTACATCGCCGACGAGCACGGGCATATCTTCGAAACCCTCGACGCCGGTAACGGATTGACCTCGGACGCGCACGAATTCCGATTGACCCCCGACGGGCGCGCGCTGATCACCTCGTACCGGGAGATCGACGGCGTCGACCTGAGCTCGATCGGCGGCCCGAAGAACGGCAAGATGTACGACACCGTCGCCTCGGTGGTCGACGTCGCCACCAAGAGGGTGCTGTTCCAGTGGAGCGCGGCCCAGCACGTCCCGCTGACCGACACCACCTCGGCCAGTTCGTCGCCCGGTTCCTCGGTCTACGACCCCTACCACATGAATTCGATCGCCCTGGATCCCCAAGGGAACCTGCTGATCTCGATGCGCGACACCTCAACGGTGTACGACGTCGACAGACACACCGGAGCGATCAACTGGCAGCTCGGCGGTAAGCGTTCGACCTTCGCACTGGGCCCCGGCGTCGAATTCGCCTTCCAGCACGATGCCGAATTCGCCGGCCCCGATACCGTACGGCTGTTCAACGACAACTCCAGCGGTGAACAGACCCTGGGTGTGTCCAGTGTGCAGTGGATCCACCTGGATCCCGCCGCGCACCGGGCGACCCTGGTGCGCAATCAGGTTCACCCGGACAACCTCGTCGCCTTCGCGATGGGCAACGCCCAGGCCCTGCCGAACGGCAACACCCTGGTCGGCTGGGGCATGGCGCCGCACATCTCGGAATTCTCCCCGTCCGGCGCGCTGGTCTACGACGTCGCACTGCCACTGGGCACGTATCGCGCCTACCTGGAGAATTGGGCGCCGAGCCCGGCCTGATTCAGCGGACGGGTTCGGCACAGGCGTATGCGAGCACCGAATCATCGCCGTTGGACGGAAGTTTCGCGCAGTGCCACTCGATCCACCGGTCGCGGTCATCATCGCTCGCGGTGATCAGGGCGAAGCCGATCTGGCCCCGTGCGGAGAGCCGGGCCAGGTCGGCGCATCGACAGCGCCTGGATCCAGAGCGCGCCCGGCGGCTTGTCGATGCCGTCGATGCCGTCGGGATCGAAGGCGAGCGCCAGAACCGCCACCGGACGCCCGCCGGCGCCTTACGCGGCGCGCACGTGCGTCAGGCCCCACTCGCGGGCCAGCAGGCGATGTGAGGCGAGGCGATCCTCGTGCCGGTACGCGACACTGGTCACGACCAGCTCGTCCGCACCGGTCAGCTGCTGCAGCGAGGTCAGCCGCTCGGCCACCGCACCGGAAGTGCCGACGAACTGGGTGCTCACCCGATCCTCCACCAGCTTGCGCTGCTGATCGGTCAGCGGCGCCGCGGTATCCGGGTCCTGATAATGCGCCGCGCCCGCCCCGCTGCGAATGCTGTACACCCAATGCCCGTAGGTCGAGGCCAGGTGTTCGGCCGTCGCACGGTCCTCGGCGACGACCACATCCGCCGAGACCACCACGTACGGCCTGGGGTACCGCTCCGAGGGGCGGAACGACTCCCGATATGCCGCAACGGTTTCCAGGATGGTGCCGGGCGAGACGTGATAGTTCGCCGCGAAGGGCAGTCCCAGACGTCCGGCCAGCCGCGCGCTCTCGCCACCGCTGCTGCCGAACAGCCACAGCTCCACCTGCGCACCCTCGCCCGGAATCGCGTGCAGTGCGACACCTTCGGGTGTCCGGAAGTCTCCGGCCAGCAGTGCGCGGATCTGCTCCACCTGTTCGGTGTACTCCACCGGCCGGGCGCCGGGCAGCGTGAGCGCGGCCAGACTCGCCGACAGCCGAGAGGTGTCCAGCATCTGTCCGGGCTTGAACGGCGGCGGGATCACCACACCCTCACGCACCTCGACGGGTCGATCCGGAATGCGCACCGGGGGCACCCCCGCCGACCGGAACTGATCGGCGCGATGACCGGATCGGCCCAGCCCCAGATCCACCCGCCCCGGATACAGCGCATCGATCGTCCCGAAGGCCTCCACCACCGAGGCCGCGGTGTGATGACCCAATTGCACGGCCGCCGAACCGATCCGGATGCTCGTGGTGGCGGCGGCCACCAGGCCGATCAGCGTGGCCGGCGCCGCGCTGGCGACCTGCACGAAATGGTGTTCGGCGAGCCAGAAGCGCCGATATCCCCAGGCCTCGGCGCGCTGGGCCAGGTCGATGGTGTTCCGGATGGCCTGCTGCGGTGTGGATCCCGCGCTGACCGGGGACAGATCCAGGACGGAGAGCGGAATGGTCATGACACGGGTACTCCTTCGCTGCTGTGGCGTTCGGGCATGGCGAGCTCCCGGACCGCGCCCGGGACCGCCGCGAGCAGTTCGCGGGTGTACTCGTGGCCGGGATGCTCGAACAGTGTTGCGGTGTCGGCGGTTTCGACGATTCGACCGGCGCGCATGACCGCCACTCGGTCGCTGACCCGGCGCACCACGGCCAGATCGTGAGAGATGAACAGGTAACTCAGGCCCAGCTCGCGCTGCAGTCCTTCCAGCAGATCGAGGATCTGCGCCTGCACCGAGACGTCCAGGGCCGATACCGGCTCGTCGAGCACCACCAGGTCCGGCCGCAGCGCCAGGGCACGGGCGATCGCCACGCGCTGGCGCTGCCCGCCGGACAGGGCCGCGGGCCGCCGATCCCGCAGCTCCGGCGACAGGGCCACCTGCTCGAGCAGTTCGGCCACCCGCTCGCGGCGATCACCGATTCCGAAGGCCCGCAGGGGTTCGGCGATACTCTGCCCGATACTCACCGCGGGATTCAGCGAGGCGTACGGGTTCTGGTAGACGACCTGCACGCGGCGCCGGAATTCGCGCAGCGCACCGCCGCGCAGCCCGGTGACGTCCCGGCCGTCGAGGGTTATTCGGCCCGCGTCGGGCCGCTCCAGCCGCGCCAGGATTCGGGCGGTCGTGGTCTTGCCCGAGCCGGATTCGCCGACCAGCGCGAGGGTTTCGCCGCGATCGATACGCACTGTGACCTCGTCGACGGCCGCGAGTTCGGTGCGCGGGCCGACCCGGAACGTCCGGCGCAGGTTCGTGGCCGCCAGCAGGGGCGTCGCCGTCGGCGGGCGCGGCGGCCTGGGCTCGGCGTGCAGGGTAGGCACCGAATCCAGCAGTCGCCGCGTGTATTCGTGCCGCGGATCGCCCAGCACCTGTGCGGTGGGGCCGGATTCGACGATCTCACCGCGGCGCATCACCACGATGCGATCGGCGCGATCGGCCGCCACGCCCAGATCGTGGGTGATCAGCAGCACCGCGGTACCGGATTCGGCGGTACGCGCGGCGAGATGGTCCAGGATGCGGCGCTGCACGGTGACGTCCAGGGCACTGGTCGGCTCGTCGGCGATCACCAGCTCCGGATGGCAGGCCAGGGCGATGCCGATCAGCACGCGCTGGCGCTGGCCGCCCGACAGGTCCTGTGGATATTGCCGCGCACGCAGTTCCGGCCGATCCAATCCGGCCGTGGTGAGGATCTCCACCGCCCGCGCCTTCCCCGTGCGCCGGGTCGCCAGGCCGTGGATGCGCAGTGCCTCGGCCACCTGATCGCCCACCCGCAGCACCGGATTCAGCGCCGTCCCGGGATCCTGCGGTACGAAACCGATTCGGGCGCCGCGTATCGCGCGCACGGTGCGCGCCGGCGCATTGTCGATTCGCTGCCCGGCGAAGGCGATTCGCCCGCCCGTGATCGTGCCCCCGCCCGGCAGGCCGAGCACCGCGTGCGCGAGAGTCGATTTCCCCGAACCCGATTCACCGACCAGGGCGACGGTCTCCCCCTGCGAGACCGTCAGCGACACTCCCGCCACGGCCGGGATCGGCCCGCCGTCGCGGTATTCCACGCGCAGATCCGCCACACGCAGCAGCGGCTCGCCCGCGAGCGATGCGGCGCTCATCGGTCACCGTCCCTGGCCAGGGCACGGCCGAGCCGTTGCGCGGCCAGCACCACCGCGACGATGACCAAGCCCGGCAAGGTGGTCATCCACCAGGCGACGGCCAGATAGTCCCGCCCGCCGGAGATCAGCGAACCCCACTCCGGCGTGGGCGGCGGCGCGCCGTACCCGAGGAAGCTCAGCGACGACACCGCCAGCACCGCCACACCGAACTCGATGGCGGCCAACGCCGCGACCGGCGCGTACGCGGTGCGCAGCACATGGCGGATCAGCACCGCGGGCCAGCGCACCCCCGAGGCGAAGGCCGCCTCGACATAGGGTGCGCGCCGCACCCGCACCACCTCGGCCCGCATGACCCGCGCGAAGGTCGGCACCAGCGCGACGCCGACCGCGATCGCGACATTGCGGGTGCCGAATCCGAGCGCGGTGACCAGTACCAGTGCGCTCAACAGCTCCGGAATCGACAGCAGCACATCGATGATCCGCATCAGCGCCGCGTCCACCACACCGCCGAGCGAACCGGCCAGCAGGCCCACCAGCGCACCGGCGATCAGGCCGATCGCGACCGCGGCAATCGTTGCGGTGAGGGATAATTCGGTGGCGTGCACGACCCTCGTGTAGAGATCGCGACCGAGATTGTCGGTGCCGAACCAGTGCCGCGCACTGGGCGCACGCAGCTTCTCCTCCGGAATGCCATGCAGCGGATCGCCTCCGGCGAACAGCGACGGGGCCGCTGCCCAGCCGAGCACTAGCAGCAGAAAGGCCGCGGCAAGTACGGTGAACCCGCTGGCACGCACACTCTTACCGACCCGCGCCGGATCGATGCTCAACACGTCACGAAACTCGCGACGTGCCGTCAAGACCGAATCACTCATCGCGGCACAGTTTCTCGATGAAGATCCCGTTCGCGGGCCACCGCGTTCGACTGCCGCGGCACCCGCTTGCGGCCGAGGTCCCGCGCCACACGGGGATCCACGATCGGGTGGATCAGGTCGACGGCGAGGTTGACGATCGCATACGCCAGCGCCGTCAGCATGACCACGCCCTGGACGACCGGAATATCCTCGGCCAGTACGGCCGTCTGCGTCAATCGCCCGATCCCGGCCCGCGAGAACACCGTCTCCACCACTACCGACCCGGCCAGCACCGTACCCACCCACACGCCGGCGACCGCCAGCGTCGGCGCCAGCGCGGGCCGCAGTACATGGCGCGTCTGCACCCACCAGCGCGAGGCGCCCTTGGCGAACGCCACCTCGACGAAGGGCTGACGCCATGTACCGATCAGACCGCTGTAGAGCACCTGCGCCATGACGGCGCCGACCGGTATCGCCAGCGTCACCGCGGGCAGCACGGTCCCCCGCAGTCCGGTGCCGCCGAATGCCGGAAAGAGCCGCAGCCGGAACGAAAATAGCTGTAGCAGAAGCAATCCCACCCAGAACGTGGGCGCGGAGGCGCCGATCGGCGGCAGCGCGGTGAGCAGCCCGCGCAGCCATTTCCGCTCGGTGTAGGCCGCGGCGAGCGCCAGCGCCCCGCCGAAGATCACCGCCAGGCACAGTGCCAGCGCGGCCAGCGCCAGCGTCGAGGGCAGTGCCTCGCCGAGCGCCCCGGTGACGGACTCACCGGTGCTGAACGAATGCCCCAGATCGCCGTGCACGGCATGCTCCAGCGCTGTCCAATACTGTTGCCACACCGGCTTGTCCAGCCCGTAGCGGGCCCGCATCGCGGCCACCGCGGCCGGATCGACGGGCACGCCCGGATTCGCGCCGGCCGCCAGCGCGACCGGATCCGCCGGCAGCAGGTACAGCACACCGAACGACACGGTGAACGCCGCCCACAACACCGCGATCGCCTGCGACAGCCGCGAGATCACATATCGGGCCGTGGAGCTCACCGCACCGCCCCCTCGGCGAGGTATCGCTCGAGACCCAGCGGCCGGCTCTTGATCCGTTGCCGCAGAACCGGAGCCACCTCGCCTTGGAACAGCTCGAGGCTGTCGCGATGCTGCGCGGGGGTGAACCCGTCGCCGTCGGCGGCGAGATGAATCACCTCGTGCCCGAATCGCTCGTGATAGCGCAACACCTTCTCCAGCACCTGCTGCGGACTGCCGATCAGTGCGGAGCTCCGGTCGACGAAGTCCTCGACGGAGTCGAACACGATCGGCAGATCGTGCTTGCGCGCCACGGCCTGCCGGGCCTCGAAGATCGGCCGATACGCCCGCACCGCCGCCTGCGAATCCCGAGCGACATGGAACCCGGCCGTCCCCGCCCCGATCAGCGCCTCCGCCGGGTCGTGGCCGTGCTCGGCCCACCGCTCCCGATAGTGGTCGATCAGTGCGGCATAGGGCTCGATCGGATGCGTCACATTGGCCGAGAACAGCGGATCGCCGTACCGCGCGGCCAACTCGACCGACTCTCGGCTGGTCGCGCTGCCGTGCCAGATCCGCAGTCGCCGCTGCAGTGGCCGCGGCAGCGCCTTGGCCTCGGTGAGCGAGGGCCGGAACCGGCCGACCCAGGTGACCTCGTCACTGTCCCACAGCCGCCGGAACAGCTCGTACCCTTCGCGATTGCGCTCCCACTGATCCTGCGCGGTGACATGGAACAGCTTCGCCTGTGCCGCACCGTTGCCCTTGCCGATGATCAACTCCAGCCGGCCGCCGGACAGGTTGTCCAGGGTCGAATAGTCCTCGAATGCCCGCACCGGGTCCAGCAGGCTCAGCGTGGTGACCCCGGTGAACAGCGCGATCCGCGAGGTCACCGCGGCGATGTGGCTGAGCACCACCGGGGGTGCGGCGGAGATGAACGGATCCTCGTGCCGCTCACCGACGGCGAAGCCGTCGTAGCCGAGTTCCTCGGCCAGCCCGGCAGTCTCGACTACCCGGCGAAGGCGCTGCGCCGGGCTCTCGACGGCGCCGGTCACCGGGTCGGGTTGATGCGTGATGAGGGTCAGCAGCAGGAATTTCACGTGACCACCTCCTCGGCCGGGCCGTGCGCCTCACAGGACATGGGACAGAAAGGCCTTCGTGCGCGGATGGGTGGGGTGGTCCAGCACCTGGCCGGGCGGCCCCTGCTCGATGATCGTCCCGGAGTCCAACAGCACCACGGTGTCGGCCACCTCCCGGGCGAATCCGATCTCGTGCGTGACGATCACCAGCGTCGAACCGTCGCCGGCCAGTCCGCGAATCACATCGAGCACCTCGCCGACGAGTTCGGGATCCAGCGCCGAGGTGGGCTCGTCGAACAGCACCACGTCGGGACGCAGTGCCAGGGCCCGCGCGATCGCCACCCGTTGCTGCTGCCCGCCGGATAGCCTGCGCGGATACTCATCGGCCTTGTCGCCCAGGCCGACCCGCTCGAGCAGCCGCACCGCCTCGGTCTTCACCGCCGTGCGCGCCCGTCCCTGTGCCGAAACCGGGGCCAGGACAACATTTTCCAGCACGGTCAGATGCGGGAAGAGGTTGAAGTTCTGGAATACGAAGCCGATTCGCGCACGCTGGCGCAGGATTTCGCGCTCGCTCAGTTCGTGCAACCGCGCACCCTTGCGGCGGTAGCCGACGAGTTCGCCGCCCACCCGCACGGTGCCCGCGTCGACCTTCTCCAGATGGTTGATGGTGCGCAGCAGGGTCGACTTTCCGGATCCCGAGGGACCCAGGATCACCGTCACCTCGCCCGGACGCACCGCGAGATCGACACCGCGCAGCACCTCGTGACCGCCGAAATGTTTTCGGACGCTGCGTAATTCGACGGCGAATTCGGATTTCGACTGTCGGCTCATCACCGCTCCCCCGTGACGCTCGCACCGGTGACACCGGCGGCGCTCGCACCGGTAACACCGGCGGCGCTCGCACCGGTGATCTCCGCGATCTTGCCGCGCACCCGCTGCCAGGGCGTCGGGGGCAGTTCACGCGCGGCGCCCTTCGCGAAATGCCGTTCGATGTAGTACTGCGCGACGCTCAGCACACTGGTGAGCACGATGTACCAGATCGTCGCCACCATCAGCAGCGGCACCACCCGGCCGTTGCGGCCGTAGATGACCTGGACCTGGTAGAACAGCTCCGCGATCGCCATCACCGAGACGATCGAGGTGCCCTTGAACAGGCTGATCACCTCGTTGGCGGCATTGGGCAGAATGCCCCGCATGGCCTGTGGCGCGACGATGGTGAAGAACTGCCGCCGCCAAGGCAACCCGAGCGATTTGGCCGCCTCGATCTGCCCCGAATCCACCGAGATGATTCCGGCGCGGATGATTTCGGCGGCGTAGGCGGCCTGATGCAGCGCCAGCCCGATGACCGCCGCGGTGAAGCCGCTGATCACCCCGTTCACATCGAAGCTGAAAAGGGCCGGCCCGAACGGAATCCCGAACGACATCCGCTTGTACAGGTAGGCGATGTTGAACCAGAACAGCAGCTGCACGATCAGCGGGATGGACCGGAACGCCCACACGTAGACCCACGCGATCACCTGCAGCACCGGGATTTTCGACAATCGCGCGATCGCCACCCAGATGCCGATCAGAAATCCGAACAGCGTGCCCCAGAAGGTCAGCTCCAGGGTCACCCGCAGCGCGGCCAGCACCGCCCGCGCGGTGAAGTATCTGCCGAACGTGGGCCAGTCCCAGCCGGGATTGGTGACCAGGCCGTGCGCGAACTGCGCCACCAGCACCAGGGTGACCACCGCCGCCAGCCAGCGCCACGGGTGCCAGGTCCGCGCGAGGCGCAGCTCCTGCTCGCCGGCGTCCGGGGACACCGGAGCCTCGACGGCGGCCGCGGTACTCATGCCGTACTACCCATCCGCTCGCTCATGAAATCCTCCATCGATACGCGCGGCTCGAAGATCGGGAGCCTCATCAGCCGATACGGCGACCACCCTGTCGACGCTAGAACCGCGGGGCCGCGATGTCCGCACTCCCGCTCAGCGTGAATTCAACTGTTGGCATGCGGTTTTCCCATCGATCACCGGGAAATCGCCGACCGCCCGTTCTCATATGTACACATATGTTCGCAATACTCTAAGGTGAACACCGTCGTTCCAGAGTCCCGTATGCCGAGCCCCGAGGAGTCCGCACATGAAAGACCTCGACGGACGCCTATGCCTGATCACCGGCGCAGCCAGCGGCATCGGCCGGGCCACCGCGGTGGCGGCCGCGGGCGCGGGCGCCCAGCTGTTCCTGACCGACATCGCCGCGGACGGCCTGGAGCAGACCGCGGAGCTGGTGCGGGCCGCGGGTGGCCGGGTGCTGGACGCGCGGGCGCTGGACATCCGCGACTACGACGCGGTCACCCTGTGGGCCGAACGAATTCACGACCAGTACGGCAGCCTCGACGCGGTGATGAATATCGCGGGCATAGCTATCTGGGGCACCGTGGAGAACCTCGAGCATCGCCATTGGCGTTCGGTCATCGATGTGAACCTGATGGGGCCGATCCACATCATCGAGAACTTCCTGCCACCGATGGTGCGCGCGGGGCGCGGCGGACATCTGGTGAACGTGTCCTCGGCGGCGGGCCTGCTCGCGCTGCCGTGGCACGCGGCCTACAGCGCCAGCAAATTCGGCCTTCGAGGCATCTCGGAGGTGCTGCGCTTCGATCTGGAGCGCCACGGCATCGGGGTGAGCCTGGTGGTTCCGGGCGCGGTACGCACGCCGCTCGTGGGCTCCGCGCAAATCGTCGGCATCGATCGCGACGATCCCCGGGTGCGGCGGCTGACAAGCCGGTTCGAGGGGCACGCCGTCGCACCGGAGAAGGTCGCCGAGCGCATCCTGGACGGCGTGCGGCACAACAGATTTCTCGTGCACACCTCCGCCGACATCCGGATCGGCTACTGGTTCGCCCGCAAGTTCGCGCTACCGTACGAGAAAGTCATGCGAACGGCGAATCGGCAGTTCAGCCGGGTACTCGAGGCACAACAGCGCACACCTCACGACACGACCCCGGAGCCAGCAAACCCTGGCGATGGATAGTTCGCTACGTTATTCCACGGCTTTTAAAATCTATTCCAGTACTTTTTAATCTATTTCTGCGCGACGCAGACCACGAAGTGACGCTGCTGATAGACCACGCCGTGGTTGGCGTCGGTGCACGTGTTCACGTCCGAGGTGCCGTGGTTGATCGACTGCACCCGAACCAGTCCGGGCGCCGAGTCGCTGCAATCGACCGGGGTCGCCGAACCGCCGGACATCGACATGCAACGGCCGACCTCCCAGTCGGTATCCATGCACAACTTGTCCCGCGCGCCGCCGGGCAGAGCCTGGGTGATCGAGCGGTCCGAATCGCTCGGGCACGAACTGCCTCCGCCCACCGTGCTGCTCACCCGATAGGCCGAATCCCCACTGCCACAGTCGGCGGCGGTGCCGGAGGCGCTCACGCAATCACCCGCACCGACCGGCGCCGCCGCGGGCGCGGGCGCGGTGCTCCGCTGATTCGCGTTGCTGTTGACCATGCCGGGTGTGGTCGGGGTGGTGGGCGCCGACGTGGTCGGCTTGGTGGTGGGCGTCGCCGACGTGGTGGTCGGCTTCGTCGTGGTCGGCTTGGCGGTGGTGGCCCGCGGCCGCTGCCCGGGCATCGTGAGCGTCGCGGGCACGCGGGGAACCGGGGCGGCGAGAGTCACCGTCGCCGTCGAGGTCGTCGCGGCGCTGACGCTGGTGTTGTGCGGGTGATGACCGCTCATCGACAGCGCGGCAAAGATCAGGCACGCCATCGCGAGTCCGGAGGCAACTACGAAGCCCCCCAGAATGACTCCGGCGTGGGCACGGCGACGCGGCACGGACAGATCCTCCAACAGCTGTAACCCCTCGGACCTGAAATCACTGGATCCGAAATCTGAACACACGTGTTTTGCGAACCCTTAGTGCATACACCAGTCGCACCCACTCGCGCGAATTGTGAAGCCCCGCATTTTTACTCATTCGTGACCCGGTTTGATCACACATAACAGTTCTGCAACGATACGAGCGCGGTATCACCATTTCGTCCGAACTGTCATAAAGCTTCCGACGCGATAGAGTGATCTGCCGTCCGGCCCATCCGTGCCGGTCGTCTGCTTCTGAAGGACAGCGCATGAAGTTCGGCAAGTTCGCCGCAACCGCTTTGCTCGCGGTTGCGACGGTGGGGATCGCCGCAGGGACGGCGAGTGCGAACCCACCGGTGTCGACTCCCCCCGCCCCCACCAAACACATCGCCAAGGACATCTCCGCCACCGGAGTCGATCACGGCGTCACGTATCACGCCACGTTGTCGGATCTGTCCCGCAAGCTCACCACCACGGTGACAGGCGGACGATTCGTCATGGCCCAGAACGGCACCGAGATCGATCTGAAGTCTGTCAACGGTGCCTCCCTCGCCAAGGTGCCGCTGACGTACAAGCTCGACGGCAGCACGGTTCACGTCGCGCAACAGATCAGCGCCGACGGCCACCAGCTCGTGCTGCAGCCCAAGGCGAGCGCCAAGGAGATCGGCTCGCTGCAGCCGGTCGACAAGATGGCCGTGCTCACCCAGCAGATCAACAAGAACATCGTCGGCGTGGTCGCCGGCGGCGTCATCGGCGGTCTCATCGGCGCGGTCTGCGGGCTGTTCTGGCTCAGCTGGCTCACCGGCCCGATCGGACTGCTCGTCGGCGCGCTCGCCGGCGGCTACATCATGGGCGGCATGCCGTTCATGAACGCGGTGACGCAGGTCGTTTAGCGATCGGCAGGCCGCGGACCCGCAACCCTCGGTTCGTGGCCTGTTTGGTTGCACGCCTGAGTAATTCGTGGCTCAATGCGATGGGGCGGTGTCCTACCGACCGCCCCGCCGCGACGAGCTGAGGATTTCGACTCATGACCGGGGACTGGCAGCAGCAGTGGGCGCCCACGGACGACCCGGAAATGGTCGAACTGCGGGACCCGTTGTCGCAATGCGCGGTTCAGATCGCGCGGCCCGATTCCGCGGAACTGCCCGCCGAATTCCTGGTCGAGCTGGAGACTCTGGTGTTCCAGTGGGAGAACCCGGCGACCCAGGCGGCGGCCGACGCATACCTCGCCCTGCGCGGCGAGCGGGAGCATCTGGCTATTCTGCGCGGCCTCAGCTGGCTGTGCGCCCTGTGGGCGGTGGTGTGCGAGACACGTCTGGGCAAACCCGCCGACGCCATCATCCGGGATCTGGACTACCGGGGTGGGCGACGGGTCATCCACAGCGAGGATGAGGCGATCGTGTGGGACGGCCTGACCCACCGGGTTCGTCTGGGCGCACTGGCCGCGCTCACCGAGGACCCTCGCGCGGTCGCCGCGTACCGAGCCGCGTGCACGGATCCGGCCGACATCGCCCCGGCGCTGGTTCAGCACACGCTGATCCACCTCGACGGCTTCAGCCAGGACATGCAGCGGCACGATCTGACCGCGCGCGGGCTGGCCGCCGCGGTGATCACCAACACCGGTCCGGGGACGGGGCGACGCCGCAGGTTGTGTTTCCGTCCCGCACACCCGATGTGAATGTGTCGGTTATCACACTGCCGTAGGAAGCTCCTCGACGTGCAGGCGGCGGAACCGACTGCCGTGGAAGACGAGTGGATCCACATCCGCGCGAGTCGCCAGCCGGTGGACGCGCAGGATCACCACCTGATGGTCGCCCGCGGGGACCTGGGTCTCGATCGTGCCCTCGAGCCAGGCGGACGCGCCCTCGACGAATACCGCGTGCCCCGCTCCGTGGCGCAGCGTCAGGCCCGCGAATCGGTCCCCCGAGCGCGCGGCCAGCGAGCGCGCGGCGTCCTGCTGGCCGGTGCCGAGCAGGCTCAGCCCCAGATGGCTGGCCTCGGACAGCCGCGGCCACGTCGTGGAGCTGTTCTGCACACAGAACGAGACCAGCGGCGGGTCCAGCGACACCGGCACGAAGGTGCTCACCGCCAATCCGTACGGGGTGCCCCCGAGGTCGGCGCACACTCCCACCACACCACTGGGGAACGAGGCGAAGGCCCGGCGCAATCCGGCGCCGTCGGCGGGAATCTCGTCGAGTTCGGACATGGGGTACCTCTTTCACCAGGGCCGCCGTGGCGGGCTCGGTTACACCACGCCGTGTAACGGCGGCGGTGTGTCGTGTAGCAGGGCGCGGCCCAGATGCTGGTATTTCCAGCGCACCGGATCGTGCAGTGTATGGGTCCGGGCATTGCGCCAGAAGTGGTCCAGGTTCAGATCCGCTGCCGCACTGCGGGTTCCGCTCACCTCGAACAGTGCCGCCGGGACCTCGGTGGCCGCGCGATCGGCGACGGCCTTGGCCGCGGCGACCGCGAGCGAGGCGCGGGCGATCGGGTCGGGATCCGGATGATCGATCCGAGTCGCGGCATCGACGGCCAGACCGGCGGCGGTCAGTGTCGCCTCGGCGGCGGTCACGGACACCGACAGCTCGCCGACCCGCTGAATCACCAGCGGATCGTCGACCGCCCGCTCGACACTGGCCTCGAACCAGGGGCGACTGCGGGTGCGCACGAATTCCACCGCCGCACCGAGCGCACCGCGCGCGATGCCGGTATCGATCGCGGCGTGCAGCAGTTGTGCGAACGCGCCGTATCCGGTCGGCGCGCGCACCGCCTCCGCGCGGGCCACGACCTGATCGGGATCGACCAGCACACCGTCGAATCGAACGGTGCCGCTGCCGGTCGTGCGCTGCCCCACGGCATTCCAGTCGTCGATGATCTCCACCCCCGGCGCATCGGCGGGGAGATAGGCGATGTACTCACCCTGCTCCAACCCGCTGCGGCCCTCCGGATCGTCGAGCCTGGTCAGCACGGCCAGCAGATCGGCGAAAAGTGAACCGGTACAATAGAATTTGGCGCCATCGATGCGTAGGCGCCCGTTCTCGGGCCGAATCGTCGTCGCCACCTGCGCGACCGTGGTCCCGCCACGCTCGGACTGCGCGTTGGCGATCGTCGCGCCACCGAGCACCTGCGTGAAGTACCGCTTTCGCTGGTCGTCGGATCCGGCCAGCCGCAGCAGGTTCACGTACACGAAATGACTGTGCGGAATCTGGGCGATATTCGGATCCGCCGTCGCGAGGATACGGACCACCTCGGCCAATGCGCTGGGCGGCAGATCGGCCCCGCCATATGCCTCGGGCACGGTGGCGGCCAGCAAACCGCTCTCCGCCAACCGCCGCACCTCCGGATGGGGCAACTGCCGCAACCTGTCTCGCTCGGACGCGGCGACGGCGAATTCGGCCGCCAACTCCGCGGCCACCCGGAAGGCATCGTCGGCGGAGGTGATGCGCCGTGCCGTCACCGCCGTCATCACGCCACCGCGACGGGCTTGCGCTGTGCCTCGAGCTCACGCACCAGCGGCAGCACACGACTGCCGAAGTATTCGACCTCCTCCTGGAAGTGCAGGAAGCCCGCCAGGATCAGATCCACGCCGCGGTCGCGGTAGGCCACGATGCGCTCGGCGATCTGTTCGGGAGTGCCGATCAGCTTGGTCCGGAAGCCGTCGTTGTACTGCACCAGATCCTCGAAGGTGGAATCGGCCCACATCCCCTTGCGATCCGAGGTGGACGCGCCCGCCTGCTGGACCGCGTCGTGGAATCCCTGTACCGCAGGGCGATTGGCCTTGTCGATGATCTCGCGAAGGGTGTCCTTGGCTTCCTTCTCGGTGTCGCGGGCGATGATGAACCCGTTGAGCCCGAACCGAACCTCCCGGTCGTGCTCGCGGGCGACCGCGCGCACATCCTCCAGTTGCTCGGTGACGCCGTCGAAGTCCTTGCCGTTGGAGAAGTACCAGTCCGCGTAGCGCCCGCCGTTGCGGCGCGCGGCGCTGGAGTTACCGCCCTGGAACAGTTCGGGATTGGGCCGCTCCGGAGTGTTGAGCGGCTTGGGCTTGAGCGTGAAGTCGCGGATCCGGTAGAAGTCGCCGCCGTAGTTCACCGCGTCCTCGGTCCAGATCTTGCGGATCACCTCGAGGAATTCGCCGCTGCGCCGGTAGCGTTCGTCGTGTTCGAGCCAGGGTTCGCCCAGCGCCTGGAATTCCCCGGCGAACCAGCCCGAGACGACGTTGATCGCGAACCGGCCGCCGGACAGATGATCGGCGGTCGCCCCGAATTTGGCCAATACGGCCGGATGCCACAGCCCCGGATGAATGGCCGCGATGACCTTGAGCCGCTCGGTCGCGCCGAGCAGTGCCAGGCTGAACGAGGTCGACTCGTGCTGGTATTCCGCGCCGTACGAGGCGGTGTACCGGACCTGGGACAGCGCGTATTCGAAGCCGTTGCGTTCGGCGGTCTGGGCCAGCTTCTTGTTGTATTCGAAATCCCAGCTCGTGCGCTGCTCGATGTCACTGGTGACCAGGCCGCCGCTGACGTTGGGAACCCAGTAGGCGAACCGGGTCTGTTCGGCAATTTTCTCGGTGCTCACTCATGCTCCCAGTGGTATCCGTCGGAATCTGCGGCCGCCTCGGCCGGGCGCGCGGTGTGCCCCTCACTTCAGCACCGCGCGCTACCCGACACGAGGGTTTGAATCTGTGCGATCTCATCGATGGGACGGGGGACGGTAAGCCGGCGGGGTGGGTGAACTCAGGCGACTGCCTCGAACCGTGAGCGCTCGAAACGACCGGCAGGCTGGAACTGGCTCAGTAGTCCGGCTGCCTCCTGGCCGGTGACATGCTGGATATAAGCGTCCGCCGCATCGGTGGAGGCGATATCCAGGAACGGCTGCGGGCGATGCAGCAGGCCCACCAGCGCCGAGGCGAACTGCGGGTCCACCGTGGCGGCGGGAAAGAAGCGATTGCCGATATCGCCGAATTCCGGATCGCTCAGGAACAGCCGGGTGACCCGGCTGGCCGCGTCCGAGCGCGCACCCAGGAATTCGGCGTACCGCGTCTCGAGCCATTCACGATCGAACTGCCCCTCGTGCGTCGCCGCGGCCGCGACCAGCCGCTGCGCCTGAATCAGCCCGCTCTGCGCGCCCTGACCCGCGATCGGGTCGTACGCCACGGCGGTATCGCCCAGAGCAGCGACGAGGTGCCCGCCCGCGGTGGCGCCGACACCCGTGCGCACCACCGGCCGGACCGCGCCCTTGAGCCACGAGTGTGGATCCTCGGAGATGACCTGCGTGGCAAGGACTTCCGGCAAGTCCCAGTCGACGAAGTCACGGTAGAGATCCTGCACGATCCGATGCGCCGACTCTGCGGAATCGGCGGCGGCGAAACGCTTTTCCCAATCACTGCCGGGCCTGGCCCACCCCAGGAACGCCCACGACGGTCCGGCGTCCTTGTGCAGATACGGACCCCACCATGCCTCACCCTGCTCGGCGAGGATCGAGAATCCGCTGTGTGCGCCACCGTCCAGGCTGCGATGTGCGAAAACCTCAGGGCCATAGCCCAATCCGGTGACGGTCACGGTGAGCAGCCGGCGTTGCGGCTCGGCGTACACCGTGCGCACGGGGTCGATCTCGAACAGATCGGCCAGGCCACCACGCCCGGTGGCGACCAGAGTCAGATCATTGGCGGCCGCGATCGGATCGAGCGTCTCGGGCGTCACCGACTGCACGACGAACCGGCCGCCGCGCTCCTGGAATCGGGTGAGTCGCTCGTCGGCCTTCAGGCGGGTATCCACGGCGAGCCCGACATATCCGTCGAAATTGCCGTCGAACGCGATCAATTCGGCGCTCTCCGGTCCAGCTATGCGCACACTCAGCCCGGAATGCCTGGGCGCCCGGTCGACAAAGGTATCCAGGCCGAGCGCGGACTCGGCGCCCTGCGCCTCGCCGAATTCCAACGCCGTGCCCGTGGCGGGCACATCATCGCGCAGCGCGCGCTGATCCCGATCGCTGTAGACGGTCACCTCGAAACCCGCGTCGAGCAGACCGAGTGCGGCGGTCACACCGGTCTGCCCCGCGCCTACTATCGCTGCCGTTCGGCTCGAATTCTGTTTTGTCATAGGGAAATTCTGATGCCCCCGACCGCCATATCGGAGTATTGCGCTCAGCGAGAACGGATCCCCCTAGGATCGCGCGGCGACCGTATCCCCGGACCGCCGCACCGACGCGGGCAACGCGGTCGAATCCGGGCCATCCAGCCGATATCGCGCGCCTCGATGCTCGCTCGGGAGCCTGTCTCCCCGGCCGAACAGGGCGTTGCGCAGTGTGCCCGGCACATATTCGGTCGGATAGACGCCGCGCTCGGTCAGCACCGGAATCACGTGCCGCATGACATCCTCGAAACTGCCCGGCGTTATCGCGTACGCGAGATTGAATCCGTCCACATCGGTATCGTCGACCCATTCCTGCAACCGGTCTGCGACGGTACTGCCGGATCCGACGAATACCGGTCCCATTCCACCGATCGCGCCCCAGCGCCCGATATCGCGGACCGTCCATTCCCGCCCGTCGTCGTCGAATTCTTGGAATGCGGCGACGGCCGATTGGATCGCATTGCTCTCAACCTGGCCGATCGGATCGTCCAGATCGTATTCGGACAGGTCTATTCCCATCCACCCGGACATGAACACCAGCCCGCCCTCCACGCTCGCGTATTCGAGATACTCCCGATGCTTGTGCTCGGCCGCCTCGTCGGTGGCGTCGGTGATGACGGTGGCCAGGGCGTAGACGCGCGCCGAATAGGGATCGCGCCCGGCCTCGCGCAGCGCCTGGCGAATCCGCGCGACGGTCTGCGCCACAACCCGTTTCGACGGCCCCGCGATGAAGATCGCCTCGGCGTTCTCGGCGGCGAACCTGGTGCCGCGCGGCGAGGCGCCCGCCTGATAGATCACCGGCGTACGCTGCGGCGACGGTTCGGACAGGTGGATGCCGGGCACGGTGTAATGCGTGCCGTGGTGCCCGATGTGGTGCACCTTGGCCGGATCGACGTAGACTCCCGCCGCGGCATCGCGCACGACCGCGTCGTCCTCCCAGGAACCCTCCCACAGCTTGTAGAGCACCTCCAGGTACTCGTCGGCCTGGTTGTATCGCTCGTCGTGGTCGAGTTGATCCGCGGCGCCGAAATTCCTTGCGGCCGAGGGCAGATAGCCGGTCACCACGTTCCAGCCCAGGCGTCCGCCGGTCAGGTGATCGAGCGTGGACAGGCGCCGGGCGAACGGATACGGATGCTCGAAACCGGTGCCGGTGGTGATGCCGAAGCCGAGATGCGTTGTCACCCCGGCCATCGCCGATACCAGCAGCAGCGGATCGGCGACCGGAATCTGCGCGCCCTGACGCAGGGCGGCGGTATCGTCGCCGCCGTATACGTCGTAGGTACCCAGGACGTCGGCGATGAAGATCCCGTCGAATCGACCGCGTTCCAGTAGTTTCGCCAGATCGGTCCAGTAGCCGAGCTCCTTGTAGCGGTGTGATTGATCCTCCGGATGCCGCCACAGCCCCGGGGACTGATGCGCGACACAGTTCATGTCGAAGGCGTTGAACCGGATTCGGCGGGGCTCGCTCATCGCGCGACCCCCTGGGCCGTCCGCTCGCCCGCGCTCCAGCCGAACGGCAGCTGTGTGCCGTTGAGCAGGTGATCACCGATCGCCCTGGCCTTCTGGATCGCGGGATTGTGCACCGAGATGGTCCGGGCGTTGCGCCAGTGCCGATCCAGGCGCAGTTGTTCGGACACGATCGACGCACCGCCGACCTCGAACAACCGGGTGGTGGCCGTCAGCACGGTGTCGATCACGGTGAGTTGCGCCTGGGCCGAGACGAGTTCCACGCCGATCAGTTCGTTCTCATCGCTCGCACCGGCGTCCAGCACGGCGTCCAGACGATCGGCGACCGCGAGCACACTGGCCCGCGCCGAGAACGCCGCGGCCGACAACTGGCCGATCACCTGCTGCACCAACGGATCCTGCCGGGGCAGGTCCGCGGCGGCGTGCGTGTACGCCCGGGTGCGCTCGGCGACCCAGGCCCGCACATCGCTCTCCGCCCGGCGGGCGATCCCCGCGAGCACCGCCAACTGCACCAGCTGGAGATAGGCCGTGGCGTAGGTGGGCCCGGATACGCCGTAGCCGGGACCGAGAATCCGATCCGCCGCGATCGCCACGTTGTCGAATTCCGTTGTCCCGCTGGCAGTGAGACGCTGCCCGAAGCCGTCCCAGTCGTCGTGCCGGCGCACGCCCTCGGCCGCGGCGTCGACCAGCACGCCCACCCGCTCACCGTCGCGATCGGCCGCGGCGACGATGTAGTCCGCGTACAACGAGCCGGTGCTGTAGTACTTCACGCCGTTGAGCCGCCAGCCCGCGCCGTCCGGGGTCAGGCGCGTGCGGTACCGATCCACCGCCCCCACACCCGGTTCGGTGATCGCGTTGCCGACCAGGGCGCCCGATCCCGCCGCGCGCAGCCACTGCTCGCGCGCTGGGCCCGGCTGGGCGAGCAGCTGATCCTCGACGAAGGAGAAGTGCACCCGGAGCGCCTGCGGCAGATTGGATTCCGCGGCGGCCAGGTCGATCAGCAGCCCGAACAGCTGACGCACACTGGCGCCGTGACCGCCGTATTCGGCGGGTACCCGCAGGGCCCCGAAGTTGGCCTCACGCAGCCAGCCCACCTCCTCGTACGGCAGGCGGCGGTCGATCTCGCGCTGGACCGCGCCGACGGCGATCCGGTCGAACACGGGCGCGAAGATCTCGTCGAGTTCGCGATCGGATACGGCATGTGGAGCAGTGGAGGTCATCCTCCGACGATCGCGCGAGCACGGACTTTGCTCACGGGTTACGCGCATCGGGATCGAAACGCCCCCACACGACGACCGTGCTACCAGAACGCCGGAACCAGCCCCCAGGCGCCGAACTCCGCCCGCACATGGGCGCGCAGTGTTGCGGTGGACGGGAAGGCATCCGGGTCGGCGCCGATCACGGCGAGGGTGACCTGCTCGTCGTCACTGGACCAGGACATGCTCAGGCCGATCTCGGTCCGGCGGAAGAACTCCGTGTCGCGCGGCCGGATGATCGGCCGCATGACCACCCTGCGGGCCCGGACCCCGCCGATGGTCGCGACGGATTCGGTGGCGCTGCCGAGGTTGGTACACAGGCATATCGGCGCTTTCGATGTGCGCACGAATCGACGGGCGATGACGTCCGGGATCACCATCTGCAGGGGTTGCAGGTGTTGCAGCGGAGGTGTGGAGGCCGGATCGTCGTAGGCCGTCATGGCCTGTTTCGTCATCGCCCGGATCAGCGCGAGGTCGGCCGATTCGCCCTCGGTGTAGGGCACCGAGATCGGAATTCCGGTGGTGGCGTTGCCCCGCGGGTCATCGGGCCCGCGCATCATGCGCGGGATGTCGACGCGGACCGATGCCCCGTCGCCGAGGCGGCCGGACCGCCCGAGGATGCCGACCGCGGTGCCGATCATCAGCCCGTTGGCCGTGCCGCCGTATTTCCGCGCGACCGAATTCCACTGCACTAGCGGAACATTGACGATCAGCTGGGCGGGCGCGTAGTGATCGGACGGGTAGTGGGGAGGCTGGGGATCGCGGGGTATGCGACCCGGCTCGGTCACCCCGCGAGCACGGTAGGCACCGGCGATCCCCTTGCCGATGGCCCACACCTGCCCCGTCGCATCGGCGAGGTCTGCCCGCCACCGCCCACCCTCGGGCCGGTCGCGGACGTGGCGACCGGAGCTGTCGGACCGGCTCGGCTCGAGCCCCCGGCCGAGCCGGTCGAGCGCGTCGGACAGGGCGACGAGCCCGGCACTGCCGTCCGCTCCCACGTGGGACGCCACCAGGGACACCACCATCCCGCGCCCGACCGGCGCCGCCGACAGCCGCCACAGACTCCCGTCCGCCGGGTCGAAGTCGACCTCACCCTGCTGCGACAGCCACTCGATGACCCGGTCCTCGGCCACCGGCTCCTGCTGCCAGGTGAGCGGGACGGTCGCCGTCGACGGCTCCCACCACGGCCGGGCGAACGGCACCCGGCCGCGCACGACCCGGCGGGCCAGGAATCCGTGCGCCAGGTGCCGATGCAAGGCGGTGAGGGTGTCGCGGTCGAGCGGTTCGTCGAACCACCAACCCATCTGGTTGAGCAGCACCGAGCCGAACAGCCGGTGCACCTTCCAGAACAGGTCGTCGTCGGCGGTGAGGCGATTCACCCGCGCCGCGGCCCTCATCCGTACACCTGCGCGCGGACCCGCTGAACCGGCCGGTAATCACCGGTGCGCGCGATCTCGGCGAGGACATGCTGAATCCGGTCCGCGTAGCCGGACAGCCGTTCCCATGTCGCCGGCGCGTCGGGCGCGCCCAGTGCCAGGAAATACTCGGTGGCGTTGCGCCCCAGCCATATTCCTAATGAGGACGTGACGCCTTCGGCGGAGAACAACCGGGTGTCGGCGGTCTCCGGCGCGGCGGCGGCCGGCCGGCGCAGATCGAGCACCGTCACGAAACCCGGGTCGCGCGTGGCGATTTCACGACCCGATGCCACCAGTCGCCCGATCGCGCCGTGCGCGGGCACCCGCGCCAGCGTCCGGTTGCGCTCCAACGCGGCCCGCACGACCGGCACGAGCGCCGTGAAACTCGCGTTCGGCGGCACCTGGAACGACAGCGGAACGAAATTACAGAACCAGCCCTGGGCCCGGGCGAACCGGTTTCCGCAGCGTGTCGCGACGACGTTCAAGGTCCAGAATCGCTCCTCGGCCGTCAGCTCGTACTGTGCCAGCGCAAGCGCCGCGAACAGTGCGACGGACAGCGATGCGTCGAGGTCGGCGAGCACGGCGTCGAAGGCGCGACCCTGTTCGGCGTCGAGCAGGGTCCGGCTGCGGATGGTGCGGGAATGACGCGTGCCGTGCTCGATGCCCAGATCGATCCCGGCAGCCGGAAGACGGTAGCCGACCTGGGCCAGCTCACGATCCCAGAGCGGGAACAGGGCTTCGGCCAGCGCATCGTCGGCGCGGGCGCGCTCGTCGATCGCGTAGTCGGCGCTCGAATCACCGGAGATCGCCCGCTCCTGGACCCGTCCGGCCAGCGCGGCCGCATACCGGTCGGTGAGTTCGAGGGATGCCAACGCCTGGGACATGCCGTCGCTGAAGGCGTGATCGGCGACGAAGACCACCTCGAACCCCGCCGGGCGCACGATGGCGGCCACACTCAGGCCGGGCCAGTCGAACGGTGTGATCGTGGTGGCGAAGTAGTTCGCCAGGGCATCGGTCCATTCGGTGCCGCCGGTCGGCTCGGTGAGCTCGGCGGCCTCCAGTTCCACGCCGTCCGGCTCCAGCACATGCCGGACGAATCCGTCGCCGGTGGGCTCGAACCAGGTACGCAGGCCGTCATGGGCCTGCACGAAACCGGTGACCGCCGCGACCAGCGCATCGGCGTCCAGAACGCCGGGAATATAGGTGACGACACCGAGATACGTCGACTCGGTCGGAAATATCAACGCCGCCTGTAGATGGTCGTGCTGGAGAAAGGTCGGCGGCACGGCGGACGCCGGCGCGGACCGGGCCGCCGCCGCGGAAACGACCGTGGGCCCCAGGACAATCGGGCGATCGGTCACCTCGAGAGTTTCGCGCAAACCACCGATTCGCATCAGGCCACCTCGTTGTGCACTGCCGCCAGTGGGGCATACGGTTCCATGGGCAGGGCATCGGCCCCCGCACCGCGCAGGACGGCGGTGAATTCGTCGACGAATCGCTGTACCGCCTCGGGCGGATACGATGTGCAGAAACGGGCGGATATATTCAAACCCGCTGCGGCCCGGACGATCCAGAAATAGATTTCGCCGCTTCCGTAGGCGTCGGCACGCAGGGCCCGGCCGCGCAGGCCGGTGATGAGTTCGTTGTCCGGAAGCCTGGTGATGTCGACGAACGATACGACGAAGCGCGGAGCATCCTCGACACCCAGCAAATCGAATACCCGGGTCGCGGGCGCTGCGGCGAGCGCCCTGGTCCGGCGCAGACTGGTATCGGCCGCGGCCAGCGCGGCCGGGAATTCCCCGCCTGCCTCGCCGACCGGACCCACCGAGATGGTCAGCGGGACGATATTGACGAACCAGCCCATCGATTCCGACCAGCGCAGATCGGGCCGGGTGGCCACCGGCATGATCGCGCGAAAAATCGGAGATCCGCTCGTCGCGCGCGCGGCGAGCGCGAGGGCCGCGAAGATCGCGGGCGTGAGCCGGTAGCCGGCCGCCGCCGCGGCCGTTTCCACGACGCGGATGTCGGAATCGTCCAGCAGCCACCGGGATACGCTGGTCTGCGGCCCTGTCACCGGTTCGGCAGCGTCCCCGAGGTCGCCGGGTACCGGCTCGAAGCGGGGAAACCGGCCGCCGGACTCCGCGAGGAATTCGCGCCAGAGATCGACCGCCGGGCTTTCGGGAGTCAGCGCGTCCGCGGCCTGCCGCTCGAGCGCGGCGTAATCCGCCGCGCTGGCGAACGTGTCGGAGCGGCGGCACGCGGTTCCGTTGAGCAGGGCGCGATAGAGCGCACGCAATTCGGGCACCAGCAGCACCTGACCGTAGGCGTCCATGACCGAATGGTCGGCGGCGACCAATACCGTGAAATCACCGGTGTTTTCGTGCTCGATCGTGGCGATGAGGCAATGCGGCCAGGTCAATGCGGACAGCCGCTGTTCCAGGATCGTATTCAGGTAATCGTTGATTTCCGCGGAGGCGGTCACCTCCGGGATCCACTCGGCGACAATGGTGATATCCAACGCGGCGCAGGTCGATCGCGGGGGTTCGGTCTCACGGTTCACCATCGGTGCGACCGTCGTGCGCAAGCCCTCGTGGCGCGCATGCCACATCCAGGTCAGATCGCGGATCAGGCGCCGGTCGAACGGCGCGTCCATTTCGAAGACGGTACCGATCCAGCGGCCTCTGCCGGGTGCCGGATCGGCGGCATCGAGCTCACGTAGATATTTTGTGTGACCGCAGGTCAACGGACGGTCGTCCGCCTGCCACCCGGTGCCGGGCAGTAACGCGGCGCTCCACAGCGTCAGGGAGCCGGGTCTTATATCGAAATGGGACAGCACAGTGTATTCCATTGTTCCCTCGGTTATTTCAACGAACCATGGACGGGTCTGCGCTGACCGGTCGTCGTGACGATGTGAATTTTTCTGGCAACGACAGTAATTGTGTTACCCCCAACGAATGATAGCCGGGTGATCACCCAGCTACCAGAGTGTTAACCATCACATTCAGTCCTTGCGAGGACAACTTAATGAGCAGTTAAGAATTGATGAACTCCCCTGTCGCAAACGGTATAACACCAGTTGATTACCTCTACTAACGAGCGAAGTGGCGGCACACTGGAAGCTCTCGGCGTAATTCTGACGCCGATAATCGAATACTGCAGAATTACTGCATCATCGAACTGGCACACTCCTGGCACACAACCCACGGAAAGCAGGTCTCACCCGGCGGGAGCTGGACCGGACCAGCACGGCCGGTAGCAACGTGCAAGTCGTGAGCACTCCGCGACCGTCCGGCCAGGTTAAGAAACACAGAGATTTCAACCAGTGACCAGCCCACCCGGGGTTGGCAGCATCGGATGTTGGATCGCCGACCTTCGGCCCCACCAACCTGTCCACATCACCGCATGAGGTACCGCGTTGTCTTCGACTACCCTGCGGCCGACATCCGTTCGCCCGCGTCATCTGCCATCGGCCCGCTGGGCCCGGATGGTCAGTCCGGTGCTGATCGTGGTGGTGTGGCAGCTCGCCAGCAGCACCGGCATCCTGCCGCAACGCCTGCTCACCGCCCCGACGACCGTGGTCAGCACCGCGATCGACATCACACGCGACGGCACGCTGCCGCACGCGATCGTGATATCCCTGCAACGCGCGGTGATCGGCTTCGGCATCGGCGCGGTGGTCGGCATCGGACTGGCCCTGATCGCCGGGCTGAGCCTGATCGGCGAGCAGATCCTCGATCCGCCGCTGCAGATGCTGCGCATGCTGCCGTTCTACGGGCTGATCCCGCTGTTCATCCTGTGGTTCGGTATCGGTGAGCTGCCCAAGGTCGTACTCGTGGCATTCGGTGTCGCGATCCCGTTGTACATCAACACCTTTGCCGGAATCCGCAGTGTGGACGGGAAACTCGCCGAACTCGCGCAGGTGCAGCAGCTGTCGAAATTCGGGCTGATCCGGCACATCGTGCTGCCCGGCGCGCTACCGCAGGCGCTGGTCGGCCTGCGGCTGGCACTCGCGGCCTCCTGGCTCGCCCTGATCGTGGCCGAACAGGTCAATGCCGATGCGGGCCTGGGCTATCTGATCGACAACGCCCGGGATTTCCTGCGCACCGACATCATCGTCGTCGGACTGCTGGTCTACAGCCTGCTGGGCCTGATCACCGATTCGATTGTGCGACTCATCGAAAGAAAGGCGCTGGCATGGCGACGCGGATTCTTGGCGAGCTGAGCGCGACGGCCGCCGCCCCGGAAACTCCCGGCCCGGCGCCCGTCGCTCGAATCCGGGGCCTGACCAAGGCATTCGGCGATCGAACGGTACTGGACGGCATCGACCTGGACATCGACCGCGGCGAGTTCGTCGCACTGCTGGGCCGCAGCGGCACCGGCAAGTCCACCCTGCTGCGCGCGCTGGCCCGCCTGGACACCACCCACGAGGGCGAGCTGAACGTGGACGGTGACGTCGCCGTCGCCTTCCAGGAACCACGCCTGGTGCCGTGGAAGCGGGTGCACGCCAACATAACGCTCGGGCTGCGCCGCCCGAATCCGCAGAAGGCGGCCCGGGAAGCGCTGGCGGAGGTCGGTCTGACCGAGCGCGCGGACGCCTGGCCCCTGACGCTGTCCGGCGGTGAGGCACAGCGCGCCTCCCTGGCCCGGGCGCTGGTCCGCGAGCCGGATCTGCTGCTGCTCGACGAACCATTCAGCGCCCTGGACGCATTGACCCGCATCACGATTCATTCGCTGGTGCTCGAGCTGTGGTCCCGGCACCGTCCGGGTGTGCTGCTGGTCACCCATGATGTGGACGAGGCGCTGCTGCTGGCCGATCGAGCCCTGGTGCTGGGCTCGGGCCGCATCGCCAAGGAGATCACGGTCGACCTTCCTCGCCCGCGCCGCCGCGAACACCCCCGATTCGCCGCCCTACGCGCCGAATTGCTCACCGAACTCGGCGTCAGCGCCGAAGAAGGATTCGCATGATCACACGCAAACTGTTTGCCGCGCTTGCGCTGACCGCCGCTCTGGCCACCGCCGCATGTTCGTCGAACGACGGGTCCGATGCCGCGGTCCGCACCGACGGCAGCGTCGACCTGTCGAAGGTGACGCTGAATCTCGGTGATCAGAAGGGCACCGGCCTCCAGGCCCTGCTCCAGGCCTCCGGTGAGCTGAAAGACGTTCCGTACCACATCAATTGGTCGCAATACACCTCCGGCCCGCCGATCCTGGAGGCGATCAACTCCGGTGCGGTCGACTTCGGGGCCGTCGGCAACGCACCCCCGGTGTTCGCCGCGGCGGCGCATTCGGCGATCAAGATCGTCACCGGCTACGCACAGGGACTCGGTGGCCAAGATATTCTGGTACCCAAGGATTCGGCCATTCACACCCCGGCGGACCTGCGCGGCAAGAAGATCGCGGTGGCCAAGGGCAGCTCCGCGCACTACCACCTGCTCGAGGTGCTGGCCAAGAACAACCTGAAATTCGGGGACGTTCAGGCCGAATACCTGCAACCGGCCGACGCGCTCGCGGCGCTGTCCACCGGGCGTGTCGATGCCTGGGCGATCTGGGACCCCTACTCGGCGCAGGGACAGCAGCAGGCCGGCGCGCGAATCCTGGTCGATGGCAACGGCTATGTCGGGCCGGACTCGTACGGCGTCGCGGGTACCAAGGCGCTGGCGAGCAAGGCCAAGACCGCGGCCCTGCACGATCTGATGCAGCGCATCTCCAAGGCGCACGGCTGGGTGGACGCTGATCCGGACCAGTGGGCGCAGACCTACGCCCAGACCTCCGGGTTGCCCCCGTCGGTCGCCACCGTCGCGGTGAAACGCGACCTCTACACCGATCATCCGTTGAACGCCGCGTCCATCGCCTCCGAGCAGCAGGTCGCCGACGCCTTCGCCGGTGCCGGGCTGATTCCGGGCAAGGTGACGATCTCCGACTACGTCGACACCCGCTTCAACGATTTATTCCCCACCACCCCCTGAACGGAGCGTGCCTCGAATGAGCCTGTCCTTCCACTGGTTTCTGCCCACCTACGGCGACTCGCGCAATCTGATCGCGGGCGGCCACGGCACCTCGATGCGGGGTGACCGCCCGGCCTCGCTGCGTTATCTCAACCAAATCGCCGGCGCTGCGGAGGAAAACGGATTCGAGGGTGTACTCACCCCGACCGGCGCCTGGTGTGAGGACGCCTGGCTCACCACGGCGATGCTCGTGGAGACCACCGAGACACTGAAGTTCCTGGTGGCGTTCCGGCCGGGCCTGGTCAGCCCGACGCTGGCCGCGCAGATGGCCGGAACCTTCCAGCGGCATTCGAACGGGCGGCTGCTGCTCAACGTCGTCACCGGCGGCGAGCCGCACGAGCAGCGGGCCTACGGCGACTTCCTGGACAAGGAGCAGCGTTACGAGCGCACCGGCGAATTCCTGCATGTGGTGCGCGAACTCTGGTCCTCGCGGGAGCCGATCAGCTTCGAGGGCAAGCATCTTCGCGTGCAGGACGCCCTGCTGAACAACCACCCCGACCCGGTGCCCCCGGTGTTCTTCGGCGGTTCCTCCGCCGCGGCCGGTCCGGTGGCCGCCCGCTACGCCGATACCTATCTCACCTGGGGTGAACCGCTTTTCGCGGTGAGCAAGAAGCTGGAGTGGATTCGCAGCCTAGCGGTGGACCACGGCCGCAGGCTCGATTACGGCCTGCGCATCCACGTCATCACCCGCGACACCTCCGAACAGGCCTGGGCCGAGGCGGATCGGCTGCTCGAGTCGATCGATCCCGCGGAAATCGAACGCGTCCAGTCGAATCTGGCCCGCTCCGACTCCGAGGGGCAGCGCCGGATGACCGAACTGCACGGCGGCAGCACCGATCGACTGGAGATCGCCCCCAACCTGTGGGCGGGCGTCGGCCTGGTCCGCGGTGGTGCGGGCACCGCCCTGGTCGGCTCGCACGAAGAGGTGGCCGAGCGCCTCATCGAATACTCCCGCCTGGGCATCACCCAGTTCATCCTGTCCGGCTACCCGCACGTCGAGGAGGCGTACTGGTTCGGCGAGGGCGTGCTGCCGATCCTGCAGCGGCGCGGCCTGTGGAAGCCCGCCATCGAGCGCCCCGCCGGCCCGACCGGAACCCCCTTCGCCGGAACCTTCACCGAGGCCGCCGCCAGCAGCAGCTGACCAACCGGGGCATAAAGGTTCCGGTGGCGTTGACGCCGCCGGAACCTTTGCTTTTCCAACGGCATTCAGCATTCGCTTCAGCCGGACGAAAGTCCGACATAGTACCGCGAAAATCGACCTTCTCAGAATTGGGAATACCCCGCCGGGGACGACATCTGATCCACCCCGTCGACAGAGGCCATTTCGCTGTCTTCTCCGTCACAAGAGCGAGAGACCGGAAGTATGTAATGCTCTGCGGCAGGGCGGCGCCGGAGCATCGCGGGGATACGAATCCAACCGACCGACAACATGATTCGTCATCATCTTCAGCGCCCGGAGTTTATCCGAAACGCCAGCACTTAACTGTGGGCCGGGTCTCGATAGGATTCGAGCCACGTTGATCCTGGTCAGACACCGGATTAACGTTCCAACTGCAATGAGCACCGACGCCGTTGCAGCCGTTCATTGTAGGAAATTCACCGCACGTGTACGAACTCACATACTTTCGCACAGTGCGATGTAAAAATCGGTTGGAATAATGATCTCTTCGACAATTTGGCAGGTAAGCGATGATTCAGCAGGCCAAACCGCACTCGAGCGGCGGCCCAATTATATTGCGGTACAGGCTGGTTCGGCACCCTGGCCCGGCACGGGCGCGCCTGGCATGGGCGAAATAGCCGCGGCCTTCGCGGGGGCGCTCGCCGTCGTCCTGATGTTCCGTCCGTGGCTGACGGCATCCGGCCCGAAAGGCCGACTGAGCTCGAATGCTTTCGGCCAACTCAACGGCGCGAGCGAGAGTTTCACCAGCTGGCTACCGGGCGGCGGTAGTCAGGCGCAGATCAGTGGTTGCTGGGCGATCCTCGCCACTCTCACCGCGATGGTGACGATCACGGCCGTGGCGCTGAATCTGAAATATCGCAGCAGCGAACTGTCTTTTCTGGTGCTGTGTTCGGCCGTCGCCACCGCGATTTTCGTGCTCGCCGATCTGTTGTACCTCGGCGGCGAGACAACGGACCTGCGCACAATGGTCGAGAGCGATCAAGGGGGCACCGGCGGCATCATGGGACTGTTCCAGAGCAACGACACATCGCAGCAGAGCACACAGATCACGAGCGCGGGTCTCGCCGCCGCCGCCCTGCTCGGCGGCGCGATCGCATTCGGCGGCGCGCTGACGGCGGTCGCCTCGAGTCTTCGCAAGCGCACCGGCGCACAGGCTCCGATCGAACAGCAAGGGTGAGCAGCACTCGATGATCCAGGCACGTAGGCCCGATGCCGGAGCTATTTCGCTTTGGCCGCAGCCTTCGCCTGCTTCTTGAATTCCCTTACCTGCGAGAGCGATTCGGCGTCGGTCACGTCGGCGACCGACCGTCGCGAACCCTTGTCTCCGTAGGCCCCCGCCGCCGCCTGCCATCCCTTCGGCCGCACCTCACGCTGTTTTCCCAACAGCGCCAGGAAGATTCGCGCCTTCTGATCGCCGAACCCGGGCAGCGCCTTCAGCCGCTTCAAAACCTCTTTGCCGTCGGGATCGCCGTCGGTCCACAGGTTTTCGGCCTGCCCGTCGTAATTCTCCATCACATATCGGGCCAGCTCCTGCACCCGCCGCGCCATCGATCGCCCGTACCGGTGAATGGCCGGCGGCGTGGCGCCGAGCTCCTCGAATTCGTCCGGATCGGCCTCGGCGATCCGCCGGATATCGAATCCGTCCATTCGCTCGGCGAGCTTGCGCGGCCCCCGGAACGCGTGCTCCATCGGGAACTGCTGGTCGAGGAGCATTCCGACCAGCAGGGCGAAATTGTCGCGAGAGAGCAACTCGTCCGCCTCCGGCTCCTGCGCAAGACACAGCTGAGTGACCATGGCCGTAATTATGACGCCTCGCACAATGAAACCGGCGGGTAGCCACCCCTGGCACGTAGGCTCTGCGCATGCCTGACACTCTGGTGAGACCCACAGTGGACATGGCGCCGACAGATAGAACGGCAAGAGATATGGCGCCCACACACAGCACCGCAACTCCCGCCCGCCGACCGGACCGGTTCGACCGCGACGGGCACGACCAGCTCATAGACGTCCGCGACCTGCAGGCCGCGCTCCCCGGAATTCACGGACTGCGGTCCTGGGCCCATGAGGCCCTGGCCGTCGCGCCCGGGGAGAGCGCGGTCGATATCGGCTCCGGCAGCGGATCGGAGGTCCTCGCCTTCGCCGAGGCGGTCGGACCCACCGGCCATGCGGTCGGCGTGGAACCCGACCCGAATCTGCTCGCCGCCGCCGAACGCCGCGCCGCCGAGGCCGCCTCGACCGCGAAATTCGCCACCGGCGACGCCTACGGCCTGCCCTTCGGCCCGGAGTCCTTCGACGCCGCGCTGTGCGAGCGGGTCCTGCAGCATCTGACCGCGCCCGCCCGGGCCGCCGCCGAGATCGCGCGTGTGCTGCGGCCCGGCGGCCGGGTCGTGGTGATGGACAGCGACTGGGGCACCGCGATCGTGCATCCCGGCAACCGCCAGGTGGTGCACCAGGTGATCGAGACGCTGGTCACCAACACCACCAACCCGTTCTCCGGCCGCCGCTTGTCCGGGCTGCTGCACCGGGCGGGCTTGGTGATCGATGAGGTCGGTTCGCACGCGCTGGTACAGGACGCCGGCTTCGGGGCCGGTGCACTGGTGGCCCGCATCTCCGCTATGGCGGTGGCGCGCGGCGCGATCACCGAGCAGCAGCGCGAGGATCTGCTGACCGATCTGGAACGCGGCGCCGAGTCCGGGGACATCCACCTGTCGGTGACCATGTTCGCTGTCTTGGCACACAAGCCGGAATAGATTCCGACGACGCAGGAGGCCGCCCCGCGCGATATCGAGCGGGACGGCCTCGTGTCGACGGGATCCTACTTCTCGATCAGCTTCTCGGTCGCCGCGAGCAGTACGCAGGTGGCCAGCCCGTCCATCGCCTTCTCCAGATCGGCCAGCGGCGGGAAGCTGGGCGCGATGCGAATGTTCTTGTCCTCCGGGTCTTTTCCGTAAGGATAGGCCGAACCCGCCGGGGTCAGCGCGATTCCGGCCTCCTTGGCCAGGGCGACGACCTTGGCCGCGGTGCCCTCGAGCACATCGAGGCTGATGAAATAGCCGCCCTTCGGCTCGGTCCACGACGCGATCTTGGACGCGCCGAGGCGCTCCTCCAGAATTCGCAGGACCAGCTTGAACTTCGGCTCCAGGATCGCCCGATGCTTCTGCATGTGCGCGCGGACACCGTCGGCGTCCTTGAAGAACTTCACGTGGCGCAGTTGGTTGATCTTGTCCGGGCCGATGCTCTTCTTGATGGCATTCTTCAGATACCAGTCCAGGTTGGCGGTGGAGCCGCCGAGGAAGCTGACCCCCGAACCCGCGAAGGTGATCTTCGAGGTCGAGGCGAAGACGATGGGGCGGTTGGGGTTTCCGGCCGCCGCGGCCATGCCGAGCACATCGAGCGAGGGCTCGGCGGTATCGGTCAGCGGGTGTACCGCATAGGCGTTGTCCCACAGGATCCGGAAGTCCGGAGCCGCCGCGGGCATCGAAACCAGTTGGCGCGCACTCTCTTCGGAAATGGTGACGCCGGTGGGGTTGGAGTAGTTCGGCACCACCCACATGCCCTTGATCTGCGGATCGGTCGCCACCAAATCGGCGATGGTGTGCACGTCCGGGCCGTCGGGGCCGATCGCGATCGGGATCATCTCGATGCCCAGCGACTGCGTCATCGTGAAATGCCGGTCGTAGCCGGGGTACGGGCACAGGAACTTCACGACCGGCTCGTCCACCCAGCGACGCGCGGAATCGGGGGTGCCGTAGAGCAGTGAGAAGGTCACGATCTCGTGCATCAGCTCGAGGCTGGAGTTGTTGCCGGCCAGCAGATTGGCCACCGGAATGCCGAGCAGCTCGCCGAAGATCGCGCGCAGCTCCGGAAGTCCTTGCTGACCACCGTAATTGCGCAGATCGGTACCCGCGGCATCGCGGAATTCACCGCCCGGCAGGGTGAGCAGATCCTGGGATAAGTCGAGCTGCTCCGGCGAGGGCTTGCCTCGGGTCAGATCCAGCGTGAGCTTCTCGGTCTGGAGCTTCGCGTAGTTCGCGGTCTGCGTCTCGTGTTCGGATACGAGTTCCGCATGGCTCATCAAACCGATCTGCGTTTGCCGGGGCATCACTCAACAGCCTTTCCAAGCAGCGACGTGGGAGATTCAAGGACGGGGCCGAGCCAGTCCAGGCGTCCACGTTACTCGGGAACCGGGCAGATGGGGCAAGGGGAATTGTGACACCCGCTCCACCCGGCGGGTTCGCGGTGAATGGGATATAAGGGGACCCCGCGCACCCGGCAGAGCCCGTTGACCCTTGCTGCCTTCCGGCCCTGGGGGAGTTCACAGGATGCGCGCCGCGCGGGATCCGTCCGAAAGTGTAGCGGTTCGCCCCGCACCGGTTCTACAGGGGGGTTCGGGAAGGCGCCCGGACGGGTGCGGTCGTGCGGAAAATCGTGCGCGACGTCACGCTGTCGACTCGCTACGATCTCTCAGACGTTTTCTCCAGGGGGCTTCGGCGCCATGACCGAGGGATGAAGTGTGACAGACAACCCGCCGCAGGATCCGCCCGACGACGAATTGCAGTGGTGGTCCACGCCCGCGACCAGTAGTTCGGGCGCCTCGGTCACCGGCGCGGACCCGACCATCCTGGGCGCGGGTCACCAGTTCGGCACGTCGGGTCAGCAGTTCGGCGCCCCGGGTTACGCACAGCCCTACGCCCAGCAGCCGCACTCCCAGCAGTCCTATCCACAGCAGAGCTACGCACCGACGTCGTACGTGCAGCCGACACCGGGGCCGCAGCCGATCGCGCAGGCACAGCCCGGATACACCGGTCAGCAGTATCCACAGCCGCCCCGGCGCAACAACAACGCGCTGTGGATCATCGGCGGCGTGGTCGGCGTGGTGGTGATCATCGCGGTCGTGCTCGTCATGGTCACCGTGCACGCGACGAACAACGCCACCAACTCGCTCCTGGGCACCAAGAAGATCGACGGCAACTACGCCATGAGCAACGTCACCAACGCGTGCAGCCTGGTCGACCTGACCGTGCTGAGCCAATGGGCGCCCACCCCCAAGCCCAATCCGGAGCACACCGAACATGCCCCCGACGGCACGATCGGCGGCGGTTCGCTGGAGTGCAACGCCAACTACCAGGGCGCCGGGCAGTACAGCACCAACGGCGCCGAACTGGATCTGGACGTCGAATTCCAGAGCTCCTTCGGCTCGCCGGACTACAACATGTGGAAGGACGAGGACACCAAGACCACTGGCACCGGCCGCGACTCCGGTACCCTCACCGGCCTCGGCGAACAGTCCTACTACGCCACCTACGAACAGGACTACTCCAGCTTCGACGTGCTGGAATACACGTGCGCCACGATGGACTCGAACCTCTCGGCCAAGATCAGGTTCCGGGTCGAGTCCGACAACCCCGCCAACAAGACCGACCTCGCCACCACCTGCAAAACCCAGTTGAAGAAGGTCCTGACCGGCCTGCACAAGTAACCGTGTATCGCGGCGATTCCACCCCCCTGACAGGCCCGTTTGGTAACCGACGGGGGTAAACCGGTATATTGCTCGACGGAGGATTCGCCTAGTGGCCTATGGCGCTCGCCTGGAACGCGGGTTGGGTTAACGCCCTCAGGGGTTCAAATCCCCTATCCTCCGCCAGCACGCGGCCCGGGTCGGAGCAGTGATCACTGTTCCGACCCGGGCCGTAGTCGTTCGCGAGGACCGCCAGGTTGCCCCGTGCGCACACCTCCGTCAGGCGCGTCGGTCCCGGACCTGCATCAGTGCACCGAGCAGGATCATCGCCGCGCCCAAGGCGGCCGTGATCCACAGGGAGGCCCGCAGTCCGCCGGTGAGATCGTCGGCGGCGAGCGTGCCGAATAGTGCTACGCCCAGGGCGCTTCCGCACTGGCGGGCCGAATTCAGTAGGCCCGAGGCCAATCCCGAGCGGGACGGGTCGACGCCGGCCAGTGTTTCGGACGTGATCGCGGGGACGAGCGAACCCAGTGCGAAGCCCAGAACCGCCAGTGCGACAGCAAGTGTCGGGTACCCCAGGTCGAGGGCCAGCGCGAGCGTCAGGGCCGCGGCGGTCGCCGCGGCGGTGCTCATCTGCAACACCCGCGCCGGACCGAATCGCCGGATCACGCGTGCCGCAATCAGATTCGCCGCGACGATCCCTGTCATCAACGGCAGGAAGGCGAGTCCGGCGGATTCGGCGGAATAGTGCCGGATGTTCTGGAAATACAGCGCGAACACGAACAGCAGCCCGTACACGCCGATGTTTATCAAGAATCCGACCGCCACCGAGATCGTCAGCCGATGTGACCGGAACAGTCCGAGCGGCACCATCGGATCAGACGATATGCGTTCGGCCGCAATGAATCCGAACAAGGCGAGGATAGCTGTCGCGAACAGTGCGACGGTACTCGAACCACCCGTATCCCCCATCCGGATCACCGCCGCGACCAACGCTGCCACGCAGAGGGCGATGAGGATCTGGCCGGGCAGATCGACGCGGCGGCGGGCGATCGCCGATTCACGCACCGTCATCGACGTGAGCACGATGCTGACGGCGACAACCGGCACATTGATCGCGAAAACGGCTCGCCAGCCGAGAGTGTCGACCAGGACGCCACCCACGATCGGACCGAGCGCCATCGCGGTGCTGCCGCCCGCGGCCCAGAGGCTCACCGCCTGTACCCGGCGTTCGGGTGCGACATTGTGATTGAGCAGCGTCAGGCTGGCCGGGAACAGCATTGCCGCACCGATCCCCTGGCCCACTCGCGCCGCGACCAGTTCGCCCATGTCCGGCGCGAGCGCACAACCGATCGAGGCCACCCCGAACAACACCATCCCGGCGATGTAGATGCGGCGGGCGCCCAGGAGATCACACAGCGCACCGGCGGTGAGCAGCAGTGTCGCCAATGTCAGCGTGTAACCGTCGATCACCCACTGCAGTGCGGCGACGGAGCTGTGCAAGTCAGCGTGGATGGCGTGGGTGGCGACATTGACCACACTGACGTCCAGCTGGACCAGGACCACGCCGAGGCTGAGCGCCGCGAGCATCCACGGCCGGGTGGCCGGCGGCGCGGTGGTGATCGGAACAGAGCGAGCGAGCACGGGCAGGGACCTTTCGAGTCGGGCCGATCCTCCATTGCGTCCCAACTCTGCCCCGAGAACAGTTCGGCGAGTGCCGAACTATTGCGTCTTCGCTGTTCGAACGGCTGCATGCACCCAGATGATCGGTGCCGCACATCCGCAGAATCGGGCGGTCGAGCGGGATGTGCGAGAAGTCCCTGGGCGGCACGGCGCCGAGCAGGCGTAAGAGGCCCGGACTCCACTCAGCCGCGCAGCGCGGTGACGGTTTCGGTAAGGGCGGTGTTCACGAGGTCCGCGTACACATCGATATCGGGTAGGACGGCGGGATCGGCGTGAACGGACACCGTGACCGTCGCACCCAATCCGTGCACACCGTGAGTCAGGTGCATCACCGCGCCGAGCGCCGGGAAGCCGCCCGTGAAACGGACGGGACCGCCACCGAAGCTCAGGTCGGCGGGTCCGCGGTTCACGCTCGAGATCACGGTGTTGCCGGACAGGGCGTCGGGTACCAGGTCGAGGGGGTAACCGGCGATGTCGCGGCGCAGCAGTGAAGCCGGAATCACCTCGCTCACCCGAGCCTGCGCCCGCAACAGCGGATGGTCGGCACGGGTGCGACGGGCGGTGAGTTCGGCGGCGATCCGATCGGCGCGCCGGCGCGGATCGGATTCATCCACAGGCAGTTCGATGCCCAGGTCGACGTAGTTGTTGCGTACCCGATCGGTCTTCTTGTCCACAGGTCGTGCCATGGACACCTGTGCACCGAGTCGTTCGGCCGGCGCGCCGTGCTGTCTCAGATATCCGGACAGAGCCGCCGCGATCGCCGTCAATGCCACCACCGTCACCGTGCGGCCGGGCACCCGCAGGTCGTCGCGAACGATCATGCGCACCGCATGCGCGGTCGGCGGCGGCGGGCGGTTGAGTGATGTCGGCGGGAAATTCGTTGCGGGCGGGGGTATATCACCGCGCCCAGTAAGAACCTCCAGCATCCGCCGGGCCCGCTCGGCCGCCAGGCCACGCAGGATCGTGCGGATCACCCGGACCGGCAGGCCGACAAGCGCGCGCATCTCGTCCGGCAAGTCATTGATCGGCACGGATCCGAATACGCCTCTGTTCACATCGCCACCCGTGGAGCGCGTCACCCGCATCCGATCCACGAGCGCCGACGTGGACGAATCATCCCCAGCCGCTCTCGGGTCACCGCACTCGTCCGGCGTCGTCCACAGCGCCCGCGCGATCGCGGCCGCACGCTGACCATCCGCCAACGCGTGCGAGACCTGAAGCACAGCGACGAGCGCAGGGGCATCCTCGCCAGGGGCCGACCGCACCCCGCGGAACAGGTGCAGCCGCCACGGCTGTACATCCGCCCGCAGCCCGTCAGACAGCAGACCACCAACCGCGTCGACAACATTCGACCAGGTTGCCGCCGGCAGCTCATGGTCGACGACCTGATCCTCGCGGATATCGCACGACACCCACGCCGGATACGCCCAGCGCCGCTCCCGCACCCGTACCCACAGATCCGCGACCGTCGCGGAGCGCGCGAGCACATCGGCCCGCAATCGGTCGAACGAGCGGCCGGTATCGGTGAAGCAGTACAGCAGGAACAGATCGTCGCAGGCGCGCCGAGACAGCCAGAACCTCGTCGCATCCTGCGGTGCCAGCGAATCCACGCGGACGACGATAGCTATGCCCCGGCGATCCACGACAGCCCGGCTGCTCGTTCGGGGGCACGCGACGGCCGGCAAATAATACGCGAATGCCGTGAATCGCTACCGAATATACGGTCTCGTTCGACCTATCGATTCGCGCACCACCGAGTGCTACGCTGCGTAGTAGAAGCCAGATCAGAACAATCTATCCCGGGGCGGGGTGACTGTCGTGGCAGTGCGCAATGGCCTCATCGGCCGCAAGCTCGCCGAACAGGCGGATTCGGCGGATCAGCGATATCGGGCGGCCAATTTCGTCAAGAGATCCATCAACAAGGTCTTTCCGACACATTGGTCGTTCCTGCTCGGCGAGATAGCGCTGTACACGTTCATCATTCTGCTGCTGTCCGGCGTGTATCTGACCCTGTTCTTCGACCCGTCCATGGGCGAGGTCACCTATAATGGCGCCTATCAGCCATTGCGCGGTGTGGGGATGTCCCGGGCCTACGAGTCGGCCCTGAACATCAGCTTCGAGGTGCGCGGCGGACTATTCGTCCGGCAGGTACACCACTGGGCCGCACTGCTTTTCACCGCATCGATGATCGTGCACCTGTGCCGGATCTTTTTCACCGGCGCGTTTCGCAAACCGCGCGAAGCGAATTGGGTGATCGGCTCGATCCTGTTGATCCTGGCCATGTTCGAGGGCTTCTTCGGCTATTCCCTGCCCGACGACCTACTCTCGGGCACCGGCCTGCGCGCGGCTTTCAGCGGCATCATGCTCGGCACCCCGGTGATCGGGACCTGGCTGCACTGGCTGATCTTCGGCGGGGATTTCCCGGGCACGCTCATCATTCCGCGCCTGTACATCGCGCATGTGCTGTTACTGCCCGGGATCATGCTGGCGCTGATCGTCGCCCATATCGCGCTCGTCTGGTACCAGAAGCACACACAGTTCCCGGGTCCGGCACGCACGGAGCGCACCGTGATCGGCACCAGGATCGTGCCGGTCTTCTCGATCGATCAGGGCGCGTTCTTCATGTTCACCCTCGGTGTCGTCGCGGTCATGGGCGGCGTACTGCAGATCAATCCGATCTGGAATCTGGGCCCCTACAACCCCTCTCAGGTCTCCGCGGGCACACAGCCCGATTTCTACATGATGTGGACCGACGGATTCCTGCGCCTGCTACCGCCGTGGGAGCTCTACATCTTCGGCCACACGATCCCCGCCGCCTTCTGGGTCGCGGTCATGATGACGCTGGTCTTCATCGTGCTGATCAGCTATCCGTGGATCGAGAAACGCCTGACCAAGGACGTCACCCGGCACAATCTGCTGCAACGACCGCGCGACGTCCCCGTCCGCACCGCGATCGGCGCCATGGCGCTGACCTTCTACGGGACGCTGACCCTGGCCTGCGTCAACGACATCATCGCATTCAAATTCGACATCTCGCTCAATGCGACGACCTGGTTCTTCCGGATCGCCCTGCTGCTCGCGCCGCCCCTGGCCTATACCGTCGCCTACCGGGTGTGCATCGCGCTGCAGCGCAGCGATCGCGCGGTGCTCGAACACGGCATCGAATCCGGTATCGTCCGGCGACTGCCGCACGGTGAGTACATCGAGCTTCATCAACCGCTGGGACCGGCGGACGGGCACGGACATCCGATCCCGCTGGAATATCAGGGCGCGGCCGTGCCGAAAAAGCTGAACAAATTGGGCCTGTCCGGCAAACCGGGCCTGGGTAGTTTCTTCCGCGCCGATCCGCGACCGGAGATCGAACAACTCACCGAGGTCGAACGCACTCAGGAACACGAACAACTCGCGGTGCTGCGCAGCCGCCAGGACGGCGAGGGCTGAGTTCACATCCGGCGCCGGATTCCGGGACGGACCCGCGAAGACCCCGAGCCGTATCGACCCGGGGCCCGTTGCGGCAGTCTGTCGGGCTCGTCCCGACAGCTACCGTGTCACCCCCGCGACAAACGCATCCCATTCACCGGAGGTGAATCCCAGCACGGGCCCACGCCCGTGATCCTTGGTATCCCGAACAGCGACATTGCCGTCGAGCAGAAATGCGACCTCCACGCAGTTTCCGTCGGGACCACTGTGTCTGCTCTTACGCCATTCGGCGCCGGTTGTCTCAACCTTCACGGAACTTGCTCCTTTGCTGCATCGAGACGAGAATTAACTGGCTCATCCGTTGTGCTGCGGGATCACGCCATTGGCTCCCGCCACCAGGCCCACTTCGGACATGGTGCTCAACTCATGACGCGCGGTGCATGTCCACTTCGTGCACCTTGCCGGGGAATTGCCCCGCTGAGCACAGTAGCAGGTTTCCGCAAAGTTGCGCCGACCTCTTTTCGATTTCAAGTATGCGCAACCTACCAGTACGGAACGGTTAAATTTGTTTGCGGAAATATAACCAGCAAACTTTTATAGGCACGCCAAACATAATGCGGTACATAATTCGGTTAAAACTCCGGCGGCGCCTACCGCCCGGGCAATCACCGGCGACCGCGACCATGGATCATGGAACCGTGGTGGAACGAGATCGAGATGACGCCGGAATTGCCCGCAATGCCCGGCCCAGGGACCGTTTCGGGCGTCCGCTACCGCCCGGCAGCCCTGGCGTCGAGCGGATTCCGGACAACCTCGACCTGACCGCCGAGGAGACTCTCGACTACGCCCAGCGCCTGCTGGACGACGGTCTGGCCTTCAACGCACACGAGGTGCTCGAGGCGGCATGGAAGAACGGGCCGTTCGCCGAAAGGATGCTGTGGCAGGGTCTGGCCCAGTATGCCGTGGGTCTGACCCATCTCCAGCGAGGCAACGCGAAGGGCGCACGGACCCTGCTCGAACGGGCCGTAAGCCGCCTGGATGCCTCTAGGCCGTGGCCGTACGACATCGACGGTCCAGCACTGATGGCATACGCCGAGCGACTTTTGGACAACCTCGACACCGGACGTGAGATCGATATCGACCATCTGAATCCGCGTCTACGGGGCTGAACATGGTGACCGCACGCGGCGGCGGCCGCTTCGCCCCCAGCCCGTCGGGCGATCTACATCTGGGCAACCTGCGCACGGCGCTGCTGGCGTGGTTGTTCGCCCGCTCCACCGGGCGCGCCTTCGGCATCCGGATGGAGGATCTGGATCGCGTGCGCCCCGGCGCCGCCGAACGACAGCTGGCGGATCTGGCCGCCCTCGGCCTGGACTGGGACGGCCCGGTGGTTCGGCAGTCCGAGCGCACGGCGCTGCACCATGCGGCCATCGATCGGCTCTCCGCGGCCGGAATGACCTACGAATGCTATTGCACCCGAAGGGAAATACTGCAGGCTGTCACGGCGCCGCACGGACCGGTCGGCGCGTATCCGGGCACCTGCCGCGATCTCACCGACGCCGAACGTGCCGAGCGACGGGCACAGGGTCGCCCCCCGGCACTGCGATTGCGTTCACGGACAACCGAATTCGAGATCGTCGACGAGCTCTGCGGCGCATATCGGGGCCTGGTCGACGATTTCGTGCTGCGCCGCGGCGACGGCATGCCCGCCTACAACCTGGCGGTCGTGGTCGATGACGCGGATCAGGGGTTCGACCAGGTAGTCCGCGGTGACGACCTACTCGCCTCCACACCCCGTCAGGCATATCTGGCCACCCTGCTCGGGTGGGAGGTGCCGCATTACGCGCATGTCCCACTTGTGCTCAACGTCGAGGGGAAGAGACTGGCCAAACGCGACGGCCCGGTCACTCTCGCCGACCGGTTGGCGCTGGGTCAGACTCCACGCCAAGTGTTTTCGCTGCTCGCAAGGTCGTTGGGGTACAACGCGACCGGTCCGGATCAGCTGCTCGCTCATTTCCATCCGGAGCATTTGCCGACGAAACCCTGGACACTCACCCCTGGGAGTGTGGTGTAACCGCGCGGGAGTCCGTAACGTACGGCCCAACCACAAAGCTACGACCACTCCACAAGGAACGACAACACACATGACCAGCGGTGGGTACGACCCCAACCAATATCCTCAAGGCGGGCAGCCGTACGGCCAGCCGTATCCGCAGCCTGGCCAGCCGAACCAAGGGCAACCGGGGCAACCCGGACAGCCGCCGTACGGGCAGCAGCCCTACGGCCAGCAGTATCCACAGGGTGGGCAACAGCAGCCCTATCCACAGGGTGGTCAGCAGGACCCGTACGGCCAGCAGCCGTACGGCGGTCCGGGTGCGGCTCCCTATGGGCAGCCGCAGGACGCCTACGGGCAGCAGGGCTACGGCCAGCCCGGCTACGGGCAACAGGGTTATGGGCAGCCCGGCTACGGCCAGCAGCAGCAGCCCTACGGCCAGCCCGGATTCGGAGCGCCGGGCCTGCCGCAGGGGACACGACCCGGCGAGCTGTGGCTCCGTTTCGCGGCGAGGTTCATCGACCAGCTGATCGTCGGGATTCCCGTCTCGATCATCTTCGCCCTGATATTCAGGTTCGGCAGCATCGAATTCAGTCTGCTGGAGGGTGTGGTGTCCACACTCCTGGTGTACGTGTACTTCATCGCCCTGGAAACCTCCATGGGGACCTCGCTGGGCAAGAAGATCCTCGGCCTGCGGGTAGTCGGACCGGGCGGCGGACAGCTGGACGCCGGGGCCTCGGCCAAGCGCAATCTGTTCCTCATCGCCTCGCTGATCCCGTGCCTGGGATGGCTCGTCGCCCTGGGCCTGTGGATCTACATCGCGGTGACCATCGAACAGGACCCGCTCAAGCAGGGCTGGCACGACAAGTTCGCCGGCGGCACCCTGGTCGTCAAGGGCTGAGCCGAAGCCTCGAAATACCAAGGGGCGCACCCATTGCGGGTGCGCCCCTTATCTGTTCCCGGGCTCAGCTGGTCGAGCTACTGTGCGTCGCGACCACGATGATGACAACGAAATAGACGATCCACAGCACGATCAGGCCCACGCCGACCCAGATCGCGGACAGGGCCAGCCCACGCCCGTTCTGGCCGCGCTGCTTGATCTGATTCATCGCGATGATCCCCAGGATGATGCCCACCAGCGAGGTGACCCCACAGGTCAGCAGCCCGCACAGGGATGCGACGAACGCACCGATCGCCAGGCCGTTCGTCGAGCGCGCCTGTGGATAACCATACGGCTGGTAGCTCGGCGCGGGGCCGTACCCTGCGGGTTGTGCATAAGGCTGCGGCGGAGGGGTCGCCTGTGGATAACTCGGGTACGACTGCACCGGCGGCGCCATCGGCTGGGCTGGATACTGCGGATTCGAGGGGCTCGAGGGGTATGTGGGATACGACGGTGTGGACGGGGGTGGCGGCACCGATGCTGTGGCCCCCGATTCCGACGACACGCCCTCACCGCCGTACTGCTTCCACCATTCGTCGGAATCGCCAGGATTCGTCATCAGCTCAGACTAGTCTGTGAGCCGACCTATTCGAAGTTCGATAACGGCCGGTATCGTCCCTTGCTCGTGAGTGAGACAAGACAAACAGAAGATAGCGACACCTCTGGACGCCCCCCGGCCGAGCACGCAGCGTTCGCCACCGGTGCGGGGGGTCAGCATTTCACCATCGTCGTGGCCTTGTTCGTCACGGTGCTGATGATCTCCAATATCTGCGCTACAAAGGGCGTGCAGTTCTTTACCCACAGCCATCTGACGCTGGGCCCGCTCAACATCCTGCCGATCACCACCGACGGCGCCTTCTTCATGTTCCCCCTCGCGTACGTCATCGGTGACGTGCTCAGCGAGGTGTATGGCTTCAAGGCCGCCCGGCGCACCATCTACATCGGCTTCTCGATGCTGGCGCTGATGGTGATCTGCTTCGAGATCGCCATCCGGCTGCCCGCAGCCAACTTCTACCAGGACCAGGCAGCGTTCAAGGCCGTGGCCGGGACCACCCCGCAACTGGTGCTGGCCGGGTTGGCCGGGTACGTCATCGGCCAGTTCCTGAACTCGATCACGCTGATGCTGATCAAGGAGAAGACCAAGGAGAAGCATCTGTGGGCCCGCCTGCTCGGGTCGACCGTCGCCAGCGAATTCGGCGATACCCTGGTGTTCTGCTCGATCGCCGCGACCGCCATCGGGATCAACACCTGGGGTGATTACTTCAACTACGTTCTCGTCGGCTTCATCTGGAAGACGCTGGTAGAGATCATGATCATGCCGATCAGCTATCGCTGGATCGCCTTCCTGAAGAAGCGCGAGCCCAGCTACGCGCCTCTCGCTCGCGCGGCCATCTACAGCTGATCGACCATCCATCCGACCACCGCGTTATACCGGCCTGCCATCCCGTCATCCCGGCCTGCTTCTCAGTCGGGGTCCATCACCGTAACCCGTTACGCACCTGTGGATTCCGGCCAAATGCACGCCGGAATGACGAGGATGGCAGCCGGAATGACAGGGGACGGCCGAATCCCTAGGGCGTCTTGATCCGCCCCTGCCAACGCCCGAGCGCATCGGCCTTGAAATCCTCGTAGTACTCCCCCTCGATGCTGGCGCGAATGTCATCGACGAGCCGAATCGTGAAGCGCTCGTTGTGAATTGTGCACAGCGTCGCCGCGAGGATCTCCTTCGCCTTGAACAGGTGATGGATGTAGGCGCGGGTGTAGTGAGCGCAGGTGTAGCAGTCACAGTTCTCGTCGATCGGGGTGAAGTCCCGCCGAAACCGGCTGGTATTGATATTGAATCGGCCCTCGCGGACATAGATGGCCGCATTGCGCGCCACCCGCGACGGGTTCACGCAGTCGAAGGTGTCCGCGCCGTTCTCGATCGCGACGAAGAAATCCTCCGGCTCGCTGATGCCCAGCAGGTGGCGGGGCTTGTCCTCGGGCAGTTCATCGCAGCACCAGCCGACGATGGCGCCCAGATTGTGCTTCTCCAGGGCGCCGCCGATGCCGTACCCGTCGAATCCCGTTCCGGCGCTTCCTCGCATCGCATCGAGATCACGACATGCCTTGCGGCGCAGGTCTTCATACTGTGCCCCTTGGATGACCGCGAACAGCGCCTGATAGGGCCGATGCGCGCGCTCGACGGTCAGGCGCTCGTGCTCGTCGATGCACCGCTGTGCCCAGTCATGCGTGCGCTGCAACGACTTCTCTTGGTAGCCACGGGTATTGAGCAACGTGGTGAGCTCGTCGAAGGCGAACATGATGTCCGCGCCGAGTCGGTGCTGTATGCCCATTGACACCTCGGGGGTGAACCGATGGCTCGATCCGTCCAGGTGCGAGCGGAAGGTGACGCCGTCGTCGTCGACCACCGCCAGGCGCTCCTTACCCTTGGCGATCACGTCGTCGTTCTGCACGCCGACGGCCTCCATCGCCAGCACCTTCTTGAACCCCACCCCGAGCGACATCACCTGGAATCCGCCGCTGTCGGTGAACGTCGGCCCCGGCCAGTTCATGAACCGGCTCAGCCCGCCGGCCTCGTCGACGATATCGGCCCCCGGCTGCAAATACAGGTGATAAGCGTTGGCGAGCAGCGCCTGCGCCCCGATCTCCCGCATCGTCTCCGGCAACACCGCCTTGACCGTCGCCTTGGTGCCCACCGGGACGAACGCCGGTGTGGCGATGCTGCCGTGCGGCGTGGTGAGCAGCCCGGACCGACCGTGCCGCCCATCGAGGCGGGTACCGATGGTGAACGAGGTATCAGCGGGATCGGGCATCCAGCAATAGTGCCAGGTCAGCCGAGAGCGCCTACACCGCCTCGACCGTCTCCTCGTCGACCAGGCCCTGATCGACTGCGGCTCCGGTGAATTGGGCGTTGTAGAGCTTGCGGTACGCCCCGCGCGCGGCGAGCAGCTGTGTGTGGGTGCCCTGCTCGACGATGCGGCCCGATTCCATGACGATGATCAGATCCGCATCCCGAATGGTCGAGAGACGGTGCGCGATCACGAAACTGGTGCGGTCGCGCCGCAGTGCCGCCATGGCCTGCTGCACCAGCAGTTCGGTGCGGGTGTCGACCGAACTGGTCGCCTCGTCCAGGATCAGGATCGACGGCTTGGCCAGGAACGCCCGCGCGATCGTGATCAGCTGCTTCTCGCCCGCGCTGACGCCCGAACCCTCCTCGTCGATCACCGTGTCGTACCCGCCGGGCAGCGAGTGCACGAACCGGTCGACGTAGGCGTCGCGCGCAGCCTCGAGGATCTCCTCCTCGGTGGCGCTCGGGTTGCCGTAGGCGATGTTCTCGCGGATGGTGCCGTTGAACAGCCAGGTGTCCTGCAGCACCATGCCGATGCGCGAACGCAGGCGGTCGCGGGTGATGCGGGTGATGTCGACGCCGTCGATGGTGATGGCGCCCTCGTCGATCTCGTAGAAACGTTCGAGCAGATTCACCAGCGTGGTCTTGCCCGCACCGGTCGGGCCGACGATGGCGACGACATGTCCGGGCTCGGCGACCAGCGACAGATCCTCGATGATCGGCCGCTCGGGCTCGTAGCGGAACGAGACGTTCTCGAACGCCACCCGCCCCCGATCCAACTGCCGCGAATCCTCCTGCTCGGGATCGGCGATCTGTTCGGGTGTGTCCAGGACCTCGAAAATCCGCTCGGCCGAGGCGATCCCGGACTGCAGCAGATTGACCATCTGGCCGATCTGCGTGAGCGGCTGGCTGAAGCCGCGCGAGTACTGCATGAACGCCTGCACCTCACCGAGGGACAGGTTGCCCGTGGCCACCCGCAGCCCGCCGACGACGGCGACCAGCACGAAGTTGAGGTTTCCGACGAACATCATCACCGGCATGATCAGCCCGGAGATGAACTGCGCGCGGAAGCTGGACTCGTAGAGCTTGTTGTTGCGGCGGTCGAACTCGCGCCCGACCTCGTCGACCCGGCCGAAGGCGGTGATCACCTCGTGGCCGGTGTACGCCTCCTCGACCTGGGCGTCGACCAGACCGGTGTACCGCCACTGGTTGACGAAGTGCGGTTTGGATCGCTTGGCGATCTGCGCTGTGACGATCACCGCGACCGGCACCGTGATCAGCGCGATCACCGCAAGCAGCGGCGAGATCCAGAACATCATGATCAGGATGCCGATCACCGTCAGCACCGCGGTCACCATCTGGCTCATCGTCTGCTGCAGGCTCTGCGACATGTTGTCCACGTCGTTGGTGACGCGACTGAGCAGATCGCCCCGGGGATTGTTGTCGAAGTAGCTCAGCGGCAGCCGGTGGATCTTTTCCTCGATCTCGCCGCGCAGCCGCTTCACCACCCGGTTGATGACGGTGGTGAGCAGGTACGCCTGGAGCCAGCCGAAGACCGCGGCTGTCGCGTACAGCGCGATCACCAGCAGCAGAACGTGGCCGACCGCACTGAAATCCACCCCGACGCCGGGGGTGACGTTCATCCCGGCCAGCATGTCGGCCATGCGGCCCTGCCCGGCCTGACGCAGCCGCTCGATCGCCTGATCCTTGGTCAGGCCCGCGGGCAACTGCTTGCCGATGACGCCGTTGAAGATCAGGTTGGTGGCCTTGCCCAGGATCTGCGGACCGACCGTATTGAGCACGACCGCGATCACCGCGAGCAGGAAGATCACGACGACATAGGCCCTGTCGGGCGCCAGCCGCCGCAACAGCCGCTGTAGCGACGGTCCGAACGATTTCGCCTTCTGTCCGGGCGCTCCCGGACCCGGCATGCCAGGCCTCATCGAGCTGCCTCCTCCGGGCTGTACTGGGATTCCACGATCCCGCGGTATTCGGCGCAGTCGCGCACCAGTGACTCGTGCGTGCCGAGCCCGACCATCGCGCCGTCTTCCAGCACGACGATCTGATCGGCCTCGCGGACGGTCGAAATGCGTTGTGCCACAGTGATGACCGCCGCGTTGGTTACCTCCGGCCGCAGCGCCTCGCGCACCCGGGCGTCGGTGGCGACGTCCAGGGCGGAGAAGCAGTCGTCGAACAGGTAGATCCTGGGCCTGCGCACCAGGGCCCGGGCAATGGCCAGGCGCTGGCGCTGGCCGCCGGAGACCGTGGTGCCGCCCTGGGCCATCGGGGTGTCGAGGCCCTGCGGCATGGCCCGCACGAAATCCGCGGCCTGGGCGATCTCGAGGGCCTGCCACATCTCGTCCTCGGTGGCTTCGGGCTTGCCGTAGCGCAGATTGTCCGCGACCGTGCCGGAGAACAGATACGCCCGCTGCGGCACCAGGCCGATCTGCGAGCGCAACACCTCCAGGTCGATGTGGCGCACATCGGTGCCGCCCACGTACACCGCGCCGCCGGTCGCGTCGATCAGCCGGGGAATGAGGTTGACCAGCGTGGTCTTACCCGCACCGGTGGATCCCACGACCGCGGTGGTCTGGCCCGGCTCGACGCGGAACCGAATCCCCTCGAGCACCGGCTTGTCCGCGCCCGGGAACTTGAATTCGGCGAAGGCGATATCCACCGACCCCGGATCGCCCTTGAAACCCTGCGGCGCGCTCGGGGGCACCACCGAGGATTCGGTGTCCAGCACCGCGGAGATGCGTTCGGCCGAGACCGCCGCGCGCGGGGCGATCATGCCCAGGAACGAGGCCATGGTCACGGCCATCAGGATGTACATGATGTACTGGATCATCGCGGTCAGCGAGCCGATCTGCATGGACCCGTTGTTGATCGAATGCCCGCCGAACCACAGCACCGCCACCGAGGTGAGGTTGCTGACCAGCATCACCGCCGGGAACATCAGCGCCGACAGGCGCCCGACGAACAGCGATGCCTCGGTGAGTTCGGTGTTGGCCACACCGAAACGCTCGGTCTCCTGCCGCTCCCGCACGAACGCGCGGACCACCCGGATACCGGTGATCTGCTCGCGCAGCACCCGATTGACCACGTCGATGCGGGCCTGCATGCGCCGGAACCCGGGCACCATCCGGGAGATGATCAGCGTCATGATCAGCACCAGCACGGGCACCGCGATCAGCAGGATCCACGACAAACCCAGCGCCTGCCTCAGCGACATGACGATGCCGCCGATGCACATGATCGGCGCCATGACCAGCAGGCTCACACTCATCACGATCAGCAGCTGCACCTGCTGCACATCGTTGGTATTGCGGGTGATCAGCGACGGCGCACCGAACAGGCCGACCTCACGCGCGGAGAAGCCGCCCACGCGGTGCACCAGCGCCGCGCGAATATCGCGACCGGCGCCCATGGCCGCCTGTGCGCCGAGGTAGACCGAGCTGAACGAGGCGAGGATCTGCACACCGGACACCAGCAGCATCCACAGCCCGGTGGTCCAGATGTATCCGATATCGCCCTTGGTGACGCCATTGTCGATGATGTCTGCGTTCAGGCTCGGCAGGTAGAGCATCGCGATCACCGAGATCAGCTGAAGCACGACAACACCTACCAACTGCGTTCGGTAGGGGGCCGCATAGGTGCGGAGCAGTCTGATCAACATGATGCATGCAGGCTACCGTCAAACGCTGACAGGTTTGCCTGGATCCTCGGCCGAACCGGACACTTATCCACCGGCGCCGCCCGTGTTCGCCGCAAGACCGTCCCGCGAGATGTCTTCCGGCGGAATACCGTCGGGCGAGGCGTCGGCGTCCGGCCCGCCGCGCCGCTCCCACGCGCCGGGGTCCGCGGTCAGCTCATCGATGAATTCGGGCAGGTCGCCGGTCGCGATCTGGCCGATCGACACCTGCTCGAGGACCGCGCGGATATTGACCCGCAACGCGATCCACACTCGCTGCAGCGGTTCGCCCACACCGGAATAGGTCACGTCCTCGGGCCGCTGCCCGCGGACCGACGCCAGCGGGCCCTCCATCGCACGGATCACATCGGCGATGCTGATCTGTGCGGCGGGCCGGGCCAGCCGGTAGCCGCCCTCGGGCCCGCGGCGGCTGGTGACCAGGCCCGCCCGGCGCAACTGCGCCGCGGTCGCCTCGAGAATCTTGGGCGGGATCGACTGCGCCGCAGCGATGCTCTCCGCCTTCAGACTCGCCTGCTCGACGCCCGGCGCGTCCGGTTGCGCCCGGGCGATCTCCAGCAGAATCCGGACGGCATTGTCGACCCGCGGCGAAATATGCACGTCTCACTCCCCCGCCAGCACGCCGAGCGCGGCGTCCAGCAGCACCCGCTCGATCAGCTCGTCGTCGGCCGCCGGGGCCAGCTCGTGCGACCACAGCACCGCGCCGAGCACCTCCAGGGCCGCACTGGCCCGCAGCCGGGTCGCGTCGTCGGCATCGGGACCGACCAGCCATGCGCACAGCCGCCGATGCATATCGATCATGTCCGGATACCGATCGCCGATCGCGTTGATGATCGCGACCGTATCCCGCACGCACATCACTCCCGCCCTGCGATGGTGCAGGAACACCCGCATACGGCCGGTGAGCACCGCACGGACGGCCTCGGGAGTCGGTTCGAGTCGTTCCGCGCGATCCACGACATCGTTCAGCTCATCGAAGATCGGCTCGATGATCGCCAGCAGCAAATCCAGCTTCGAGGCATAGTGGTAGTAGAGCGACGCCTTTGTGATCCCTACCGCATCTGCGACCTCGCGAAGGCTCGTTTGTTCGAAGCCTTTACTGGAAAAAAGCCGGATCGCAGCCTCTCGAATTGCCTCTTTAGTTCTTCTACCTGCGACAACCGATCCGGAGGCATTACGAACTGCCATAGTGCGATCCTCTCATCGAATCCCAGGTGAGCGTACGAGAGTGACGAAGTCGAGGTTGTTACTCCGCTTACCCGCTCGGTAGTCTACCTACCGCACGGTAGGCAGAAAAACGTCAGCGAAGACGGCTAAGGGCCGCAGGCGAGTGCTGTCTACGCCATCTCGCTACACAAATCGGCGAACGCAAGGAGAATCCTCGTGTCCGTATACCTCTACCGGTGGGGCAAGTTCGCCTACCGCCGAAAATGGATCGTGCTGCCGGTCTGGCTGCTGATCTTCCTGATCATCGGCGGTCTGGGGGTCGGGCTCAAAAAGCCCGTGAAGGATGATTTCAACATCCCCAACATGCCGTCCCAGCGTGCGACGGACATCCTGGACAAGCAGTTCCCCGGCATGTCCGCGCAGTTCAGCTTCGACGCGGTCACCGGCACCTATGTGATCGGCGCGCCGGCCGGGCAGAAGCTCACCGATCCGGCCAACCGCGATGCGATCACCGAACTGGTGCAGAAGCTCGGCGAGATGAACATCGTCGATCACAGCAAGCCGCTGATGGATCCGATCGCGGCCACCGACAAGATGGGCTGTCTGACCGGCGACCGGGGCGATCCGGCGTTCGTCGCGCGCTGTGGCCTCGCGCCGCTGAACGTACTCGGTAAGGGCAATGCCACGACCGCGCCCGCGGATTCCGTCGCCTATATGCAGGTTCCGTTCTCGATCAAGAAGTTCTCGGATATCACCGCCGCCGACCGAAAGGCCGCGTACGACGTGGCCGACGTCGCGCGCAACGCCGGACTGACCGTCGAGATGGACGGCACGATCGCGACCAACAACGCGATCAGTACCGGCGCCTCGGAGATGATCGGCTACGTCGTCGCGTTCATCGTGATGATGATCGCGTTCGGCGCACTGCTGGCCGCGTTCGTGCCGATCCTCACCGGCATCGTGGGCGTGGGCTCGGCCTCGGCGCTGATCATGGCCGGTACCTCGATCGCCAACATCCCGAGCTTCACCACGATTCTGGCCTCGATGATCGGTATCGCGCTGTCCATCGACTACGCGCTGTTCATCGTCTCACGATATAAACACGAACTGGCGGTGCAGGATTCGCCCGAGGAGGCGGCCGGTACCGCGATCGGCACGGCCGGCTCGGCGGTGGTGTTCGCCGGCCTGACCGTGATCATCGCGCTGTGCGGGCTGAGCATCGTCGGGGTCAGCTTCCTGACCTGGATGGGCCTGGGTGGTGCGCTCGCGGCCGCATTCGCGATCATGGTCGCGCTGACGCTGCTGCCCGCGCTGATGGGCGCGTTCGGCAAGTATCTGTTCAAGCCGAAGCTGCCGGTGGTCGCCAAGCACGACCCGGAGGATCCGTCCTCGGTCACCAACGGCATGCGGTTCGGCCGGTTGATCGGGCGGATGCCCGCGGTGACGCTGGTGCTGAGCATCGTGGTGCTGGGCCTGTTCGCGCTGCCCGCCACCAAGATCAGTCTGGGGTTGCCCGGTGAGGACAGCCAGCCCGCCACGTCCACCGTCCGCAAGGCATACGACCTGCGCACCAACGGATTCGGCGTTGGCAGCAACGGAATCCTCACCGTGGTCGCCGATCTGAGCAAGGTAGCGCCGAATCAGCGTGCGGCCGCGGTGACGGCGCTGCACGACAAGCTGGCGTCGTATCCGGGCATGGACTTCGTGACCCCGGCGACCACCAACGTCGTCGATGCGGCCACGCATGCCGACAATTACGCGGCCTCGACCGGCGCGCGGCTGAACGCGGTGCCCAAGACCGGGCCGAACGACAAGGCCACCCAGGATCTGGTCAAGAAGGCTCGGGGTGCGGAAGCTCAGCTCGAGTCGCAGTACGGCATGGAATACGGCATCACCGGCACGACGGCCATCTACGCCGACGTCTCCGCCGCGCTGCTGGGCAAGATCGTGCCGTATATGGCGATCGTCGCCATCGCCGCGTTCCTGCTGCTGATGCTGGTGTTCCGCTCGATCCTGGTGCCGCTGACCGCCGCCGCGGGCTTCCTGCTGTCGATGGCGGCCACCTTCGGCGCGACCGTGCTCATCTTCCAGGAGGGCAAGCTCGGGCTGATCAAGGAACCACATCCGCTGATCAGCTTCCTGCCGATCATCCTGATCGGGCTGGTATTCGGCCTGGCGATGGATTACCAGGTATTCCTGGTGACGCGAATGCGCGAGGAGTACAAGCACGGCAAGTCGCCGAAGGAGGCGGTCGTGCAGGGTTACCACCACGGCGCCCGGGTGGTGACCTCGGCCGCGATCATCATGGTCTCGGTGTTCGGTGGATTCATCATGGTGCCGGACGTGACCGCCAAGTCGATGGGCTTCGCGCTGGCGGCCGGTGTGCTGTTCGACGCGTTCCTGGTGCGCATGGTGCTGATCCCGTCGCTGCTGGCGCTGCTGGGCCGCGCGGCCTGGTGGCTGCCGAATTGGCTGGACCGCATCCTGCCGGATATCGATGTCGAAGGCACGAAACTGCGTGCGCTGCAAGAGGCGGAGCGCGCGAAGGATGCCGAACCGGAGCCGGTCGGCGTCTGATCGGCAGAAACAGGCCGGGCCCCAACCATTCTCGGTTGGGGCCCGGCCTTTTGCGTTGTCGGCGAAGAGTTCTCGCCGGATGATCAGCCCAGTTGCGGGGCGACCTCGGAAGCGATCAGCTCGATGTGATCGAGGTCGGACAGGTCCAGCACCTGGAGGTACAGCCTGGTGATGCCGGTCTCCTCGCGGATGCGCCCGATCTTGTCGACCAGTTCGGCGGGGGTACCGGCCAGGCCGTTGGTGCGCAGCTCGGACACCTCACGGCCGATGGCGGCGGCGCGGCGGGCGATCTCGGCCTCGTCGCGGCCCACGCACACCACCTGCGCCAGCGAGCGGACGATCTCGTCCGGATCCCGCCCGATCTTGCGCGCGGCGGCGGCCACTCGCTCGAATTGTGCCGTGGCCGTGGCGGAGTCGACGAACGGCAGGTTGAACTCCTGCGCGAAGCGCGCGGCCAGCTCGGGAGTGCGCTTCTTACCCGCACCACCGATGATCACCGGCGGACGCGGGCGCTGCGCGGGCTTGGGCAACGCCGGGGAGTTCTCCAGGCGGTAGTGCTTCCCGGCGAAATCGAAGCTCCCGCCCTCGGGGGTCTCCCACAGCCCGGTGATGATCTCGAGCTGCTCGGCGTACCGGTCGAACCGGTCCTTCAGATCGGGCAGTTCGATGCCGTAGGCGGTGTGCTCATCGGCGAACCAGCCCGCGCCGAAGCCGAATTCCACACGGCCGCCGGACATCTGATCGACCTGGGCCACCGAGATCGCGAGCACCGACGGGTGCCGGAAGGTGGCTGCGGTGACCAACGTGCCGAGGCGAATCCGGGAGGTTTCCCGCGCCAGGCCCGCGAGGGTGATCCACGCGTCGGTCGGTCCGGGCAATCCGGATACGCCGCCCATCTTCAGGAAGTGATCCGAGCGGAAGAACGCGTCGAATCCCCCGTCCTCGGTCGCCTTGGCAACCCGTAGGAGATCATCGTAGGTAGCGCCTTGCTGAGGTTCAGTGAAGATCCGTAGGTCCACGGGCTCCAACGTACCGCGTTGCGCGAAACGCGCCGGATACGGCAGACATCAGAATTCGATCTCCCCCTCCCCTTCAACATATATCGCACACGGGGGCTTGCGGCAAGGCCCGGGTCATGCCGCAGAATGTTCGACCTGGGCCGCTCACCTGCGTAAATCGGCGCCACACCGAAGACGCGACGACCGGCCCGACGACAGCCATCGACGGAAGGACGAAATGTGTTCGATGTGATCATCGCGGGGGGCGGGCCGACCGGCACGATGCTGGCCTCCGAACTGCGGTTGCACGACGTCCGGGTGGTCGTGCTCGAGAAGGAATCGGAACCGAACCTCGCGCCCCGGTCGCTGGGGCTGCACGCGCGCAGCATCGAGGTACTGGACCAGCGCGGCCTGCTGGAAAGATTCCTCGCCCGCGGCACCAAGTACCCGATCGGCGGCTTTGCCGGCATCCGCAAGCCGGTGCCCGAGCTGGACACCGCGCACGGATATCTCCTCGGCATCCCGCAGAACATCACCGACCCGCTGCTGGCCGAGCATGCCGTCGAGCTCGGTGCGGAGGTCAGGCGCGAGGCCGGAGCCGAACTGGTCCGGCTGGATCAGGACGGCGAGGCAGTGAACGCCGAACTGGCCGACGGCACGCGTCTGCGCTCGCGCTACCTCGTCGGCTGCGACGGCGGGCGCAGCACGGTGCGCAAGCTGCTCGGTGTCGATTTTCCGGGCGAGCCCGCGGGGATCGAGTGGCTGCTCGGGGTGGTCGAGGTGACCGAATCACCGGAGACGATGGCGGCCCTGGCCACGGAAATCGGCTCTCCACTGCTGCGCTTCGGCCCCGCGCCGCACGCCGCCACCCCCGGTCTGTACAACATGGTTGCGCGCACTGCGGAAGTTGCCGAGGATCGCACGGCCCCAACCACTTTCGAAGAGTTCAGGCAGCGCGTGACAGCCCTGGCCGGAACCGACTTCGGCATGCACTCACCGCGCTCGATCACCCGCTTCGGCGACGCGACCCGACAGGCCGAGCACTACCGAGTCGACCGCGTGCTGCTCGCAGGGGACGCCGCACACGTCCACCCGCCGATGGGCGGGCAGGGCCTGAACCTCGGCATCCAGGACGCGTTCAACCTCGGCTGGAAACTGGCCGCCGAGATCCGCGGCTGGGCGCCGCAGGGCCTGCTGGACACCTACCACGCCGAACGCCATCCGGTGGGCGCCGAGGTGTTGAACAACACCCGCGCGCAGGCCGTGCTGATGTCCCCCGAGCCGGGCCCGCAGGCGGTACACCGTCTGATCTCGGAGCTGATGAATTTCGACGAGGTGACTCGCTATCTGGTGGAGCGGAACACCGCGATCGGAATCCGCTACGACTTCGGCGACGAGCACCCCCTTGTCGGCCGCCGGTTGCGAGATGTCGAGTTGAGCAGCGGCCACCTCTACGGGCTGATGCACGATGGACGAGGCATGCTGTTGGATCAGACCGGCCGGCTCTCGGTGGCCGGGTGGAAGGACCGCGTCGACCACGTCGTCGATCACATCGAGGGAGACCTCCCCTCTAATTGGGATGCTCCCGCCGCACTCCTGCGTCCGGACGGCCATGTGGTCTGGGTGGGCGAGGACCAGCAGTCCCTCCTGGATCATCTCCCTCGCTGGTTCGGCGCACCGCTGGATTGATCCGCGGCTCGGCCACCGTCGCGCGCCGCAGCCACGGGACAGGCCATGGCGCCCAGTAGGATCCAGATTCATGGCTCCGACCTTCGATGATGTCTACCGTGAGAAGTACCTGCTGCTGACCACCTTCACCAAGGACGGCACGCCCAAGCCGACCCCGGTCTGGGGGGTGCCCGAGGGCGGCAGGCTGCTGATCATCACCGACAACGGATCGTGGAAGACCAAGCGGATCAAGAACACTCCGCGAGTCACCATCCAGAAATGTGGAGTGCTGGGCAAGGTGAAGGGGGAGCCGGTCGAGGCGGTGGCGCGCATGCTGCCGGAGTCGGAGACGCGGCGAGTATTCGACAAGATCGTCAAGCGGTACTGGAACCACGCGTTCTACTTCGTCCCGCAGGCGATCCTGCGAGGCGGCATCGACAAGGTGCACTCCGCCATCGAGGTCGAGGCGGTTCCCCCCTCTTCGGAGACCTAGGAGCGCTGTTCGACTCGTTGTGTCGAGACTCTCGACGCGATAGACGAAATGTACTCGAACCTATGTTCGAATGCGGGTAGAGTGGCTGGATGCCTCTCGACCGCCACATCCAATTCGCGCAACTGTGGTTGGAACAGGTCCGCGACCGCCTCGCCGACGCCGCCGCCACCAGCGCCCCACTCCCGCCCGAACAGCTGAACATCATGTCCGGCAAGGTCACGGAGGGACTGCGCATCTTCACCGAACTAGCCCGAGCAGAGCACGGGTCACCGACAACCTGATCGTCTCTCGTGGCTGATTCGAGATAGTGACCGCTTGCGGAGTAGCCACGGTGGTTGGCCAGAAGCGGCGGCTGGCGTCACGCCAACATGGGACGGGGCTACCGTGGGGGAAAGGCGCGATGCTTGTTCCCTACGTCAGTGAGGAGCCCGCTGTGACCACCGCCGATCTGGATACCGATATCGCGACTATTCGCGATGCGCTGATCGACTTGTACAAGGATCTGCACGCACATCCGGAGCTGGGTTTCGCCGAACACCGTACGTCGGCCGAGATCGCCCGGCGCGCAACAACATTGGGTTATAACGTGGTATCTGGCGTTGGTCGAACCGGGGTCGTGGCCACATTGTCCAACGGGCCCGGGCCCACGGTGCTGCTGCGCGCGGATATGGACGCGCTGCCGGTGCGCGAACAGACCGGGCTGCCCTACGCCTCGACCGCGACCGATCCGGAGTCCGGCTCCCCGGTCATGCACGCCTGCGGGCACGACGTCCATGTGACCTGCCTGCTGGGCGCGCTGGAGATCCTCGCGCGCGCACGCTCGACCTGGTCGGGCACGCTGATCGCCGTCTTCCAGCCCAACGAGGAGCTCGGCGCGGGCGCCCAGGCGATGGTCGACGACAACTTCTTCGAGCGCTTCGGCACGCCCGACGTCGTCCTCGGACAGCATGTGATGCCACTGCCGGTCGGCATGCTCGCCATGCATCCGGGCGCGGCCATGGCCTCCACCGACGCCTGGAAGGTCACCCTGTACGGCCGAGGTAGCCACGGATCCCAGCCCGAACGCGCCATCGACCCGGTGGTGATGGCCGCGGCGACCGTGCTGCGTCTGCAGACGGTCGTCTCGCGCGAGATCGGTGGCGGCGACACCGCGGTCGTGACGGTGGGTTCGATGCGCGCGGGCACCCAGAACAACATCATCCCCGACCAGGCCGAACTTCAACTCAACATCCGCACCTATACCCCGGAGGTCCGCGAGCGGGTGCTGACCGCGGTGCGCCGCATCATCCAGGCCGAGGCCACGGCCTCGGGCGCGCAGCGCGACCCGGACATCGAGGTGATCGACACCTTCCCGATCACCACCAACGATCCGGGCGCGGTGGACCGCACCCTCGAAGCGCTCGGGGCCAGATTCGGCGCACACAACATCATCGACCCCGGCCCCGTCACCGGCAGCGAGGACGTCGGCATCTTCGCCACGGCCTCGGGCGCACCCCTGTGCTACTGGTTCATCGGCGGCACCGACCCCGCGACCTTCGCCGCGGCCCAGGAGAAGGGCACCACCGCCCAGGACATCCCGTCGAACCACTCCCCGCACTTCGCCCCCGTCATCGAGCCCACCCTCGACATCGGCGTCGCCGCCCTGATCACCGCCGCCCTGACCTGGCTCGGCGATCCCGCGAGCTGATCGCCTGCCCGGCAACGTGTTCGGCCATCCCGTGGTGACCTCGGCAACAGATCTCACAGCACGGTGAAGGCGTTACCAGGAAGGGCGTAGCCCGATGCCAGCCACCCCGCAGTCTCGCCGGGTTGGCTGTACTGGACCGCCCACCGAAAGGGACACCAGACATGGCGAAGACCACTTCCAGCCGCCGCATCATTACCCGCGTCGCCGTCGCCTCAGCCCTGATCATCGGCCCTGCCACCCTCCTGACGGCCCCTGCCCTAGCGGCGACGACACCCGCACAATCGGTCACCGCGACCCCCATCGCAGGCAACGGCGGAAGCGGTGGTCCCGGCGGCCACGGTGACGGCGGGGGTCGGGGCGGCGGTGGTTTCAGCGACCCCGACCCGGGTGCCTCCGGCGCCCCCGGCGGCAATTTCAGAGGCCCAGGCTGGGGCAACGGCCCCCAGGGACCCGGCTGGTATGCCCCCGTGCCAACCGGCAGCGCATAGCCGATACCAGCTATAGACCCCGGTACACGTCGCGCCGCCACCCGACCTTCACGACGAGAATCACAAGCGCGCCATTGTCGATGGTGTAGACGATCCGGTAACGACCCACCCGAAGCCGGTAGAGCGCGTCGTGTCCGGCAAGTTTGCGGATGTCGGGGCCTTCGATGTACGGGTCGTCGCCGAGCGTGGTGAGCGCCAGCAGAATGCGACGAGCGTCGGTGAGCGGTATATCCCGCAACTCCCGGCGGGCGGCCGGATCCCAACGGAAGGCGTACTTCACCGGGAATCGGCCTCCCCGAACAGGTCTGCGATCACTTCGGCCATCGACGCAGTCGGTTCGGCGGCATCGATGCGGGCGAGCGCTTCCCGGGCGAGCAGTTCGTCTTCGGCGCGGTCGAACGCTTCCACCATCTCGAGCGGTACCAGCGCGGCGGCAGGTTGACCATCCCGCAGGATGATCACCTCATCCCCACCTTGGGCATCGGTGACGTAGCGGGCGAGGTTGGCACGCAACTCGCGGATGCTGATCTCCGTCATACCCCAAGCGTACACGGGGGCGTGTACACGCCCTAGGAAACCGTCTCCAGGCAATAAAAAACCCTCTACCTGCGCTAACAGCTAGAGGGTAATGGCGGTGGCGGCGGGATTTGAACCCGCGGAGGGGGTAAACCCTCACACGCTTTCGAGGCGTGCTCCTTAGGCCGCTCGGACACGCCACCGCAGGTGACTGTACCGGAATGCGGCGGAGAACCGAAATCGCCTGGACGGCGGGGTTCAGGGGCGGTGGGTGCGGAAGAAGGCGTCGAGGGTTGCGGCGCAGTCGGATTCGAGGACGCCGCCGCGGACTTCGGGGCGGTGGTTGAGACGGCGGTCACGCACGACGTCCCAGAGGGAACCGACGGCGCCGGTGCGGGGCTCCCAGGCGCCGAAGATCAGGCGTCGCACGCGAGCCAGGACCAGCGCGCCCGCGCACATGGTGCAGGGTTCGAGGGTGACCGCGAGGGTCGCGCCCTCGAGCCGCCAGCCGTCGCCCGCCGCCGCGGCCGCGGCGCGCAACGCCAGTACCTCGGCGTGCGCGGTGGGGTCGCCGAGGGCCTCCCGGGCGTTGGCGGCGCGCGCCAGCTCCCGGCCGTGGGCGTCGAAGACCACCGCGCCGACGGGGACGTCACGCGGATCGGCCTGTTCGGCGGCGGCCAGCGCGGCGCGGATCAGATCCTCGTCGGGCGGCATTCAGCGATTCGGCAGCTTGTCCAGGACCGCGGCAAGCTCGCCCGAGAAACCCAGGCGCTGGGCGATCATGCCCAGTTGCTCGTCCGGGTACAGATCGGTCTCGGCGAGGATCACGCTCAATACCGGCTCGGGCAGGCCCAGATCGGACAGTACGCCCAGGTCGCCCTCCTCCCAGGGCTCCACCTCGTCGAGTTCGTCCGGGTCGATATCCGGAATCTCGACGTTCAACACCTCGAGCACGTCCGCCGCGATGTCGTAGTCGATCGCCGCCGTGGCATCCGAGAGCAGCAGGCGGGATCCGGTGGGCGCGGGCCGCAGCACGATGAAGAACTCATCATCGATATCCAGCAACCCGAACACCGCCCCGGTGCTGCGCAGAGCACGTAACTCGTTCTCGGCCTCGGTCAGGGAATTGAGTGCCGCTGGGCTCAACGGACTGCATCGCCAGGTGCTTTCTTCGCGGACGACGGCTACTGCGAACCCCTCCACGTCGTCGTACTCGTCCGACGCCGCCCTATTCGTGCCCGAGCGCTGTGCTGCCATGGGCGCAACGGTAGTCCGCTTCGGCTCAAATGTTGAAGTCGTATGCGAATCTGGTGTGATGACCCCCCGACCAACCGCCGGCCCGACCGGTAGCCCGACCCCCGGCCCGAATCCCGCGATCTGCGTGTTGGGTACGGGCCTGATCGGCGGATCCGTGCTGCGTGCGGCCGTCGGCGCCGGGTACGAGGCCTGGGGATACAACCGCTCGGCCGCGGGCGGAGCGGCCGCGCGCGCCGACGGATTCGACGTCACCGACGGCATCGAGGCGGTGCTGGGCCGCGCGGCGGAGGCCGACGCGCTGATCGTGATCGGTGTTCCGATGCCGGCCGTCGACGCGATCCTGTCCGACATTCGACTGTTCGCGCCCGGCTGCGCGCTGACCGACGTGGTGAGCGTGCAGGCGCCGGTGGCCGAGGCCGTGCACAAGCACGAGCTCGGCGCGCGCTACGTCGGCGGGCACCCGATGGCAGGAACCTCCGAATCCGGTTGGGCCGCATCGAGTTCCGATCTTTTCCGAGGAGCCGCATGGGCGGTCGGCGTCGATCCGGGCACGCATGCGCAGGTGTGGACGCGGGTGGCGCGCCTGGCTCTGGACTGCGGTGCGGACGTCGTCCCGGTGATCGCCGCCGAACACGACCGGGCCGTGGCCCGCGTCTCGCATCTGCCGCACGTGCTCGCCGAGGCGCTGGCTGTCGCGGGCGCGGGAGGCGGCGACCTCGCGCTGGGGCTGGCGGCCGGATCGTTCCGCGACGGAACCCGGGTCGCGGCCACCTCGGCCGAGCTGGTCCGGGCCATCTGCGAGCCGAACGCGACGGCGCTGCTGGACGCCCTGGACGATGCGTTGCGGCTGCTCGGGGCCGCCCGCGACAGCCTCGCCGCCGAGGGCACGCTCGGCGAACTCATCGACGCCGGATACAGCGAACGCGCCCGCTACGAGGACCTGCGACGCTGGGAGATCACCGGAATCCGCCCCGGCGACCACGACTGGCTGGAGAAACTGCGGGAGGCCGGGCAGCGCGGCGGGGTTCTGCGCACGCTCGACTGACCTCCCCGGTGGAAGGTCAGATCCGCTCGGCCAGGTCCGGGTAGTCGAGCAGGAAACCGTCCTGGTCCACCGTCACGGTCGCGCTGGACACCGGAGACAGCACATGGATGCCGTCGTGACCGGGCGAGTAGGTCAGGCTCGCCTCCTGCACCAGCAGATCGGGCAGCCGCACGTAGACCACCGGAACCACGACATCCTCGAGCGATCGGTTCAGCCCGTGGCGACGGATCGGCAGGGTGTTGAAGAACGGGCTCAGCACCACGTCGACATCGAGGGCCCCGGCGAAGGTGGAGCGCACATGGGTACCGCCGGTGTCGATCAGCCAGTAGTCCTCGGCGTCACGGGCGATCGAGGCCTGCCGCTCCCCCGCGGCGACGGTGCTGCGCAGCGAAAGCCGCTTGGTCGCCCCGTTCTCGTCGGTGATCAGGTCGTAGGAGGCGCTGAAGGCGGGATGATCGGCGCACTCGCCGCCGGTGATCCGGCCCGAGGCGCGAATCCTGTTGCCGGTGAGCACGACCCGCGCCGACTCCATCCGGCATCCGTTGTGTGCCCGCCAGGTGAGCACCGCCGGCCACCGCGACACCGCCGGTGCCTGATCCGGGTTCTCGGCGTTCGCCGGGGCGGCCTGCGTGTTGCCCTGGGCTGGATTCGTCACCCCTCTACGTTAAGCGACGACCGCGAACATTCGGCATGGGCGGGCATCGCCCCTCGGATACCGGGCGATGCTCCCCAGCAATTCTCAGGATTTACCGATACTTCCCACGGATCGCGTACAGGCACGGCTGGCACGGTGGTAGTCATGACAACGATGCTGGAGATTCTGGGTGTGACTCTGATGCTGGCGTTCTTCGCCATGATGGCCATGTCCGGCGCGATGGCCTCCTCGGCCCCGCGCTCGCTGGTCGCCGTCCGGGTCCGCAACCGTCGCTGAGCGGCCTACGGTCCCGTTGAGCCACGCTCGGCCAGCACTATCTGCACGGCCAGCGTCACCAACCACAACGAAATAGCTCCGACCTGAATGCGCTGCGCGATGCCCAGGGCGTAATTGCCCGGCAGATTGTCCGCGATCAGCATCCAAGCCGTCACCGCCGAGTCCACGATCACGATCGTCAGTCCGCTGTGACGCAGAATCGGCCAGCGCCGGTACCGGAACGCGGCCGCGCTGAACGCGATCATCGCGACGAAGATCGAGGTCACCGCCAGTGTGCTGGTGAACGCGTGCACCTGGTGTAACTGCGGGAACAGCCCGTCGTCGACCGGCGGGCAGGGATCCGGCCGACAGGTGCGCATCGGCCATCGCGCATCCGCCATCGTCGCGGCGCCGAAACTCGCCAGCGCGATCCAGCCGACGCGGGACAGCCTGCGGCGAGTGAAGACATACAGCCCCGCGATCCCCGCGACCAGCGCCAACACCCCTGTCACGGTGTCCGCGACCGAGAAAACGCCCGCGTACGCGCGCCCCTGCGCGTCCAGTTCACTGAGGAATGTGCGCACCGGATTCACCGCGATCGGCAGGACGAACTCCAGCACCCACGACGAGTAGCAGATCCCCGCCAGGGCGATCGCCACCGCGATACCCCGCCGCTCCATCCGCGAAATCAACGTCATCGGTGAACCGGGCGCCATCCGGGAATCCGGCGCCCGAGGATGTGACACCCGGCTATGCGCTCGCGGCGCGATCCCGCCCGCCCGCTCGATATCTTCTCGCTCGATCCACAGCATGGCCCTCGATTCGGTGCGTCGATGCCCCATCGCGTACTGAACGGCCTGATGTCGTAGCTACCGGTTCATCATCGCTGATCTCCGCGCCGGCACCCGGCGTCGACGCCGCGCTCGGTGCGAACTGTTATCAGCAGGACAGCACGGCCTGCACCCGATCGGCGGCCACGACCGGATCCTCGTGCTCCCACACCCGCACCACAGTCCACCCGGCCTCGATCAGGCGCGCATCGGTATCGCGATCCCGCGCGACGTTCCCGGCCAGCTTGTCCGCCCACCACTGCGCGTTGTTCTTCGGGAACGTGGCGTGCTGTGGACAGCTGTGCCAGAAGCAGCCGTCGACGTAGACGGCCACCCGCCGACGGGGAAAGATCAGATCCGCGCGGCGGCGCAGCCCGGGCAGCGGCGCCCGGTCGACGAAGAAGCGACGGCCGCGACGGTGCAGTTCCCGGCGCAGCGCGGTCTCCGGTTTGGTGCCCGTGCGGCGTTGACGAGCCATCCGGGCGCTGGTCGCCGGATCGGTCGCGGGTCGTGCCATGGCTACGCGGCCTCCTGTGGAAATCCTCCCATGCGCAGCAGATGATTCTCCATGTCGGCCAGGAAGCCGGGGGGAAAACGCAGACTGCCGCGCCCGGCCCGGCGCAGAAATCCGGCCGTGGCCCGGGCCGAGAGCAGTTGGGCGTCCTCCAGGAACCAGCGCAGATCCTCGTACGGCTCATGCACCGGCCACGTCGACACCGGCACCCGGTACGCGATCCCGGCCCGCCCCCACGCGGCGCTGGGCCAGCGTTGCCCCGACAGTTCGAGCTCTTCGGGAATCGGATCGTCGGCCGCGGTAGCCAGTCGACCGCCCGCCCAGTTCGCCATCCGCACGCTCACCGCATTGCCGACCAGCTTCCACCGATGCCCGGCCCGCACACCGGGCACGGCCACCGCGGGAGTCGTCCATCCCGGGGAGAAGCCTTGCAGCCGTTCGACATCGGTGATCCCGGGGGTCACGATCTCACCCGACGGCAGCCGCACGGCGGGCGGGCTGGCGATACCCAATCCGGAACCACCCTTCAGGGTCGGTACCGCGTTGACCGCCCAGCCCAGCCCGCGCACCCCCTCGGTCCAGTAGAACCCGCACGGATCGGTCTGCGCGTCACCCACCATGCGCGGCCCGGCGTCCGCGCCGAACAGAATGGGGCGCGGGTCCTCGGTCCGTGAGGCCAGCATCAGCACCCGCTCACGGCGCTGTGGCAGCCCGAACGCCCGCGCGTCCACCACCCGGTAAGCCCACGTGTAGCCGAGCTCCTCCAGCGCCGCGGTGATATGCCGCATCGCCTGTCCGCGTCCCAGCTGCAACATGAACGGGACGTTCTCGATCAGCAGCCACCGCGGCCCTCGCTTGCGGCGCACCAAGCGGAACACCTCGTCCACCAAACCCGAACGCGCACCGGTGATCCCGGCCGTCCGCCCCGCCTGCGACAGGTCCTGGCACGGAAATCCGGCCGCTACCAGCTCGATTCCGGACGGCAGTGCGCGCAACCGGGTCACGTCCCCATGCACCTCGACGTCCGGGAACCGAGCCGACAACACCGCCTGCGCACCGGTATCGATCTCACACAGCAATTCGGTCCGCCACCCGTGCTCGCCCAGCCCGAGCTCGAGCCCGCCGATCCCGGCAAACAGCCCGACCATGCTCGCGCCTGTCACAGCTGCCCTTTCGCCCGCGGATTCTCCGATGTCACCGCGCCTGGGAGTGCAGACTACTCGAGTCACCCGGACCAACCCGAGATCAACTCACCCGTCATATGTGAAACACCGCGAAACCCACCATCCGCCAACGACATCCGGCATAGCACATCGCCGGGGCCCGGACGGGCACCCTCCCGACCGGAAAGTCCGTTATGCGCGTCGGCGAATCACCCCGAGCCTGTCACACAGCCGTATATCCGGCGTCGAGTTCCCGGTGCAGTGTGACGCGGTCGATCGCGTTCTCCCACTTGCCGACGACGAGCGTAGCCACGCAGTTTCCGGCGATGTTGGTGAACACGAAGGCCGCCGACAGGACACTGTGAACGCCCAGCACCAGAGCGACGCTCGCCACCGGGATCGTGTGCGTGGCCGCCAGCGTCAAGGTCAGCACCGCGATCGCCGAGCCGGAGACGCCCGCGCCGCCCTTCGAGGTCAGCAGCAGCACGACCAGCAGCCCCAGCTGGGCCCGCCAGCTCAGGTCGGTGCCGGTGGCCTGCGCGAGGAACACGCTGACCGTGGCGAAGTACAGGCAGGTGCCGTCGTGGTTGAAGCTGTAGGCGGTGGGCAGCACAAGGCCGACCACGGGCTCGTCGACGCCCAGTTGCTCGAGTTTCGCGGTAAGTTGCGGAAAGACGCTCTCCGACGAACTCGTGCCGAGCACCAGTACCAGCTCCGCCCGGAAGTAGCGCAGCACCTTCCACAGGCCGACGCCGGCGTAGCGCGAGACCGGCCACAGCACCAGCACGAAGAAGAGCACCACGATCAGGTAGAACACGCCGACCAGCTCGGCGAGTGAAACCAATGTGGACAGTCCGTACTTCGACACCGTGAAGGCGATGGCGCCGAACGCCGCGAACGGCGCGAGGCGCATGACCTTCCTGATGATCCAGAACAGCGACTGCTGCACGGTGCCGACGATGTCCAGCACCGGCTGCGCCTTCTCACCCAGCGACGCGAGCCCGCACGCGAACAGGACCGAGAACACCAGTACCTGGAGGATCTCGCCTTTGGCGAAGGCGCCGACCGCGGAGGTGGGCACGAGACTCACGAGAAACTCGTCGAAGCCCTCCGACTTCGCCGGCGCCGCGGACGCCGGGGTGTGCAGCGACGACAGGTCGACGTGCATGCCGTCGCCGGGACGCAGCAGGTTCGCCACGACGAGGCCGATCACGAGTGCGATCGAGGTGATCACTTCGAAGTACACGATGGACTTCACCGCGATGCGCCCGACCTTGCCCAGGTCGCGCACGCTCGCGATGCCGTGGGTGACCGCGCAGAAGATGATCAGGGTCACGACCATCTGGATGAGGTGGATGAAGATGTCGCCGAGAAATCCGACGTGGCGGCCGACCGAGGGCGCGAGCGCGCCCACTAGTACACCGAATACGACGCCGGCGACGACCTGGACGGTCAGGTCGGTGTAGAAGCGTTTGGGCTTGCGGGCCTGTTCCGGGGCATCCGGGATACTCTCACTCATCGTCTTCCGGTTTCTCCGTTGAATTTCCGGCGCCGGCTCGTGCCGGGGCGATGTCAGACGTCGCCGAGGACGGCAGCGTCGATGTGGTCGGCTCCCGGATAGAACTCGGCCGCGGTTGCGCCGAAGATCTGCCGCAGGTCGGCGTCCGGTAGGACCGAGACGGTTTCGCGGGCCTCGGCGAGGAGATCGGGCAGCCGGCCATCGGCAGCGGGGAAGTTCGAGCCCCACGCGATGCGGTTGGCGCCGTAGGCCGCGACCAGGTCCGTGAGGAACTCCCGCACGGTCGACGCGCCCTTCTCCGCCGCGCTGAGGGCGCGATGGGTGAGCTTGAGATGGACGCCGGGGTAGGCGGCGAGACCGAACAGGTCCTCGGCCAGGTGGTAGGGGCGGCCGTCGGACAGGTCGGGACGCGCGCAGTGGTCGAGCAGCACACGGACATTCGGAAAACGGTCGAGCAGTGAGCGGAGCTTGGGCAGGCCCTGGATCGTCATCTGCAGGCACACCGGGATGTCGTGCCGATCGGCGTGAGCCCAGGCTGGGAACGAGTCCTCATGGCCTAGCCAGTCGGCTTGGCCGGGCATGGTCGTGCCGGTGGTGAACAGGCGGAAGCCGGAGAAACCCAGGCCCTGCCAATGGTCGATCCGCTCGACGGCGTCGGGGGCCATCGCATCGATCGAGTAGACGCCGGCGAAGCGATCCGGGTGGCGCCGCAGTGCCTCGGCGGCGTAGCGATTGTCGTGCCCGTAGACGGTGGACGCCTGCACGACAACGGCTCTCGCGATGCCGGCGTCGTCGAGGGCCCGAACCAGGCCCTCGATGTCCACGGGATGGACCTTCGACCACTCGGACTGCTTCCCGCCGATCGGGTCGACCGGATACCGCTGCGCGTCCGGGGAGATGACATGAGTATGTGTGTCGACGATGTCCATCGAACCTCCTGTGGCCGAAGGGACAGCGCAACATCAGATCCTCGGCGACCCGAAACCCGCGCGCTCCGGCAAATTCGGACGATACATGATTGTTAACAATCTCGTCCGAAATTTTGTGGGCGATTTCGTTGATAGGAAGGCGCACCCCGCCCCGGCCCAGGCCGGTGGTCTCCGGCGGTGCCGGGCAGATCGTCAAGTCGGTCGGTCGGCATCCCGATCCTTTCTCGATGCCAGATTATCTCAGCGGAGGACTTGCACTCATATGTGCGGAGTGCTAAAACAAATCTAAGTCAGATGACAGAGGTTATCTGATCTTCCTTCGAGAGAGATTGGAGTGAGTGGAGGTGGCGACCATGCTGATGCGCGCCGATCCGTTCCGGGATCTGGATCGCTTGACCCAGCAGGTGTTCGGCACGCCGGCCCGGCCGGCGTTGATGCCGATGGACGCCTGGCGCGAGGGTGACGAGTTCTTCGCCGAACTCGATCTGCCCGGCATCGACCCGGAGTCCCTGGATCTGGATATCGAACGCAATGTGGTGACCGTGCGTGCGTCTCGCCCGCAGTTGGACCCCAACCGGTCGATGATCGCCGCGGAACGCACCCGCGGAGTGTTCAGCCGCCAGTTGTTCCTGGGGGAGAATCTCGACACCGACGCCATCCGCGCGGAGTACCGCGACGGGGTTCTGCGCCTGGCCATCCCTGTCGCGGAGAAGGCCAAGCCCCGCAAGATCGAGATCGCCCGCCACCACGACAAGCAGGCGATCAACGCCTGACCCCGGCGGTATCACGGGAAAGCCCCGTGATGGTGTGCGTGATCCTCCGCGGACGGGTGAGCCCGGTCAGCTACGGGTCTTCCGGGCTCACCCGGCCCCGCACGATGCGCGGCAGCGCTGGCTGCGCTGCCGCTACCACACGCCGTAACCCGGCCGGGGCAGTCCGCCCTGAGCAATGCAGCAGCCCACCGACCGGTACTACAAGGACCACCGTGGACCACCGATCACATCGCATCCAGCCAGCCAGCCAAGCCCTGGAATTTTGCCCCACCCGCACGGCCACAACCGATTCCGACACCCGACAGATAGTGCGCTGGCCCGACCCCAGCCCCTTGGCCCACTGGTGGACCGAGGTCATGGACGGCGCCCTCACCCCGGTCGCCGCACCCCCGGCAAGGTTATGAGATCCATGCTCACCCTGCTTACGCTGCTGGTGCTCGTTCCCTCGCTCGCCGCCCTCGCCGGCTGGACATGCGTAGCCGCCACCTGCTGGCGCGAAATTCGCAACCACTACCGGCAGCCACCACCCGACAAGCCCGCAACCCGCACACCGGCACTCCGGTGACCAACTCCTCTGCGTGTTGTCCCGGCCGGCTACGCGATGGGGGCTTGATGCCACCGATCGCGGAGTGCCGCCTCGTGGCCCTGTATCAGTCGTTCCATTTATCGAGTGCGGCAACGAATTCTGACTTACCGGCGGTAGTCGAGGTAGTGGACAGTGGTCGCCGGTGTGAGTTCGCCTGGGCGGGGTAGTGCCGGGTCCATGGACGTGGACTCGTGCACTGTGGGGGTCGAGGAAGAATTTCTCCTGGTGGACAGGAGGGTCGGGGCGCCGACGGCCAGGAACGCCGAGGTGGCTGAGGCTGCCCGAGCCGCCGGGATCGATCTGCAGCTGGAGTTGACCAGTTGCCAGGTGGAGACCAACACAGGTGTGCACACTCGGACGGCGGAGCTGTCGAGGGAGTTACGCGCCTTGCGCAAGCAGGTCGCGGAATGCGCGGAGAAGAACGAGGCGTGCCTGCTCGCGGTAGGGGTTCCGCCGACGGTGCCCGACGGATTCCCGGTCACTCATACCGAGCGCTACCAGCGAATCGCACACGAGTTCGGGATGCTCGCCCATGAGCAGGGAATGTGCGGATGTCATGTCCACGTGGGTGTCCCTGATCGGGAGATCGCCATCCAGATAAGCAATTTCCTGCGCCCACGATTACCGCTGGTGTTGGCACTGACGGCGAATTCATCAATTTATCGGGGCAGCGAAACCGGTTTTGCCAGTTGGCGCAGCATCCTGTGGCGACGTTGGCCCAGTGCGGGGCCGCCTCCATACTTCGTGTCGAGCGATGAATACGACGCGATGGTTGCCATGATGCTCGACAGCGGCAGCATCCTGGACGAGAAGATGGTCTATTGGGACGTTCGGCCCGCTACCGCGTTTCCCACTGTCGAGGTTCGGGTCAGCGATGTCCCCGCGACGGTCGAGGAGACCGTGTTGTTGGCGACGCTGATACGCGCCGCGGTGCTGACTGCGCAAATGTCATTGGCGGAAGGAAGACCCGCCCCCGCGGTTACCGGCGAAGTGCTGCGTGCGGCGTACTGGAAGGCGGCGCGTTCGGGAATCGCCGGGCAGGCGCTCGATCCGATAGACGGCCGTGTGCTGCCTGCCTCCGAGTTGCTTGCCGAGTTCGTCGACTATCTGGCTCCAGCGCTGAAACAGTTGAACGATCAGGCGTTCGTCACCGATACAGTCGCCGCTGTGCTCGGGCGCGGCAATGGAGCGATGCGCCAGACCGAGGCCATGCGGGCGAGGGGCGAGGTCGGTGATGTCATCGAGGAAGCAGCCCGGGCGACTGTGCTGGGTTGTCACTGAGCCTCGCTGCCCGTGGCCGACTGGGACAGCCTGAACAGGGTTGGGCGTCGTTTCGGGGGTATACGGAGCGTGTGAATCCTGTCAGCGATGAAGACGAACTGGATGTGCCCGGAGCCCGCGGGCCGATATCGGCTGCGGTCCATGCACTGCTGGCTGGTGACCGGCAGATCGACTGGCCCGACATCGAGTCGGCCGACCCGTACGGCGAGGATCTGCACCTCGCGCTGCACAATTGCTATGAGCTGGCCTACCGTGGCTTCACGTCGGTCGATGCGGACATGGAATGGGATCTGGAGCTGCTGGAACTGCGTGCCCGGATGGAGAAGCACTTCGAATCGGCCCTACGCCGGGACGTGCCCGGCGGCGCGGACCTCGCCGCCGAACTGGAGACCCTGGTGACCGAACCCGCGGAAGCCGCCGGCATCAGCGAGTTCCTGCGTACCGAGGGTGAATGGTGGCACATACGTGAGTATTTCGCGCACCGGTCGATCTACCACCACAAGGAAGCCGACCCCTACATCTGGGCCGTGCCGCGACTACGCGGGCAGGCCAAGGCCGCGCTGGTCGCGGTCGAATACGACGAGTTCGGCGCCGGGCGAGCCGAGCGCGTACATGCCCGGTTGTTCGCCGAGTTGCTGGCCGGCGCGGGCTTGAACTCGGGCTACCTGCACTATCTGAACCAGGTCCCCGCCCCGATGCTGGCTTTGGTGAACATGATGTCGCTGTTCGGTCTGCATCGATCGTTACGGGGCGCTCTGGTCGGCCACTTCGCGACGGTCGAGATCACCTCCCCGCCGGGCTCGCGGCGCATGGTGCAGGCCCTCCGGCGACTCGATGCCGATCCGGCCTGCGTGCTGTTCTACACCGAGCATGTCGAAGCGGATGCGGTGCACGAGCAGATCATGCGCCGGGACGTGCTCGGTGACCTGCTACGCCGCGAGCCACAGCTGACCGAATCGGTTGTCTTCGGAATCCAGGTGACGAACCTGTTGGAGGACCGCTTCGAACAGCATGTGCTACACGACAACTGGCGGGCCGCTCGCACCTCCTTGCGCGAGCCACTCCCCGACCCTGACGCGCCGGCTCGCCCGCCCGTAGGCGCTGCTGATTAACTCGGCGGGAACGGGTATACGCCCGCCGTGATCATCTTGCCGGTGCCAGGGGTGTATCGCCCGCAGGCCGATACCCGACTATTGGTACAAGCCCTTCTCGACGCGCCGCTGCGGCCGGGTGAACGTGTGCTCGACGCCTTCACCGGCAGCGGCGCGGTCGCGATCCGCGCGGCCGCGGCCGGCGCCGGTCATGTGACCGCGGTGGACATCTCCCGCCGCGCGGCGGTCTCGGCGCGGTTGAACGCGTACCTGCATCGCCGCCGGGTGCAGGTGGTGCGCCGTGATATCACCGAGTTCGCTCGCGGAAAGCGTTTCGATGTGGTGGTAGCCAATCCGCCGTATGTACCGTCGCCTGGCGCACCGCCCACAACCGGGCCCGAACGTGCCTGGGACGGTGGGCCGGACGGCCGGGTGCTGCTCGACCGGTTCTGCCGGGCACTACCCGATCTGCTCGACCACCAAGGCTACGGCCTGATCGTCCATTCCGAGGTCTGCGGTTCGGAGTCGACTGTGCGAATGCTGCGTGAGGGTGGACTGAAAGCGGCCGTCGTGGTGCGGCAGCGAATTGCCTTCGGCCCGGTGATGAACGCCCGCGCGCGATGGCTGGAATCGGCCGGCCTGGTCGAGCCCGGCCAGCAACACGAAGAGGTGGTGGTGATTCGTGCCGACAGAACCCGGCCGTGATATTCGAAAGGTTACCCTCACCCGGGACGGCCCGGCACTGATCGAAGGGCCCGTCGAGATCGTCACCGACGACGGGCGGGCCGTCCGCTCGGACCGGTTCATCGTCGCATTGTGTCTGTGCCGCCGCTCGAACGACTACCCGTTCTGCGACACCAGCCACCGTCGCCGCCGCCGCACAGAATGAACCGAAATCAGCACGACGTTCGCACCCGCAACAGAACGGCTCGCGCAGTAGGCGACCACCGCATGCCCAACAGCTCCGCGGTGGTCGCCTACGCGGGTGATCCGGGCGAAGTCACGGACCGGCTGCCCGACACTACCTCGCCGCTGCGCCCGCGCGGCCACAAGCGTCGCGGCTGCGTGACCGCGCGCCTCGCCGGAAAGAGCGCTGGCCCGGCGAGCGGCAGGAGTCAAGCGATGGATGCCGCCGGCGCGTTACCAGCCGGTGGCACCGTGGTCTTGCTCCGCAAGAACGAAGCCGCCTTGACCGTCCGGGTCCAGTCCGGTGTCGAGGATCTTGTCGTCCAGGAGGGCTGCGGCCTGCTCGTCCAGGAAGATCCGCGACCCTTCGGTCGTAATGATCTGGTCCTGTTCGGCCGGTCTCGTGGCGACCGCCATCGATAGTGTATTGGCGCCGCCTGTCGCGGAGATCCGCAGTCCGGCGTCGGTCTGCGCGCCCTCGGTTGAGGTCAGGGTGCGAACTGCCTCTACGGCAGTGGGAGTGAGCATCAGCATCTGTCTGGTCCTTTCCGCTGTCGTGACAGCCCGCCACGGTGTGTAGCGCACTGCATTTCTCGCGGGCCAGTCTTCAGCCCCGATCGTCGACACGTGCCGTAGTCGGCACCGCACTGATCGTCCTCCCAAGCGTAGCCACGAACCCGGTTCACGCAACCACTCGTTCCGGTGCTGTTCCGGAAGCGACTGTGCCGCCACCACAAGGACGGACCGTTTTACTTGGGGACGAGGATGCCGCTCAAGTCCGCGTTGCGGATCGGGGTGTCCGGATTGGCTTGGACCTTGCACATGAGCCCGATAGCAGAAATAGCGCGCTCGACGGTCTGATCGTCTGGCGTCGAGGTCGTTTTGTCATCCTGCTGTAAGTATTTGCGGACCGTGATGTGCTGGGTGTTGTCGTCCTGCTTGGTGAATTCACTACAGGGCGTGTCGCCACCCTTATTGGTGATTTCCTGAGTTTTCTCGCAACCGGCCACAACGACCGATAAAGCGACACCGAGCGCGACGACGCCGTACCCCGATACCCGCATAGAATCATGCCCCTCTACATCTTGGTGAACATTGTCGTCCGGTGCCGCAGTACGTTTCCGCACCCACGTGTGTCCAATGCCCGGATCTGCGTGTGATCGCTGCGCGTGTAACGAGCAATGCGCCTCTCGGAGCGGGGCCCTTACACCTCAGCGCGGCGAGCTGCTTCGGCGCCCGAGCCGCAGGTGGATATGGGCGCGCCTACGGCCAGTTCGCCCTGCGCCGAGTGCGCGCCCGTACCGAGTGGTTCTAGAAATAGTGAGCTCGGCCCGCGACCGGCCGCCCCAGCGCTCCGAGAAGGGCAAGGACAACGCCGATTACAGCGGCAATAATGCCCAGCGTCCACAGGATCGGGATCGAGAAGATAAACCCGACCACCAGTAGAATAATACCGAGGATAATCATGGATACAGCTCCTTTACTCTCTTGCCGACCGTTACCACACTTAAGATGTCGAGTGAAACGACCAAGCTACAGCGATGAACTCCAATCGGCTATACCCGACACCTCCGGGGCCAAACAAGACAGCGGCATATCGCATGCCCACGTCCTCTTCTCAACGTTCTGAACACATCCCATGGCCTAAAAACTCGAGAAAGCAGGCTGAACACCGAGGCACGCCGCGAATACCGCCGCATCACCACCAGGTCACCGCGGGTCGCTACACCTCCCTGACGAACCTCACCGTGGACCAAGCGCGCACCTGGGTGGCGCGAACCTGACCCAGGCGGTGTTCTCGCAGCGTCGGATGGCACCACCGCTCGTCCATTGCGGGTTTCCGAGCGTGGCGGCAACAACGCAGGTAAGGCGCGACCCGGCGGGCCGCGACCAGCCTTGCCGAGACCGCGTCTCCCCGTCGACTACTTGCCCTACCGGAAAGGAGTATGTACTTTCTAGCTAGGCAAGTAGTCGATGGAGGCAGTGATGAACGAAGACCAGAACCAGCGCCACGCACAGGAAGCGCTCGCGTTGATGACGGCACATCAGGAGCGGACGAGGCGGGCAGCACGGGTGCCAGGCTGGTTCTACGTGGCGATGTTCGTTTTCTCCGTCGCAGCGACGGCGGCGAACGATGTGGTCGGGATCGGTGGCCGCAAGGTGATCGGGGCAGGGGTCTTGGTCTTGCTGCTGGCCACGTTGACGGTCAGGCTGTTCACCCGGTCGGCTCCGTTGAGCCTGGTGCGTGGGGTGGCTCCCCGGCAGTCGTCGCAGCCGCGGGTTTATATCGCCGTGTTGTTCGCCGCGGCGGTGCTCGGGTGGCTGATCGTGCGGTACGGCACCGGTCTCGCCCACTCCCTCGCCACGGCGCTCGGTGTGCCCGGTTATCCGAATACCGTTGCGGGCCTGCTGTATGCGGCCGCGGCTACCGGATTGTTCGCCCTGAGTCAGCAGCTGATGGCGCGGCCTTCGAGCCGATGAGTGGCCCGGAACTGGACCGGCTGCTCTCGGACCCGACGCGACTGACGGTGATGTCCGTGTTGTCCGCGGCGCAGTGGTGTGAGTTCGCTTTCCTGCGCGGTGCGGTCGGACTATCGGATTCGGCGCTGTCCAAACAGCTGACCACGCTCCGTAACGACGGCTATATCGAGCAGCAGCGCGCCTACTCCGGACGGGTACCCAAGACCACCGTGCGCGCCACCGACCACGGACGCCAGCGCCTCCACGCACACGCCCAGGCATTACAGGCGATCCTCGACCAAGCGGGCGCACCGCCGCGCGACCGGGCGTAAGGACGCTCGCGGGCAGGTGCCAGGCCCTGTGATCCGCCTCGCGCCACGTCGAAGCCCTGCGACGCATCCACCCAGTCCCAGCAGACCGGCGCACCTCGGGTAGTCGGAAACCCCACTGACCCAGCAGCTTCGTACACACAACGGGGCCTGCTGTAAAAACCGTCGTCGCGCGATCTCACGCGGTGCGGAATTCATATCGTTCGTTCGGATCGGAGTGACAAGTAATGAATAAGCGACTGGTCAAAGCCCTGGGTGTCGCCGCCCTCGGCATCGCAGCCACCGGACTGTTCATCCCCCAAGCCGCCGCCGACTCGGTCACCCATCTCGCACCGGGTGTCGATTGCGAAGAGTGGCAGTGCACCAACAACACCAACGACGAATACCAGATCGAGTACGACGCACACTGTCTCTATACCGGAACCGCCGAGGTGCCTCACCTGGTGGACCACGACGACTCAACCTTGATACTCCCGCACAAACAAGGAATCATCAGCCCGAGCTGCCCGCCCGAGTCGGATAAGAAGGGCAATGTCGTCGACGGCGTCCCGTTCGATGTGTACTACAGGTCAGCACAGGTCGACAACGTGCCGCCACTGCGACTGCCGACCGGCTCGGCTCACTGATCCCACAGGATCGCCTCCGGTACCGAATTCGATTGCCGCGCAGAGATTCCCGTCGGATGGGGAAGCTCTGGTTGAAGACCCGCGAGGATCGACTCGTTCGCGCCGATCTCATTGCCGAGTGGGAAGGATGCGAGAGACGACCCGGACCGATAACGGGACTAGCTAGCCCTCCGGGTAGAAGAGAAACAGCGTGCAGCCCGTAGTGGATGCGGGCACATGCCACGACCCCGCCGGGGCATGCAGAAACGTCCCGGCCGGGTAGTCGAGCGCGCCATCGTTGAATGTCCCGTCGACCACGTAGACCTCCTCCGGTCCGGGCTCATGGATGTCGCGGCGCGGCCACGACGTGCCCGGGTCCATCTCCAGCACGTTGGCGTGCGCGCCGCTCGGTCCCTTCCAGAGCGGACGTAGCCGGATCCCGGGGAAGATCTCGCGGACGGGGGACTCGGTGACGGATACGGAGGTGTAGCCCTCCTGGGCGAGGATCTCAGGGTCCATGTCTTCCACGGTGCCGTGCATGATCGCGTCGAGACAGTGTCGAGAAAGACGTCATAGGGTACTTTTCTGCCATGCATCGCGTGGTGGCCTTGGTGCGGCCGGTGCAGTCGACGTTCGAGCTCGGCTGCGCCGCGGAGGTGTTCGGTACAGTGCGTGCCGGGGTGCCGCAGCACTACGAGTTCGAGGTGTGCACGGAGACGCCTGGCCCGGTGCCGACATCGGCCGGGTACTCGATGGCCGTGACACGGGGCCTTTCGGCGCTCGCATACGCGGACACCGTGCTCATCCCGGGCTGGGCGCCAGTGGAGGCGCCGCTGTCGGCCCGCGTGCGCCGCGCGCTGCTGCAGGCACACGACCGTGGGACGCGGCTTGTCACGATCTGCTCTGGGGTGTTCGCCCTGGCCCGCACGGGATTATTGGACGGCCGCTCGGCCACGACACACTGGGCGCGCGCCGAGCAGTTGCGGCAGGAGTTCCCGCGGATACGCGTGGAGCCGGACGTGCTCTACGTGGACCACGGCGACGTCGCCACGAGCGCTGGGGCGGGAGCGGGTATCGACCTGTGCCTGCACCTCGTCCGACAAGACCACGGGGCCGCGCATGCTGCACTCGTCGCGCGCCACATGGTGATGCCACCGCACCGCGACGGCGGCCAGGCACAGTACGCGCCGCCCCCGCCGCCCGCGGACGCGCTGGACGGCCTGCTCGAATGGGCTGGCGCACACCTCGCGACACCGATGTCGGTCGGTGATATGGCCGCGCACCTCACCATCGCGCCCCGCACACTGGCACGGCGCTTCACCGACCAACTCAACACGAGCCCGGGAGCGTGGCTGCTGTCCCGCCGGATCGCTGCGGCACGCATCCTTCTGGAAGAGACAGACCTGCCAGTGGAAGCGATCGCGGCCCGCGTCGGACTCACCTCGGCGGTAAACCTGCGCCGCCGTTTCCGCGCTCAGGTGGGCACGACCCCGGGCGCCTACCGGCGAGCGTTCAGGGTCTCGTGACCGACGGAGATCGATGCATTCCGGGTCTCCGCCCGTCACCAACATCCTGCTACACAACAGCTGGTCCGGAGAACATTCCGGTGTTCGAAACCGAACTTCTCACTGCTCAGCGCACCGGTATATTTCATGGCATATTTTCACCCCCGTGGCGAACCTGCTGACTCTTAATCGGCAGGTTCGGGGTTCGAGTCCCTGAGCTCCGGTACCAGGACGGCACGGCCGTTAGAGGCTACCGCCAGCGGGTGTTAGGCGGTTCGATCGTCGGGGCCGGGGTCGAGTACGTCGGCCAGGACGCGTGCGAGGCCGGGCCTCGGCGGCCTCGGGGAGTTGGACGACATCGCCGGCCGGGAGCGGGTACGGCTGAATGATGGTCGTCTGTTCAGTGTCGGTCGGGGTCGGGGCGTTGGTCGAGGGTGTGTTGCAGGTCGGTGTTGACGCGTTGGGCTTCGGCAAGCTGGTCTTGCAGGATGACGATCTGGCAGGCCGACTCGAGGGTGTTACCGGCATCCACGAGTTCGCGTACGCGCCCGGCGATGCGCAACTGGTAGCGGGAGTAGCGGCGGTGCCCGCCTGCTGATCGTTGCGGGGTGAGCAGTTGCACCGCGTCCAGGCCGCGCAGAAATACTTGGGTGACACCGAGGATCTCCGCGGCCCTGCCCATGCTGTAGGCGGGGTAGGTGTCGTCATCGAGTTTGTCCGCGGCACTGGGGCCGTCGATGGGGTCAGGGTTCGGTGGGGACACAGCACCTCTCGGGTTCAACGCTGACAGGCCCCGGCGCGTGTGCGCCGGGGCCTGGGATCTACGAAGGGAGGGATTGATATCAATTCATTCCATCGGCCACGTGGGCCGATGTCCTACACCGCGCCCGCCATATTCCGGGACACGGAACCGATAAACGACTACTCAGTGAGCACCACCTCCTGGATCGACGGGTCCTGCCCTTGCGTACTTCGGTCTTGCTGTTCTTCCTTGCTTCTTCGTCCCCTTCCGGGCGGTCCGGCCGACTACACCGGATTAGCGCCTCCGCCGGAAGGGGACGGTCGAACTCGTGCTTCCGGGTAGCTCACCTACCCGGCCAACGTGCCTTCTCATCTGCAACGACAGTGACTGTATACCGGCCCACACCGAATGTCTACCCCCGACACCACAGATTTTCCTCTGTCAGTGTCGAGTGATTATTTCAGGCGAGGTAGACGGTTTCGGATCATCGCGACCGGGGGTAGATCCGGTACACCGGCGTCATCCTTCGTCGGAGACCTGCGCGTATTCGACGAGGCCGCGTATCGAGGTCTGACCCAACAGCATCATCGACACCGGAGTCGAGGCACCGTCTTCCGCGGCGTGGGTCAGGCGGGAGTGGCGCAGCTGATGCAACGTGTACGGGCCGTCGTGCAAGCCTGCGGTGTCTGATGCCGCAGCGCGCTGTGGTGCTGACCTGCCAGGGGTGCGAGCAGGCCACGGTCGTCATCGAAGAAACGGTCGACATCACTGGGGGACACACATCAGGGTGACGACGAAGCCGTTGCACTGGTGGCCCACACCCGGCAGTAACTCTGGTCCTCGCACCATGGTGAGAAGAGCAGGCCTCGTGGAACAGGTCGGGGGAGCGTGCGGTCTGCGGAGATCGAATAGCATCGTGAATCGGATCGACGAGAGACTGGGAGATTCAGCGATGAGGCCGCTGCCGGATTACGCCGCTCGCGATGATTTCGACGCCGTCATCGTCAGAACCGACTACGCGGATGACTCCGTGTGGCAGGAGGTGGTCAGGCTGCGGAGGATTTCTTAGCGTCTGCCCACGACGACCCGTGCCGGTTCTGGATCAAACTCGAAGTGACGAAGAACTATGCCGCGTAACGCGCCCGACTGACTGCATTCGTCAATTACGAACGCGGGTTAATCGTCCGATAAGAGCAATCGCCTCGACACGATTGGCCGCCCCGAACTTCTGCAGGACCGCACGGACATGGTGCTTCACTGTTGCGATTGACAGGACCAAGGAGTCCGAAATCTCCTTATTGCTCAAGCCTTTCGTCATCAGTTCCAGAATCTCGATCTGGCGTGGCGTAAAAATATCTTCAAAATTTACATTCTGTGGCGATTGTCCGATGGTCTGAAATGGCAGTGATCGACTGAACTCGACGTCATCGTTATTGCTCGCTAAGTCGATAAAACCCGCTGAGATATCTACGAGAGCTTCCGAAGCGGCTAGTGCTACCTGTTTCTGACGTTCCAAGACCTGTTCGAAATATATTCGTCGTCTCGCGATACCGGCAACCAGCGACATAGCTTGTTGAATCTGAATAGTGACACAGTCCGGTGTCGAGTCATGACCAACGTAGAGAAGGTCGACTTCCGCCGCTACATGTGGCGTCAGAGCCGAGACGGTAATCAGCTGGTGACCCGCCACGGAATAAAGTGGGTGTCCGGCGGGAAGTTGAACACACCCAGTTTGGTTGGCTACATCGAAATCGCCAGAAGTCGAGGACAGAATATTTAGGAGCGACCGATCTACGTCTCCGTCGTCCACCCCGAGCATAGTTACTTTATGGTCGGCGACACGGGCATGCCAAATCGTACGAGCGGACAGCCACTGCCTGCAGGAGGCAGCGATTCCGGTAATTAGTTCGTCCTCAGTAGAAACAGTTTCAAATGGTTCCGAACCGACCGATAGAAACTCATACCACCTCTGAAGTCCCTGTGCCGAGACAAGTGATTCCGAGGACGGGAACACCTGGCCGGGGCCCGTGGCTGGATCGGATGGAAAGCCGCCATCCTGGTTAGTCGGTCGCCGCCAGGTCGCTACGGCTGACCGCGAAGCAGTTGATTTAACCATCTGAGCGTTCTCGTAGTGCCGAATGGAAGCCTGCCACTGCGGCAGCGCGATTAGTCACGCGCATCTTTTTAAGTATTTGCCGAACATGCGTCCGGACGGTATGAATACTCACACACAACTCCGTTGCTATCGCCTGATTGGTCATTCCTTTGCTCAACTCCTGCAGAACCTGATACTCGCGTGCACTCAGGCGGGACATTGGAAGTGATTCGACTTGATTAAACTTTCTAGGGGCTGGACCGCTCTTATTCTGTTGAACCTCCGGCGAAACGAAACTTTGCCCGCCGCACGGCCGGAGCTCGTTCAGCATTAAAGAAACTCGATCGAAGTTTGTCTGTGTCCGCTTCTCTCGTCTGGAGGACAACGTGATGCTGTACATACCTGCAACAATCGATGCGTATCGATGGAGCCAGAGCATGTCGGTCTCGTTCGGAGGGCGAGCCTGAATCGCGCGATCGATGTGAAGAAACCCTGCAATACGTCCATCCACAAACAAAGGTGCTCCAGCATAGTCGGTGGCATTCGACAGTACGATCGGCGGCTTGTGAGTGTGGGGATCGGTAAGGGCATTCATCACGAGAAGCGGACGTCGGCGGCGCGCCATCTCTGCCTCCGGGAGACGACCCACCAGACGAATCACGGGGTTGTCTTTGAGATATTTATCCAACCGGATAGCGGTGATTTCCGATGGATCCTTTGCCCACATGGTGACCGGGATCCAGTGCGTGCCTTGGACTACCGAGAAAAGTACCTTCTGAAACCCGCAAATCTCTCCTATAATGCGAGGCACCTGCTCCAGGTATTCTCCTCGACGAAGATCTTGAAATTCAAGAACGGCCGCTTCCATCTCGTTTATCACGCGTGTGTTCGTTGCCCAGTCCTGCTGTAACGATCGCTCCCACTCAGATTCGAGAATACCAACATCGCTGCCAAAGGCAGGCGGCATTGTCTGGTGCCGAGGACTGGCGAGTTGGTCGATGGTCTTCCTGTAAGCGCGGAGATCCCGAGACCCAATCGCGGCACCGTTCTCAGAGGCTTCCGTACGAGCAGCGCGAATCCGCTCAGTTAGAGCCTTAACGCGCTCCTTGTGATCATCGCGGTCGTAGTGCATCGAGTGAAAATCTGGCATTGGAACTCACATTGTCGCAGGGCCGTTGTACGAAAGGAATCCCAGGCGCCATGGAGGGGTATCCAGCCCGAATCCTGATGTACAACAGTCCACTGTAGCTGGTCAGCGACGTCGTGTCAGCAACTCAATGGTATCGTGGTCTTGGACTTGTACGGTCGCTCGCTCGACCCATATGCGCCACATCTCGTCTCCTCGAGGTGTCCGTTTCACCTGGTTTGCTGCGAAAATTCCTGATTGCAACGAATAGAGGCTGTTAACTCGATAGTCTTGCCAGCATTCTTCGAGGCTATATCCTTCGACCCCGTTCGAGACGAGAGCTTCGTGATATTCCTTTACGAGGCCCTCCTCGTGCTGGCGCCGTACCTCGGTTTCCAGGGACAGAGTAAGGAAATGGCTCATGTCGATTGTGCCGCTACCATATCCAAGTGTTTGCCAGTCTAATACGGTAACCAATCCATTCTGATTACCCGCGTCGAAGAGAAGGTTGTCGGCTCGGAAATCGGAATGCCATAGACAGACCGGACGTTGAAGTACATCAATCCATGCTCGAGATGCAGAGAGTGATTTCTCGGCCACCTGGAAGCACTCCTCGGATACCACGTCTCCGAAGTTGCTTCGGAACATGTTCGTTATGTCAGAGAAGTTCTCGGTAACCTGAACAAAAGCTGACCCAATGCTTTTGAGCCAGGGAACCTGCTGAAGCTTCTTGTTTCCCCAGCTGCCGGCGTGCAGCATTGCGGCCTGTCGGACGACGTTTGCTGCATCGTCTGGGGTGCATCCCGCATTCTGGTCGACCGAACGTGTTTCGCCGATGTCCTCCATGACGAGCATGAAGTCGCATTCATTAGCGTCCAGTGCGGCGAACAAGGCCACCGGGGCACTGAGATCAAGTCCGGGTCTAATGGTTTGGTAAAACTCGATCTCGGACTTGTAAAACCCGTTGGCTCGCGCAAACTCGCGGCTTGTGGGATCCTCGGAAGGGAACTTGGCGACAACTGTCTTTGGACCGCTGGATGGCCGGTCGTAAGAGATTGAAAACCGATAGCTGTCCGCGAGCTGCCCGGTTCCGCAGGCAGAGTATTCCAGGTGGGTGATTTTATCGCCGTTGATCAGTCTCGCTTCGCGTAGCGCCTGTTCGAGCCATTCTGTGGTGACTTCGTTGACTTTGTATGCCGGTCGCAAGTTCGTGTACATTGGTTTTCTTGTGTCCTTCGTTTACTGTTCGGGTGAGGCGTTCAATATGGGTACCTGACGTATTACTGTTCGCGTTCGCGGAGATGGCTGAGATAATCTTTTGGCCAGGCCCAGTCGGCAAACCCGCTGCCAGCATTTCCGTCGATCTCAGCCCGGACGACGACGTCAAGGAGAGTGGTTCTCGGGCTGACCGGAAATTCGAAGTACGCGTACGGATCGCAGGTCACAGAGGTAGATCGTCCGGCTTCATCGATGACGTCGACTCGGGTGGATGTCTGGAAGTTTTGAGCGTTGTATTCGACGTCCCACTTTGCCGATTCGACGGGGGACGTAATGCCCTCTTTATGTACGTAACCCATAGTGGTTCGTTCGCCGAGACCATAAATGTCCAGGATGTGCACTGCCGTGGTGTCGGTCGTGGTTTCGAACCATTTGTAGTGCTGAATTGATTCCCAGTCGCGTATCCCCCAGGAGTGATCGTGATGACCTGAGGTATCGACAGTGATTTCTCGACCAGCAAACTGGAGAGTCCCGCGATAGGTTCCGGATTGCTCCAGGCGGTCGGTCGCGAAGAATGGTGGGCAGCCAAGCGGATGGCTCGAATACAGGTACGCGTCGTGGAACGGCGTAAACTCGAGGTCGGCCTGGAAGCTGTCGCCGGCAAATTTGACGGAGGTAACCAGCTGGTCTGGGGAATGATTAATCGTCAGGTCGAAAGCTTGCCACGCATCGAAGTCGGCATTTGGATCCACACTTGCGCCGTCGCGGTGTTCAAATATCGCACTTCCGTCAGAGTTTCCGCCGTAGACCCAGGCTGCGTACCCCGTCTTGTGGTCGCTGGTGACCCAGGTGTAGAAGGCGAGGCCGATACGTTCCGCCGGTAACTGGAACAGGAAAAGCAGAGATTCGCGGCCCAAGGGATCGTCTCCGAGGTTATGGCGACGATAGTCGGGATGTGCGGTGAGGGTGGAAGTCATCTAGTTGTTCCTTTCGGTCTCGGTTTCCATGAGTCGGGTTCACGTGACTCGGTATTTGCGTCACCGATCGGTTTGCGGCCCGGGTGTGCTGGGACCGAACCACTGGTTGTTTTGTGGTGAGGTGAAATGTATTGCGGACCATTTCCTTGTGGGAGTGATCTGCTCGTCAGCCCCATTGGTGGCCAGCTCCGGGAGTTGTCGGAGTGATCGTCGGTCGGCCTATTGTGACGGGAGTGGTTGGGGCGCCCGCCTGAACTCATACTCCGCTGACGTGTCGAGGATCACATCGACCCTTAGGGTGATTCTCGTCGCCCTCCCGGTGGGGCGCTGCTTGCGGTTGGTGGGAATCAGTTGCTGCCGGTTGGGTATGCCTATCCGCCTGCTGAGCGGGAGCCGGTAGCGGTGCTCGGCACGTTTGCGGGCGTAGTAGGCATGGCTGGCGGAGTCGTGAAGGGCGGCGAACGCGGAGGCGAAGAATGCTCTCTCGAGTCGGCGCGCGCCAGCGGATTTCGTGTCAGCGTAGGCGTGCGCCGCACTCTCCTGCGTGCAGCCTGAACCGAGCTGTGGTATGGGCGGTTTGCGCCCTGCTGCAACCGTTGGCAGTACACCAGCCTGGACCGTGCGGGGTTCTGGGCATGGGCGAGCACCATCCGCGCTGTCAGTTGGCCACAGCGACCGGAACCCATCCAATGGGGCAGGTCAACACTGCCCGATGATCGGCCCGATCGTGTGCTTCTCGGCCTCGTTCCGATCGACCAGTAAACCGACCACGATCCGCGGGTCGACACGGCGTTCTTCGGAGTAGCCGACCTTGCGCAGCCCGTCTTCGGTCTCGGCCTCGAAGTACAAGGTGGTGACGTCGTAGATCACCAATGCGAGCCCACCGGTGCTCGCGGCGTAGGCGAAACATGCCGCTGCTATCCGGTCGCGGTAATCGCCCGTGGCGCAACGGTTCAGCGCGTTGGCGTAGGTGTTGCGGTGCGTCGGTGACATCCCGAGCTCACCGGCGACGTCGCGGCCGTAGCGACGCTGCGCGACGGGGACCGTCGACCCGCGGCCGTCGGCTACACCGGCTGGTCCTGCGGGGACACCGCTCGCGGCTCCCCATCGCCGATCGACCAGCCCGCCCGCTCGGTGGCGACCGGGCGGGTGGAGCGGAAGCCGTCGATCAGGCGATGCCGGCGCAGGCCGATCTCCATCGGGAGCTCGACGCGCAGCTCCCGCCAGATCGCGTGGCGGTCCGCACCCGGCGCCCGCAGTGCCCGGACCAGTCCGCGGGTCAGCCGTGCCGGGTTGATGACAGCCTCGACCGGGCGCGCACGGTTGAAGGTGTCCGACAGGTTCGGTCGGTCGTCCCCGGCGAAGGTCCGGAGCACCTCGCGGACCAATGGACTGGTCGGGCCGGGGCGGCTCTCCCGGTTGCCCCAGTGGTACGTGGAGATGGTGTCCGCGTCGCGAGCCGCCTCCCACGCCAGCAGGGCTGCGTCCAACTCGACCGGATCGTGCAGACTCGCGGCCGCGGCCTCGCCGAGCAGCCGGCCGAACTTCATTGCGTCGCGCATGCCGTTGCCGGTCACCGGGTCCTTGAAATGGCCCGCGTCGCCCGCCAGTGCCCACCCTGGGCCCGAGGAGCGCCGGTAGTAGGACGACAGGTCCGTGGTGCTGCGCAGACTACTGAGGTTCGTCGCCCCGTCGATCCGTGCCTTCAACGCGGGATTGCGGTCGATCATGCGGGCCCATTCGCCCTCGACGCCCCGGCGGTACGCCGGGACCGCCTCCGCGGCGGTCATGTTCACCACCAGGGTCCGGCCCACGGGGCAGGACGGCAGGACCAGGACCTGGTCCCCCTCCGCCCGAAAGATCTGCAGCGCATCCGGCGCGTCGGGGCCCAGCGGGTCGTCGAGGTAGCGGAACACGAACCCGCGGCCGTTGCGGGACGCACGGTACGGCGTCCATGCGCCGACCGCCGCGGCCATCCGGGACCGCCTGCCGTCGGCGCCGACGATCAGGGACGCGCGGACCTCGTACTGCCCGTCTCGGTCACGGCAGCGCACGCCCACGACGCGGCCGTCCTCACGCAGGACGTCCTCGACGTGGGTCCGCTCCCGCACCTCGGCACCGGCCGCGCGGGCGGCCTCCACCAGAACCGCATCCTGCTGGTCACGCGGCACACAGATCGCGTAGTCGATGCCGCTGAACCGGCGGAACCGCTCGCGGACCTCCAGGTCCCCGTCCTGCAAGGTGAGATAGTGGCTGCGCGCGGGATTCAGCTTCAGGATGCCCGGCAACGCCCCCATGAAGGCCAGCTCCTGGACGCCGTTCGGGACCAGAACGTGGGTCGACATCGTGTCCGACGGGAACCGGGCCTTGTCCACCACGACGACGCGGTGCCCGGCCCTGGCAAGGGGGACGGCCGCCGCGGAGCCGGCGCAGCGCGCGCCGACGATGACGACGTCCACAGTCTCGGTACGCATCACGGCCCCCTCAGCCGAGCCCGATCGCCCGCAGCAGGGCGATGGAGTCGTAGAAGGCCTGGACCGACACCGCGCGTCCCTCGGAGTCGACCTCCCACACGTCGGCCCCATCGAGGACGAAGGAGCCGCCCGTGCCCGGCACACCGGGTGGGAACTCCCCGAGGTGCGTCCCGGTCATCCGCCACGCGGAGGCGACGCGTCCGGCCTTCGCGTCGACCAAGGGTGCACCCACGGCCTCGAACCGTAGATCCGGGAATCCCTGCCACGCACCCGCGAAGAAGGCGGCAGCCCCGTCGGCGTCGGTGAGGGGCTCGGGGAGAAGGGGGTCGACCCAGGAGACCTTCGGGTGCACGACCCGCAGGGCGGTCGCGATGTCCCGCTGATTCCACGCGTCGAGATAGCGCTGTGGATAGGCCGTGAGCGTATCGCTCGAAACGGTCGTCGTCATGGTGGTCCTTACTCGTCGGTGAGAGGTGGCAGCTGCCCGCCGGGGGCGGGAGGGCGCTCCGGAGACCATTCTCACAGGCCACCGGAGGCGCGCGCCTCGTCCCAATGGAGGGGGTTTCTCGCTGATCGGGAGGAAGTTCCTTGGCCGCGCCGCGGCTGGCCTGGTGGGCTGACGCTATGACCAACACCACCTCCCCCCTCGGCGACGCCGCCGGTGCGGGCGTGCTGCCGACACCAGCCGATGTCGGCCTCGCGGGCCTGCTGGAACGCCGGGCCCGGATCTCCGGCGAGCGGCCCGCCGTCACCTTCCGTGGCCGGACGGCCACCTTCGCCGACGTCCATGACCGAGTGCGAAGGCTGGCCCGGGTCCTCGCCGACGGCGGGGTGGGCAAGGGCGACCGGGTCGCCTACCTCGGCCTCAACCATCCCGCGATCCTCGACGCGCTGTTCGCAACGGCCGACCTCGGCGCGGTCCTCGTGCCGCTCAACTTTCGGTTCGCGGGCCCCGAGCTGACGTACGCGATCGACCACTCCCGGGTTCACACCGTGCTCGCCGACACCGCGCACACCGCTGTGATCGACGAGCTGCGCGCCGCGATCCCCGTGCGCCGCTTCCTTCGGATCGGGGCAGGTGACCCCGTCGCCGACTGGGAGGAGGCCGACGAGCTCGTCGCGGCCACTCCCCCGTTGGAGGAGCGCGTCCCTGTCGAACAGACCGACCCGGCCCTGATCATGTACACATCGGGGACGACCGGCCGTTCTAAGGGTGTCGTACTCACCCACGGCAACCTGTGGTGGCACAACATCGGCGTCATCCTGGCCCTGGACATCGCTTCCGACGACGTCTCCCTCGTCTGTGCTCCGATGTTCCATATCGGCGCGCTCAACGTGACCACCCTCGCGACCTGGATCAAGGGCGGACGACTCGTTATCCACGAGTCCTTCGACCCGGCCGCGGTGCTGGGCGATCTGGAGGCTGAGGGCGTGACGACGATGTTCGGCGTCCCGATGATGTGCGAGACCGTGTCCGCCCTGCCCGGGTTCGCCGACGCCGACCTGTCGACCCTGCGGCTGATCATCACCGGCGGCGCGCCCGTGCCCATCGGGCTGCTCCGCCGTTTCCAGGCCCGCGGGGTCGACCTGGCCCAGGGCTACGGGCTGACCGAGGCCGCACCGGTCGCGGCGTTCCTTACGGCCGAGCACGCCGAGCGGAAGCTGGGCTCGGCTGGACGTGCCGTGCTGCTGTGCGACCTGCGGATCGTCGACGCGGCAGGCACCCCGGTGGCCCCCGGGACCACAGGCGAGATCGAGGTCCGCGGGCCCACGGTCACGCCCGGGTACTTGGACGCCCCCGAGACCACCGCCCTGGCCTTCGACGGGGAGTGGCTGCGCACGGGCGACGGCGGCCACCTCGACGAGGAGGGCTTCCTGTTCGTCGCTGACCGGATCAAGGACATGATCATTACCGGTGGGGAGAACGTCTACCCCGCCGAGGTCGAGGAGGCCCTGTTCGACCATCCCGCCGTCGCCGAGGTCGCCGTGATCGGCACGCCCGACGAGAGGTGGGGCGAAGGGGTCTGCGCCGTCGTCGTGCCCCGGCCCGGCGCCTCGGTCGGCCTGGAGGAGCTCCGGTCGCACGCCGCTGAGCGGATCGGGCGCTACAAGCTACCGCGCCGGCTGGAGCTGCTGGACCGCCTGCCCCGCAACGCGGCGGGCAAGGTCCTCAAGACCGAGCTGCGCCGCCGCTACAACACGTTGTCGTAGCGGCGCGGTGCAACGGAGCGGCTCAGCCGCGCGATCGCCTCGGCCCGGTTGACAGCCCCGCCCGCCCGCAGGATCGCCCGCACGTGACTTTTCACCGTCGACACGGACACGACGAGCCGATCCGCGATCTCCGCGTTCGATAGGCCGGTGAGCAGCAACGCGAGCACCTCCCGTTGCCGGGCCGTGAGCTGGTCGCGCACAGGGCCAGGATCGACGCGAGGCGGCGGACCGGCCAGCTCCAGGGCAGAGTCCACGTGCCCGGTGAGCCTGGACGCCAGCCGTTCCAGTGCGCGTTCGATATCCTCCGCGCGCTGCCAGACCTCGGTGAGCGCGATCATGGAGGCGAGGGCGGCGGAGAAGGTGTCGAGGAGGTCCGGGGCGGGCGGCCGCCCCTCCGTGCCGCCGATCACCCGCAGCTCCCCATAGACCCGGCCACCTGCGGTGAGCGTGCGGCGGACACCGAGGCCCAGGTCGTCGAGGAGCGCCGACGGGCCGGCCCGGCTCCACATCCGCGGAACCACGCTCGGCTGCCCCACCGACGCCTCGGCGGTAGGCACGTCGAGGGCCAATACCTCGGCGGCGAGCGCCCCGGATCCCGCGACCGCGGCCGGCGCCGCGCACCGGGCCAGATCCTCCGCGGAGCGGCAGTCCCGCAGCACCGTTAGGGCGTCGTCGAGCCGCGCCCACCGGTCGGCCCCGGTCACCAGGGCCGGCCCGTGGCGCAGTACTGCGCCACCGCGGCACTGCGCGAGGTCACGCCGAGCTTGCGCAGGACGCTGCGCACATGCGTCTTCACTGTGTCCTCCGACAGGTGCAGTCGGTGGGCGACCATCCGGTTCGTGGCCCCCTCCGCGAGCAGTCCGAGCACCTCGCGTTCACGGGCGGTGAGCGGGGTGTCGGCGTGCCCCGGCGCGCTCGGCTCGAGCCGAGCGGCGTCCGGGGGCGGTGGCGCCGCGAGCCCCCACAGCACGTCGGCGGCCCGCCGCATCTCGTCGGCAGCCCAGCGGGTCCGCTCGGCAACACGCTCGGACCACCAGATGCGCTGGTAGAGGACGGCGAACTCGCTGGCGAACGCCCGCATGAGCAGCCGGTCCTCCTCGTCGACGATCCGAGCCTGTCCGATCCGGTCCGCGTGCAGAAAGCCGATGGTGCGGCCCTCCGCGACCACCGGCGCCGCCACATAGGCTGCGCTGCGGGCGACCTCGATGATCGGGCGGAACGCCCGCCGCTCGAGCAACCCGGGCGGCACCAGCACGGCGGTGCGCCGCCGGACCATCTCGGTCTCGGCGAGCATGGTGACGAGCGGGATCTCCGCACCGCTCGTCACATAGGAACGGAACGCCGCGGCCGCCGGGTCGAGGTCCTCACGCGTGTGCAGGCACAGCGGCACCCAGCGCGACCCTCGGACCGCCGACACCATTGCCCGGGTGAAGCCGCACGCGGCGGCGAGCTCGGCGGGCGCTCGCGACTGCAGTTCGGCGGTCGACCCGGCGGTGTCGAGTCGGCGTAGCGCGACCGTGAGCGCGGCCCGGGCGGCCGTGTGCTGCTCCGGACCGGGCTCCGGCCACGCCGCCGATGACCCGGCAGCCCCCGTCATCACTCCGGTCATCTCCACCTGCCTCATTGCTGGTGCCGATCGCCTGCCGAGGGTCTCTGCCGAGGCCCGCCGGTCCCGAAGCGCCGCCGAGCCGGGTTCACTAGTCAGTTGAACACTATAAACATCAGACCAATCGCGCGTTATAAATATCAGACCATGCAGATACGGCCGAAGGCAAGCCCTACCAACGAGTTCCCGGACGACCCGGTGGTGAGCCGACCGTTCGCGCTGGCCAACTGGTGATGTTCCAGTGAGCTGCAGGTGGAATGCGTGCTGACAACCGGCTCGGCTACGCATGCCGGAAACGCTCGCCCCAATTTCGGACCTGCCTGACCAGCTCTGGGGGTTCCAGGATTCGGAAATCGGCGTTGATCATGCCGAGGGCCATCGTGGGCCAGTCCAGTGAATCGGCGGTCATCGAGACCTGGCAGTGGGTCGGATCGAGTTCCTGGATTGTGCTCCAGCGACCTATCCGTTCGCGAATCGTGTCCGCGGGGGCGTCGACCAGGACCTCGATGAGGTAGGGCTTGGGCAGGTTGTCCAAGCCGGATCGGACGAACTCGGCGGCATCGGAGGCTGGGAGATCGCGGGGGCGGAAATGGGTACCGTCGCCTGCGAGGTCGGTGATTCGATCTACCCGGAAACTGCGCCAATCGTGGCGGACGAGATCGTAGGCCACGAAGTACCAGCGGCGGCCCAATGAGACCAGGCGGTGTGGCTCGACGTGCCGCTCGGTTCGGCGGCTGTCGGCTGCCGTATAGGTGAAACGTAGACGCTCGGTGTCACGGCAGGCCAGGGCGATCGTGGTGAGCACTGTGGTGTCGACGGCGGGGCTTGGTTGGCCGGGCCAGCTGCCTGCCAGGGTCATCGCCCTGAGGGCCTCCACTCGGCGTCGTAGCCGCAGTGGCATCACCTGCACGAGTTTGGCCAGCGCCCGCACCGATGATTCCGCCACGTCGGCCGCGGTCATACCGGTGGCGGCCTGGAGGCCGATCACCAGCGCGACCGCCTCTTCGTCGTCGACCATCAACGGCGGGAGTGCCGCGCCCACGGCGAGCTGGTAGCCGCCGTCGACTCCGCGGCGCGCATCCACCGGGTATCCCAGAGCACGCAGGCGATCGACATCCCGGCGGAGGGTTCGCGCCGAAACGTCGAGCCGCTCGGCCAGTTCGACGCCGGGCCAGTACTTGTGGGTTTGCAACAGGGACAGCAGGCGCAACGTCCGCGTGCTCGTATTCGCCATATTTTCGATTGTCGTTCTATTCAGGTCAAAAAGTGACCGCTATGGGACATAGCGTGGTTCTTGAACCAAACGAAACACCCCTCGATGGAAGGTGCACACCATGGCCGAGATCTCCACCCTCAGCGACCCGATGACCAGCCTCTCCGGCGAACGCGCCGACCTGCTCGTGGAGCTCGCGGGGGCCCGGCACTTCCTGCGTTTCACCACGCGCGATCTGTCGGACGCGCAACTCGCGGCGCGCCCGACTCCCAGCGAGTTGTGCCTGGGTGGGTTGATCAAGCACGTGACCTCGGTCGAGCGGGGGTGGACGGACCTCATCCTGGGAGGCAAGTCGATGAAGGACTTCGACGACATGACCGAGGAGGATTTCGCCCGCCGCGTCGACGAGTTCCGGATGCTGCCGGATGACACCCTGGCCGGAATACTGGCCGCTTACGACGAGGTGGCCCACCGGACCGACGGCATGGTCGCCACCCTCCCCGATCTGGACGCCACCTGCGAGCTGCCCGCGGCACCGTGGTTCCGCGACACCCACTGGTCGATCCGGCGAGTGCTGATGCACATCAGCGCCGAGACCGCCCAGCACGCCGGCCACGCCGACATCATCCGTGAGGCCATCGACGGGGCCAAGTCGATGGGCTGAAGTGCTTCGCGCAGTGTCGTTTTCGCGTTCAGTGCCGGGCGAGCACCCGTCGGCCGTCCCGCGTGTGCACGTACACCTCCGGCTCGCTGTCGCGGTGTGCTCGGGCGATCGCGAAGGCTAGTCCGTCGTCGCCTTCCATGATGATGACGAACCGAGCATCCTCGCTGTCCATCACGACGGCGGCGATGTTGTCTCGGGTCCGGATGGCGGTGGGGGTGAAGCATGCTGTCGCTGTTGCCGTCGTCGCGATCACCCGAGTAGTAGATCTTCGCGTCTCTCCCTGGCTGTGCCGCTGACACGGTCAGAGGAATTCGTGCAAGTCGATGGCGGTACACCGTGCTTCAGGTCTCCAAGAGTTCGCGAAGTATGAGTTCGGTTTTGGGAGTGAGGAGATGGGGTGGGTAGTACTGGGTGACGCAGTCGAGTGCTTCGTCCACGGAACGAAAGCCGGAGAGCCGGTAGAGATATTGCAGGTCTTCGGCGTCACGCTCGATGCGGGCGGCGGCAGCTTTCATGGCGAACAAGTAGGGAGGTGAGGCGACTCGGACACTGATGCCAGGGTGCTCGAATAGGGTGGTGGCGTTCGGATCGGTGCCGGGGAGGAATCCCTTGACGGCATCGTTGAGCCAGTCGGTTGCGAGACCGTGTGTGCGGGCGATGTTTTCGGCTGCCGCGTAGATGACTTGCTTGGGTTCGAAGACGGCATCGAGATCGCGGGTTGCGCGGCGAGTGCTGTATGCCAAAGCCATAGACTCGCTGCCGGCGAGAAAAAGGTCGGCGTGCTCGCCTTCTGCTGCTAATGCGTTACCGAGTTCAGTCAGCAGGGCGATTATGGCATCGCGGTCGAGTAGGCCGCTCATACGCTCACCAGGGACGATTGGTCGAGGAATACGCCACGACTGGACAGTTCCGGAGGTGCGGAGGTGAATGCGGCGACGGCCAAACCCGGCGCGGGTCGACCGAGGATATCTTCGATGACGAACCAGAACCGTTGGAGAAAGCGGCCGGGAGCAGTTGCCCATCCGGGGACCAGCAGGTTGGAGCGACGGCTTACGTACTCGGCGATGCCGGCCAAGAGTGCGTCCCAGCGACGATCACCGACAGTGTCAGGTTCGGTCATGATCGCATGCCGGACGGCCTGGTTGTCGAGTATTGCGATGTCGTCGAGGAATTGGACAACCTGTCGTAGTGCTTCGCTGGGGCCAGCGTTGGTGAGTGAAGTACGTACCTCGATGGCGGTGCGCTCCAACGATGGGTCATTGGCGGCAGTCTGCGTGTTCAGCTGGAGACCAACGACTTCGGAGTAACGAGCGATACTGCTCAAACGAGGATCTGCGGTCCCTGATTCGAGCCGGGCGATGGCAGATTGCGTCGTGCCGAGGCTCGCGGCGACATCAGCCTGAGACATGCCTCGCCATAACCGAGACTCGCGCAGGTTGGTCACCAGGTCGGGAGAATCGGAAGCCACATATCTATCATGGTGTATTCACTATTTCGAGGAACTGTCATTACGTGGATGCTGTGCGGACTCCTGGACGACCACAAGGGTAGTTCGGAGGCGCCGGGCAGGTGCGACGTCTTGGATCGAACCGGCTCGTACCAGTGCGGGATTGGGCTGGGATTCGTTGTATGAGTCCACGCAGAGCGATCTCTCTGTCGGGCCAACTTTGCTGCGGCTGCAACGCATCTGGTGGTTCTGCATTTGGATGGTTCGGTGCGTGTACGGCGTGGGGCGGCGGACTCGCTCCCGGAGGGTGCACAGGAATAACGCTCAGACCTTCCGGGACGGGTTGCGGCTCGCCCAGGCTTGGTGCTGGCGGCCCAGTTCGGTGGCCGGCTCGTCGCCGTAGAGCCATTCGCGGGAGATTCGGTGCCAGTTCGCGGTGGCGCGTAGTTGGCCGAGGGTGGCGCAGGTCCACAGGTCGACTCTGCGGGAGAACAGGTGTTCCGGCGGCATGTTCTGGTGACGCATTTCGGTGAACTCTTTGACTCGTGGATCGATGATCTGGAGGAAGGCGTCGCAGGCCAGTTCGGGAGTGATCGGCAGGTCGTCGTCGACCAGGCACCATTCTGTCGCGGACAGCAGGTAGGTGTAGCAGTCCTCGGCAGTCACGGTGGATTGGTCCTGGATGACGCCGCGGTTCACCATCAACTGGTAGAGGTCGTCGTATCGGTCCTCGGCGGCGGCGCGTAGACAGGTGGCCTCGAAATCTATGTGCGCCTTGTCCATTCGCTTGTACATGCCGAAATCCACGAATACCACCCGGCCGTCGGGGGCCAGTAGCACATTGCCCGGATGCGGGTCGCCGCAGAATTCGGTGAGCCGGAACATCGAGCCGACGTAGAAGCGGTAGATGATCTCGCCGATGCGGTCGCGGTCGGCTTCCGGAAGCGTGCGTATCGAGTCGAAGCTGATGCCGGGCGAGTATTCGGTCACCAGCACACGGCGGCTGCTGTGCTCCGGAAACGCTTGCGGCACAGTGATGAACGGGTGGTCGGCAAAGATGTTGGCGACGTGGCGCTGGGTCTGCGCCTCGGCGGTGTAGTCGATTTCCCCCTCGAACTGCATGCGAAGTTCGTTGAGCACCCCGGGGGTGAAACCCGGGAGCGCCTGATGCAACATCATCCGCAGCATGCCGAGGTTTCGCAGATCCGCGCGTACGGCCGCGTCGATCCCGGGGTACTGCACCTTGACCGCCACTTCGGTGCCGTCGTGCAGCCTGCCCCAGTAGACCTGTCCGATCGATGCCGCGGCGACGGGTTCCGGATCGAACTCGGCGAACAACGTCCCCAGCGGTGCGTCGAGATCCTCCTCGATGACCTGGCGCATCGCGTCGAACTCGACCGCGGGCGCCTGGTCGAACAGCGCCGACAGCGTGCGCTGAAACGACTCGCGGCGAGAAGGGGGCACGAGATCCATGTCGAACAGCGACAGCAACTGCCCCAGTTTCATCACCAGACCCTTCATCTCGCCGAGCACCTGGACCAGCTGTTCGGCCATTTCCAGGGCCGACTCGTCGGCGAGGCGCGCGCGCACCTGTTCGGACCGGCCGATCATGGACAGTCGGGTACGGCGTTTGCGGACGGCCTGGGCGGCGGCCACGATTCCCACCTTCGACCCGCGGGCCAGTCGTGACGTCGGAACCTGTTTCGCCATATGCGGCGCTCCCCTCGAGCCCTGATTCGTCCGGGCGATGCTACCTCGTTCGCATCGAAAATACCGGCCGCCCTTCGATATTGGAACGATAGAACCGGAATTCTCGAGGTGTACGGTCACGTTGTGCACCTGGAACTGATCGCCATCGTAGTGGCGGAGTACGACCCCGCGATCGACTTCTTCGTCCGGGTCCTCGGTTTCGAGCTGATCGAGGATTCGCCCGCCTTGACGACGAACGACGGCCGGCCGAAGCGATGGGTCGTCGTACGACCACCGGGCGCGACCACCGGCATCCTGCTCGCCCGAGCCGACGGTGACCGGCAACTTCGCGCGGTGGGCGATCAGGTCGCCGGTCGCGTCGGATTCTTCCTCCGGGTAGACGATTTCGACGCGGAGTACCATCGAATGGCAAGTGCGGGTGTGGAATTCGTCGGCGAACCCCGCACCGAGCCATATGGGCGAGTCGTGGTCTTCCTCGACATCGCCGGTAACAGATGGGATCTCCTCGGACCGGCGTGAGCCGGATCAGGAACGAACCGCCCTCCCTCGCTGATCGGACCGTGCGCATCGACGGCTTGATCCACTAGTCGCGCTGGTTCATCCGAGTCGGACAGGTCGCCATCGCGCAGTGCGAATACGGAAATAGTCTGTGCACGTGCATATTTCGCGATATTTACGCCGTTGGCGGCTGTCGCGTCGGGATAGCGGCGGGCGCGGTCGTCTTCGTTCATGGCCGCGCCGATTCCTCCTGGTCTGCTGACGCCGGTGATCAGGATGCGGTGTTCCGCGATCTTCGCGACATGATCGCGCGAGGTAAGGAGTTGACGCCCCAGCGGCAGGTCGAGACGATGCGCCACTACGCCACCGAACCCGTCGCCGATTCGCTCTGATTCCGCCGAGGCGCTCGAGCCGGAAGCAGGCGTCATTCGCGACACGCGGAGCATTGGCGGGGTGCGTGCGGATGGCTGGCAGACTGACGGCGGCCGGCTGTGCCGACGCCGTCCTCGAGTCCAGATCGGAGCGAATCATGAAGGCAGTCCGCTTTACCCGGTTCGGAGGGCCGGAGGTCTTGGAGATCGTTGATCTCCCCGATCGGCATCCAGGACCCGGCGAGGTCCGGATCGCGGTGTGCGCGGCCGGTGTCAACGCCAGCGACTGGAAGAAGCGCCAAGGGCTGATGGACCCGGATCTTCCGCAGACGCTGGGGCACGAGGCGGCCGGCGTGGTCGACGAGCTCGGCGAGGGTGTTATGGATGTGGCCATCGGCGATCGCGTATTCGGCGTCAACGCCGAGGGGATCGCGCAGGCCGAGCTGGCGGTGCTGTCCTATTACGCGCCGATCCCGCCGTCGCTCGACTTCGCCGCGGCTGCCGCGTTGCCCGCGGCCGTGGAGACGGCCACTCGCGCGCTCGACCAGCTCGGCGTCGGGAGTGCTCGTACGGTGCTGATCAACGGCGCGTCCGGGAGCGTCGGTGGTGCCGCGGTCCAGCTCGCGGTCGTGCGCGGGGCGCGGGTGATCGGCACCGCCGGTCCGGCGAACCATGAATACCTTCGCTCATTGGGGGCCGAGCCCGTCGCCTACGGCGAGGGCATGGTCGAGCGGGTTCGCGCGTTTGCGCCCGACGGTGTCGACTTGGCGCTCGACGTCGCCGGAAGCGGGGTCCTGCCCGAGCTCATCGAGCTCGCGGGTGGTGCGGAGCATGTCATCACCATCGCCGACTTCGGCGGCGCTCAGGAGTACGGAGTGCGGTTCAGCCGTGGGGATTCCGGCCGCGCGCTCCACGCGCTGGGCCAGATCGGTGAGTTGATCGATTCCGGACGTTTCTCGCTCCCGGTCGGGCAGACCTTCCCGCTCGCCGAGGTCGCCGAGGCGCACCGGGTGGGTGAACAGGGCGGCGTGCGCGGGAAGCTCGTGCTGCTGGTGGGCTGAGGCGGCGCTACAGCTGATTCCAAGCTGGGACCTAACGGCGACATAGCGTTCGCCGGTTGGCTGGTCATCGGAACATTCCCTACTTGGAAAGGTGTTTCCATGACACAAAACCGCGGTGTCCGCCTCGCGGCGCGAATCGCTGTCGCGGGTGCGCTGGTTGTTACCCCGATCGCGGCGCTGGCTGCTCCGGCGCTGGCTGCTCCGGTATCCCCGGGGTATCAGCAGCAGGGCCCGCAGCCTGGTGGTTGCCAGGGTGCTCCGAACTGCCAGCCCGGTCAGCCGGGTGGGCCGGGGCAAGGACGTCCCGGTCAGCCTGGTGGTCCCGGTCAGGGGCGTCCCGGTCAGCCCGGTGGGCCTGGCCAAGGACATCCCGGTGGGCCCGGGCAGAATCAGCCTGGTCGTCCCGGTCAGCCGGGTCAGCCGGGTCAGCCCGGTGGGCCTGGTCAAGGGCGTCCGGGTCAGCCGGGTGGTCCGGGTCAGGGGCGTCCGGGTCAGCCTGGTGGTCCCGGTCAAGGTCAGCCTGGTGGACCCGGTCACGGTCAGCCGGGTCAGCCCGGTGGTCCCGGTCAGGGACGTCCCGGTCAGCCCGGCGACACCAACCCGCTGCTGCCCCCGGGTAACTGATCTCGTAAGTGCGATCCGCACGTCAACGACTGGGTGAAAGTTCAATGCCGACAACAGCTTCGGTGCTCGTTGTCGGCGCTTACCCTCCAGCGCCGGGTCGATGACGGAGCGACCGCGCACAGTCCGGACCGGTCTTCGGGGAGACCGGTCCTCGACCTGTTCCGCTAACCTTTATGCAGCGCAGGGTAATCAATCGGCTACGAAGCCAGTCACCCTTAGCGACACAATCATTCGTCGAGCAGAACCTGGCCTGAATCGTCGCTCTCGACAGCCTGATTCCCAGTACACGGCCTCGACCAGGCACAGCGGTCACGGCAATTTCGTGATCGGACCGGACCGTCGATAGACCGTTCCGGTTGATGCCATAGCAGTCGGTTCGTCCGTATCCGTCGCGCGCCGGTCTCGATTCAGTGCGCGGCCCCTCGTAGTCCACCGGAAAATCCTTGCTCCAGCAATCCCGAGCGCAGACGCTCGGTATCACCGAGGCGGCAGATGATCGGCGGGCAGGGTGCAGTGTCGGCGAACATGCCAGCCGGATCGGCCTCGCATGTGCCCGCATCCCGTGCAGGACGGTCGTTGTGGGTAGGTACGCAGAGGTAGCGGCCGTTTCGAGGCCGCCGACGGCCGCAACCCCGAAGGATCACCGCAACCTCCCAGCGTCTAAGATGCATCTTGTGTCTAAGACGTATTCATCGGCCGAGCGAGCCTATCGAGAGGTCAAGGAGCGGATCCTGGCCGGGGCGCTGCCGGGCGGGGAGCTGGTCAGCGAGGGGGAGATCGCGGCGGATCTGGGTACTTCGCGTACTCCGGTGCGGGAGGCGTTTCTGCGGCTGGAGACCGAGGGGTGGATGAAGCTGTACCCCAAGCGGGGCGCGTTGGTGGTGCCGGTTCCGATGGGGGAGGCCGAACATGTGCTGCACGCCCGGTATGTGGTGGAGACGGCCGCCGTGCGGGCGCTGGTCGAGGCGGAGCGCGGCACGGTTGCCGGGGCGATGCGCGAGGTTGTCGCGCACCAGCGCGAGCTGGCCGCCGCCGGTGATCTCGACGAGTTCGCCGCGATGGACACCGAATTCCATCGCGTGCTCGTCGTCGCGGCGGGAAATCCATTGCTGACGGGCTTCTACGACTCCCTGCGGGAGCGGCAGCGACGCATGAACAGTGTTGCCTTGCACAGTCATTCGAGCAGCGCCGACCATATCGTGGAGCAGCATTCCCGCCTGGCGGATCAGGTCGCGGCCGGTGATGCCGACGGCTTCGCCGCGTCGCTCGCCGAGCATCTGTCGGGTGTGCACAAGGTGGAATTGAAGGGGTTGTGATGACGAGATCGGCGATCCTGGCCGAGCAACCGGCCGAATCGGGTGTTGCGGCGCGCACATGGTGGGGCGCGGCCGCGGCGATGTTCGCGATCGCTTGGGGCGGAAACGAATTCACGCCGCTGCTGGTGATGTACAAGAGTCACGGGCTGTCGGTGACCACCGTGGATGTGCTGCTGTTCGACTACGTTCTCGGCATCGTGCCCGCGCTGCTGATCGGCGGGCCGCTGTCGGACCGTTTCGGGCGCCGCCGGCTCATGCGCCCGGCGCCGCTGATCGGTGCGGCCGGGTCGGTGTTGCTGGCCGTCGGCGCCGATTCGGTGGCGCTGCTGTCGCTGGGGCGGGTGTTGTGCGGTGTGGCTCTGGGATTGGCGATGGCCGTGGGCGGTAGCTGGGTGAAGGAGTTGTCCCAGCCGCCGTACGCATCCGCGGGCGTCGTCGGCAGCGGCGCGCGCCGGTCGGCGATGAGCCTGACCGCGGGGTTCGCGCTGGGTGCGGGCGCCGCCGGGGTCCTGGCACAGTGGGCGCCCTGGCCGAATACGCTCGCGTACCTGGTCAACGTGGTGTTGTGCGTGATCGCCGCGGTGTGGGTGACGCGTGTTCCGGAGACGGTGTCGCGGCCGTCGAATCCGGGTCGCCTGATCGACGATCTGAAGATTCCGGTATCGGGTCATCGCCGGTTCCTGTGTGTGGCTCTGCCGGTCGCGGTGTGGGTGTTCGCCTCGGTGGGCACGGCGTACGCGGTCCTGCCGACGTTGCTGATGGGCAAGGTCCGTGGGGTGCCGATCGCGTTCTCCGCCGTGCTCACCGTGCTCACCCTGGGCTGCGGGTTCACCGTTCAATCGGTGGCCCGGCGCATCGACCGCCCCGGCACGGCTCGCATCGCGGTGATCGCGCTGACCCTGGTGACCGTCGGAATGGCCGTCGCCGCGTGCGCCGCCGCCACGCTGACGCTGTGGGTGGCGCTGATCGCGGCGGTGATGCTGGGGTGCGGAAACGGCATCGGTCTGGTCGCCGGGCTGCAGGAGATCGAACGCCTCGCGGGTCCCGCCGACCTGGCCGGGCTGAACGCGGTCTTCTACTCGGTCAGCTATATCGGATTCGGCCTGCCCGCTCTGTTCGCGTACCTGAACCAGAGCGCGGGCATCGGATATCCGGTGATGCTGGTGGCCGGCGCGTTGGTGGCAATCGCCTGCCTGACCGTGGTGGCACGCAATTACCGTGCTGTGTCGCATGAGTGACAGACGATCTCCCCGCGCCGCTCGCCGGTCGGTGCAAGACGGCATGATGGGGGAATGGCTGAGCGGGTGAGTGCATGCGTGGATTACTGACATTGATCGTTGTGCTGGCGATTGCGCTGGTTGTCGGCGATCGGGTCGGGGTCGTGCTGGCGCAGAACGAGATCGGCCGCAAGGTCGCCGCCGAGTACAACCTGGCGCGGCAACCGAGTGTGAGCATCCGCGGCATCCCGTTCCTGACGCAGGCGGTCAGCGGCAAGTATCACGACATCGACATCCGGGTCGGCGATTGGAGCGGGCAGGGGATCTCCGTCCATGACCTCGATGTCACGCTGACCGACGTTTCCGCGCCGCTGAGCGACGTCATTCACAACCGGACGTCGAACCTTGTCGCGGCCACGGCGTCGGCGACTGCCCTGGTTCCCTACGACACCGTGCGCGGCTACGCGCCATCGGGAGTGGAGTCGATCACCAACGGCTCGGACGGGTTGCACGTCAGCGGGACGTTCAAGGTCGAGGGGATCCCGGTGCCCGCGACGGTCGTCGTCACCGTCGCACCGACCGACGACGGCATCAAGGTCACTCCGGTCTCGGTGCAGGCCAGGGCCGGCGGGCCGACGTTGTCTCTGTCGGCGCTGCGCCAGGCCCTCACCTTCACCGTGCCGCTGCAGCGACTGCCGCTCGGCGCGCGGTTGACGGCCATCCAGCCGAGCGCCGACGGTCTCGAGGTGACCGCCGTGGCTCACGACGTGCACTTCTCCGACCTACCGGCGGCGTCCTAACCGTCATCGGTTGTCCGCGCGGACAATTGCCGGCTGGTCTCGTGACCCACATGCGCCACACGTACAGATCCGCGCTACCTTGACAGGCGTGCAGCCAGGAGAGGGCGTCGGCGGGGAGTCTGGTCGACATGCGACGCCGGAAGAGGCCCCCTTTTTTCTCGAAGAATGATGGAGTATGGACGGCGTATTCGCGTTGTGGTCGGCACCGAGAGGGACGGATCGGCCCGAGCTTTCCCGGTTGGAACTGCTCGCACTGTGTATGTCGGTATCGGAATGGCGCCGGCACCATGGACCGGCGATGTTGTACTGCGATGAACCGTATGCCCGCTATCTGGAACAACTCGGTCTGATCGACCTGTGGGACAACGTCGATGTTCAGTTGTTCACCTCGATGCGATCGTTGGATGTCGATCCGAAAGCGTATTTCAGCCTGGCACGCATACTCGCCGTCGGCGCCGCCCGGATTCCGTTCACGTCGCTCGACTGCGACTTGATCGTATGGCGAAGCCTGGCACAGGAATTCGATCCCCAAGGCATCGCATTCACCCACTGGGAATCGACCTGGCCTTCCACCTGGTACCCACCGCTGGACGAACTGCGAACGCCGGACGCCTACACTCTCGACCCCGGACGCGACTGGACCCTCAACGCCGCCAACGTAAGCCTGCTCCATTTCGGTGATAAAGCCACCCGGGTACGCGACGCCTACGTCGAGGAGGCGACGCGGTTCATCGTGGGCAACCCGGGCCGAACTCACCACGAGGTCGGCCTGGCGCGAGAGCTGTTGTTCGCCGAACAACGCATTCTCCCGGTCATCGCGCGCGAGCACGGCATCACCCCGACCCCGATAATCAACGCCGTCCATTCACCGCGAGCCGGTGAATTCATCACCCACGACCCGCGATACGGCGAATGGAACAATCTCCACATCGTCAGACAGCCCACCGGGATTACCCATCTGTGGTATCACAAAGCCTGGCGTGAGGATCCCCGGCTGCACGCGGTGGAGTACATTCTCGCCACCAAGCTGAAGTCCGATCACCCGAAAGCCGCCGATATGCTGGCCGCAGCATTGATTCGGTAAGCATCGAACCCTGGTCGAAAGCCATTGCCTTGCAGTCGAAGTCGGCTACCGACCGGCCGCCGCCGGATCCGGTTGTGACTCGTCCGTGCGGCCCATTCCGAGCAAGACGATGTCCACTCGCGTACGTAATGTCTGTCGCAACCAGGCCGCGGAGCGGTCTCCCGCCCCCCAGCGAATGATCGCGTCCACCGTCACGGCCGACAGCATCGCCGCACCCTCTTCCACGTCGACCGCGGTACTCAGCTCGCCGGATTCCTGGCCGTAGCGCACGAGCGCTTCGAAGGCGCTGCTGACTCGGGGCCTCGAGAGGGTGACCTCACCCGCCCGTGCCCTGAAGCCCAAGGCGCCCGCGCGCAACGCGGCTGCCCGCGGCGCACGAACGATGCGCCGGGCCATCGAGGCCGTGGTTTGCTCGATCAGCGAGTGCAGCGGGACGCCGCGCCGAATACCGGTCGCGACCTGGTCCATCATGGCCTCGGCCGTCGCGGCGCTCATCTCGAGCAGGACATCCTCCTTACCGGCGAAGTGGAAGTAGAAGGTCCCCTTGCTGACTCCCGCGGCGCGTGCGATGTCGGCGGCGGTGCTCACCTCGTACGCCTCGTCGAAATCACCCTCGCTCCAGAGCTGCACGGCCGCGCGAATGAGTGCGCGCCGGGTCTCCCGCGATCTCGCGTTGACAAGCGTCGCCCGCTGACGGGGCGCAGGGCGCGTTCGGGCGGGCTCCATTGCGGAAATGATACGCAGCCGTCCCACCGTGCTATCTTCAATTTGAACTCAGTTCAAATAAGAAAGCGGGTGCCGCACCATGGAACGACAGCAAGAACTGGATCTGACCGGCAAGGTTGTGATCATCACGGGGGCCAGCCGAGGCATCGGCGCAACGGCGGCGCTCATGTTCGCCCGCCGCGGCGCGAACGTGGTGCTGGCCGCGCGGACCGTCGAACCCGACAGTTGGTTGCCCGGCACTCTGAACGAGACGCTGGCCAAGATCGAAGAGCTGGGATCCAGCGCGCTGGCCGTGCAGACCGATCTGGCCAGCGAGGCGGATCTCCGGCATCTCGTGGACGCCACGGTCGAGCGGTTCGGCGGGGTGGACGTGCTGGTCAACAACGCCGCGGCCACCGCGGGCGGGTTCTGGGACAAGGGGTTCCTGGAGTTGAGCCGCGAGGATTGGATGTACCAGTTCGACGTCAACGTGCATGCGCCCTTCACGCTCATGCAGTTGGTGGTGCCGATCATGGAAAGCCGCGGCGGCGGGCGCATCGTCAATGTCACCACGGGCAGCGGAGAGGTCTTCCGGCAGCCGGAGGAGCCCCCGAAGCCCGAGAAAGTCGGCGAGTTCAGCCTCGCCGTGCCCGGCTACTACGCCAGTAAGCGGGCTCTGGACCGGCTCGGCAATGTCCTAGCTCCCGAACTCGGGAGGAAGAACATCTTCGTCATCGGCCTGATGCCGGGTCTGGTGGCCACCGAGATCGTGATGCGGCGCGTCGAGGAGTCCGGCCTGGACGACAGCGTGGCCGTGCCCATGAAGGTCCCCGCGCGCATGCTGACCTACTTCTCTTCCTGCGCCGAGCCCCGCGAGTACACCGGCCGCCTGTTCTGGGCCGAGCGTGAACTCGCGGACCTGGGCCTCGATCCGGATGACCGAGCGACGCTGCCGGCCTGAGCGAAACAGGTTGTCGGGCAGACTCTGTGTTGATCACCGGCGATCGGCCCGGTGTGGCCGATCGCTTCCGGTGGTACGCGCCCGGGCGGCGCTCTCACTCGAGAAAGGGCTCAGATGATCACGACCGGAGGCGAGGACGGGCCTGGCGACGATGAGACCTCCGTTTTCGTCGACAATGCCGAGGTGCGCCTCCACGTGCTCGACAACGGCAGACGGTCCGCCGCGCCGCCTGCCGTGGTGATCCCCGGAATGGGCGAGTACGCCGATGAATACGCGTGGCTGCTCGACAGGCTCGGCGACCGCCGGGTCCTCGTGATCGACCTGCGTGGACGGGGCCGCAGCGACACGCCGGGCACCGGCTACACGTGGGAGGACCACATCGGTGACCTACGTGCCGTCATCACCTCGCTCGACCTGGAACAACCGATCCTGGTGGCGTTTTCGCGCGGCTCGTCCTATGCCCTTGGCTACGCATTGCACCATCCGGGCCAGGTCAGCGGTCTGGTCGTCGGCGACTACCACGCGCGACATGTCGGGCTGCGGCCGGAATTCGCCGAGCAGCAGTTGCGATCGGAGATCCGCGGGGTTCCGGTCGCCAGCCGCATGCCCGAGCGCGCCGTCCGCGGCGTGGTCGCGCAGAGCCGTGAGGTGCCTCTTTGGGATCGGCTGCGCGAGCTCCGCTGCCCCGTACTCGTGATCCGCGGCACCCGACGCGGCCGCATCGTTACCGATGAACTCGCCCAACGATGGCAGACCTCCCTGCCCACGGTCGAGATCGCGACCGTCCCCGGCGCAGGCCACGACCTGTGGAGCCGTGATCCCGACTCCTACCTGGCCGCCCTCATCCCTTTCCTGAACCGGTTCCCGACACCACCTTCCGAGGCGGGCCACCAGGCCTGATGTACTCCCAGGTGGCCGAAGCTCCCGAAGGTGAAGTCTTCAGCGAGATAGATGTGGTAGTCGTCGTTGGTCCGGGCTATCAGTCCCGGACTGCACTGGTCGGCCTGGCGACGCAGACACCAACACCACCCAGAGGTTTGTCGCGCTCGGCGATGACTCCGGTTCAATGAGCTATCGTTCGACGAAGTCGAGGATGTCGTCGTTCAATTCCGTTGCATGGGTCACGTACAGACCGTGGCCGGCAGTCGGGTATTCTTTGTAAACGGCATCGGGCTTCAGTTCAGCGGTACGTCGGCTACACAAGTCGATCGGTGCCGACTGATCGGCAACTCCGTGAATTATGAGGGTGGGCACCTGCACGGCGCGTACATCCTCTCGGAAATCGGCGCGGAAAGATTCCAGTGCGACGTGTGCCGTGGCCCATTTCGAGGCGGACAGCAGTCGCGCGATCTCATTGTCGATGAGCGCGGGAGAAACATTATTGCCCAGATGGGTGGCGTAATACCCTTGGGCCCTGTCAGCGAACCACTTCGGGTAGTCCGCATCGAACAGTGCGAGCGTTTCGTCCATTACCGCGTCCGGTGCGCCCTCCGGGTTGTCCTCGGTCAGCTGCAGAGCGGGCAGGGTGGCCGACAACAGCAAGAGCCCGCGAACACGTTCATCGCCATGACGGCGCAGATAGCGTACTGCTTCTCCGCCACCGACTGAATGTGCGACCAAAGTCAGGTCGCGGAGGTCCAACTGCTCGATAAGTCTGGCGGTATCGTCGGCAAGCGTGTCGGGATCGTACCCGGTCGACGCCCGATCGGATTGACCGTGACCTCTGCGTACCGGCATGATGCACCGATAGCCATGGTCGGTGAGGAATGGAACTTGGTATTCCCACTGATCGGCTGTGAGTCCGCGCCCGGAGAGGAATACGATGGGAGCGCCGGAGCCGTAGTCCTCGTAGGCGAGCCTCGTTCCGTCCTTTGTTTCGTAGAATGGCATCGACCGCTCCCTTGATGGTCTGCGAAGTGAGTGTTGCCGCTACACTTGCAGGGTTTCGGAGCACTGTCGATTACGTTGTAGGTAATGCGGCTGGGGAATCGTCCGGGCGCACCGGCTTCATAGTTGACCTTGCCGGCTTGCGGTGCGTCGCCGTTTAGTACTCCAGTCTGGAACGTGCCTCCTGTCGTTTGGTTGCCATTTTTGTAGTGCCAGCCATGTAGCCCGCTGTGATGGTACGACGAGCGACTTGGCTGATCGCTGTCCGCGACGCTCATGGGCTCAGGGTCGCACAAGCGTCGCGTTGTTGACAGCGGTCACATTGAATGAAACACTGCCCTAAGTTACCGTCGGTCACATCTGGCGACGGTGAGGTGCTCGAGATCATGAAGGGAGAACCGATGAAGCGGGCTCGAGTGTTGGTGACGGCGGCTGCCGGCAAGATCGGCAGTGCCGTAGCAACCCAACTGTTGGAACAAGGGGTGCCGACGAGGGTGATGGTTCGGCGCACGGATTCGCGGAGTGAGTCCTTGAAGGCAAAGGGTGCCGAGGTGGTGGTCGGTGACATGCTCGACATTCGGCAGATCCAGGCTGCGCTCGAGGGTGTCGATCGACTTTTTCTCAATCCGCCGTACCACCCGCACGTGCTGTACGGCAGTGTGGCGTTTGCGGTGGCTGCCCGACGCGCGGAGGTGAAGGCCGTAGTCACGTTGAGTCAGTGGCTGGCCAGTCCGGACCATCCGTCGTTGATGACCAGGAGCCACTGGTTGACCGACGAGTTGTTCGAGTTGATGCCCGACACAGCCCACGTCACGGTCAATCCAGGGTTTTTCGCCGACAATTACATGAATCTGGTCCCGACGGCGGCCAACATGGGGGTGTTGCCGTTTCCTACCGGTGGGGGCCTGAATGCCCCGCCCTCGAATGAGGATATTGCACGGGTCGCCGTTGGGGCACTGCTCGACCCGCAGCGACACAACGGCATGGTGTATCGGCCGACCGGGCCGACAGTGCTCTCCGGCCAGGACATCGCGGACGCGATCGGCGAGGCGCTCGGTCGAAAAGTGCGCCATATCGACATCCCGCCGAAGATGTTCGTGAAAGCCGTGCGCGCGGGCGCCAAAGAGCTGGGCTACGACGAGTTCTTGCAATCCTGCCTTTATCATTATCACGCCGAAACCCGACTGGGCACATTCGTTGTCGGCGGACCTACGACGCATGTCCGTGATGTCGCCGGCGTCGAGCCGGAAGACATACTGACGATCGCCCGCCGCTACACCACGGGCCCGGAGTGTCGACGGACAGTAGGGAATTTCGTACGTGTATTCGCGAATTCGCTAGTGGGCGCGGTGACGCCGATGCCGAACTTCGAAAAATTCGAACGGGTCCAGCAGCATCCGAAGCCGGCCTCTCCCCAATTTGCGGGTGAGTCGGACTTTTGGCGAATTGAACACGATCCCGCCGCCCGCAAACAATCCGTACAACTATAACGCAGCACAACTGCGCATCGCGACGGCACAATTGGTCGACCTCGTCACCATCGCCGACGAGGACACGGCCCTCGGCGCCGGCGGCACTGCCAGGTACGTTGCCGATCCGCCGTTCGAGCCATTGAGCAGTCAGTACCCATGATCGACGGATCGGGCTGATCCGCTCGCAGCCGCGAGGACGCTGTGCGGGTTTTTCGCACCATCGGCCGTCAACCCGCAGGCAGTTGAAGCAGGCCGCGTGCGATCAGCTCGAGAACCTCTCCGAGCGCGAACTCGACGTCCGTTCGTGACGTGGACAGAGGGCCGTCGACCAAGAGGCTGGCGAGGCCGTGGACAGCCGACCAGGCGGCGATAGCAGCTCCCGGCCTTCGCTCCGGGGCAAGTAAACCCGCCGACTGTGCCTCGTCCAGAACTTGGCCGAGCACTTCGAACGGTTCGGCCCCGTCAGGCTGCGACCCGAACTTGCCGGTGGTCTGTGGCCCTTCGTCGCTGATGCTGCAATCCGGGTGCGAATCGAATGCCGTACGAAACAATCCGGGTTCGGTCAGGGCGAAGTCGATATACGCGGTGCCGACCGCGGCGAGGCGCAAGACGGGATCATCAGCGTTGTCGATCGCCTGGCGCATCTTCGCAGACAGTTCGCTACGCGCTACGTGTGATACTGCCGCGAGCAGCCCCTCCCGATCGGCGAAGTGACGATAAGCGGCCGAATGAGACACCCCGGCCACCCGAGCCGCCTCCCGCAGGATCACCTTGTCCGGGCCGCCCTCTCGCGCAAATGCAACGCCCGCGTCGATCAGAGCCGACCGCAACGAACCGTGGTGGTAGTGCTTTCGCCGATTCGAGGGACCCGCGACTGAGCTCATACCTCCAGGATTGCACACACGACCCCGATGTTGACCGGCGGTCACATGCAATGTGCCCTCCAATCAGGGATCGGGTTTCGGCAACGCCCTGGCCGAGACGATCAACGGCTTTACAAGAGCGGGCTGATCAGGAATTATGAATGGCCATGCGGAAATTCGTAGCAGACGAGGATTTCATTGCTGCTCCTGTAAAGTCGCCGGTTTCATACGACGTTGTCGAGCAGCTCGATATCAGGGTGGGACGTATTATTTCGGTGGAGGATGTTCCGACCTCGAAAAAGCTGCTTCGCCTGCGGGTCGGCTTCGGCGATCACGAACGCACCGTCATCAGCGGGATGAAAGGTGAGCGGGACAACCACGATGAAATCGTCGGTGAGCAGGCCTTGTTCGTAGTCAACCTGGAACCCCGCGTCATGGCAGGCGAGCGGTCGGAAGCCATGATCCTCGACATCGGCTATGCCGACGGTCTGCTACCGGCTCTCGCGCAGCCTGAACGCTCGCTGCCCGACGGCGCGCGCGCCGGCTAGCAAGCCCGGCCGGTGCCGAGGTGGTGCGAATGAGACACGCCGGTGACGCTGTCCGGCGCAGAACTTCGGTGGCCGGAAACGCGGCTGCAGGCACGCGTTCGAGCGCATTACGTCGGCCCGAATGGCTGGGGCGATCATCCGTCGTTCGGAACGTCTTCTGGGTGTTTGGATCGCTCGGGGCGCGGGTAAGTGTCGGAGCGAGATGGGTGGAGCCTCTGGCCGCACCCGCCGCCACGCACCACAGCACACCATATGGTCGGTTTGGAGGATTTGAAGTCCCGCAGATCAGGGACATTGTTTGGCATATAGCAGGTAACGTGCTAAGCGCCCCCGGCAGGAATCGAACCTGCGACCTAGGGATTAGAAGGCCCTTGCTCTATCCAACTGAGCTACGGAGGCAGTGCGCGGCACCACACACCATGCCCGGTTGAGGGCTTGGTGTCCAGCGAGTTGATTATAGCGACCGTCCAGCTCTGTCTCGGTTGATCACGGGCTTTCGGCGGCGGGTGTCTGCCACGTCACAGTGGGGATTGCCAGGGTCAGGGCGGGGGCGCCGGGGTGGTTGAACCGCACTAGGCTCGTTCGCATGTCGTCACCGCAGGGCCCGTCCACCGAGCCTGAGAGTCAGGCCGTACGGGCGGAGTCCGCGGCGATGTTCCCGGTGCTCACCACCATGGTGGTGGCGGTCGCGGCGTTCGTCGCGCCGCTGATCGTGACCCTCTCCGCGGCGCAGGCGCTGACCCTGCTCGGCATCCCGGACCCGGGGCCGATGACCACCTACGGACTGCCCGCGGTGCGGGCGATCGCCGATCTGTGCGGGGCGCTGACGATCGGCTCGCTGCTGTTCGCCGCGTTCCTGACACCGCCGCAGCGCAACGGACTGCTCGATGTGGGCGGGTATCGGGCGCTGCGCCGCGCCGGGATCTGCGCGCTGGCGTGGGCGGGGTCCGCGGCGCTGCTGGTGCCCCTGACGCTGTCGGACACCACCGGGCAGCCGGTGAGCACTATCTGGCGGCCCGAGCAGGTGTGGGATGCGATCGCCAAGGTCGACGTCGCGGGATCGTGGCGGATCACGGCCATCATGGCGCTGTTGCTGGCGATCGGCTGTCGGCTCGCGCTGCGCTGGGGCTGGACGCCGCTGCTGTTCGCGTGGTCGGTGCTGTGTGTGATTCCGATCGCGCTGACCGGGCATTCCTCCGCCGGTGGCGCGCACGATGTGGCGACCAACAGCCTGATTCTGCATCTGGTGGGCGTCACGATCTGGACGGGCGGGCTGTTCGCGGTGCTGGCGCACGCGGTGCGCGGGGGTGCGCACACCGATCTGGCTACGCGCCGCTTCTCGATCGTCGCGACCTGTGCGTTCGTCGTGGTCGCGATCAGCGGCGTGATCAACGCGTGGGTGCGGGTGCCGCTGAGCGATCTGCTCACCACCACCTACGGGCAGTTGGTGATCGCCAAGACGGTCGCCCTGTGCGTACTGGGCGTGATCGGATTTTTCCAGCGGCGCAAGGCGATACCCGCACTGAACGCCGATCCGACCGACCGTGCGGCGCTCATCCGCTTCGCCGGTGTCGAGGCGCTGATCTTCGCCGCCACCATCGGCCTGGCGGTCGGGCTGGGCCGCACCCCGCCGCCGGATCTGCATACGGTGCCGAGCCCGGTCGAGGTGGAGGTCGGCTACAACCTGGCCGGACCGCCGACCATCGGTCGGTACCTGTTCGACTGGCGGTTCGACCTTATGTACGGCACGTTATCGATCGTGCTGGCCGTGCTGTACCTGGTCGGTGTGCGGCGACTGCGCAAACGCGGCGACGCCTGGCCGGTCGGGCGCACGATTTCCTGGCTGTGCGGCTGTGCGGTGCTGCTGATCGCCACCAGTTCCGGCGTCGGCCGCTACGCGATGGCAATGTTCAGCGCGCATATGACCCAGCACATGATGCTGTCGATGCTGGCGCCGCCCCTGTTCGCGCTGGGTGGTCCCATCCTGCTGGCGCTGCGGGTGCTGCCCGCGGCCGGTAAGAACGGCGCGCCCGGGCCGCGCGAATGGATTATGGCGGCGGTGCACAATCCGGTGTCGCGGTTCATGACCCAGCCGGTGGTCGCGGCGGTTTTCTTCGTTTCCGGCTTCTACGCGCTGTATCTGGGCGGAATCTTCGACAAGATTCTCGGCGACCATGGCGCGCACCTGGCGATGAACCTGCACTTCCTGGTGTCGGGCTACCTGTTCTACTGGGTGGTGCTCGGTATCGACCCGAAACCGCGTCAGGTCCAGCCGATGACGAAGGTCGGCATGGTGTTCGGCTCGCTGCCGTTCCACGCCTTCTTCGGTGTGGCGCTGATGAGTATGACGACGGTGATGGGCGGCTGGTTCTACCGCTCACTGGGTCTGAGCTGGGATCGGGATCTGCTCGGCGATCAGCACACCGGCGGCGGCATCGCCTGGGCCAGCGGTGAGCTGCCGCTGGTCGTGGTGATGCTGGCGCTGCTGATCCAGTGGTCGCGTAGCGACTCGCGCGAAGCCAAGCGCTTCGACAGGGCCGCCGCTCGTGACCACGATGCGGCATTGGCCGCGCACAACGCGATGTTCGCCGAATTGGCCAAGCAGGATCATCAGGAGCGGCGTTGAGCTCAGGCGGCGATGTGGCGCGGCTGTACCGCTCCGATGTGCGGGCCGCGCGGGTGCGGCTGGGGCGATGGGTGCGGCTGACGCCGGTATTCCATACCGAGGTGGACGGCCCGCACGGGCCGGTCAAGGTGACCCTGAAACTCGAGCATCTGCAGCACGGCGGCACCTTCAAACTGCGCGGCAGTCTGAACGCGCTGCTGTCGGACAGCGCGGACAAACGCCCGGTGATCATCGCCTCGGGCGGTAACGCGGGTATCGCGGCGGCGCTGGCCTGCGCCATTCAGGGCCGGCCGTGCACGGCGGTGGTGCCGGAGTCGGCGCCGCATACGAAGATCGCCGCGATGTGGGGATACGGCGCCGAAGTGCTCTGGCACGGAACGACATACGCCGACGCGCACCGCTACGCCGACGAGTTGGCCGCCGAGCGCGGCGCGGTCCAGTTGCACGCGTACGACCTGCCCGCCATCGTGGCCGGCGCGGGGACGGTGGGTCTGGAGATCGAACGGCAGGTCCGCGGCCGCCAGCCGGTGCTGGTGGCGGTCGGCGGGGGTGGGCTGGCGGCCGGGATCGCCGCCGCCCTCGGCCCGCGTGGACGCGTGATCGGAGTCGAGCCCAAGGGCGCGCCCACGCTGCACGCCGCGCTGGCCGCGGGACGTCCCGTCGATGTCGCGATCGACAGTATCGCCGCGGATGCCTTGGGCGCCACCAGGATCGGTGTGATCGCGATGGAGATCGCGCGGCGCTACGCGATTCGGTCGGTCGTGGTCACCGACGATGCGATCGCGATGGCGCGGGAATATCTGTGGCGGGAGTTCCGGATCGTGGTGGAGGCGGCGGGCGCGGTGGCGCTGGCCGCGATCCAGAGTGGCGCATATGTGCCAGAGCCGGGGGAGCGCCCGGTGATCGTGTTGTGCGGGGCGAATACGGATCTGACTTCGCTATAGCGTGTCGACGGTGAGTCGGGCCAATCTATCCACAGGTCGGCGGTTATCCCCAAATTCGGTTCGGCGGTGGCGAATCGGGCGCGGACCGGCAAAGCTGGGAGATGTCCTCGGACCGGGAGAGCAGCGGCCGGGGCAAGGGGTTGTCGAATCATCAAGGGGTGGAACGATGTACGAGGTATTTACGGCCCTGGTCGGCACCGTTGTCACGCATCCGGTCCGGCGCAGCTTGTCGAACGGTGAGCAGTTGGTGACGTTCCGGATGGCCAGTAACGCGCGCCGACGCGTCCAGGACAGCGGTGAATGGGTGGACAACGGGAACCTGTTCGTCACGATCAGCTGCTGGCGCCGGCTGGTCGAGGGTGTCGACGCCGCGCTGCGCCTGGGCGACCCGATCATCGCCTACGGGCAGTTGCGCACGAGCGAGTATCGCGGCAAGGACGGGGGCTCACGGCAGGATCTGGAGATGCGCGCCACCGCGGTGGGCCCGGATCTCGGCCGCTGCTCCGCGACGCTGAACCGGGGCAACCGGAACTCACCCGAGTCCCCGGACGTTCACGCTACGACCGTACGAGCTAGTGCAGGGGAACCGTCGGCAGACCATGCGGCCGCGCCACCGTTGTGACGGATGCTCGTGGGGACAGACGGTGGGGCAACGCGACCGGATAGACGTCCGCCGGATTCTCTGTGGCTGGACTCGTTGTTCGTCGGCGATTTTCCGCAGGTGTCAGGGGGCTGTCCCGACGATCGCAAGAGGCCGGACGGCGCCGTCACAGGCGATGACGTGGGCCATTGTCGACTTGGTCTGAAATCGCCCGCCTAGCTGGGCAGACTCGCTGGCCCGGGTACGCTGCGTCCGTTGGAAACCACTAGGGTGAGGGATATGGCTGAGTTCATTTACCAGATGAGGAAAGTTCGTAAGGCACACGGGGACAAAGTCGTCCTCGACGATGTGAACCTGAACTTCCTCCCCGGCGCCAAGATCGGTGTCGTCGGTCCGAACGGCGCCGGTAAGTCGAGTGTGCTCAAGATCATGGCCGGGCTGGATCAGCCGAACAACGGTGATGCGTGGCTCGCGCCCGGCGCCACGGTCGGCATCCTCCAGCAGGAGCCACAGCTGAACGAGGAGAAGACGGTCCGGGGCAACGTCGAGGAGGGCCTCGGCGAGATCAAGGTGAAGCTGGACCGCTTCAACGAGATCGCCGAGCTCATGGCCACCGACTACTCCGATGAGCTGATGGAGGAGATGGGCAAGCTCCAGGAGGATCTGGACCACGCCGACGCGTGGGATATGGACTCCCAGCTGGAGCAGGCCATGGACGCGCTGCGCTGCCCGCCGCCGGACGAGCCGGTCACCACCCTGTCCGGTGGTGAGCGCCGTCGCGTCGCGCTGTGCAAGCTGCTGCTGTCCAAGCCCGACCTGCTGCTGCTGGACGAGCCCACCAACCACCTCGACGCCGAGTCCGTGCTGTGGCTCGAGCAGTTCCTGTCGCAGTACGCGGGCGCGGTGCTGGCCGTCACCCACGACAGGTACTTCCTGGACAACGTCGCGGAATGGATCCTCGAGCTGGACCGCGGCCGCACGTTCCCCTACGAGGGCAACTACTCCACCTACCTGGAGAAGAAGGCCGAACGCCTCGAGGTGCAGGGCAAGAAGGACCAGAAGCTGCAGAAGCGCCTCAAGGAGGAGCTGGCCTGGGTGCGTTCGGGCGCCAAGGCCCGGCAGGCCAAGAACAAGGCTCGCCTGGGCCGATACGAGGAAATGGCGACCGAGGCCGAGAAGTACCGCAAGTTGGACTTCGAGGAGATCCAGATTCCGGCGGGCCCGCGCCTGGGTAACGTCGTGGTCGAGGTCGAGCATCTGGACAAGGGCTTCGGCGATCGCCAGCTGATCAAGGATCTCTCGTTCACGTTGCCGCGCAACGGAATCGTCGGCGTCATCGGTCCGAACGGCGTGGGTAAGACGACGCTGTTCAAGACCATCGTCGGGCTCGAGTCCCCGGACAGTGGCATCGTGCGCGTCGGCGATACGGTCAAGCTCAGCTACGTCGACCAGAACCGCGCCGGCATCGATCCGAAGAAGACGGTGTGGCAGGTGGTTTCCGAGGGGCTGGATCACATCCAGGTCGGCTCCCAGGAAATGCCGTCGCGCGCCTACGTTTCGGCGTTCGGATTCAAGGGCCCGGATCAGCAGAAACCGGCCGGGGTGCTCTCCGGTGGTGAGCGCAACCGCCTGAACCTGGCGTTGACGCTCAAGCAGGGCGGCAACCTGATCCTGCTCGACGAGCCGACCAACGACCTCGATGTCGAGACCCTGGGCTCGCTGGAGAACGCCCTCGAGAACTTCGCGGGCTGCTCGGTGGTCATCTCGCACGACCGCTGGTTCCTGGACCGCACCTGCACCCACATCCTCGCGTGGGAGGGCGATGCGGACAACGACGCCAAGTGGTTCTGGTTCGAGGGCAACTTCGAGGCGTACGAGGCCAACAAGATCGAGCGTCTGGGCCCGGAAGCGGCTCGCCCGCATCGGGTTACCCACCGCAAGTTGACCCGCGACTGATACCGATTGGTACCGACTGACCGGCACGGCTACCGCGTGGTGACAATCTGACGAACGTGTGATTCGACACATTCGAGTTTGATCGCCAAATTACCGTCGGGGCAACGTCTATCGGGTTTTCCCTGGACGTGCGGTCGTGATTGGGTGAGGTGGTGTCAACCGGGCTGTTCGGAAGGCTGGGCGTCGTCCCAGCATTGGAGGTATTCCGCCTCCGATGCGCGCGGCGCCCAGCTACCCTCGACTCCGGCGTCACTTTGATACGGAACTCGATCCGAGGAGTTGGCGAAGAAAATGACGGTCTCGTCCGAATTGTCCAGTGTCGCGTGGGCTGAGGGTTTGCCGGAGTCGTTGCGGGATGAGCTCGCGGCACTCGAGGAGGCGTACTTTCGACACGTCGATGCCGGCGATGTGGACAGTGCTCTTACCGGAAGCTCGAACCAGGTGTTCCATCGACATCTCGAGTTGGGCATGCAGCGTCGCGCCGGGGAGCGACGAATACGTGTGTACCACCCGGACGACAGCGCCGGACTCGGCGCGGCGGTACAGCTGGTCACCGACGACATGCCGCTGCTGGTCGAGTCGGTCACGGCGGCGCTGACCCGGATGGGGGTCAGCATCACCGAGGTGATCCACCCGATCTTCGAGGTCATTCGCGACGCGGATGGGCGCCTGGAATCCGCTGCCGCGCACGAGGTGGACGGCAACGGGGTGTCCGGGCTGCGCGAATCGTGGATGCATGTGCAACTGCACCCCTCGATCAGCCAGGAACTGCTGCAGCGGATCGAGGATTCGATTCCCGACGTGCTCACCGACGTGCGACAGGTCATCGGCGATACCGAGGCCATGCGTACGGTGCAGGACACGCTGGCCCACACGCTGAGCCTGTCGGCCAAGGACGATACGGCGCCGTTCTCCGCGACCGATCTGGTCGACTGTGCGAACCTGCTGCGCTGGCTGAGCGCCGGGAACTTCACGGTTCTGGGCTACGCCCGCTACGAGCGCACCGCCGGCGAGTCGAAATCCGTTGTGGTGCCGGACAGTTGCCTCGGCGTACTGCGCCCGGACCTGGGCACCGACTTCCATGTCCCGGTCAACGGCGGCAATCAGCCGCTGCTGTTGCTGACCCAGGGCCTGGTCCCCGCGACCGTGCACCGCTCGGTCTACCCCTACTTCATCGGCGTCGCCGATTTCGACGACACCGGCGCCGTGATCGGCAAACACGTGTTCATCGGCGTGTTCACCGTCAGCGCCCTGCACGCGAACGTGCTGGACATTCCGGTGATCGAGCGCCGTGTACGGTCGGTCATCGAGGCCTGCGGATTCGATCTGGATTCGTATTCCGGCCAGGGCATGCTCGAGGTGATCCAGTCCTTCCCGCGCAGTGAGCTGTTCTCCTCGGACGTGGACACGATGCGCCGCACGGCCAGCGCCGTGGCCAACGTCGGCATGCGCAGGCAGGTGCGGCTGTTCCTGCGCTCGGACTCCTTCGGGCGATTCGTGGCCTGCCAGGTCTATCTGCCGCGCGACCGCTACACCACCGCCGCGCGGTTGCACATGCAGGACATCCTGGTGCGCGAGTTCGGCGGTGTCTCCATCGACTATTCGGCACGCGTCTCCGAGAACGAGCTGGCCAGCCTGTATTGCACGGTGCGCCTGGAGCCCGGCACTCCGGTGGACACCTCGGAGGAGAACCGGCTGCGTATCCAGGAGTTGCTGGTTCGCGCCAGCCACACTTGGGACGACGATCTGCGCGAGGAGGTCGCCGCCTCCACGATCCTGGATCCCGCTGTGCTGCAACGGTATTCCAAGGCGCTGCCCGAGGCGTACAAGGAGGATTTCGAGCCCGCTCGCGCGCTGGACGATATCGTCCGGCTCGAGCACCTGGACGCCGACAGCATCGATCAGCACCTGTATCGACGGCTCGAATCCGCGCCCGGCTCCTGGCGTTTCACTCTCTATGTCGGCTGCGGCATCTCGCTGAGCCAGGTGCTGCCGCTGCTGCAGAGCCTGGGTGTGGAGGTCGTCGACGAGCGCCCGTACAAGCTCACGTTCGAGGACGACCGCTGCGGCTGGATCTACGACTTCGGCCTGCAGGCCCCGCCCGATCTGCTGCGGCTGTCGCTGGACCGCGACATGGACGCCGAGTTGGTCGAGACGGCCCACCGGCTCGACGTGCTCGATGCTCGGGAACGCGGTCTGCGCGATCGGTTCACCGAGGCATTCGACGCGCTGTGGTATGGCCGCGCCGAGGCCGACGGGCTGAACGAACTCGTTCTGCGTGCTGGGCTGGGCTGGCGCTCGGTCTCGATCCTGCGGGCGTACTCGAAGTACCTGCAGCAGGCCGACTTCCCCTACAGCCAGGCCAATATCGCTCGCGTGCTGCTGGCGGCGCCCGACGCCGCCCAGCTGTTCGTGCAGCTGTTCGAGGCGATGTTCGATCCGGACTCGGCCTCGCAGGAGGTCGCGGCCGAACTCGAGACCGCGGCCGCCGAGCGGATCAACGAGGTGGTCAGCCTGGATGCCGACCGCATCCTGCGCGCCATCCTGAGCCTGATCAAGGCCACGCTGCGGACCAACTTCTACCGCACCGACGACAACGGTGACCCGCGCGCCTACCTGTCGATCAAGGTGGAACCCCGCGAGATCGCCGAATTGCCCAAGCCCAAGCCGCGATACGAGATCTTCGTGTACTCGCCGCGGGTGGAGGGTGTGCACCTGCGCTTCGGCCCCGTCGCGCGCGGCGGGCTGCGCTGGTCCGACCGCCTGGAGGACTTCCGGACCGAGATCCTGGGCCTGGTCAAGGCGCAGGCGGTCAAGAACGCGGTGATCGTGCCGGTGGGTGCGAAGGGCGGATTCGTGGTCAAGCGCCCGCCCGCCGCGTCCGGGGATCCGGTCATGGATCGGCAGGCGCTGCAGGCCGAGGGCGTGGCGTGCTACCGCACCTTCATCTCCGGTCTGCTGGATGTGACCGACAACGTGGATCACGCGTCGGGCGAGGTGATTCCGCCCGCGCGGGTGGTGCGCCGCGACGGTGACGACACCTATCTGGTGGTGGCCGCCGACAAAGGCACCGCGACGTTCTCCGATATCGCGAATGACGTGGCGCAGAGCTACGGGTTCTGGCTCGGCGACGCCTTCGCCTCCGGCGGTTCGGCCGGATACGACCACAAGACGATGGGCATCACCGCCAAGGGCGCCTGGGAGAGCGTCAAGCGGCACTTCGCCGAAATGGATGTCGACACCCAGTCCCAGGACTTCACGGTCGTCGGCGTCGGCGATATGTCGGGCGACGTGTTCGGCAACGGCATGCTGCTCTCGCGGCATATCCGGCTGGTCGCCGCGTTCGATCACCGGCACATCTTCCTGGATCCGAATCCCGATGCGGCACGGTCGTTCACCGAGCGGGAGCGGATGTTCGCACTGCCGCGCTCGTCCTGGGCCGACTACGACACATCGCTGATCAGCGAGGGTGGTGGCGTCTGGGATCGCACGGTCAAGTCGGTGCCGATCAGCGCCCAGGCCCGCGCCGCGCTGGGTCTGGCCGACGGTGTCACCTCGCTGTCGCCGCCGGAGTTGATGCGGGCGATCCTGCTGTCCCCGGTGGATCTGCTGTGGAACGGCGGCATCGGCACGTACGTCAAGGCAGGCTCGGAGTCGAATGGGGACGTGGGCGACAAGGCCAACGACGCGATCCGGGTGAACGCGAATGCCATGCGGGTCAAGGTGATCGGCGAGGGCGGTAACCTCGGCGCGACTGCCCTGGGCCGGATCGAGTTCTGCGCCAACGGCGGCAAGATGAACACCGACGCCCTGGACAATTCCGCGGGTGTGGACTGCTCCGACCACGAGGTCAACATCAAGGTCCTGCTCGACGGCGTCATCACCGCCGGTGAGCTGCCAGCCGTGGACCGCAACCCGCTGCTGGCATCGATGACCGACGACGTGTCCTCGATGGTGTTGGCCGACAACGTATCCCAGAACTTCCTGATGGGCATGTCCCGCACCGAGGCGCCGCGCATGCTGAATGTGCACATGCGTGTCATCGAGGATCTGGAGGTTCGCCGGGGCCTGGACCGCGAACTGGAGGCGCTGCCGACGGAGCCGGAGATGAAGCGGCGCATGGAGGCCGGGCGCGGACTCACCTCGCCCGAACTGGCCAATCTCATGGCGCACGTGAAGCTCTCGCTCAAGGCCGATCTGCTCGAGACCGACCTGCCCGACAGCCCGTACTTCTCCGCGCGGCTGCCGCAGTACTTCCCGGCGCCGCTGCGCGAGCGGTTCGCCCCGGCCATCAAGCGGCACCGGCTGCGCAGCGAGATCGTCACCACGATGCTGGTGAACGAGATGGTCGACTACGGCGGTATCACCTACGCGCACCGGCTCAACGAGGAGATCGGCGCCAACGCGACCGATTCGGCGCGCGCGTTCGCCGCGGCCGTGCAGATCTTCGACCTGCACTCGGTGTGGGAGCGCATCCGCGGCGCGGACATCTCGGTCGCGGTGAAGGACGAACTCGAACTGGAGACCAAGCGGACCCTGGACCGGGCCTCGCGCTGGCTGCTGAGCAACCGCCCCCAGCCCGTCGCGGTCGGCTCGGAGATCCACCGGTACAGCGACAAGGTGCGCGAGCTCGCCCCGAAGGTGCCGGGTTGGCTGCGCGGTCACCACATCGACACCCTCGAACGGCAGTCGACCGAGCTGATCGGCCGCGGTACGTCGCAAGAGCTGGCGACCGAGGTCTACAACCTGCTGAATCTGTTCCCGCTGCTCGACGTGATCGACATCGCCGATATCACCGAACGCGACGGCACCGAGGTGGGCGCGCTGTACTACGCGCTCAACGAACACCTCAAGATCGACTGGCTGCTGCAGGCGGTCAGCCATCTCGAGCGCGGTGACCGCTGGCATGCATTGGCGCGGTTGGCGTTGCGCGACGATATGTACTCCTCGTTGCGTTCGCTCACCCTCGATGTGCTCTCGGGCGGTGATCCGGAGGAGACCGCCGAGGAGAAGATCGCGTACTGGGAGTCGACGAATCAGGCTCGCCTCGGCCGTGCGCGCGCGGCCCTGTCGGAACTGTTCGTCTCCGGCACCCACGACCTGGCCACGCTGTCGGTCGCAGCGCGTCAGGTTCGCAGCATGGTCGGTGGGTTGTCGAGTTGAGTGCGCTGGCAACCTCTCTTGCTCGGGCGGGTTGTCGGCTTGGCATGCTGTCGGCCGGAGTTGCTGGTCTTGGATACTGGTCGATCGGATACCTCTACGAAAAGGAAAGCTGTGCACTCGTCCGCCCAGTCGGTGGTTTGGCGAGTTGAGTGCGTTGGCGACCTCTCTTGCTCGGGCGGGTTGTCGAAAAGTCGTTGACTCGTCCGTAGAGCGGGACAACTGACGGCCGGTTTGCGCGAATCGCCTGGTGAGGGTGAGCGATGAAACTCACTTTCACCGGGCGACTTCCGCTGTGGAACCCGTCTGAACCGGGACGATGACGCATTCGGGTCAGCCGATCATGGCTCGGTGCTGCGGCCTGTTCGCTTGGTCCACGTCGGCCGACCGGCATACTGGATAACCGAATCGTGCCCGTGGCATCTTCCGCGGTGGACGGCAACCAGAGCGGGAGGTATGGCGTGACGAGTGTCGATTCGCCTCGGCGTTTCCACACCAAGATCGGGGTGCGCTGGTCCGATATGGACGTTTTCCAGCACATCAACCACGCCCGGATGGTGACCTTGCTGGAGGAGGCGCGCATCCCCTGGCTGTTCGAAGACGATCGACCGACGAAGAACCTGCGGGCCGGATGCGTCCTGGTCGATCTGCACGTTCAGTACAAGGGCCAACTGCGCCACGAGGACACCCCGCTGGACGTGTCGATGTGGATCGAGCGGCTGCGCGCGGTGGACTTCACCATCGGCTACGAGGTGCGCGCGTCGGGCACGGCGCAGGATTCGCCGGCGTCGGTGCTGGCCACTACGCAGATGGCCGCCTTCGATATCGACACCCAGCGCCTGCGCCGACTGAGCGAGGCCGAGCGCGCCTACCTGTCCGAGTGGAAGTGATGCCCGGACAAGGGACACTCCAGGTCTCCGACCCCGCCGAACGGGAGAATCTGGCGACCTTCGTAGCGCGGGCGGTGCGCCTGGACCCGGCCGCCGTGATCCGCCTGCGCCGTCGCGGTGATCGATATGTATCGGCATGGGCCGCAACGGGTTTCGAGGCTCTCGCGGTGCGCACCGTCATCGCCGAACTCGGTGTCGAGGATGTCACCGCCGCGGGCGACGTGCTGCTGGCGGGATTGCACGATGCCGCGGCGAACGGCCGCATCGACCTCGGGTACTCGATGGATTCGGCTTGGCGCACCGCATTGCCTCCGGTGTCCGGTTTCGAGCACATCGACGACGTCCCGGCCCGCACCCTGATCGAATTGGCCGAGCGCGGTGCGGAACTGGCCTCCGAACACGGCAGTGGCCACGGCCCCCCGGCCTCGCTGCTGGATCAGACGGTACTCACGGTCACCGGTGGCGGCGATTCGGTCGAGGTCCCGATGCGCGTCGTGTTCGCCCTGACCGCTATGGATTTCATCCCGCACGCGGGCGAGCGAGCCGAGTCTCGCCGCATCGCGCCGGAAGAGATCGTCCGCATCCGTGCCACACGCGCCTGGTTGCGCCTGGACGCGCGCTACGGCTCGGTCGCCCGCCGCCGCGGCCCCGCTCTGCTCGCCCGCTGAGACGATCGGAACGTCATATCCGATCGGCTGATGGCCGGGGTGCGGCGGTGAGCAGTGGGCGCAGGGGGCTCGCGGAAAGCCGGACGACGAGCGGGGTCGCGAAGCGGCGCAACAGGATCGCGGCGAAATAGCCGACGATGACGCCGACCAGCACACCCGCTGCGACATCGTGCGGGTAGTGCGCGCCGACGTACATGCGCGAGAAGCCCATCACCGCCGCGGCGATCAGCGCCCAGATCCCCAGCGCCCGGCTGACCAGGAGCAGCGCCACCGCCATGGCGAAGACCACGACGGTGTGGTTGCTGGGGAACGAGTAGTCGCCGAGCGCGGGGCATTTCTCCAGGAGAAACGCGGTCGGGAAGCGGTAGCAGGGGCGTCGTTCGGCGACGACCAGTTTGATGGCGGAATTGACCACATAAGCGACGACCGCGACCACCGGTACGGCCAACGCGGACGTCATGGCCGCCGCGTCGCGACCCCGGGCCATCCACCAGCCGATGACGATGAACACCACGAACAGCCCGAATCCGACGGTGCCGTACGCACTCATCGGCGTGTTCAGCCACGGCGTATCGCGCGCGAACCGGGTCATGTCGACGTACCAGGAGCCGTCGATGGTCGATGCGTCCAAGCTCAGCGTCTCGGTGGTCATATCCTCGGTTTCGCGGTCGGGTGCGAGCGGATATCACCGCCCGCGCGATGGTCGGGCGGATCCTTCACGGTGGCATATTTCCGCTGAGAAATTACTGAGGTCGACCCGAGGGCTCAGGCGAGGCCGAGCAGGCGCAGCAGGGCGGTGGTCGTCGCGGCCCCGATCGTGATCAGCACCAGCGGCATGCGCCGCCAGGCGAGGATCGTGGCGACGAGGACCCCGGCGGGCAATGCGAATCCGGCTTTGTGGCCCGCCGGGACGAGGGTGGTGACCGCCAGCGCGATCAGCAACACCACCGAGCCGACCTCCAGCAGCCTGGTCAGGCGCGGTGGGAAGGTGAGTCGTCGGCGCAATGTCGGCCCGGCGAACCGGAACGCATACGTCCCCGCGGCGAGCGTGATCGCTCCGGCGATCAAGGACAGATTCACGAGGCGACCTTCCCGACGCCCGCATCCGACGCGCATCGCGCTGCATGCTCGTCGAGGCGTCCTGTGTCGCACCTGACCTCATCAGGGACGCAATCGAGTGGAGTGACCGCGCCCACGGATCGGGCGTCCGCCGGTGAGCGACACTCGAGCTCGGTGGGCGTCAGCGGCCCGGACTCGGCAGGTATGAGCGACCCGGCGGTGTCCGTCGGCCTCGATACCCGCCGCGGGCGAACGCGATCGATGACAGGTCCGACACTCAGCACGAGAAACGCGGCAGGCAGTGCCAGCAGTTCCGGCAGTCCGGACGGCAGGAACGAGGTCGACCCCGCGGCGACGGCCGCTCCGGCCAGCGCGGCGCGGCGGGTGTCGCGGTCGCGCAGAGCGGGCAGCGCCAAGGCGATCAGCACCGCGGGAAAGACGGCGTCCAGACCGAATTCATTCGGATTCGGTACAGCCGTGCCAATGCCCACACCCAGCAGCGCCCCCAACGGCCAGCACACCAGAACACCAAGCCCGGACAGCCAGTACTTGGCACGACTACGTTCGCGATCGGATTCGCTCATAGCCATCGCAACGGCCTCGTCGTTCATCACATGCGTCCCGACAAGCCGCCGCCACCCGGTCCCCAGCACGTCAGGCAACGACAGCCCATACGGCAGATGCCTGGCATTGACCAACAGCCCGGACAACACCGCAGCCACCAGCCCGCCACCAGTGGCAAGGATCCCGACGAACAGAAATTCCGACCCGCCCGCCAGCACCAGCACACTGAGCACCAGCGGCAGCCAAGCCGGCAAATGCGACGTCACCGCAGTAGCCCCATAGGACACGCCGATCACACCAACCGCCAGACAAACGGCCGCGATACCGGTGAGATCACCCCGATCCAGTGTTCGCCATATCGAACGCACGACTTCTATAGTGAACGCAACCGCCAAGATCCGTCAAGGCGCGACGACCGCGGTCAAGAGAGCGGCAAGCCGCCCGGGGCGCCAGAATCGGTTCGGCACGCAGCCGTCGCACGCATGCACGATCGGCAACGGCACTCAGCCGTGCGCTGAGGCCCGGAGAGACGCTTAGTGCTCAGCCGAGCCATGCAGTCGCAAGGGGCGGGCTGCAAGACGCGACAATTGCGGTCGAGAGAGCGGCAAGCTGCCGGGTACGCCCAGAATTGGTGCAGCGCGCAGCCGTCGCACGCATGCCAGACCGGCGTCGGCACTGAGCCGGGCGCTGAAGTCGCACAGAGGCGGGCCGCAAACTTTGCCGGGCACGCCCAGACCCGGTTCGGCACACAACTGCCCGCGCGCGTGCACGATCGGCAACGGCACTCAGCCGTGCGCTGAGGCGTTAGTGCTCAGCCGAGCCATGAAGTCGCAAGAGGAGGGCTGCAAGACGCGACAACCGCGGTCGAGAGAGCGGCAAGCTGCCGGGTACGTCCAGAATTGGTGCAGCGCGCAGCCGCCGGCACGCGTGCATGACTGGTAACGGCACTGAGCCGGGCGCTTGAAGTCGCGGGGAGGCGGGCTGCAAGCTGCCGGGTACGTCCAGAATTGGTGCAGCGCGCAGCCGCCGGCACGCGTGCATGACTGGTAACGGCACTGAGCCGGGCGCTTGAAGTCGCGGGGAGGCGGGCTGCAAGCTGCCGGGTACGCCCAGAATCGGTGCGGCACGCATCCACCGGCACGCATGCGAGACTGGCAACGGCACTTAGTCGGGCGCTGAAGTCGCGGAGAGGCGGGCGAGCACCATGATCGAGCAGGGGAACGTTCGGGAGCAGTCGCCGGTGGAGATGATCGCCGCCGCGTTGCGCCGCGAACGTGACCGGTCGGGTCTGTCGCTCACCGAGGTCGCCCGCCGCGCGGGGATCGCGAAATCGACTCTGTCGCAACTGGAGTCGGGTACCGGTAACCCGAGCATCGAGACGTTGTGGGCGCTGTGCACCGCGCTGGGCATCCCGTTCTCCAATCTGCTGGATCGGCCGCAGCCACAGGTTCAGGTGATCCGCGCCGATGAGGGACCGGTGCTGGCCTCGGCGCACGCCGAGTATCGGGCGACCCTGCTGGCGGCCTGTCCGCCCAACGCCCGGCACGACATCTACCGCATCGCCGCCGAGCCCGGATACCCTCGCGACTCGGATCCGCACCAGCGCGGTGTGATCGAGCATGTGGTGCTGGCCGCCGGCCTCGCCCTGGTCGGCCTCGCCGATTCGCCGGTGGAACTGAGTCCCGGCGATTACATCTGCTACCCGGCCGACCTGCGGCACATCTTCCAGGCCCTGGAGCCCGGGACGTGGGGCATCATGGTCAGCGACTACACCTGAGTTTTCCACCACGCGACGGTCCCCGCGGCGACGTCCGGCAGCGGGGTCGCCTTCAGTCCCAGCCGCGACTCGCTGGCCGTGGAGTCCAGCTGGAACGGACGCTCGAATTGGTAGTTCATCTCCGACAATTCGCGCATCATCTCGTTGAACAGCCCGGCGCCGCGCAGCGTCCACCCCGGCAGCGCAAGGATTTTCGGCGCCGGCCGACCCGCGGCGCTGCCCAGCAGGTCGACCAGTTCGCGGATCGTGACCGCCGGTGCGGTCGGTGCGTGCAGGAAGCTGTTCCACAGCGTGCGGTCCTGGGCGGCGCGGATCATCGCGGCCGCGAGATCGGGCATGTAGGTGAACGAATGCGGCAGGTCCGTGCGGCCGAAGACCTGAACGGCCTTGCCGGCCAGGATATTCGGCACCATCCGGTCACCGGCGTGTGACATGCGCACATGCGGTCCGATGAAATCCGAGGCGGCGACGCTGACCGTCGGAGTGGCCGAGGCGTCGCGGGCGCGCAGCAGTGCCACGCGAACGGCGGGCTTGCCGAAATCCGCTGTGCGCGGGGTGTCTTCGGTCATCGGGCGATCGACCGGGCCGTACGAGTAGAGGCTCTCCGGGAAGACCGCCACGGCCCCGGCCTGGCCTGCGACGTCCAGCACGGTCTGCTCGGTGGCCGGAAGCTCGGCCCACCATGCCTTCGCGGCGTATTTCGAGCCGTGGGTGCAGTGGTACAGCGCGACCGCGCCGTCGACCGCGGCGGCCAGTTGTTCGCGGCGAGTGACATCCACGCGACGGCGCTCGATCAGCGGGTGCTCGGGCCCACTGCCCGATCGGGTCAGGATGCGGACGTTCTTGCCCACGGCGGCCAGTTGCTCGGCCACGGTGGTGCCCACGGGACCCGCGCCGGTGACTACGTGCAGTTCGGACATGGTGTGCTCCTCTCTCATTAGAGAGCATCGCTCTCTATGTTGAGAAAAGCATCCCTCGGAAGCTCCGCAGTGTCAAGAGCGGTGCTCTCTAATGTGATTTGCGCTCGGTGATCAGTTCGCGGCGAACCACCAAGCGGAGGCCAGGTGAACCACCGCGGCCACCGTCGCGCCCGCGATCATGCCCCGATTGCGCTGAGGCACGCCTGCCGCCACATCGCCGAGCTGCGCCAAGCCCGCGACGATCAGAATGGGCACGAGCGACCTCCACTCGCCCATGCCCAGCAGCACGAGCGTGACCACGCCCAGTGGCAGCGCCCGAGCGGCGTACAGCCTGGCGTACAACGAGACCGAAGGTGTCACCGGATCATCGCCACTGGGCATCCGGTCCGGCCGGACCAGACTGATCAGCGCGAACGCCATGGCTATTACCGTAAATAGGGCGTTGACCAGTGCGATTACGACATGTGCTGTCATCGGTGGCTCTCCGTGAATCGTTCCACTGGGTGTACGACACTGCGCCGGGGGGCTCTGAGCGCACGGTATTACGCCGGGACGGTCGCTGTGCGGCGCCGGCCGACCTACGCGGCACCCTCGCCGAGGTACTGCAACCACACCGGATCCAGATCGGCGGTCGTCGACAGCAGCCGCCAGTGCGGTCCCTTCGGCGCGACCATCGGATGATGCACGGTCCAGCCCAGGTCGCTCAGCAGTTTGTCGGCCTTGAGGTGATTACAGGGCGCGCAGGAGGCGACGCAGTTCTCCCACGAATGCGCGCCGCCGCGGCTGCGCGGGATCACGTGGTCGATGGTTTCGGCCTTGCCGCCGCAGTAGGCGCAGCGGTAACGATCGCGGTGCATCAGCGCCGCGCGAGTCATCGGAACGCGCGCACGATAGGGCACCCGGACGTAGTTTCGCAGGCGGATCACCGAAGGCAGGGCGACCGAGGCGCCCGCGGAGTGGACGACCGGGCCCTCCGCGTTATGGTGGATCGCATCGGCCTTGTCGCAGATCAGCAACACGATGGCGCGACGTGCGGACAACGCGGTGAGCGGCTCGTAGGTGGCGTTCAGAAGCAACACCCGGCGCTTGCGCCACGCGGCCTGCGTTGGATTTTCGAGAATGTGATGCTGTGCATCGGCAGGCGAATGCCCGGAGTCGGGAAGATCAGGTTTGGAATACGCAGACAGGACATGCAACGGAGTAGCCCCCGACCCACAGTTGTGGACGTCGGCGGGCTGGAGTTGTCGGTGCGTTCTGGCCTCGTGCGACCGGGCGCCGTGCCGCTGCTTCATGGGAACCCCGAATTCGTGTAGGTCCGGCTCGTATGGTATCTGGGCAGACACTGCCATCCAGTTGACCATGGAACTCGAACCAATGCACGGTGATTTCGCACATTGTCGGGCACGTCCGGGTTAACAACGCATGATGAGGGGTAAACAGCTAGCCCCGAGTCCTGGTCGCAACTCCAGATTGCCCGAACCAGGCGGATCGTGGGACACGATCAGATTTCGATTGGTTGCTCCGTGCCGCCGTATTCCTGGCGCGACCGGCCCTGTCGCACCCGGCGACTATGCTGCGAAGGCAGGGCGATCCAGCCGTCCCGGACCGTGTGGGCGGCGCGATGCGGTCGGAACACTGCGATGAAGGAGCGAGTACGTGGCCGTTGAGCGTGGCATACCCGTGAGCGCGCCGGGGGAGGCGAGCGTGGCCGAGCCGGTGTCCTTCTACGAGGCGGTCGGCGGCGCCGAGACGTTCCACCGGCTCGTGGCCGCATTCTACCGCGAGGTCGCGCGGGACGAGGTCCTACGCCCGCTGTATCCCGAACAGGATCTGGGGCCCGCCGAACGCCGGCTGCGCATGTTTCTCGAGCAGTACTGGGGTGGTCCGCGTACCTACTCCGACGAGCGCGGGCATCCGCGACTGCGGATGCGGCACATGCCGTTCCGGATCGGCCCGGTCGAACGCGACGCGTGGTTGCGCTGCATGCATATCGCGGTGGGCGAGATTCCGGGCGAGCGGATGGACGACGAGCACCGCCGGGCGCTGCTGGATTATCTGGAAATGGCGGCAAATTCGCTGGTCAACTCGCCTCTGTAATATTCGTCACGGATAATCCCGTGCAAATCAGGGGTTTTCCGGACCATTGCGGCGTCTGCCGCTGATTTGCCGAAACGGGACAACACTCCTGAGACTCGGTGCCTTCATTGGAAACCTTTGGCACTATTGGGTGTTGTGACATCCATATCACCCGCGGGCCATGCGACGGATGGTGACGATGCGGCGTCTGCCGGGGCAGACCCGCTCGTCCCATGGTGGCGCTCGGCGGTGTTCTATCAGGTCTATCCCCGCTCGTTCGCCGACTCCGACGGTGACGGCGTCGGCGATCTGGGCGGTGTGCTGGATCGGCTGGGCTATCTCGAGCTGCTCGGGGTCGACGCGCTGTGGATCTGCCCGGTGATGCGTTCGCCGATGGCCGATGGCGGATACGACGTCAGCGATCCGCGCGATATCGACCCGCTGTTCGGTGACGTCGCGCTGCTCGAGGATCTGGTCGCCGAGGCGCACGATCGGCGGATGCGGGTCACCATGGATCTGGTGCCCAATCACACCAGCGACCGGCACCCCTGGTTCGTCGCGGCGCTGGCCGCGCCGCCCGAGAGCCCCGAACGGGCTCGCTACATCTTTCGCGACGGCCGCGGTCCGGGCGGCGACGAGCCGCCCAACAACTGGCCCAGCATCTTCGGCGGCCCGGCCTGGACCCGCGTCACCGGGGCCGACGGCGCCCCCGGACAGTGGTATCTGCACATCTTCGCCGCCGAACAGCCCGATCTGAACTGGGACAACCCGGAGGTGGTCGCCGATTTCGAGCAGACCATGCGGTTCTGGCTGAACCGCGGTGTGGACGGGTTCCGCATCGACGTCGCGCACGGTATGGCCAAACCGCCCGGACTACCCGATATGGCGCGGGTCGAGACCAAGATGCTGGTGCACGACGACAGCGACCCCAGGTTCAACAATCCCGCCGTGCACGACATCCACCGGCGCCTGCGCAAGGTGCTCGACGAATATCCGGACGCGGTATCCATCGGCGAGGTGTGGGTCGACGACAACACCCGCTTCGCGGAATACGTGCGGCCGGACGAACTGCATCTGGCGTTCAACTTCCGCCTGGCCGAGACCGCGTTCGATGCCGCGGAAATCCGTGTGGCGGTGGATAACTCGATCGACGCGGTACGTTCGGTGGGTGCGAGCCCGACCTGGACGCTGTCCAACCACGACATCGAGCGCGAGGTCACCCGTTACGGCGGCACGGGCGTCGGCTTGGACCGCGCGCGGGCGATGATCCTGCTGGAATTGGCGCTGCCGGGTGCGGTTTTCGTCTACAACGGTTCCGAGCTGGGGTTGCCCAATGTGGACGACCTGCCCGATGAGGTGTTGCAGGATCCGGTGTGGGAGCGGTCCGGGCATACCGACCGCGGCCGGGACGGCTGCCGGGTGCCGATGCCGTGGGAGGGGCGCAGGCCGCCGTTCGGCTTCACCACCGCCGAGAAATCCTGGCTGCCGATACCCCCGCAGTGGTCCGAACTTACCGTGGAGACGCAGCTGGAACGGATGGACTCCATGCTGTCGCTGTACCGGATGGCGATCGAGTTGCGCGGTGCGCGACCGGAATTCGCCGGGCTCGGGATCGACTGGTACGGCAGTCCGGCCGACTGCCTGGCGTTCCGGCGCACGGGCGGGCTGGTGTGCGCGCTGAACGCCTCGGCGGTGCCGATTCCGCTGCCGCCGGGCGAGCTGCTGCTGGCCAGTGCGCCGTTGGAGGGCGGGATGCTGCCGGTCAACGCCGCGGCCTGGTTGGTGTAGCGGGGCGGGCCCGCTGCGGCGGAGCGGAGGCAATCAGACATAGCGGCGGGCCGCAGGCACTGCGGCGGGGGCATCGACTACCGTTGGGCTGTGAGCATTCTCGAGACAGTGCTGATCTTTGTCGGCATCCCGGCGGTGATCTACGGGGTGATCGCGGGTTTGTCGTTCCTGTCCAAGCCGTACCCGGGCCAGAAGCCCGCCCACTACGCCCTGGGCGACAAGTGGACATCGGACCCGGTGCTGTGGAGCGCGACCGACGAGGTGACCGTATTCGGCCACCACGTCGACCCGCACGCTGCCCATGCGGCAATCGAATCCGCCGAGTCGGACCTGATCGGAGGCCGGGCAAGTGGCAAGTTCTAATTGGCATTGGCCCGCGGTGGTCGAGGCCGACCTCCCGCACGGCTGGGTCGTCACCACCAGTGGGCGCGTTTCCGGCGTCCACGAGTCCGGTGACGTATTCAACGAGGCGCCGTTCAACGACACCGAGCGGCTGCTGATGGACAACACGCTGACCGAGGCCACCCGCACCACCAAGGTCCGGTTCAACATCTACATCGGCGATCTGGGCGAGGATCCGGCCGCCGGTGTCGACCGGATCTTCGCGACCACTCCGGAGGCCGCGCGGTCGGTGCTCATCGCCGTGTCGCCGAACGAGAAGGCCGTCGAGGTGCGTTCCGGGCGCGACGTCGCCGATCGGGTGAACGACCGCGTCTGCCAGCTCGGCGTGACAGCCGCACTCAGCTCCCTGCGTCAGGGCCAGCTGATCGACGGTCTGGTCTCCGCCGTGCGGGTCATGGCCGCCGCCATCGGCCACCCCTAGCCGATTCGCGACGCGATAACTTCAGACGTGAACCGCACCCCGTGTGTGGACCCACATCGGATTCGTCTTCGGACGAGGATGCGGGTCCGGGCACGGGGTCGCGTGCTTTCGGTTCGACACGGACGCTCGTTCTGTCGCTGAGTTCCGCGCGCGTCCGCCGTCCGGTTCGCCGGCGGACCGTCGCTCCGGTCGCGGGTAGGAGGCCCGCTATGACGATCATGCGTATAGCGGTCGAGAAGTCCGCAGCATCGGAACCGCTGTCGGTATAGGGAACGTCTTGTCGGGTTATCTGCTGTGAGCAGAATCGGGGCGGGATGCCGGCAGGGCGGTCGTAGGCTCGGAGCATGGTCCAGCACCCGCGACTTCATGTGATCCCCGGCGGACGCGACGATCGACCCCGGGTGGCGTCGGCCGAGCCCGGGCGGGAATCGGTTCTGCCGCAGACTGTTCCGCCACGCCGCGAGCCGGGCCCGCAGCCGGTACCCATCGACGAGCCACTGTGGCGAGAGGCGCTGGGGCGCAGGTTTCGCGCGCTGCGCACCGAGCAGGGCGAGACACTCGTCGAAACCGCAGGCCGCGCAGGCGTTTCACCGCAGTACCTGTCCGAGGTCGAACGCGGACGCAAGGACCCCTCCAGCGAGATGATCGCCGCACTGGCCGGCGCCCTCGGCACCACCCTGATCGGCCTCACCGAACAGGTCGTCCGCGACCTGGGTCGGCCACGCCCGACCGCGATCGCCCCACATCGCCGGCCCGGCCCGGCCATGCTGGCTCTGGCCGCCTGAGCCCGCTCAGTCCAAGCCCGGGTACAGCGCTCAGTCGCGCGAGTCCAGGATCCGGTCGACGAGTCCGTATTCGACGGCTGTGTGGGCGGTGAACACACGGTCGCGGTCGGTGTCGTGGCGGAGGGTCTCCACCTCTTGGCCGGTGTGGGTGGACAGGATGGACTCGATTTCGGCGCGCATTCGGACCAGCTCGTCGGCCTGGAGGATGAGGTCCGGGATTGCGCCTTGGCCGCGGGTTGCGGGTTGGTGCAGGACTACTCTGGCGTGGGGCAGCATTGCGCGACGGCCCTTGGCTCCGCCTGCGAGCAGGACCGCGCCGACGGCGATGGCCTGGCCGACGCACGTGGTCGCGACGGGGGAGGTTACGTGCTGCATGGTGTCGTAGACCGCGAGCATGGCGGGTAGGTCGCCGCCCTCGCAGTTGATGTAGAGGTTGATGTCCTGGCCCGGGCTGTCCGCGTCCAAGTGCAGCAGCTGCGCGATGAGGGCGTTGGCCACGCCCGCGTCGATCGGGGTGCCGAGGTAGACGATTCGCTCGGTGAGCAGATGCGAGTAGACGTCCATGACTCGTTCGCCGCGTGGATGCTGGGCGATGACATTGGGAATCGTGTAGCTCGTCATGCGTTGATCCCTACTCGATGCCGTTGCGGCACAACCTGAGTGAAATTCTCGACGATATGGTCGATGAAGCCGTAGGCGCGGGCCTGTTCGGCGGTGAACCAGCGGTCGTGCAGCGAATCCTCGCAGACGCGGTCGAAGGGCTGGCCGGTGTCCTCGGCGATGAGGCTCAGGACCGTGTTGACCGTGTGCCGCAGATCGTCGGCCTGCACCTCCACTTCGCCTGCGCTGCCGCCGATTCCGGCCGAGCCCTGATGCATCAGGATGCGGGCGTGCGGTAGTGCGAACCGGCGGCCCGGCTCGCCCGCCGACAGCAGGAACTGCCCTGCGCTGCACGCCAATCCCAGTGCCAGAGTGGATACCTCGCACGGCACGAGGCGCATGGTGTCGCGAATGGCGAGCATCGCGGGCACCGACCCGCCGGGGGAATGGATCCACAGCGATACCGGTGCGAGCGGATCCTCGGCGGCGAGGGTCAGCAGCTGGGTCATCAGCACGGTGCCGTTGTCGTCGTCCAAACCCCCGTCCAGCACCAGAATTCGCCGCCCGAGCAACTGCTCGCGCATCCGCCAGCTGAACATGGGAACCTTGTCGTCTGTCATGGCTCCACAGTGCACCGCGTTCCCCCGGAAAATCGCCCTGAACTGCCCAGAGCAGATCCGCTCACAGCAGCGGCGAGCCGAAACGCGTCGGCCGAAGACCGTCATCCCGGACGCCTGAGGGCTTCGTGTGAGGGCCCAGGCGGCCGCCGAGCGCAAGGGATGCACGAGCCATCGTGGTTCCGGCGCGTTCGTGGCGGAAATTCACTGGCACACAGCTGGTTACGTCACCTTTCGGTTAAAGGCACGCCGGAATGACGCGGACCGGCTGTGTGGTCGGATGGTGAAGGCCCTACCGCAACCCAGCCCGTGTGACTGTGGATAGTAGAGCAGGCCGACGTCGCGGAGGCCGCCGTGCATGAAGACGGCCCCTCCCGACTGTGCGGGAAGGGCCGTCTTTGATCGGATACTGTCATTCAGCTGGCGTCGAAAGCCCTTGCGCGCAGGGAGCGTTCGATACCGGCCTTGCCCTCGATCACCAGGCGGCGCAGGGCGGGGGGATGCTCGCCGGACAGGAACTTGTCGGCGACCGCGACGGCCTCGTCGGTGATCGCCCAGTGCGGGTACAGGCCGATGACGACGGTCTGGGCGACCTCGCTGGAGCGGCGCTCCCACACCTGGGGGATCTCGGCGAAGTAGCGCTCGACATACGGGGCGAGTAGTTCCGCCTGGCCCGTGGGGGCGAAGCCGCCGACGATCGCGCGGGTGGTGATGTTGGGCAGGGAATCGTCGTTGAACACCGAATCCCAGGCCTTCTGCTTCACCACGGCCTGCGGGCGGGTGGTGGCCGCGGCGGCGGCGTTGCGACGGCCCGCGGCGGTCGGATCGCGATCCAGTTCGGCATCGATGACCGGGGTGGCCTCGCCGTCGGCGTCGATCACGCCGGACGCGGCCAGCGCACTGATCACCCGCCAGCGCAGATCGGTGTCGACCACCAGGCCCGGCAGGCCCGACTGCGCCGGATCGTCGGTCAGCAGCGCGTGCAGGGCGTCGGTGTGCGCCTGCGACAGGCGTGCGGCGGTGAGCGCGTTGACGAAGGCCAGCTGGTGATCCGAACCGGGCTCGGCCGCTCGGGCCAGCTCCAGCAGCCGGTCGGCGTATTCCTTCCAGCCGGTCTGCTGTGCCCACGCCGGATCGGCGTAGCTGCCCAACGCGGTGTTGGCTTGCATCAGAAGACGTTGCACCACACCGATTTCCGATTCCGCACCGACACCGCGCTGCACCAGCGCGACGAAGTCCCGTGCCCGCATCTCGGCCTGGCGGGTCATCTCCCACGCCGCGGACCAGCACAGCGTGCGGGGCAGAGATTCGGCGACATCGGAGATGCGGGTGGCGACCGTGTCCAGCGACTCCGGATCCAGGCGCACCGAGCAGTAGGTGAGGTCGTCGTCGTTGATCAGCACCAGCTTGCCGCGCTGCACGCCGATCAGCTCGGGCACCTCGGTGCGCTCGGCGGCGTTCACGTCGATCTCGACGCGCTTGGTGCGCACCAGCTTTCCGGCTTGGTCGTCGTAGACCCCGATGGCCAGGCGATGTACGCGCCGCTCACCCGCGCCGGGCGCGGCGCCCTCCTGCACCACCGCGAACGAGGTGAACTTCCCGTCGGCGACCTCGAAGTCCGGGCGCAGGATGTTCAGGCCGGTGGTCTTGAGCCACTGCGCGCCCCAACCGGAAAGGTCACGGCCCGAAGCCTTTTCGAGGGCACCGACCAGATCGTCGAAAGTGGCGTTGCCGTAAGCGTGTTCGGCGAAGTAGTCGCGCAGGCCCGCCAGGAACGGCTCGCGGCCCACATACGCGACGAGTTGCTTGAGCACCGAAGCGCCCTTGGCGTAGGTGATTCCGTCGAAGTTCACCTCGACCGCGTCCAGGTCCGGGATGTCGGCGGCGATCGGGTGTGTCGAGGGCAGCTGGTCCTGCCGGTATGCCCACGACTTCTCCACATTCGCGAAGGTGGTCCAGGCGCTGGTGTATTCGGTCGCCGAGGTCTGCGCGAGGACCGAGGCGAAGGTGGCGAACGACTCGTTCAGCCACAGGTCGTCCCACCACTTCATGGTGACCAGATCGCCGAACCACATGTGCGCCATCTCGTGCAGTACGGTCTCGCAGCGCCGCTCGTAGGAGGCACGAGTCACCTTGGAGCGGAACACGTAATCCTCGAGGAAGGTCACCGCGCCCGCGTTCTCCATGGCGCCCGCGTTGAATTCGGGCACGAACAGCTGGTCGTACTTGCCGAACGCGTACGGCACGCCGAAGTTCTCGTGGTAGAAGCCGAATCCCTGCTTGGTCTCGGTGAACAGCCGCTCGGAGTCCATATGCTCGGCCAGGGAGGCGCGGCAGTAGATGCCCAGCGGGATGCTGCCGTGCCCGTCGGTGAAGGTGTCGGTCCATTTCGCGTACGGTCCGGCGATCAGCGCGACCAGGTAGGTGCTCATGCGCGGGGTGGTGGCGAAGGTGTGCACGACCACGCCGTCGGCGGCGTGGGTGGCCGCGGCCGCGCCGTTGGAGATCACCTCCCAGTCCTCGGGCGCGGTGACGGTGATGTCGTAGGTGGCCTTCAGATCGGGCTGGTCGAAGCACGCGAACATGCGCTTGGCGTCGGCTGTTTCGAACTGCGAGTACAGGTAGACCTTGTCGTCGGTGGGGTCCACGAAGCGGTGCAGGCCCTCGCCGGTGTGCGAATAGTCGCAGTCGGCCTCGATGACCAGCTCGTTGCGCTCGGCGAGGCCGGTCAGCGTCAGGCCCTTGGACTCGTCGTATTCGCCGATCTCCACGGCAGTGCCGTTGAGCATTGCCGAACGCAGCCCGGCCCCGACGAAGTCGACGAACGTCTCGGATCCGGGCGTTGCGGTGAAGGTGGCGGTGGAGCGGGAGGAAAATGTCTCCTCGCCCGTCGTGAGGTCGAGCTCGACACGATAGTTCTCGACGCTGATCGTTGCGGCCCGGGCGATCGCCTGCTCACGGGTGAGGTTCGGTGCGGACAAGGACACTCCTTCGCTCGTCGGAGAACATGCAGGGGTGCCGTCCGCGCTCGTGTGCGGGCCGACACTCCCGGTTCGGTGCGTGGTGCGCTCGGACCGGCGACGGCATGGTCGACGCATCACCCGGGTGCGAACACAACGAGCCCAGAATGCCACGTCGTCGGAGAGTCGGGGTGCACACCCGCCTATGACCGGTGTATATCCGCACTTGCGGTGCCCGTTCGCTATGTCTGTGTCCATGCGGCCCCCAGCGCTGCGTTGTCCGAGTTCGGCGGTCACCGGGAGCTTCCAAATCCGGCCTCCCGCTGCATTCCTCGGGCCCAGAAGTCTGGTTTCCGACGAAATGGCCGCAAGAATGCAGCGGGAGGCCGGTTTCGCAGGGCATGCGGCAGGAGACAGACCGGATCGGCAGGGCTATTAGGCTGTGCGGGGTAACCCGGCGGACGAGGAGGACAGGTGCGGCATATCCACGCGGGCAAGGTGCGCGATCTGTACGAGGACGGGGATTCGCTGATCCTGGTGGCCTCGGATCGGGTGTCGGTGTACGACGTGGTGCTGCCGACGCCGATTCCGGACAAGGGCGCGCTGCTCACACAGCTGTCGAACTGGTGGTTCGAATACCTGTCCGGGGTACCGAATCACGTGCTGTCGACCACGGATGTGCCCGCGGAGTTCGCCGGGCGCGCGGTGCGGGTCAAGCCCTTGAAGATGGTGCAGGTGGAGTGCATCGCCCGCGGTTATCTGTCCGGTTCGGGGCTCAAGGAGTACCAGCGCACCGGATCGGTGTCCGGCATCGCTCTGCCGCCGGGCCTGCGCGAGGGTGACCGGCTGCCCGAGCCGATCTTCACTCCCACCACCAAGGCCTCCGAGGGTCACGACGAGCCGATCACCTTCGAGGATGTGGTGCGCCAGGAGGGCCGCGAGGTCGCCGGGAAGCTGCGCGAGCTGACCCTCGAGATCTACTCCCGTGGCGCGGCCTACGCCGCCGAGCGCGGTGTCATCATCGCCGACACCAAGGTCGAATTCGGTTGGGACGGCGATGTTCTCACTCTCGGTGACGAGGTCCTCACCTCCGACTCCTCGCGCTACTGGCCCGCCGCCGAGTGGCAGCCCGGCCGCCCCCAGCCCTCCTTCGACAAGCAGTTCGTCCGCGACTGGTCCACCTCCACCGGCTGGAACAAGGAATATCCGGGCCCGGAGATACCGGCCGACATCGTCAGCGCCACCCGCGAAAAGTACCGTGAGGCATACGAATTGATCACCGGGAAGACGTGGGCTACACCTCGCGGCTGACCGCGGCCTACGCCCTGCCGCACCGACGGTGAGCCCGGCCTCCTCCTGCATTCTGCGGGCTCGACACTCTGGTTTCCGTCGAATCCGTCCGAAAAATGCAGCGGGAGGCCGGTTCTCCCATTCACCTCAGCCTGTACCGGTGGAGGGCTGCGTGGCTGGACTGTGTTTCGTCGAGTCGGCAGGTCGGCCGGTACGAATCGGAGCGTGCCACGTGGTCCTACTGCGCTGGCGGGTTGTGCAAGTCGAGCGGCATGAACAAGATCGGGTATCCACGCTTCGCTCACATGGGTGAGGTGTACGACTGGGGAAGTGAGGGCGAGAACCGCGGTCGGCGACGGACGTCCCCGGTTCGCCTCTCGTGGCAGATCATCGCTGTCGGATACGGGTCGACCGGCTGGGTGGTACCGGAATTCGCCGGTACGAGCCGTGGCGATTCGACGTGCGGGGCGCCATGTGTTCGCTGCCCAGCGGTGCGGTACCGCACGATGTGGCGACGTGTACGAGTGAGTAGTCGCGTTCGGGTGTCGGGCACTGGGCATTGTGCCGGTTGCGGCATGTACGCGCTGCTCAGTGCTCAGTGCTCAGTGCTCAGTGCTCGTTCGAGTTGGTGGTTTCGCGCAGGTGGGCGGCGCGCAGGAGTAGATAGTCGCGTTCAGGGGTGCTGGCGGTGCGGCGTGCGGCAGCGATGTAGAAGGTGATCGCTGTCGGATGGTCGCCGGCCATTTCGTGCAGGTGGGCGCGCACGGCGTCGAGGCGGTGGTTGCCGGACAGGGCGTCGGCGACGGTGTCGGTCAGGGCCAGTCCCGCGACGGGGCCGTGCACCATGGCGGTGGCGACCGCGCGATTCAGGGTGACCATCGGGTTGTCGGACAGGCCCTCGAACAGGTTGTACAGCATCAGGATTCGCGACCAGTCGGTGTCCTCGGGGCGGGGCGCCTCGGCGTGCAGGGCGGCGATCGCCGCCTGGATTCGATAGGGGCCCGCCAGTCCGGCCGCGATCGCGTTCGTCGCCAGTCTGATGCCTTCGAGCAGGCCGGCGCGGTCCCAGCGGGTGCGGTCCTGTTCGGCCAGAGGGATCAGTTCGCCGCTGGGGCCGGTGCGGGCGGCGCGGCGGGCGTCGGTGAGCAGCATCAGCGCCAGCAGGGCGGCGACCTCCGGATCGTGCGGTTGCAGGCGGTGTGCGATACGGGTCAGCCGGATCGCCTCGGTGGCGAGATCGGTGCGGTGCACGGTGGTCCCGGCCGACGGCGTGTGGCCCTCGGTGAATATCAGGTACAGGATGTGCAGCACCTGATCCCGTCGTTCCCGCCAAGCGGATGCCAGATGTTCGGGCGGCATCGCGAAGGGGCGCTCCAGCGTGGCCAAACGCTTCTTGGCCCGCGAAATACGTTGGAACATCGTCGATTCCGGCACCATGAACGCCCGCGCGATCTCTTCGGTACTCAGGCCGCCCACCGCGCGCAGAGTCAGGGCGATCGCGCTCGCGGGTGAGAGTACGGGATGACAGCACAGCAGGAAGAGGGTGAGGGTGTCGTCATGTACGGAGTCGACATCGTCGTCGAACATGTTCCGCGGCGGTACTTCTCGCGCCGCCACCTCGACCTCCCGACTGCGCCGGGCGACATCGGCGCGCAACGCATCAACCATCCGGCGCTGCGCCACCCGAATGAGCCAGGCCCGCGGATTGTCCGGCACACCAGCAGCCGGCCACTGAGTGGCCGCAACCAGCATCGCCTCCTGTACCGCATCCTCGGCAGCATCGAAATCCCCGAATCGCCGAGTGAGCACCCCCAACGCCACCGGCGCGACCTCCCGCAGCAACCCAGGATCAACCATCCGCGATGAACCCGAACTCCTAGGCGGACAAGACATCCGAAACCACCTCGGCATGCTCGGAATCGCCGGTCATACTGGACCGCCGTGCAGTCGAACTCCGAGCGGTGCCAGGAGCGGGCTGCTCGGATATTGCTGTGTCGGGCGCACCGGTGTGTGGCGGGTTGTCCGATTCGGCGGAGAGCTCCGTCGATGATTCGCTCCGCCCAGGGTTGGCCGCGCCGCTGTACTCGGCGCCGTCGTGCGCGAGGTGCGCCGCGTTGGTGGTGGCTGTGCTCACGCGTCGGTGGCGGGAGCGTCCATGACCTGGCGGACCTCGATGCGCTCACCGATCGGCTTGCCGCCGGGGCCGGGGGCGGCCGAGGCCTGGGCGGCGATTTCGATGGCGCGATCGGGGGTTTCGACGTCGACTATCCAGTAGCCGGCCAGGAACTCCTTGGTCTCGGGGAACGGGCCGTCTGTCACCACGGGGGCCGAGCGGCCGTCCGAGCTCACGATGCGCGCGGTGTCCGGGAAGGCCAGGCCCTGGGCGTCGACCAGTTCGCCGGAGGCGCTCAGTTGTTCGCCCAGCGTGTGCTGGAACTCGATATGCGCGGAGATCTCCTCCGGCGTCCATTCGGTCATCGGGGTGTCGCAGTACTCGGCGGGGCTGTAGGTCTTCAGCAGCATGAATTTCATGTCGGGCTCCTCGGGTTGTGGGTCGTGAATCGCTCCGGCGGTCCGGTGTCCCGGCGGTGCGTTCATGGACAGGTCGGAGCCGGACGGGACCATTCGACCTATTATTTTGTGATCTGCATCACAAGTTGACGGTGCGGCCCGGCATCGCCCGACGTGAGTGGTGCCGGGGCGGTGTCACAATTCGGCGGCTGTATCGGCCAGGTGTTGTGGGTCGACAGGCTCACCGGACTGGATCAGCTGCTTGATGCGGTCGGTGACATCCCAGACGTTGACATTCATGCCCGCGAGGACGCGGTTGCCGGAGTCCAGCCAGAAGGCGACGAACTCCCGGCTGTCGAGATCACCGCGGACGACGACGGTGGCCCGCTGGTCCGGCGCGACGTAGCCGGTGTACTCCATGCCCAGGTCGTATTGGTCGGTGAAGAAGTAGGGGATGCGGTCGTAGACGGCCGGTTTGCCGAGCATCGTCTGCGCGGCGACGGCGGGCTGGTTGAGCGCGGTGGCCCAGTGCTCCACCCGGATGCGGCGGCCCAGGACGGGGTGCTGCTGGTCGGCGATATCGCCGACGGCGACGATATCCGGGTCGCCGGTGGCCAGACTCTCGTCGACCAGTACACCGGCGTCCACGGCCAGCCCGGCGTCGGCGGCCAACTCGATGTTCGGCCGAGCGCCCACCGCCAGCAGCACCGCGTCGGCCTCCACCACGGCGCCGTCGTCCAGGCGCACGCCGGTGGCTCGCCCGTCGGCGGTGATGATCTCGGTGACCTTCACCCCGCAGCGCAGATCCACCTCGTGCTGACGGTGCAGATCGGCGAACACCTCGCCCATCTCACGGCCCAGCGCCGCGAGCAGCGGCGTCGACTCGGATTCGAGCACCGTGACCTCGACCCCGGCGGCGCGTGCCGCCGCGGTGACCTCGAGGCCGATCCAGCCCGCGCCGATCACCGCCAACCGCCGAATCGATCCGAACAGGCGCACCAGGGTGTCGGACTCCTCGATGGTCCGCAGCTGGTGCACGCCCTCGGCATCGGCGCCCGGAATGGGCAGCCGCCGGGCTCGCGATCCGGTGGCCAGGGCAAGCCTGTCGTAGCGCAGGGTCGAACCATCCGGTAACGCAACGGTTTTCGCGGCACGATCGATCGACGTCACCGCGGTGGCAAGCCTGATATCGACGCGGTGATCCCGGTACCACTGGCCTGGATGCACGGTGAATTCGCTGAGCTCCTTCTTGCCCAGCAGATGCTCCTTGGACAGCGGCGGGCGCTCGTACGGGAGATGCTCCTCCTCGGTGATCAGTGTGATGGCGCCGTCGAAGTCGTTGTCCCGTAGCGCCTCGGCCAGCTTGCCGGCGGCCAGACCGCCGCCAACGATGACGAACCTGGAATCTGTGGTCATAAGAGAACCCTCCGTGCGACGGTGACCAGGTCGCTTTCGACCCTACTGCGCCTTACCCGCACGCTCGGGAAATATCCGGAACTTCCCGTCGTTGAGCAGTGGTAGTGGTGGAGTCATGCCATCAACCCCAAACTTTGTTGAGAGGATTGCGACGTGAGCGAGCTTGCGAGCGAACCAGTAGAACAGCGCGCATCGCGCACGATGGAGCCGAGCGTCAGCGAGGTGGAATCGTGAGCGATGGGACGAAGGACCGGGTCGATTTCTGGTTCGATCCGCTGTGCCCCTGGTGCTGGATCACCTCCCGCTGGATTCTGGAGGTCGAGAAGGTCCGCGATATCGAGGCCCACTTCCATGTGATGAGCCTGGCGGTGCTCAACGAGGGCCGCGATCTGCCCGAGGGGTACGCCGAGATGATGAAGTCCGCGTGGGGCCCGGTGCGCGTGTGCATCGCCGCCGCGCAGGAGCATGGCGACAAGGTGCTCGCGCCGCTGTACGCGGCGATGGGCACCCGCATCCACAACCGCAAGGACGAATACGACCGCGAGGACCGCGCCGAATCGTTCGCCCTGGTCATCAAGGACGCCTTGGCCGAGACGGGCCTGCCTGCCGAGCTGGCCGAGGCCGCCACCAGCACCGACTACGACGAGGCGCTGCGCGTGAGCCACCACGCGGGCATGGACAAGGTCGGCCCCGACGTGGGTACCCCGACCATCCACATCAACGACGTGGCCTTCTTCGGTCCGGTGATCTCCCGTATCCCGCGCGGTGAGGAAGCCGGGAAGGTGTGGGACGGCGCCGTCGCGCTCGCCTCCTACCCGCACTTCTTCGAACTGAAGCGCACCCGCACCGAAGGCCCGGTCTTCGACTGACGGGTATGCGGTAACGCCGGGGTGGCCGGGATCCGGTTGGGATCCCGGCCATCGTCGTATCGGGACTTGCCCCACGCCGGTGCATGCAAAGGATGCGCACGAGGTACTGGTGGTGAGCGGGAACCGGGACAATCGTTGCGTGCGGCGGTAGAGCCGTGAACGTCGGCTCGCCCGGGCCGCCGGTCCTTTCGCCGCAGAGGCGGAGGGCTGTCCACGGCATGAGCGATTCCATCGGCATTCGCGCAACGGCGGTGCTCCGGGAACCACCGATCGGATCACCACGGCGGATGAGTCGCAGGCGGGTCCTGGGCACGCTGGCGGCGATGGCCGCGGGCGTCCCGCTGTTCGGTTGCTCCCCGGCCGGGCGCGGGCCGGCCGATACGACAGACCTGTTGTATCTCGGTTCGTGGGGCCGATCGGAGATCCGCGCCGCCGCGTTCGATCCGGCGGCAGGCGCACTGACATCGATAGGCGTTGTGGCGCAGGCCAGTTCGAGCTGGTCGACCATGCACCCGAGTTTGCCGATCCTCTATGTCGCCGGTGGTGGGGCGGGCGGGAGCGTCACGGCCTACCGGATAGATCCGCCGACCGGACGACTGACCCGGATCGGCGCGACCATGACCGGCGGCGTCGGTGCCGTCGGTACGGTGTCCTACATCAGCGTGGATCCTGCGACCCTGCTGGTGGCGAACTACGCCGATCATCTCGTCGCCGCGGTCCCGATCGACCCGGATGGCGGAATCGGTGCGCCCGCCTCGATCATGCGGTTCGCCGGTTCCGGTCCGAACAAGCGCCAGGACAGCTCGCATCCACACTGCGTCGTCACCGATCCCAGCGGAAAGTACGTCCTGGTCGCGGATTTCGGCGCCGACCGTGTGTTCGTTCAACGCTTCGATCCCGCGACCCGGACGTTGAGCGAAGGCCCGAGCCCGTATGTTCCCGCGCCCGGATCGGGGCCGCGCCGGCTCGTCTGGCACCCGGATGGCCGGACGGTCTACCTGCTCAACGAGCTCGCGGCCGATATCGAGACCCTGACCTGGGATTCCGGGACGGGTTCGCTGACGCGCCGGCACACGGTGTCCACCGAGACAGCGGCCTTCGCCGGCACCCGCAGCGCCGCCGAGTTGGCGCTGGGCACGGATGCCCGCTACCTGTACGCCTCCGACCGCGGTGAGAACACGCTGGTCGTCTATTCGATCGATCCGCACACCAGCCTGCCGACGCTGGTGCAACGCGTGCCCTGTGGCGGAATCCTGCCGTGGAGCTTCACGATTCACCGCGGTGGGCGGTGGATGTTCGTGGCGAATCAGGGCAGCGGTGCCGTCACCTTGTTCGGCATCGACCCGGGGTCCGGACGACTGGCCGCCGCTGGAAGGTCTCTTGCCGTCCCGGCTGCGGACGGGGTCGTCTGCTTAGCTCGGTGAGCATGATTGTCTTACAATGAAACAGGCAGATAATGCGCGAAGCAGCTTCAGTCAATGTTCGAGCAAGAAAAACTTCTAGACCGCGTCGCTGGATGCTATCCTGACCGATGAAACTTGTAAGACAATCTTTGATCCGTTAAGTACTGGCGATGTGCGACGGGATCGACGGATTTTCATCCCGTACGGGTCGAGGAGGCTGCGATGTCGGTCGATCAGCGCATGCCGATCCGGGGCGAGGTCCGAGCCGGTCCCCGTGTCGACGCCGAGGCGGCGTATGCGCTCCAGCGTGTTGGTCTGCTGCTCGGCGAACGCGACCACGTCCTCGCCGGAGATCGGATGACGATTACCCCGACGTTTCTCGGGCCGGAGCCGTCCGATAGGTATCGCTGGCTCGGCGAACTCTGAATCGCTTGTAGCCCAAGGAAACTCACAGTGTATGGCAAGACGGTGGACGCGCGCCGGTTGGTACCGGAACCACGCGCGCGGGCCGTGACTTCGACAGATGCGATGGGGCATCACGGAGGGCGATATGACCGCGACAGAGGATGATTCGACATCGATGGGCCGCGTCGCGGTGTCAGCGGAGGGTACGTCGACCCTCGAACAGGCCCGCCGGGTTCGCAAGGCGGTATTCGGCGCGGCGTTCGGATTCGGCGTCGACGCCTTCGACATCTACGTACCCACCGTGGCGCTGCTGCCCGCGATGAACTACTTCGCCCCGGCGAGCATGCCGACGAATACGAAGGCCGTGGTATCGGCGTTGATCTTCGTATCGACCCTGCTGGGGCGACCGCTCGGATCGCTGATCTTCGGCGGCATCGCCGACCGGATCGGGCGACGCCGCGTGACCCTGTGGTCGATGTCCGGGTGCGCGGTCTGCACCGTACTGATCGCCCTGCTGCCCGGGTACGCCGACATCGGGACGACCAGCGTCGTGCTGCTGATCGTGCTGCGGCTGGCCGACGGGATCTTCCTCGGCGGCGAGTACACCGGAGCGACCCCGTTGGCCATGGAGGTCGCCCCGGCCGCGCGGCGCGGCTGGTACGGCGGGCTGGTCGCCACCGGCTCCGCCGTCGCCAACTTCGCGATCTCCGTGGTGACGTTCGCGGTGCTGCAATTCGCCCCGGCCGGTGGCCCGGACTCGGCGTTCTCGGTGTGGGGCTGGCGGATACCGTTCCTCGTCGGCGCGCTGCTGTGCGTGGTGTTCCTGCGGTACTACTCCCGTGAGGTCGGAGAATCGCAGACCTGGTTGTCCGCGAAGAAGATTCGCAATCCCGTGCGCGATGTCGTGCTGGGCCGCTCCCGACGGGATTTCGCGCAGGTCTTCGTGCTGATGGCGGGGGTCTGGTTCGCCTCGAGCATGGTCACGGCCATACTGCCCAGCACCCTGCATGAGCAGGCGCATCTGACCGCCCGTGCGGTCACCGGGACGCTGGTGATCGTGCAGGCCATCCACATCGTGATGTTCCCGACCCTCGGCTGGCTCAGCGATCGGGTCGGCAGGCGACCGGTGCTGGTCGGCAACGGGATCGCCGTGGCGGTCGTCTGCGCAACCGCGTATCTGCTGCTGACTACCGGGTGGTGGCGCGGTTATGCGGCAATCCTGTTGCTCACCTTGTTAATTCGAGTGGCAGGCGCCAGCGTGTTCGCGGTGACGCCGTCCTATCTGTGCGAGCGCTTTCCGGCCGCGACCCGTGGCACCGGCTTCGGCCTCGGCTACACGACACCGCTGCTGATCACGTCCTGCTATGCCTACTACCAGAACTGGCTCGGCCACCTGATGCCGCGCGGTGATACCGCCACGGTGCTGCTGATCGTCGCGGGCCTGCTGATCGTCGGCGGCGCACTGCTCGGCCCGGAATCGCGCGGGGTCGATGCGATCGACGCGCGACCGGCCGCGGGAGCCGAGATCACCGGATGACAGCGGGCTTACGCACCTCGCCGGACCGGGCCGCAGCCCCACGGTTGCGGCACTCGAGGGGCCTGACACAATCGCACGCATGCGCGTATACCTGGGTGCGGACCACGCCGGATTCGAACTGAAGAACAACATCAAGGATCATCTGGAGAAGGCCGGGCACGAGGTGTTCGACTCGGGGGCCCACGAGTACGACGCCGTCGACGACTACCCCGCTTTCTGCATCGATGCGGCGCGCAAGGTCGTCGCCGACGACGGCAGCCTCGGCATCGTCATCGGCGGCAGCGGCAACGGCGAGCAGATCGCCGCCAACAAAGTGCCGGGCGCCCGCTGCGCCCTGGCCTGGAGCATCGAGACCGCTCAACTGGCCCGCCAGCACAACAACGCCCAGTTGATGGGCATCGGCGGCCGCATGCACTCGCTCGAGGACGCCCTGGCCATCGTCGACGCCTTCATCGCCACCCCGTGGTCGGGCGAGGACCGCCACCAGCGGCGCATCGACATCATCTCCGACTACGAGAAGTCCGGCCAGGCCCCGGCGATCCCCGCCAACTGACCGCATCGGCGGCGGGGGTCGTCACAGCTCAGACCGGAACGATCTCGAGCATGCTCGGTCGTCGCCGATGCGGTCCTCCGCGCCGAAGAACTCGTCGGCTTCGTCGCGCATCTGGGCGGAGTCCACGTGCGGGAGTCCGCGGTGTCGCTCGACCAACTCCTCAGCGGTGAGGCGTCGTCGCTCGGCATTCATGACGGCGGCAGAGCTGTCACGCGATTCACGCTCGGTGATGACCCGCATACCGCATTTGTAGCCGCATATGGCATAGCGCGGCCAACTGCGGATATTCCTTCTAGGTTGTGCGGGTCTGTTCTGGCTGGCCAGTGGTATCCGATCCTCGCCCGCTCAGATGACCGGCCAGATGGGTAGTCAGGTCCGCGGCGTCGGCGGATGCGCCGTCGATGTAGGTGGATCGGCGTCGGCGCAGGACCGGGAGGCCGGTGACGTACAACCCGGGCCAGTCGACCACCCCGCCGCTGTGGCGCAGTCTGCCGCGTGGGTCGAAGACCGGGAGTTCGAGCCAGGAGTGGTCGGGTTTGATACCCGTCGCCCAGACCACCGACCGGATTTCGCCCGAGGTCAGGTCGAGCAGTAGTGGCGAATCGGGGACGCGGGTGGGCTCGAGGCGTTCGCCGTGTCCACCGGCGTATACGTCGATGGTGTCGAGTAACCGGTCGAGCTTGAGGTCGGCCAGGGCGATGACATTGCGCAGCGAACCGGAGAACTGGGCGTTGCCGTCGCGGATCCCGGCGAATTTTCCGACGAGCCGAATGCCCTGGGCCTGAAGCGCATTGAGGTCGATCGTGCGCTGGCCGCCGGCGAGCTGGAAGGACGCGACGTTGCGGGCCCGGACGATGTCGTCGATTCGGTCCCAGCGCTCGTCGAGGATCCCGGCGGCGTCGAGCCACCACAGGATGTCGCGGTCGCGGTACCGGCGGGGCGCGCGTACGTGCTCGCCCGTGGCGAGGGTGACCGGCCGGCCGGAGCGATGGATCTCCTCGGCGATCTGAATCCCGCTCGCGGCGGCCCCGACTACGAGCACACCGCCCTCGGGAAGCTGACCGGGATTGCGGTAGTCGACCGCGGTGATCGACTCGATCCCGGCGGGAAGGGCGGCGGCGAGCGGGGGGAGTGGGCAGGTGGTGATGCCCGCGGCCAGGACGACCGTGCGGGCCTGCCACTCACCCTGATCCGTGCTGACCGTGAACCCGTCGTCGGCGGCTCGGACGGCGGTCACGGCGGTTTCGGACCGAACGGGCGCCGATGACGCCGCGGCATAGGCGGTGATGAAGTCGGCGACCTGCGCGGCGGCCAGGTAGCCGTCCGGGTCGTCGCCGTCGTAGCCGTGCCCAGGCAGCCGGGTCATCCAGTTCGGGGTGAGCAGCCGCAGCGAATCCCAACGCTGGGTGCGCCAGGAGTGCCCCACCCGGCCGCGCTCGAATACGACATGGTCGATCGAGCGTTCGGCCAGGTGGTGGCTGATCGCCAACCCGTTGTGCCCGGCGCCGACCACGACCGTGGTCGTCGCGGGCATCAGGAGGCGTTGACGTTCACGGTGACGGTGGTCGGGTTGGTGAGCGCGTCGTAGACCGCGGACCGCTTCTGCGACTGCGCGACCAACGCCGCGACATCGGCGGGCGAGGCATCCGCGTCGATGGTGTAGTCGACGGTGATGTTGGAGAACCCGTTGCGCACGTTCGGGTCGGCGCCCAGGATGCCGTGCAGGTCGAAATCGGCCTTCACCGTCGCCTGCGCGGAGTTGAGCTTGATCTGCCGCTGCTGGGCGACCGACGCGACACCGGCGGTCAAGCAGCTGCCCAGCGCCACCAGGACGTACTCGGCGGGTGTGATGCCGTGGTCCTCGGCGGCGAACTGCGGCGGGTGGTCGGCGTCGAAGGTGAACTTCTTGGTGTGCGCCTGTTCGCCGCCCAGACCGTAGAAGGTCTCCACCTCGGTGAGGCTGTGGGTGCCGCGGACCCAGTTCACCGTCGAGCGCCATTCGAACTGGGCGATCTCGGGTGTGTCGGCCAGCGCGGCGCGGGCGCCGAGCAGAGCCTCCACATTGACGCCGTTGTCGACGGCGGGAGCGGTATCAGTCATGGTGACCTCCTGGATGGGTTGGATCGACGAGATGGGTCGGTGTGCTCAGCGGACGGTCTTGCGGGCGGTGATCTGGCCGGTATCGAAGCCGAGCAGGTGTAAACCGCCGTGGAAACGGGCGTGTTCGATCTTCAGACAGCGATCCATCACGACCGTGAGCCCCTTCGCCTCGGCGTCGTCGGCGGCCGGTTCGTTCCAGATTCCGAGCTGAATCCACAGCACCGGAGCCGGCGTGAGTGCGGCGACCTCGTCCACGACGCCCGGGATGTCGTCGGCCTTGCGGAACACGTCGACGATGTCGGGGGTCTCGGGCAGATCCGCCAGCGACGCGTGGATCTTCTGTCCCAGAACGCTGCGACCGGCGGCGTTGGGATTGACGAAATACACGGTGTAATCGGTGGATTGGACCAGATACGTACCCACGAAGTAGCTGGCGCGAGCGGGATTGGTGGAGAACCCGACGATCGCGATCGACCGCGCGCGCCGCAGGATGCCGAGGCGCTGCTTGGCGGTAGGGCCGATCCAGGTTCGCTGGTCGTGCAGTTGCCGCGCGCGGGGAGAATCCGCGGGCAGGGCGCAGGTGAGGCCGTTGGCCAGATGGATGTCGACGACGTCGGTCATCGTGCCTCCTGGAGTTTCGCCGCCGCGTGCAGGGCTTGATCGAGGTCGTAGACGATGTCCTCGACGTCCTCGAGCCCGACGCTGATTCGCACCAGTCCCGGCTCGACGCCCGCGTCCAGCAGTTGTTGCTCGGTGAGCTGGGCGTGCGTGGTGGAGGCGGGGTGGATGACGAGGGTCTTGGTATCGCCGATGTTGGCCAGATGGCTTGCCAGGTCGACGGATTCGATGAATTCGCGGCCCGCGTCGCGGCCGCCCTTGATGCCGAAGCCGAAGACGGCGCCCGGTCCCTGCGGCAGGTATTTGGCCGCCCGCTCGTGGTGTGGATGGCTGGGCAGTCCGGCCCAGTTGACGAAGTCGATCCGTGGGTCGGCCTCGAGCCACTGCGCGACGGCGCGGGCGTTGTCGACGTGGTTCTGTATCCGCAACGGCAGCGTCTCGACGCCCAGGGCGAGCTGCCAGGCCGACTGCGGTGACAGCGCGGGGCCGATATTGCGCAGTTGCTCGGCGCGCAGCCGGGTCAGAAAGGCGTACTCGCCGAAGTTGCCGTTCCAGGTCAACCCGCCGTAATGCGGCACCGGCGCGTCGAACAGCGGGAACCGGGGATTGTGCCAGTCGAATCTGCCCGACTCGACGACCACGCCGCCCAGGGTGGTGCCGTGACCGCCGAGAAACTTTGTGGCCGAATGGATCACGATGTCGGCGCCCCACTCGATGGGCCGGTTCAGATAGGGCGTGGGGATAGTGGAGTCGATGATCAGTGGAATTCCGGCGGCATGCGCCACCTCGGCCAGGCCCTCGATGTCCGCGATCTCCCCGGACGGGTTCGCGACCGTCTCGGCGAAGATCAACTTGGTCCGGTCGGTGATCGCCGCGGCGTAGGCTTCGGGCTCCGAGGAGGCGATGAACGTGGTTTCCACGCCGAACTGCCGCAGCGTGAGGTCGAGTTGGGTGAGCGTCCCGCCGTAGAGTTGCGCACTCGCCACGATATGATCCCCGGCCCCGACCAGTGCGGCGAAGGTGATGAACTCCGCTCCCATCCCGGACGCGGTGGCGACCGCGCCCAAACCGCCCTCCAGGCTGGCGATTCGTTCCTCGAAGGCGGCGACGGTGGGGTTCGCCAGACGTGAGTACACGTTGCCGTACTTCTGCAGGGCGAATCGGGCCGCGGCGTCGGCGGTGTCGTCGAAAACGAAGGCCGCGGACTGGTAGATCGGCAGCGCGCGGGCGCCGCTGACAGCGTCCGGAATATTGCCCGCATGGATCGCCCGGGTACGGAAACCGTATTCACGGTCGACCGCGTGCTTCGGACCCGCCTGGCCGGGCGAAGAATTCGCATGGGTACCGGAATCGACGGTCACGGCTTCGCCTCGCTCGGCTCGGCCGCGACCGGGGTGCTGTGTTCAATTGTGCCCTCGCCGCGCTCGCTCACGCACTCTCCCTGGAACGGAAAACCCCTGTGTCCCGGACAGTTTCCGCGATGTATTCGCCCCTGGACAGGGTTTCGCGCACGGTGAGTTTTTGTGATCCACGGCACATTTTGACAAGCCGGTTGTTCACACCGGCGGATCGAGTGCGCCCGAACGCTAGAGCGGTATCAGGTGATGCTTTCGGGGGCCCTGTCGAACCACCTTGTCGCGCAACAGGTGTAGGGCCTTGCGTATTTCCAGGCGGGTAGCCGAGGGTTCGATCACTCCGTCGATGTAGCCGCGTTCGGCGGCGGTCCACGGGGTGGAGACCGTGGTGTTGTAGAACTCGATCATCTGCTCGCGCAGCGCGGGGCGATCAGCCTCGGGGACGGCCGCCAGCTGGTGGCGCTGGGTGAGGCTGACCGCGGCCTCGGCGCCCATGACGGCGATGCGGGCGGTGGGCCAGGCGAGGTTGATATCCCCGCCGAGCTGTTTGCACCCCATGACCGCGTAGCCGCCGCCGTAGGCCTTGCGCACGACGACGGTGACGATCGGGACGGTGGCCTCGACGACCGCGTAGAAGAATCGCCCGCCGCGCTTGATGACGCCGATCTTCTCCTCCTCCACGCCGGGCAGCACGCCGGGCGTGTCGACGACGAAGATCAGCGGCAGCCCGAACGCGTCGCACAGCCGGATGAAATGCGCCGCCTTGTCCGATGCGCGGGCGTCGATGGCCCCGCTGAGTACCAGCGGCTGATTGGCTATCACGCCGACGGGACGGCCGTCCACGCGCGCGAATCCCGTGATCATGTTGTGCGCGGCGGAATCTCCGACCTCGTGGAACTCACCGTCGTCGAAGATGCGCAGCAGGATGTCGTACATGTCGTATCCGGCGCGGTCGGAGTCGGGGATGATCGCGTCGAGTTCCCTGTCGCTGTCGGTGATCTCGGGTTCCATCCCCGGATTGATCACCGGCGGCTTGTCGAAGCAGTTCGCGGGCATGAAGCTCAAATACTTTCGCGCCCAATCGAATGCGGCGCGTTCGTCGGCAGCGATGTGGTGGATGTTGCCATACTCGGCCTGGTTGAACGCGCCGCCGAGCTCCTCGAGGGTCACCTCCTCCCCGGTGGTCTCGCGAATGATCTCGGGGCCGGTGACGAACATGTAGGCGGATTCGACCGCGACCAGCACGTCGGTATTGATCGGCGAGTACACCGCCCCGGCCGCGCACTTGCCCAGCATCAGCGAGACCTGCGGCACCACACCGGACATCCGCAGCTGCCGGTGGCTCATCGCCGCGTACCAGGCCAGGGAGGTGACCGCGTCCTGCACGCGGGCGCCGCCGGAGTCGTTGATCGCCACGAACGGGCAGCCGACATCGGCCGCGAGATCCATGGCCGCGGCGACCTTGCGCCCGAACATCTCGCCCACCGATCCGCCGTACACCGTCTGATCGTGCGCGATCACCACGACCGGCCGTCCCTCGACCGCCCCGCGCCCGGTGACCACGCCGTCGCCGTACAGCGCGTCGGCGGATCCGTGCTGGCGCACCAGCGCGCCGATTTCGACGAAACTGCCCGCATCGAGCAACATGTCGATACGCTGCCGAGGGCTGGGAATCCCCTTCGATGCCCGTTTGGCGATGCCCGCCGCACCGGCCGGTTCCCGTGCCGCCATCAAATTCTGTTCCAGCAGCTTGAGTTTCGCCGCCGTCGTGGTCTCCACAGGTACGCCCTTCCGTCTCGCACTCGGACTGCGGGTTGTGCCTTGCCGAGCAGACTCTAGCCGGAATGGACTAGTACACAACTATATGTACTGAAATAGACTTTTCGGCATGTCGTCTATTGCTATGTCGCGCAGTGCACATCCGACGTACCAGCAGCGCGCCGGACGTGTGCTGGAGGAGCGGACGAAGGCGATGATCGTGACGGCCGCGGAGCGGGTGATGACGGAGCGGATCGACGCACCGGACTCGCTCGAGCACCTCACGATGGCCGAGGTGTGCGCGAACGCACGGGGATATCTGCGCCGCGACGGCAGCGAGGGACCGATCCCGAAGGCCACGATGTGGAAACACTTCAAGACGATCGAGGCGCTCGCGGCCGCGGTGGCGGACCGGATGAGCGCCGAGGGCCGGCCGGTGCCGGAGGGGATCGTGGCGCTCGCGGCGGATCCGCAGCCGGGCCGGCGGGAGACCGTCGAGGTCACGCGGTTGGAGGCCAGATTCTCCAGCAGGCATTACGAGATCGGGCAGCTGCGGCAGCAGTTCGACGGCGCCGAGAGCCGCGACGACCGCTCCGACATGCTGTACTGGTCCGCCGAACTCGCCGAACGCCATCTCCAGCAGCGGCATCGGGGTGAACGCGACCGGATCGTCGAGGCCCGGGACTGGGCGCAGCGCGGGCTGCGACTGGTCGAGACGGCCTCACGCCTGGACTGCATGATGGGCATCCGCTGCACCCGCGCGGCCGCCGCGGCCGAGACGCTCCTGTCGCGCAGGCTCGACTACGAACCGACCGCGCTGAGCCGGATTCGATCGATCAAGGAAATCGAGATCGCCCTCGCCGAAACCCTCGGCTGGGATCTGCATCGCGAACTCGCGCGTTTCCACATCGAACACGCCCGCGCACTCGGTGAGGAGGATCCCGAACGGGAGATGCGATCGATGCTGGCCATCGCCTCGGCCCTGCCGGCGCTGTGCGAGTCCACGCGGGCGCGTGAACCGCAGGACGCGGTGCGCGCGGGTGAACTGGCCGACATCATCGTCGGGCTGTGCGGTATCGATATCGCCTACGCCACCCATCCCGACCACCACGATCTGTACGTCGAGATCTTCCGCGACGAGATGGCAGTGATGACACAGCGCCTGCTGGCGTGCTTCCCTGCCACGAGCGGTAGCGATCGCCACGTGAGCAATGTCCGAGCCTTGTTGCGCCTCACTGACTTCACCCGGAATCTCTGGGCTCCGGGGGCGGTCGGCTCTCACGCCGTGCGCTCGCGTGTGGAGAACTACAGTGAGGCTGCTATCGACCTGCTCCGGACCGCCGGATACGGCACGGTCCGGGACATCCTGGTCGCCCGCTATCTCACTGCCAAGGCGCGTGCGCTCGCATCGATCGACGTGCCGATCGAGGCGGGTCGGAGTATCGGCCATCACTCCGCGTCACTCGTTCACCCGGACCCGTCCGCGCTGGCCCACGCCGCGATCCAGTTCTACGATCACGCCGCCCAGGTGGCCAGCCCGCGCGGCGCATCCGGAGTTCTGCGCGCCGGGGCCGCCCGGGCCGCCGCGGACATGCGGTGCTCGTTTTCGCTGGACACCGCTGGTCCCGCCGACGTGTCGGCGGATGGAGACTTCGACACTCTCAGCCAGGCCATCAACGACCTGGTCCTGATCACCATCAGTCGACGAAACAGATTCACGGACGATGAGGTCCAGAACCTGCTGGATATGGTCGACCCTATGTATTACTACATTACTTCTGGGAGGAACTGAGGGATCGATAATCCGGCCTCCCGCTGCATTTTTCGGCCTCGAGACTCTGGTTTCCGACGATTCTGCCCGGAGAATGCAGCTGGAGGCCGGTTCTCCCATACCGTGCCCACGACTCACCAGGCGTGCATGGCCGCCGCACTGCACTGGCCGACCGTCACGCGAATGGCAACCTGCGTTTTGCGGCGTTATGGCGTCTCTACAGTCCGGTTTCGGGCCAGGGCGGTCTAGCTGGAGACCGGGTCTCCGAGAGGTGTCGACGATCGGACGAGTCGCCGATTCGAGGCGGCGTCGGGCCGGGAAGGCTCGTGCGTACGATCCTCGGGACGGGTCGTGTGGAAGTGAAGTGAGGTGGAAGCTCGTGCCGGAGGGCCATACGCTGCATCGGTTGGCGAAGGAGCATCAGGCGCGGTTCGGCGGGGGTGTGGTGCGGGTGTCCAGTCCGCAGGGGCGGTTCGCGGAGGGAGCCGCGATGGTGGATGGGCGGGTGTTGATGCGGGCCGAGGCGTGGGGGAAACATCTGCTGCATCACTACGATTCGGGGCTCGTGGTGCATGTGCATCTCGGGCTGTATGGGAAGTTCACCGAATCCGTTGGGGTGGTGGGGGATCCGGTCGGGCAGGTGCGGATGCGGATGGTGGGGGCCGGAAAGGCCGGGGCGCAGGTGGTCGGGGCCGATCTGCGTGGTCCTACGGCGTGTGAGGTGATGGACGATGCCGCAGTAGCGGCGCTGACCGCCCGGCTGGGTCCGGATCCGTTGCGGCGCAACGCCGATCCCGAACGGGCTTGGCAGCGGATTCACCGTTCGGCACGGCCGGTGGGTGCCTTGTTGATGGATCAGCAGGTGCTGGCGGGGGTCGGCAATGTGTATCGGGCCGAAGTGCTGTTCCGGCACGGCATTTCGCCGCAGCGGCCGGGGCGTTCGCTGGCCGCCGCCGAATGGGACGAGCTGTGGGCCGATCTGGTCGAGCTCATGCGAATCGGGGTGCGGCGCGGGAAGATCGTGGTCGTGCGGCGCGAGCACGACCATGGCGCACCGTCGTATGCCGAGGGCAAACCACGCACGTATGTGTATCGCCGGGCGGGGGAGTCGTGCCGGCTGTGCGGCACGACGGTCCTGCATTCGGTGCTCGAGGGGCGAAACCTGTTCTGGTGCCCCACGTGTCAGCCTGGCTGAACCGAGGCATCAGAAACTGTCGTTGTTGTCCCAGCCGCCGCCGTCGAAGCCGTCGCCGTCCCAGCCGCCGTCGTCGTAACCGCCCCCGTCCCAGCCGGCTTGGTCGTAACCCGCCTGGTCGTAACCGCCTTGGTCGAGACCACCCTGGTCATACCCGGCCTGATAGTCCTGTCCGGCGTCGAACCCCGCGTCATACGACCCGTATCCACCCTCGAACCCGGCCGCGTCGTACCCCACCCCGCTCATCCCGTGGAACAGCGTGTCGAACAGCAGCGCCGAACCCACACCCCAGGCCCCGGCCACCAACGCTGTCTTCCACCACGGCTCGGAATACCACCCGGCCGGGACCGGCCGGCCCGCGACCCGGCCGCCCGGGTAATAGTTCGGTGTCTGCGGCGAGGGCATCGGCGAGGCCTGGATGCGACGGCCGTCGAAGTCGATGGCGCGACTCTCCGATACTCGACCGGCCGAGCGCTGGCCGTTCAGCTCCGGCACCGGCGGTCCGGGATCCAGACCCATCGTGGTGCGCGCGGCGCGCACGTAGTAGAGCCCCTCGAGCGCTGTCTCCTTCGCCAACCGGGCCTGGGCGACGGTGGTGGCCTGTTCGATCTGCGATCCGGCCGCGTTGAGCCGCTCGCCGGCGTCTGCGAGGGCCTGTTTGGACGCGTCGTCGACGCCGTTCAGGTTGTAGACCTGGCCACCCAGTCGTTCGATGATCCGGCGGGCATCGGCCTTGGCGTCGGCTAGCTGCGTGGCCGCGTGGCTGCGCGCGGTGTTGCGACCGGCGAAGCTCATCACCAGGAACACGATCAGGACGATGACCAGTACGACAAGGAGTATTGCCACGGCGCCCAGCCTACCGGGGCAATAACCAATCGATAGCTGCTAGCCCGCGACTGCGGCGTCGTACTGCAGTCGGGCCGGGATGAAGCCGCCCGGTTCCGACTCCTCTTCGTCCAGTTCCGATACCGCGAATCGGCGCTTACCTGCTGTTTTCGCCGAATACATGGCTCGATCGGCGCTACGCAGCAGATCGGAGAAATCGCACGCCCGCCCTGCCGGGCAGTATGCCGTGCCGACGCTGGCCGACACCGGCACCGGACCCGCGCAGGTCGCTACCGGATCGTGCAGCGCGGCCAGCACCCGCATGGCCAACTCGCCGAGGCTGTTACGCCGGGCGGGCAGGGCCAGGACGAATTCGTCGCCGCCGTACCGGCACACCACGGCCTCGGGCGGGCAGGCCGTCCGCAGCCGGCGCGAGATCTCCACCAGCACCTCGTCGCCGACGCTGTGCCCGTGGCCGTCGTTGATCTGCTTGAAGTCGTCGAGGTCGATCAGCAGCAGGCCGACGCCGCCCGAACGGTCGCCCGCCATGAGGCGCACCCGATCCTGTAGGAGCGAGCGGTTGGCCAGATCGGTGAGCGCATCGTGGGTGGCCTCGTGCCGCAGCCGGTTCTGCAATGCCGCGATCTCCTGTACCCGCACCGAGACCGCGGCCTCCATGCTGGCCTCCTGCTGGGCCAGCGCCCGTTGCTGCAGGGCCTCGGCGTAGCTGTCGATGGCGTGGCTGGCCACGAGCGGCCACCGTGTGTGCACGAGCGAGCCGTAGCTGCCCGGCGCGAAACCGAGCAGGGCGCGGGTGGCCGGTGCGAGCATGCGGGTGCGGTCGAACGGCGCCTCGGCCAACCGGCGCCCGATCACGCGCGCCGCGTCGATCGGGAACGGATTCGAGCGCGCCAGGTCCAGCAACTCGTTGATGAGCGAGATGAGGACCTGCTCGAGATGCCGCGGCTCGTCGGTCGAGCCGGTATCTCGATAGACCGTGGCCACCAACTCCTTGGAGGTGGCCGTGACTGCTGTGGTGATGGCGGTGTCGAGCTTGGTGAGCATGGCGCTCACCCCGCACAGACTCGGTCTGCCGAGCCGGCGCCGCCGACCCCGCTCTCTACGCCAGTCCTGCTCTCCGGGCCCCTGTGCTCCGAAGAGCAGCCCCGAAGATCGTGCCTACTGCTATGCGGTCCGCTCCACCTAGTTCGGTGCATGCTCACCGCCCCCTTTCCAGATACCCCCGTCCGGCAAAAAGGATCCTAGCAAGCCACTCGACTTCGAAAAATGGTGTTTTACAACCTGTTCCGAAATCTCGCGAATGGCGATCACCTGAGTGATCGATGTAGCGAATGCCTCGTTACACGCCCGCCCGCGTGTCTGCGGCGACGCGCCGAGAAACTGGCACCCGAATCGCAATCCGCCCCATCGTACGGGTGTTTTGTCTCACTTGCCGGTGTGGCGAATGCTGGAATCGACCGCTGTCGAGTGTGATGGACGACACTGCCGCGACGGGCCCGCGCAGTCCGGCCCGACACGCGCTGCGGACCAGCCGCAATGCGGCTGCCCGACGGGCGATTGGCATTTCGGAAGAGAGGTTCGGTACAGTCTCAGGCGCAGACGACATCGTGGCGATCCCGTTGATGTCGTATGCTCGCGGGTGTAGTTCAATGGTAGAACCTCAGCCTTCCAAGCTGATGGTGCGGGTTCGATTCCCGTCACCCGCTCTGTGGTTCCTCGAGGCCCCTCGAAGGACCCTCCGGGATGTAGCGCAGCTTGGTAGCGCATCCGCTTTGGGAGCGGAGGGTCGCAGGTTCAAATCCTGTCATCCCGACTCGAATTACCCGTTATCCGCCCTGCTCGCAGGGTTTTTCGCGATGTCGGTGACAGTAAATGGACTTACCGCTCGCGATCCGGTCTGCCCTCTTTTGACCAGGTGTATTGCACATGGATCGCACAGTCTCCGGCGGTTAGGCTACAGCGATTGGCTACAGCGGATATGTGGTCTATCCGCCGAAGCTTCCAGTCGCGGGTGCGTGTGCGGGTGCCGGGGTGGTCATCACCCACGGCGCACAGCCGTCTGTCTGGAACGCCGCATCTGTGGAGGAGATCTGCACGGTTCGCGGGCCGGAGGAGATGTTGTTGGCGATGATGGAGTCCGTAGTGCCGCTCAGGTCCCTATCGCGCTCCCAATAGCAGTCCACGTCCCCCGAGGGGCCGCTGGTGTGGTAGATGCCCGGCTGGATATCCCCGCCGACGGTATACGTGCCGTCCCCCCTTGTTATCTGTGGGTGTAGATCACAAGGGTCAACCATGAGTCATGGTGAGAGATAGGGCATTTCGTCTCTAACACTGGTTAGCGGATGAGGTGCTATGGCTATGGTGTAGGCGTGTCGGTGTATGTATGGGATTCAATGATCGAGTGTTTCAAGTTGATTGGGCAGCAACAGAGTTGGATCCAGATCGGGTCGGGTGGTGGTAGCTCGCATCGATAGGCGGTGTGGCGGCTGGTTCCGGCGTGACGCGCACGGCAGACTCGGGGCCATGAAATACAGTGCGGGTGTTCTGTTGTTTCGGCGGGGGGCTGAGGTCGAAGTGTTGCTCGGGCATATGGGTGGGCCGTTGTGGGCGCGGAAGGATGCGGGGGGCTGGTCTATTCCCAAGGGGGAGTACGAGCCTGAGGGGGAGGA
>NZ_JAGPOX010000399.1 GCF_019038435.1 Nocardia alni
GTGCCTGGCCAGCGGGAGGCGTGCTGCGCAGGCTCAGTTCGGTCAGCTTGCGCTGCACCCGTGCCACCGGCAGCAGCATCAGGGTCAGTGCGTGCCTGGGCTCAGGGTGAACTCACTGATGCCTTCCGGCATGATCGTCAACGCCATCCCCGGCGTGAGCGGTACGCCATGTCACCAGCTCAGCGTCTCATCGGTGGCGTGCAGGTACCCGAGCATCGCCCAGTCCGGCGGCAGCATGAAACGGCCGCGGCAGTGGAAACCGCAGCTGATGCTGCAGAACAGGGCTTCCTCGTGCACGCGCGAAGCGAATGCCGCAAGTGGCCCATTGCCATCGAGCAGCAGCAGTTCGACATCACAGACACGAAGCACGCCGCTCAGCGTGGCCAGGTCTATCGAC
>NZ_JAGPOX010000400.1 GCF_019038435.1 Nocardia alni
GGATCACCTGCACTTCGAAGCCGGGGCAGTGGGCGCGCCAGTTGGCGACGCACTGGTCCACCATCGGGTCGGCCGCTTCCGTGTCCCAGTATGTCCAGATGCGGGGCGGAATGGGGGCGGCGGCCAGCGCTGGCGCCGCGGAGGCCGCACCGGAAGCACCAGGCTGCGCGTCGCCTTGGAACACCGCCGCCGCCGGCTCGCCGGGATAGCGGGCCGCGCCCCGTGGGCGGAAGGTGGTCAGCAGACGGTAGGCCGTGCGCAGTGCGCGGGCGGAGATGCGGAGCGTCATGGAAGGAAGGGCCTCACGGACTGCGCGGGGGCGCGACGGTCGGCATTCTGGCACCGCCGCGCTGCGTTACGATCGGCCGCCGCCGCGTCCCGCCCCAAAGAAATGTCC
>NZ_JAGPOX010000401.1 GCF_019038435.1 Nocardia alni
CCTTCTCACCGACGCCGGCTGCGAGGTGGTCGCCACGGTCGGCGACGGACCCGGCCTGGTCGATGCGGTGGCGACGCACCAGCCCGACGTCTCCGTCGTGGACGTTCGGATGCCTCCTTCGCACCGCGACGAAGGGCTGCGAGCCGCGATCAAGGCCCGCTCTGAGACCCCGGGATCACCAGTCCTTGTCCTCAGTCAATACGTCGAGAAACAGTACGCGGCGGAGCTTCTCGCCGATGGTGCCGGCGCCGTCGGATATCTTTTGAAGGACCGCGTCGCAGACGTTCGCGAATTTGTGGATGCGGTGCGTCGGGTCGCGGCAGGCGGCACCGTCATGGATCCGGAAGTAGTGGCACAGCTTCTCGTCCGAAATCGACGTAACGACCCCATGT
>NZ_JAGPOX010000402.1 GCF_019038435.1 Nocardia alni
CCATCAATCCCTCGCGCACCGCCAGCATCTCGATCTCGCCGTCCAGCACCAATGAGGACAGCGGCACGGCCTTGGTCTACACGGTGACGCTGAGCCAGACCAACAGTTCGCCGACCACCGTGAACCTGACCCGCAGCGGCACGGCCACCAGCGGGACCGACTACACCGGTGCGGTCAGCAGCCTCGTGGTACCGGCCAATGCCTCTTCGGCCAGCTTCAGCATCACCCCGGGCGCCGACACGACGGTGGAACCCGATGAGACGGCGATCTTCAGCATCGCCAGCGGCACGGACTATTCCGTCGGCAGCCCGTCCAGCGCCACCGCCACCATCGTCAACGACGACTTCCCCGTCGCCAGCATCACGGTCTCGCCGGCCGGCGTGAACGAGGAC
>NZ_JAGPOX010000403.1 GCF_019038435.1 Nocardia alni
CCCCAGGCGCACCAGGGACTGCAGCTCCATATCTATATAGATACGCCGAATCTCCACCTGGGGAGGCGCGCCTGGCGAAGCCGCGGCCAGGGATACGTCGTGCAGGAGGAGCTCCAGCGTCCAGGGCCTGAATTCCACTTTGCCGACCGTGGCGGTGCGGCCCCAGGTGTCCATGGCCCAGCGCTCGATGCCCATGCGCACGAGCGTCGGCACGGCGAGCCACGCCAACGCCCACACGGCCAGCACCACGGCCAGGCCGGCGCCCGGCCAGCGCAGTGCCGCCACTGCTGCGGAGCGGCCGCGTGGCGGGCCTTCCGGCTTCTTCATCCCGTTGCGCTTGTGCGATCTCCAGTGCATGCCCGGATTGCAGCAGATGCAGGGCCTGTAAAGA
>NZ_JAGPOX010000404.1 GCF_019038435.1 Nocardia alni
GTTGTATTCGGGCGAGCAGACGATCCAGCCGGCATGGGCCTGCAGGACCTCTTTCAGGCGCACCACGTCGGCGGGCGTGCCCTGGGATTCGAGATCGGCGTTGTAGAGCGGGATGTCGAAATCCGACAGCTCCAGCAGGGTCGCGTCGGCACCTGCGCTGCGGGCGATGTCGGCAGCGGCGCGGGCCAGCCGGCGGTTGAGGGATTGCTGGCGCGTGCTGCCGGCGAAGACGAGGAGTTGGGGCATGGCGTGATTCGACCACAGCCGCGCGGCAGGATTCCTGCAAGCCGGTGTTCCACGTGAAACAACCTGCCGATGAGGGCATTCCGGAGGTGATGGGCCGGCCCAAGGCCTCTCCGTCGGTTCCCAAGGGCCGGTGAATGCCCCGC
>NZ_JAGPOX010000405.1 GCF_019038435.1 Nocardia alni
ATTATATTTTTCATATCATTTATTTCCTCTCCACAAATGTTCCCCTATATGAAAATAATGAACCAATTAACGGATTGCGTACTTGTACATGAATTCGAAAGCACTGTTTTGTTTCATCATAACTTTCTACAATGTTGGCCTCTCCGTATAAGAATCTAGGTAACGGGATTTTTCTTCTAAACATGTAAAACCATTGTTTCTTTGAAGAAATATGCATCGCCCCCATCTCATCAATATGAAAATTCAGTGTAGAAACAAGTATGTGTGGTTCACCAAAATAATCTACAATTTCATTTTCATCGAATTTCATTACCGCATTAAAATATCTTTTCTTATTACGAAAGTAAAAAGTACGATTCCATCGCACAAATTCATTTCCGTTTCCATCT
>NZ_JAGPOX010000406.1 GCF_019038435.1 Nocardia alni
GGAGATCAGCCGATCCGTTCCCTGATCGCCCGCAACAGCGACTCCTCCTCCGCACCGGGTGACCACCGTGCGGAGGCGAGGTCCAGGCGAAGGTGCCGGCCGTCGTCGGGAAGGCCTGGGGAGGAGAGTGCGCGCTGGGGCGTGCCTTCAGCCCGCCAATGCGTGGCGCCACGGGACGCCAACGACGGCGGCAGCGAGCCATCCGCTCGCACCACCCGCCACCACGGGGTCCCCTGCGGCGCGCGGGACATGCCGCGCCCCGCCTGACGGGGGCCGCCGGCACCCAGCGCGGCGGCCAGACCGCCGTAGCTGGTCGCCTGGCCCGGTGGGATCAGGGTGGCTGCGAGCGCCAGGGCCTCATCCAGTTCGCGCGGACCGTCCGGC
>NZ_JAGPOX010000407.1 GCF_019038435.1 Nocardia alni
CGGTGAACAGCCCCGAGCCGCAGCGCCTGCCGCTGCAGCTGGAGCGCACCATGCGCACCCGCTACAAGATCGACACCTACCAGCAGACCTACTTCGTGATCGACAGCTTCGACGAGCTGTTCCACATGACCGAGCCGGACTTCGCGCCGGTCTACGACCGCCTGCGCGGGCAGGCCGAGTTCGCCGCGGACGAGCGCGACGCCGTGGCGGCCTGACGGTCCATCCACCGCGCGGCGCGGGGCCGGAGGGGATGGCGCCCCATGGGCCCTTCGCGCGCATGGCGGCGGCTTCGCATGCCCGCCGCGGCGGCGCCGCGCCGCGGCGAGCATGGCGGCCTCCCTCCCCATTGCCCGCCGCCAGGGGCCGCCGCGCACGGTGCGCGGG
>NZ_JAGPOX010000408.1 GCF_019038435.1 Nocardia alni
AGAAAATAGTGGGGAATTGGTTCGCTCTTTAAATAGTCAGGTAGTATCATGCCATTCTGAATTGGTCGATATTAATATCAGTGGTGTTAAAGAACGAATTGTATACCAATAGACGCTTTATATTGTAAAATAGTATTAAATGCAGAATAGAGAGGAGATTTAATGCGATATGACAAATTATAAAGTTGTCGTTTTAGATATGGATGACACATTGCTAAATTCAGATAATGTGATATCAGAAGAAACTGCAAATTATTTAACACCAATTCAAGATGAAGGTTATTATGTTGTTCTAGCATCTGGTAGACCTACTGAAGGTATGATTCCAACTGCTAGAGATTTAAAATTACCTGAACATCATAGCTATATTATTAGTTATAACGG
>NZ_JAGPOX010000040.1 GCF_019038435.1 Nocardia alni
CCGCGAACTCGAGTACTACCGCCGCACCGCCTTCGTCCCCGCCCCCGGCCCCTCCACCCAAGAAATCGCCGCCATAGCCACCCAACTATCCACAGACAACACCCCCAACACCCCAGCTCAGCCAGCCGATTAGGTCCCGCCAGCTCAAACACGCTAATATCTACCGCGCCGGTTCGTTACCGGCATGGTGGCTGTAGTTCAGCTGGTAGAGCACCAGGTTGTGATCCTGGGTGTCGCGGGTTCGAGTCCCGTCAGCCACCCGATGTCCCGGCGTGTGGACCGCTCCTCGGAGAGTGGTTCGCACGCCGAACTTCTTTTCAACACCGATAAGTCAGCACTTCCCACGATGACTGTATGAGTGAACCGCGCCAGGGCCAGCCGCGCGGGTACCACCCGGCAGGCACAGTCTCTGCACGTAGACAGGGTCGAATCGGGTTCGTACGGCGTGGTGGGACAGCCCTGCGGTGACCAGCCCATCGCAGTGGGTCAGAGGTTTGGTTCCCAAAGGAACCCGTCCGGGTCCGTGGCGGGTTCGGAACCGCCGCCGATGACGAGCCGATGCGAACCGGTGCCGTCCGGGGCGACGCCGGCGTCCTTGGCGGCGGCGCGGCGGCCGTAGAGGGCCAGCTTGATCGACCCTGCCGGGGCATCGAACTCGACGTATTTGCTGCCGAAGCTCTTGGCCACGGTCAGACCCCGATCGGCGTAGAAGTGCTTGGTCGTCTTGACATTGTCGACACCGAGGAGCAGCACCACGTCGTCGATGTCTCGGGTGGCAGGGCCGGTGTTCTTCTTCGAGGAGGTCGCGACCTTCCAGATTGTCCCGTCCGGCGCCTGGAGGACGCCGCCGTAGCCCCAGAAGCTCTTCTTGGCTTCCTTCAGTGTCGTCGCCCCCGCGTCGAGGGCGGTGCCGAGGAGGCTGTCGACCGTGCTCGGCTGGGATACGACGAGCGACAAGACGAAGCCGCGAAATCCGGTCGTCGGCGCCTGCGATGCCCGCACGCGTATGGTGTCCCCGAGTCCGAATGCGGCGGTGTAGAAGGCCGTGGCCGCCGCTGGATCGGGCGACTCGAGGACGACGGACTCGATTGTGGTCTGATTCGTGGTGATGTTCATGCCGATAACGCTAAATGTCAGTCGGTGACCAGGGCTTCTCGATTCCTGACCGATTCTTGCCCGCCGGACGGCGGCCATCGTTCACAGCCACTGTGGGCCGGACAGCACTGACCGCCGACCGAACTCGGTGTCAGCGCCGTGCCCCTGCGCCTACGCAGGGTCACGGCCGACAACCACGCCGAGGCCGTACACACCGCGACGACCGAACTCGCCTATCACGCCAGACGCCTCGCCGTCTTGCCCAAGAGAACGGCGCAGGCCAATGTCGTCACGGCGGCCGAACGCCTCCTCGATCGACAGCCCTACACCGAACATTTCATCAGCCGCCGTTGGTCACGAACCTGCGGTCGATGACCGCGCTGTTCACGAGCGTGTGCTCACCAATGCTCCCCGACAACCGCGAATCGGTGAGGTTGTTCGCCGCCGCCCGGTGTTCGGTGGCCGCGACCGAATGCCATTGGCTCTGGGCCAGACTCTCCAGCACGCATACAAGGAGCATCTTTCGGGTGCGTTCACCACAGCCGTTGTCGACACACGGCGAACTGTCGGCGATCAGCGAACCGGAACGCCTCTCCGGAGAGGACAGCTGCCAGAACATTTCGGGTCCGATGAGCACCGACTGACCGCTTGTCTCTGTGAGCCATCGCCCCGCATAGCGGAGAATCATATCGGTGAACGTATCGGGATCGGACACCGCTTCGACGAACTTGTTCAGCGAGTTGATACGATCCGGGCTGCTCTGAATAACAGAGGCCAATCGCGATGCGACCTCGCGGAACTGGCTTATATCCTGGGTGGTGCACACGGTTGGCGACATCTGTTCACTCCATTGCCGATTTCGAGGATGGATAGAATATTCGATCGGGTGTTTCGGGTTCTCACCGAAGCGGACGGACGAAACCAGCATGCGTCCGAGTGCGGTGATGACAAGCGGCCGTTGATCCGGCTTCAGTCGCGAACCCCAATATAGACCGGATTGTTCGCACCGGCCGTATACTCCAGCGAATCGATACTTTGCAAGTGCTGCGCGATACTGTGCATGAAAGGATCCACCTCAGCGGATTCTTCATCATGCTCACAATCGACAGCAGGCTCGACCCGATTCAAGTCACGCTTGTAATTGTTCCAGAGCAAGAGGGTCAGATGCGCCGCGAACATCGTGATCAGAGGCATTCCGGCGTGAATGACGACGGCCACATAGTTTCCACCGATCTCATGGGCATACTCGATGTTTCCCGCCACCGCCACCACCGTCGACAGCACGAACAGCCCGGTCGTATACCACCAACCGGCACTCCGCCGAGGGAAGAAGGCTGTGGCGAGGATGGATCCGACCGTCAATCCACCGATGGCCACCGGAATGTTCGACGCCAAGTTCGACGGGACGAAATTACGGATCGCAAGGTCGTGCAGAGCCGCGTACGACATCGTGAATGCCTTGGCCGCGACGACGCAGGAAATAATGATCGATGCATGCAACGGCCCCGGCCGAAACATGCGGGCACGCCGCAGGAACCCCGACTGCCGATCTACGGACTCGAGCCGGATATCGGCCTCCGCTCGCACATCCCGATCATCATGGATCCCCGATCCGATTATCGTCACCCGCGGCACGATAGCGACCCGTCGACACAAACCGCCATAACCTGGCCGTCGTGTCGCCGAAGTTATGCGATGTTGCACGACACAATCTGCGGCTGCCACCACGTAAAGGCCAGCCACCAATGACCGGGAACACCGCCTCGGATCCCATCAGGCATGGCAGGGTGGCTCAATTATCCGATTTGCCGGATAAGTCACGATAGCCTTTTCTTACGATTCCGTTTTGTCCGGTATATCACCCGAAGAGCTTTATGTGCAATGAGTTGTCCGGCATGCATGCCACAACAATTGGTCGGCGTCGGATTTCTGATGGACGAGCTGGAACCCCTCGGGTTTCCGCTGCCGCATCACGCCCGATAGTGCGGCTTCCCCAACTCACAACCGGGGCGCGTAACGGGCTGTCCGGCACCGAGAAACCAGCACGTACCGCACCACTGTCCCGACCGGCCGGATCACGATCTGCTGCCCATCGACCAGGATGCCGCGGTTCGCGGGCTCTCCCAACTCCCACCAACGATCGATATATGAATCATCGCGCCAGAACGATCGAATGATTCATATATCGATCATTGGCCTAAAAACGGGCTATGATCGATATATGAATCACTCTCGGGCTGTCACTGCTACGGAGTTCGGCCAAGCCGTCAGATGGGCGCGAGAGGAGCGCAAGCTGCAACAGACCGATCTCGCCGAACGGCTCGGCGTCACTCGCATGACTGTATCGAGGCTGGAACGAGGGGAACGAGTCAACATCGAGACAGCTGTCCGCGCCCTGTCGGAGTGCGGCTTCGAGGTCGTCGTCGTACCGAAGTTCAGCCGAATCACAGTCGAGGGGCGGTGACATCATGGCGCTGCTGTTGTCAGCCGAACTGCTCAATCGCGCTGTGCAGCGGCGGCGCCTCCAAGTTTCCACATTTCATAATTCCCACATTCGGCCGTGATCTCGACCGCCGCCTGCGCCGCGGCGAAGAAGTCGTCGACCGTCGGCGAGGTGTGCGATGCCGCCATCGCAAGGCACACCTGGTCGGGTGCCAGATCCGGGACGGGTATGTAGCTGATGTCCGGATGTGAGTAGAAGACGGTGGCCGAACGGGCCAGGAACGAGATGCCTCGGCCGGCCGCGACATGCTCGAGCGTCTCGTCTACCCCGCGCACCAGGTAGCCGGCGTTGGGGTGTGGGCGCCTGGTGGGCTGAGTGCTCGCGTCGGGAGGCCAGACCAGCGGCTCGTCGGCGAGGTCGGCCTCGGTGATCTGCTCCCGGTCGGCCAAACGGTGGCCGATGGGCAGCACCGCCACCCGCGGCTCGGTGTACAGCGGGGCGACGCGCAGGCCGGTCTCGTCGATGGGCAGCCGCACATAGCCGATGTCGATGCGGCCGTCGAGCAGCATCGGGGCTTGGTCGTCCCACTCGATCCGCTGCACGTCCACCAGAACGTCCGGGTGCTGGGCGGCGAACAGCCGTACCGCCGGGGCGATCGCGATGCCCGCCCGGAAACCGACCGTTATCCGCTGGCTGCCGCGCGCGGCCACGCTCACCCGGCGGCGGACCGCGTGCGCGGAGGCCAGCAGCGGGCCGGCTTCGGTCAACAGCTGTCTGCCGGCGTCGGTCAGCGCCACGCCGTGGCTGTCCCTTGTCAGCAGCGGGGCGCCGAGATCCTGTTCCAGGGCGCGGATCTGGCGGCTGAGCGCCGGCTGCGCGATGTGCAGCTCATCGGCGGCGCGGCCGAAGTGCAGCGTGCTGGCGACGGCGACGAAGTAGCGCAACTTGCGCAGGTCCAGATCCATGAGCCCTCCCGGTCCGGCGATGCCTCCAGGGTATCGCCACGGCTGAAACAGGTCTTGGACAGCCCACTCCGGCCGATGGAGTCTTAAAAGGTACTTGACATGGTGTCTCATCCAGCTTCAGAAAGCGGGCTCACCAGTGAGCAGTATCAGCATTATCGGCCTGGGGAATATGGCCGGCGCCCTAGCCGGACGGGCGCTCGCCGGCGGCAACGCCGTCGAGATCATCGGCCGCGACCCAGCCAAAGCCAAGGAATTGGCCGCCACGCTCGGCGGCGCCACTGTCGGGACTTCCGACGCCGCCCCTGCCGGGGACATCGTTATCCTCGCGGTGCCCTATGCCGGCGCGGCGGCGGTTGTCAGCGAGTACGGGGACGCACTGCACGGCAAAATCATCATCGACATCACCAACCCCGTCTCCCCCGATTTCAAGGGCTTCGTCACCCCCGACGGTAGTTCCGGCGCGCAGGAGATCGCCAAGGCCGCTCCCGACGGCGCGCATGTCGTCAAGGCGTTCAACCTCCTGTTTTCCCACGTTCTGGCGGCCGGCCCAGCCGAGGGTCGCTTATTGGACGTGTTCATCGCCGGCGACGACGCGCAGGCAAAGGCGCGCGTGTCGGCGTTCATCGAGAGCCTGGGACTGCGCCCGATGGACACCGGGCAGCTGCCCATGGCGCGGGCACTGGAAAACGTCGCCCTGATGCAGCTTGGCCTTGTCGCCAACTCCGTCGGGCACACCAATTTCTTCCTCGGTGTCAGCATTCTCGACTGAGCGCACCCGCACCACCACTCTCGCCAGTCGGTCTACGGCACGAGCCCTCCACCTACCCCGCAAGGAAAGTAGCATGCGCGTTTTCGTCACTGGGGGAACCGGCCATGCCGGTTCATACATCATTCCCGAACTCATCACCGCAGGGCACGAGGTCACCGGCCTGGCCCGGTCTGACACGGCTGCGGCGGCGCTGTCCGCGATCGGCGCGAAGGTGCGTCGCGGCGAGCTCCAGGATCTCGACGGGCTCCAGGAGGCGGCCGCGGCCTCCGACGGCGTCATCCACGTCGCGCACCGGCAAGATCTGCTTCCGTCCGGCGGGATCGACGCCGTGGCCGCCGCCGAACTCCCGGTCGTGCTCGCGTACGGTGAGGCACTCGCGGGGACCGGAAAGCCGCTGGTCGCGGCGGGGAGTACGGGCTCGCCCGGAAGTCTGGGCCGAGCGGCCACCGAGGAGGACCCGGCCCTTCCCTGCGGCGACGAGTACAAGGGCACTCTGCGGGCTCGTAACGTCGTGGAATCCGCCGTAGTCGGCCTCGCCGAGCGGGGAGTGCGGTCCTCGATCGTGCGGCTGCCCACCATCATGCACAGCACGACCGATCACGCAGGCTTCCTCCCCACGCTGATCACGCTCGCGCAGGAGAAGGGCTTCGCCGGCTACCCCGGAGACGGCGGGAACCTGTGGAACGCCGTGCACGTCCGCGACGCCGCCTCCTTGTTCCGCTTGGCGCTGGAGAAGGGTGCGGCCGGCACATATTGGCACGCGGTCGAGGATGGAGGCATCCCGTTCCGCGAGATCGCCGAGGCCATTGGCAACCATCTGGGCCTACCCGCCGTGAGCGTTCCCGCGGACGAACTGATGCTGCCGGGATACTTCGGGTTCCTCGCGAATCTGGTCACGCTGGATCTCCCGGTGTCCAACCTGATCACGCGGCGGACCCTCGGCTGGGAGCCCACTCAGCCCAGCCTGTTCGCGGATTTGGACAACGGCCATTACTTTTCGTCGGCTGACGACAGGGACCCGAGTCGTTGAACCGCGTATCACGACAGCTGGACCGTGTTCCGCCTTGGGTCGTCACCGACCTTCCCGCCCAACTCCCGTACCAGTAGCGCCCTCACCCCAGCTACGGAGTGCGCGGTACTCAGCGAGCGCTACGACCACCAATTGGCTGTCGAATTTCATTGTGAGTCAGGCATTTCTGCCGCTGACCGTCGCGCTCGACGCCGGATTCCACCGTCGGGCGCCCTGAATACCGGACGTGGAGTCGGGGCGCACGGATAATGGTCGACGGGAAGGACGTCTCATGCGAGCCATCACGGCGGTACCCGGCAAACCGGAACAGTTGCGGATCGCCGATATCCCCGAGCCCGGCCCGGAGGAAGGGACGGTGCAGGTGCGCGGCAGGCTGCTGGGTATCTGCGGCACCGATGTCGACATCGTCCAGGACGGTTATGGTTGGCTGCCACCCGGCGCCGACCGGCTCGTGATCGGGCACGAATCGCTCGGCGAGGTGCTCGACGCTCCCGCCGACAGCGGTCTGCAACCCGGTGATCTCGTGGCGGGGATCGTGCGCCGACCCGACCCGGTGCCCTGCGGGCCGTGTTCCCACGGCGACTGGGATTTCTGCGCCAACGGCGCGTACACCGAGCGAGGTATCAAGGCCCGCAACGGGTTCGGTTCCGAATTGTGGCGGATCGAGCCGGAGTTCGCCATTCGGCTCGACCCGTCGCTCGGGGACTGCGGAGTGCTCATCGAGCCGGCGTCCATCCTGGCGAAGGCATGGGAGCAGACCGAGCGGATCGGCGCCCGATTTCCTTGGCAGCCAGGCACGGTGCTGGTGACCGGCGCCGGACCGATCGGGCTGTGCGCTGCCCTGATGGGTGTGCAGCGAGGACTCGATGTGCATGTATTCGACCGCAGCGACACCGGACCGAAACTCGGCCTGATTCACGACCTGGGCGCCACTTTCCACGCTGGTGACGTCCGCGACGTCGGCGTCGCTCCCGACATCGTCATCGAAACCACCGGCCACGGCCCGCTCGTGGCCCAGCTCAGCGAAATCCTGGCTCCCAACGCCATCGTGTGCCTCACGGGTATCGCCAGCTCCGCCGATGCCACCGTGGTCGACACCGATGCGATCAACAGGATGATGGTTCTCGGCAACATGGTCGCCTTCGGCAGCGTCAACGCCGCCCGCCGCCACTACGAGCAGGCTGCCGAGGCGTTGTCCCGCGCCGACCACGACTGGCTGAGCCGGATGATCACCCGGCGGGTCGGGATGGGCGAATACCCCGATGCCGTGCACAAACGCCCCGACGACATCAAGGTCGTCGTCGATCTGCGTCGATAGCAGGTTCGATCGAGACGATGCGCCCCCAGCTCGGCTAGCAGTGCAATGCTTGGCAAATCCGGACGTAGTTGTTACGGCGGACGTCCTGCCCGTGGGTGCCGCCGTTGATGATTTGCGAGATCTTGTCGAAGCTCGCGGCGTTCTGCGGGTCGGCTTTATCGGCGGCGGCGTTGAGATTTCTGCTCGTCCAGTACCACGCGGCGGTGGTGAAGGCGTATCTCGGATCTGCGACGAGACTCGGCTGGTCGACGAAGTCGACACCCAGCGCCTTGCTCGCCTTGGCGTAGTTGTTACGCCCGGTGAGCTGGAGGCCGCCCCTGCCCTTGTATTTCGGGCCGTCGCCGGCCTGGGTGTTGCCGAGATCTTTGCGATCGTTGTAATCCTTGCCGCTGCCGTACTCGGTCAACGTGTCGAAGCCGGCGGTCTCTTCGCCCAATTCGGCCAGGAAAGCCGCGGCGCGGCGCGGTGTGTCGATACCCGCCGAATTCATCGCATTGTTGATATACGGCAGCCACGCCGCCGCATTCGCCGGGTTGGCGCCGGGCAGCGTCGCCGGCGACGGCGACGCGGCGGGCGGCGCCGGCGGCTTGACGGACGACGCGAGCGCGATCTGCTGCGACCCCGGTGAGCTGTACGCGATCATCGCGGCGATAGCGACGAGGGTGATGGCGCCGACAGCACGAACAATTGCCGCTGCCACTCCGTTGTACTGCGAGCCCGTAATGGAAAGAGAAGTCATCTGCGAACTGGTCCTGGTTTTGTGGTGATATGGCCGTCTGCGGCCTGCGTCAGGCACCGCGCAACCAAGGCAAGACCGGAAGAACCGACCCTGCGCGGTGGGGGCTTGTTCTCTGTGTCGAGCGACACGAATCTGGTCTATTACCCATGCCTGCGCCCCGACTCGCTGTAACGAGTGCCGGGGACATCCGGCCATGGTCACACCGGGAATGGCGGAGTCGATGTCACCGTCGTGACTTAACCGACACCAGAACTCCATCCCGGTGAACGTTTGTTACCAAGACGATATAGCAATCGGCTTGCAATCGTCAACGTTCATGTGGGCGGAATGGGGTGAAAATGGCGCTTCCAGGCCAGTGCGGAGATCCTATTTCCGCACGTCACATGGCATTTTTGCCAACCTACCACGGCTAAACCCAACTATGGTGCACATCACTCGAATGTCTCGGAAGGCGCGCTTTTGTTACGTGTCGATCAAGGCGCGCCACCGCCTCTCTCGCGGTCGTTACATCGGCGCAAACAGCCCCCAGGCTCGATGAGCGCCCGCAGACTGTTCTCAGGTTGCGGGCGGTGGCGTCCTGGGTGTCGATGCAGCCACGCCCGGTTCGACGAGGCGGTTGGCGTCGATGAACTGCTCTTCGCCGAGGGTAACGGGAACTGACGAACGCCCGGCGCCGCGGCCTCGAGGTCGTGATGCTGCCGGACATGATCGTGCGGACATGGTCGGTGATGTGCTCGGCGGGCCAGTCCCACCAGGTCACCGCCACCAATCGGGCGATGCCCTCGTCGTTGCAGCGGGTGCGGATGAGCCGGGCCGGGTTACTACCGCCGACGATGCCGTAGTCGGGGACCTCGCTGGTGACCACGGCGCCGGAAGCGCTGATCGCGCCGTGGCCGATCGGACGCCGGCCATCACCATCGCGCCGCGACCGAACCAGACGTCGTCGCCGACGACGGCGTCCCCGCGGGGGGCAGATCGGTGATCAGCTAGCATCCAAACGGCAAATCCATTGTTGGTACTCGCCGCTGGGAACGGATCTCGGCTCGTAGCCGGCGCGCTCGAAGAGTCGTTGACTCGGGAAGTTTCGCGTATGAATATTCGCGGTCGCCAGCACAGCGGTCGCCTTGCTGTCTCGTGCGGTCTCGAGAACAACGGAGCGCACCTCTTCCAATGTCCGGTCGGCGACCTTCCCACCCTGGCCACGCACGACCCTGCTCACACCGATTGCCGCGACATGAGCAGAAAACACGATAGCTGACACTTCCGGAACCAAGTGAGCCATTGCGAGTATTTCATTGCTGGATTCGGACCATCCGACCACCAGTAGGCTGCCTGCCTTCAAACACTGCGAACTTTGCCGAAGTATGCCTTGTGTGGTCCATTCCCACGGCTTCGGATGCGGCAACGTCCGCCCCTGCGCAGACTTGGGACGTGGCTCTGTACACGAGAAATCGCGAAATGGATGTTTCCGTACTTCGTTACGTTCGGCGATCGTGCTCCAGCGGATACCGGTCGAATTCACTGCGCGGGCTGGCCGTTTGTGGTCAACCATTCCTCCAGGTCACCATGACTCGGCCGGGCGGCGACAACTCGCTCATAGGCGTCTACGAAGTCGCTGTCATCGGTGGGCTCGGGGAAGTCTATCTCGTCCACGGGTACGTCCAGCACCCACGCGAGGTGCTCGGGCGAGGCAGCACCAGCCTCGACCCGACGCTGGAGCGCATCGACCAGAACCGTCGGAAAGATGCGAGCGGCCGACTGTTGCTGACGTGTGATCAGTTCTCTCACATCCGCATTAGCGCGAATCAGGTTCGGCGTGGTCCGCTTCAGAGCGGCAACCACTTCCACCGATACCCGCACTTCCAGCGAAGCTAATCGATTCTTCAGAGCCATGGTGGACACCCCCGTTTGCCAGAGAAATTTAGCCACGCCCGGCTCGTCCATCTGCCGCCAATCTTGCTGGTTGATCAGATCCTCCGGCAAAAGCAGCTCTGCCGCGAATTGGTCTGCGGGCGCCTCATCACCCTCTCCCGGCTCGGAGTCTGTATTGTGGTGTTTCAGCGCAAAATGTGCCAGCTCATGAGTCAACGACCAATTGCTCCGGAACCAATTCGGCGTTGTCGTGAGTATAACGATTGCCCGCGAACCGATACTCAGCGAGTAGTCGGTAGACAACATCGGCAAGCGGACGACATCCACCCCCAGCCGATCCTCGACGACCTCGCCGAAGTATCTTACGAAATGCTCGCCGAGCATCTTCCGCATGACCGGTGCGCTGTCAGGCAGAGATGCACTCGGCGAAGGCCCTTCCGGAAAGGCCGCTTCGTAAGTGGCGGCCACACGCTGGAGTAGCTCCTCATCGCTCTGTCGCCCAGGATTGATTCGAATATGCTGGCTGGCGTCCCAATTGTGTCGAGCAGCGACCCTGACGCGATGCGGATCCGGTTCGCCAGTTATCAGCCAGTAGAGGTCGGCGCCAAGTTCATCAGCGATCCGTGCAAGTTCAACTGACGAGAAGCCTCGCTGCCCGTTGAGAGCGCGCGACAACGCGTCGGTCTTCATGTTCACTCGGACAGCGAGCTGACGCTGACTCATGCCGAACGGCATACGGGATCGGATTCGATCGCCGACTGCTAGCAGCTCACTGTCCATATGCCCACCCTAGCGCCCGCGTTGGGAATATCCCAACACGCCGTCCGTGACATCTCCCGAGCACCTACCGCCTGGTCAGGCGGACTACCCCGCTGCCGATGACCAGCATCGGATCGTAGGCCTCGAAGGAATGTACGAACCTCGGTGCTGCCGTCAGGATGTCTTCTCGGCGATGAACACGAGTTCGCGGCCGGGACGATCGGGGGCGTCGCGGACGTCTCGAACCCGGAAGCCGTGAGCGACCAGATCCGCTTCGACTTCCTTGCGGTGGCGGAACCGTAGCGTCGAATCCGACAGGACGACAGCGCCATTCGCCGCGAAAGTGTAGGTGTGCCGGAAGGAAACGAGCGGGAGCTGTACGGCGGTGACATCGAGGCGCTGTTCCACGCGTCCGACGCCGGGGACGTCGAGGATCACCGGAGATCCTCTGCCCCGCCTCTTGGCGAACCCTTTCCAGCGTCTTAAGACCTCGGCACACCCGATGCATGCGACCTCCTCGACCCGGAGCATTTTGTGCCACGAACGGCGAGATCACCTGTGGCCCTTGCTCATCCTGCGACCTGTGCGGCGAGACCGACTGTGAGGCGGAATGTCCGGCAATGCCGGGCAGTGCTTCGACACCAGAGGTGTGTTCTATTGAACGGCAGCGTATTTTGCGAGGGCCCAGGCGTTGTAGCTCTTTTCGTCGGTTTCGTGTCGCATGCGGGCGGATGCCTCGATGTCCTCGCCCACCGGGTAGCGCAGTTGGGTGGTGTGGTCGGTGGCTGCGGCGAGGATGGCTTCGGCCACTGCGGAGGGGGTCGCCAGGCGGTGGGGCGACTCGCCCAGGTAACCGGAGATCACCTGGTGCACGTAGTGCTCGTAGGCGGGTGGGACGGGTACCGATTGGGAGGTCTCGACGGTGTTCTGGATGAAATTCGTCTCCCGGACCAGGCCGGGTTCGACGAGTTTGACGACGACGCCGTGCGGGGCCAGTTCGTAGCGCAGTGATTCGGTGAAGCCCTCCACGGCGAACTTGGTCGCCCCGTACACCGACATGAGGGGTTCGGGGACTATGCCCGAGCCGGAGGCCACGTTGACGACACGTCCACTGGATGCCGAGAGGTACGGCAGCGCACTCTGTGTCACCCGCATCATGCCGAAGACGTTGACCTCGAACAGGTCTCGTACAGCAGTCATCGGCGTGGCCGCGAAGACCGAGAGGAGTCCGGCGCCCGCGTTGTTGACCAGGCAGTCCAGTCGACCGAAACGCTGGACGGTCTGTGCCAGGGCCGCGTCGACGGAGTCGGCGTCACGAATGTCCAAGGCACAGACCAGTAGGTCGTCGGCCGGATCCTCCTGCCACGCATCCGGCCGTCTCGTGGTGGCGACGACGTTCCAGCCCTGTGTGCGAAACAGTTCGACGGCCGCCCTGCCGAAGCCGGACGAACTCCCTGTGACCAGTGCCGTGCGACGTTCTTGTTCAGTCATACCTCCAGCCTGCTGACAGGATTCCGGACTGTCTATAATTGATAGTCTGTAATTAATGAGCGAGCGTCCCGATGACTGATCCATTGACCGATCTGGTCGGCCTGATCCGGCCACGCGCCGTGCTGTGGAAGCGGATCGAGTGCGCCGGACGGTGGGCCATCCGATTCCCGGCCGATAGCGACATCACCTTCGGCACGGTCACGCAGGGTGGTTGCTACCTGTTGCGCGGTGACACGGTGCTGGAATTGAGCACAGGCGACTTCCTGCTGCTGTGCGGACAATCGGATTTCTCGTTCGCCAGCGATCCCCGGATCCGTCCGATGGACGGGGAGGCGCTGCTGGCGGACTCCCCGGACAACACGATCACCATCCGCTCGGGCACCGAGGATCCGGTCCGTCTCGTCGGCGGAAACTTCCTGCTGGACGCGGCCAACTCCAGCCTTGTGCTGGACCTCGCGCCGGATCTGGTCCACCTGCGCGGCACCGACGGCATCGGGCGCATCGCGCACCTGCTGGATCTGATCAGCGATGAGGCCGCCGCGGACCGCCCCGGAGGTGACTTCGTCCTCACGCGACTGGTCGAGATCATGCTCGTCGAGGCGCTGCGTGGTAGGCCGACCGGGCTCGGCGCCCCTCGTCGAGGTCTACTCAGCGGCCTGAGTGACCCTCCGATCGCCGCCGCGCTGCGTGCCGTGCACGGTGACGTACGCCGCGCATGGACGGTTGCCGACCTCGCGGCAACCGCGCATCTGTCCCGGTCGGTCTTCGCGGCGCGTTTCGCCGATCGGGTCGGCGCCACTCCGATGAGCTATCTACTGGAATGGCGCATGGCCCTGGCCAAAGACGCTCTCGGCAAGGGTGATCGGACCATCGATGAGGTTGCCCACAGCGTGGGGTACGGCTCGGCGAGCGCGTTCAGCACCGCCTTCCACCGTGTCACCGGCTTCCCACCGGGCCGCTACGCCGCTCAGCGCTGACCGTCCGCCGCGAGAGACGGCACCCGCCTGGCCGGCTGATGCCGTTCTCGACAGCTCGCGCCCAACCGCTTTGCGCCTCGCACGATCTCGACACCGGCCACCAGGGCAGTTCCGCCGATGAGATGCAAAAGCATAGAAACTAACATCATAATGAGATAGGAAGTAGCATAATAAGCGCTGGAAAACGGTTAGGTCCAGCACAACTAGATAGGCGCCCATGACCACTCCAGACGGGGTCCTCATCACCGACTTCGATCACCACTCGAGCACCTTCGCCGCCGATCCCTTCGCCGTGCTCGACGAGCTGCGGGCGCAGGCTCCGGTGGCCTGGTCCACCGCATACGGCGGCTTCTGGGTGGTGACAGGGCACGAGCCCGCCGTCGACGGGCTGGCGGGCTACCAGAGCTTCACCTCCACGACCGGCCCGGCGATTCCGGCCGGGCCGTTCGGCACTCGTCATATCCCGGTCTCGCTCGACCCACCGGAGCACGGGCTGTACCGCCGAGTGCTGAACAAGTGGTACAGCAAGTCCGAGATCGAGCGCCTCGAGCCCACGATCAAGGCGATGATCGAGCACATCGTCAAGGATCTCGCCGAGCGCGGGCACTGGGACTTCGTCGAGGACTTGGGCAACGTCTCCCCGGGCGCGGTCACCCTCGGCCTGTTGGGCTGGGAGTCCGATATGCGTGTGGAGCTGCTGCGGGTGATGGCTCGCGGGCTGGCCAATCAGACCAGCCAGGACCCGGCTGTGATCGCCGAGAACCAGCGGGGCAACTCCTGGATCCGCGAGGAGATCCTCGCACGGGCCTACGACCGGCAGGCGAACCCGCGGGACGACCTGATGAGTGCGCTGGTCACCACCGAGTTCGAGCCGGGCCGGGTGATGACGGACGAGGAGATCAGCGACACCGTCGTATTCCTGCTGCTCGCGGGCTTCCATACCACTTCCGGGGCGTTCGCCTCGCTCATGGTTCATCTGGCCCGCCACCCGGAGGACCGGGAGCGGCTCGAGGCCGATCGCTCGCTGATTCCGGGTGCGATCGAGGAGATTGTCCGGATCTACTCCCCCGTCACCTCGCTGGCCCGCTCGGCGACCGAGGACACGGAGCTGGGCGGGGTTCCGGTGTGCGAGGGCGACCGGGTCCTGTTCGTCACCATGGGCGCGAACCAGGACGCCGGGGCGTTCGAGAACCCGCGCGAGGTCGAGCTCGGCCGCAAAGCCACCAGGAGTGTCGGCTTCGGCTGGGGTGTGCACCGGTGCCTGGGCCTGCACCTCGCGCGTACCCTCCTGCGCCTCGAGGTGGAGGCCGTATTCGACCTGCTGCCCGGCTACCGGATAGACCTCGACGGCGTGCGGCTGTCGACGGCCATGGGAGTCGGTTATTTCTACGACTCCGTACCCGCCTCGCTCACCGGTCAGGCGTGAGAGGCACCCGAAAAAGCAAGGAGAACAACGTGGGACGGCTAGTGGGCAAGGTCGCGTTCATCACGGGCGCGGCGCGCGGACAGGGGCGGGCGCACGCGGTGCGGCTCGCACAGGAGGGCGCGGACATCATCGCCGTCGACTTGCTCGACGACATCCTGCACGCCCACTATCCGGGCGCGGACAAAGCGGACCTGGACGAGACTGTGCGGCTGGTGCAGGAGCAGGATCGGCGGATCATCGCGACCAAGGCGGACGTGCGGGAGCTCGGGGAACTGCGCTCGGCCGTCGACCAGGGCGTCGCCGAGCTGGGACGGCTCGACATCGTGGTCGCCAACGCCGGCGTGCTGACCACGCTCGTGCCCGCCGCCGACATCGAGGAGGAGGACTGGATGCACGTCATCGACGTCAACCTGTCGGGGGTGTGGCGGACGGTGAAAGTCGCGGCGCCCCACATCCGGGCCGGTGGGCGCGGCGGCTCGATCATCCTGACGTCGTCGTCCGTGGCGCTGCGCGCGTCCCGCAACACGGCCAACTACGTGGCCAGCAAGGCCGGGGTGCACGGCCTGATGCAGGCGCTGGCGATCGAGTTCGCCGCGGAGAACATTCGCGTGAACTCGGTGAACCCGACCCAGGTCGACACACCGATGATCCAGCACCAGACGATGTACGAGATGTGGCGACCGGATCTGGACGCGCCGACCCGGGAGGACTTCGCGACGGCCTCGACGGGCAAGATGGCGCTGCCGGTGCCGTGGGTCGACCCCACCGACATCGCCAACGCCGTGGCGTTCCTGGCCTCGGACGAGGCCCGTTACATCACGGGGCTGGCGATGAAGGTGGACGCCGGGATCACCATCAACTGAAGGCGCGCCGCAGGACGTCTTCCTCCTCGGCGAGGAACCGCCGGGACACCGCGGCGTCGGGGGCCATCGAGAACGAGGCGTGGAAGGTACCCGGGAACTCGTGCAGCTCGACCGGCACCCCGGCGTCGGCTAGGGCCCCGGCGTAGGCGACGCCCTCGTCACGCAGCGGATCCAAACCCATCACGGCCACGTATGCCGGTGGCAGCCCGCGCAACTCGTCCAGGGTTGCGCGGGCCGGCGCCGCGTAGACCGGCGCCGGCTGCGTCCCGCCGAGGTAGTGACGCCAGCTCAACACCCCGATACCCCGGTTCCACACCGGCGCGTCCGTGTTGCGGGCCATACTCGGCGAGTCCATCCGGTCGTCGGTGATCGGAACGATCAGGCACTGTGCCCGCAGCCGTGGGCCGTCCTCGCGAAGCATCCGCAGGGCGAGCGCGGCGGCGAGGTTGCCACCCGCGCTGATCCCGTGGACGGCGATCCGCTCCGGGTCGACGCCCAGTTCGTCCGCGGCGTCGACAAGCCAGCGCAGCGCGGTGGCGCTGTCGTCGAGCGGGGCCGGGTACGGATGCTCCGGCGCGAGCCGGTAGTCCACCGACACCACGACGGCCGGCAGCAGACGGGTCAGCTCCACCATCCTGGCGTGCGAGGAATCCGGTCCCCCGCTGACGAATCCGCCGCCGTGCAGATGCAACACTGCCGGGAGCCGGGTGGTGGGGACCTGCTGCGGGCGGTACACGCGCACCGCGACCGCACCGGGACCGACGGTCCGGTCCACGACGTCGATCCCGGTCAGGTCGACGGTCGCCGCCTTGACCGCCGCGCCGGCGCGGGAGTTCTCCCGGAAGCGCACCGGATCCGACAGATCCACGACCGGTGCGGCCGCCGCGGCCGCGACCAACTCGGGATCGAGCAGGGTTCGCCAGTCGTGCACGCCTGCTTCGTTCACACCCATGATCTTCCCTTCGCCTCTGCCGGAACGATCCCGGCTCCCGCGGGCCCGGCAGGCCCGCAATCGAATTACAATAATGATATAACACAATTTCATAAGTAATGGTCGAGACCGTAACGGGCGCACCGCATCACCCGGTCGGCCATGACGATAGATCCAGCCGCACGCTGCCCTTACGAACGGCCGGGACCAGCCCGCAAGCGCATGTCAATGATGCTGCACCGCTAGCTGGCACAACTAAATTCACCAAAGTCGAGTCAACTTCTCCACAACTTGCTTATGATGCTTCAGGACCACTGGGCTGCCAGGGACCTCCGACAGGCGGCTCGACAACCGAACACCGAGAACGCCGAATCCACACAAGTCTCAACGGTGAGGGAGAACGCGTTCATGCGTGTCATCACGGTCATCGACAACGCCGGATTATCGAATTATCAGAAGTGGGCGATCTTTCTCTGCGTCATGCTGGGATGCGCCGACGGCATCAACTCACTGTCCATGGGATATGCGATCCCATCCCTGGCCAAGCACTTCGGCATCGCCGCGGCGGCGTTCTCGATCGCCATCATCGTCGAGCTGATCGGTCAGATGGTCGGCTTGATACTGCTGGCGCCGATCGCCGACCGGGTCGGCAGGCTGGCGTTGATCCGGATCGGGATCATCGTGTTCAGCGTAGGTGCGATGGCGACCTACTTCGTCCCGTCGCTCGCGACACTCTCGATATGCCGGTTCGTGGCGGGCGTCGGGATCGGCGCCGCCGTGCCCAACATCTTCGCGCTGGCCGCCGAGTACGCGCCGACTCACCGCAAGTCCACCGTGAGCGCCATCGTGCTGCTCGGCATCACCGGCGGCGGGATGTTCACGGGTCTGCTGGCCACGGGGATCGTCTCGGCCTACGGCGGAGCGATGCTGATGGTGCTGGCCGGCGTCGTCCCGCTCGTCATCCTGCTGCTGACCTGGCCGTTCCTGCCCGAGTCGGTGGAGTTCCTCGCCTCGAAGGGCAGGGACGCGGACGTCGCGCGGATCGTCGCGCGGATCGACCCGACCCAGCACCACGACCACTACGAGGGCCCCCTCGCGGTGCCGGGTGCGCCGGTCGCCGCCCTGTTCCGCCAGGGTAGGGCGGGTCGCACGATCGTCATCTGGATCATGATGTTCTGCGGCCTGTTCAACTCCTACTACATCTTCAGCTGGCTGCCGACGTTCCTCACCAGCGGTGGTGCGCCGGAGAACGTGGCGCTCCTGGCGGGCTCGCTGTCCACGCTCGGCGGCATGATCGGCGGCGTCGGCCTGGGCTATCTGATGGACAAGACCCGGATCGGTATCGGGATCACCGTGATCGGTCCGATCGTCGCCATCGTCGCACTGCTGCTGATGGTGTGGAATCTGTCCGGCCCGAAGAACGACGCGGCCTCCCTGTGGCTGAGCGTGTTCCTCGGCCTGGGCGTGCTCGGCGCCACATCGTGCGCGCAGGTGATCTCCACCAACGCCTACCCCGTCGCGATCCGGGCCACCGGCCTGGGGTGGGCCTCGGGCGTCTCGCGCATCGGCGGCCTGCTCGCCCCGGCCATCGGCGGCGCCCTGCTCGCCGCACATTCCAGCACCTCCACCCTGCTGCTGTGGTCGATCATCCCCATCGTCGGCATTGCGCTGACTCTCGTGTTCTACCGCATCCGCTTCGGCAACATCAGCGACACGGACGAGGACCATCTGGCTGCGGAGCCGACCATCGACGAGGTGGCCGTCTAGTGTTCCGCGCGCCGGAGAGTGATGAATATTGTTGTCCTGCAACTAATTCAGAGAAGACAGAGGTCCAACTGATGACACCTACCGCTCCGCACACCTGGTCCACCGGCTTCCTGGTGAAGACGGCCTCGCCTGTTCCGAGGACACCGGGCGCCACGAGGGCGGGCGCGAAGTGACCGCCCTCGACGGCGGCACGGCGCTGGTCACCGGGGCCGCGCACGGGATCGGGCGGGCGCTGGTGCTCGAGCTGGCACGAGCCGGGTACGCCGTCGTCGCCGTGGACGTCGATCGCGAGGCCGCCGAGCAGGTCGCCGCGGAGGCCGGGGACCTCGGGGCGAAAGCCCTCGCGGTGCGCTGCGACGTATCCTCCCGCGAGGACGTGGCCCAGCTCGGCGCGGTCGCCCGCGCCCGGTTCGGCACGGTGGACCTGTTGTGCAACAACGCCGGCGTCTTTCTTCCCCGGCACGCCGCCACGGCCACGCACGACGACTGGCGCTGGGTGCTGGGGGTCAACCTCTGGGGCGTGATCCACGGGATCGAGGAGTTCCTGCCGGACATGCTCGCCGCGGACCGGCCCGGCCACATCCTCAACACCGCCTCGCTCAACGGCCTGGTGCCGAGCCGGCACAGCGCCCTCTACTCGGCGTCCAAATACGGCGTGCTGGGGCTGAGCGAGACGCTGCGCAACGAGCTGGCCGACACACCGGTAGGGGTGACCACCCTCTGCCCCGCCGCGGTGTCGACCCATATCCTCCGGTCCGGGGAGGTGCGCCCGAAGCACCTCGGCGAGGACTCGGGCCGCCCGGCGGACGCCCCCACCTCGTCCTACGCCATCTCGGAGGCCCTCGATCCGGCCGACGTGGCCCGGATGGCGCTCGACGGCGTCCGCGAGGACCGAGCGTGGGTCTTCACCGACCCCGCTATGCGCGAGGTGCTGGAGAAAAGGCACCGCGAGCTGATCGAGGCGTTCGGGACGTGAGCCGCGTGGGTCAACTCAGCCGGATGGCGTGCGGTGTCGCCGGGGCCTGCGGGACCTCTCCCTGACCACCCCGTCGACCCGGTCGGCAGGAACGAATTCCGCGATGCGGTCACGGCTGTTGATCGAGAGTTTCCGGAACACGGCGGCCAGCTGGGTCTCGACGGTCCTGGGCGATATCCCGCGCCGCGCCGCGATGGAGGTGGTCGGCCATCCGGCGGCGGCCAGCACGGCCACCTCCCGCTCCGCTCTGGTCAGCGTGCCCCACGCGAGGCTTGCCCCGGCCGGATGTGCCTGCGGGATCTCCGTCATCGAGATGATGCCCGCCGCGAGCCTCTGCGCCTCGAAGCGTTCGGGGCGCAGCAGCGAACCGGCCAGCGCGGCCTTGTCGAAGCCCGCCTCTCCGAGCACCCCCCGGACGACACCGGTGGCGTAACGCATCTCGTCGGCGAAGGGACCGAGTTCGTCGATGTTCACTCCGAGACGGACGCGCAGGGTGGCCGCCCCGCCTGCGAGATGTGCTGCCTCGGTCGCTACGGCGAGTAATTCCCGCCGCTCACCGGGCGAATCGGCGATTACTCTGGCGAGCGACCAGGTCCGGATGTGCACCGCCCAGGTCGCTCCCCACTGATCATTCACGGGAAGCTGATATTCCAGCGCCGACCGTCCGACCGCCAGCGCCTCGTGCGGGTCACCGTGTTTGAGCAGCGCGATCGCCAAGGCCAACTCCCCCCAGGAAATCAGCCACTGGGCGCGGCTGGCCTCGGCGTGGGCCAAGTTGGACCGGGTGATGTTCAAAGCCTGTTCGGTGGATCCGAGGAAGGCGGCGGCCAATGCCTGGAACATCTCGCACATCGCCGCGGCGCCGTGATCACCCAGCAGGGCGGATTTTTCTCGCGCCCGATCCAGGACGGCGATGGCGACGGGATCGCGCCGCACGAGCATGAGCTCTGTGCCCCAGGCGAATTCGAAGGGTGCGGGCAACCCGATATCGATCTCGGGGTGCCGACGCCAGTCGCGACGTGTCTCCGGGTCGGGATGAATGCGCTCGACGCACCTCTCCAGCATGGGCTCGGCTTCGGCGTGACATCCCTGGCACAGGGCTATCCACGCGTCCAACGCCAATGCGGCCACCTGAAGGCACATCGCCGGCTCGGCCGCCGCCCGGTCGGCCGACACCGCCCGCTCGACCCACTGCCTCATCTCGCGTAACGACCCCGCGAAGAACGGCAGACGCAATGCCATCAGCCCGACGACGATCTCCAGGGCGGCCCTGGACTGCCCCTGCGCCGAAAGGCTCCACCGGAGGGCGGCGAGAATATTCGGCCAGGCGGCCCGCGCCCAATCGAGCCACCGCTGTTCTTCGCTGCCCAGCCATTCGGCGTGCGCCCGGACGACAGTGTCGCGGTAGTACCGCTGATGGCTTTCGGCAAGTCGGGCCGGTTCATCGAGTCGAGCGCTCGATCGCTCCGCGAGCCTCTCCCGCGCAAACAGACGCAACGTTTCCACCAGCGAATACCGGACCGTCGTCGACGTGATATCGCAGGTCACCAGCGACTGCTCGACCAGCCTGTCGAGCAGATACTCGATCTCGTCCAACGCCAACCGGATTCCCGCCACGCCGGCCGAATCGGGGTCATCGGAACAGATATCCCGAATCGCCTCGAGATCCGCTCCTGTCTGCGAGACCGGGCCGCCGTCACCGGCAGAGGTGTCATCCCCCGGCGCGAAGACGGACAGCCGCTCGAACAGCAGCCGCTCCTTGTCGGTGCACAGCTGATAGGACCAGTCGACGACATCGCGCAAACGTCGATGGCGGGGCTCGACTCCCCGTGCCGGGCCGGGCCAGCTCATCCGTTTGTCGGTCTCCGATTTGCCGCTCAGATCGGTCAGGATCATCGCCAACGGCCGGTGCGCCAGCCGCGCGGCCGCGAGCCGCACGTACAGCGGGTGGTTATGGACATGCCGGCAGATCTCCGTCGCTGTCGAGACGCCGGCGGGGTCGATCACGACGTGTCCGCTCAGCTCGGCCCGTTGCCGGAACAGCGTTAACGCCTGCGGCCCCGACAACGGAGGCACCGCGACGCGATATTCGTCGACCCATCCCAGCGGCTGCCGGCTGGTCGCCAGGATCGTCAATCCCGGCACCGCCTCCAGCAGTTCACCCACCTGCTGACCGACCCCCGCGACCACATGCTCACAGTTGTCCATCACCAGGACGGTTTGCGCGGGCCGCCCGGAGGCATCGACCCTGGTCAGCATGTCGATCAAGGCAGCGCGCGCCGAGCGCCCGGAGAAATCGGCGGCGATCGCCGACCGCGCGATCTCCTCCTCGACCGTGACCGCGTCCGCGGCTCGGTTCAGCCGGGCCAACCGGACCCAGTACGTGGGCACGCGGAAGGCCCGGTGGTATCGGCCGAGCGCCTCGGAGGCCAACCGCGTCTTGCCGATTCCCCCTTCGCCGACCAGGGTTACCAGGCGCGCCCCGGCCCGCAGCAGCGAATGTATCCTGTCCAGCTCGGCATGACGTCCGATGAATCCATCGGTGACCACTTCCCTTGTTGTCACGGTATTCACCCAGGTAGGTCGATCCGTCTCATGCGCGCTAGACATAAACGAATCATGTTGTCCAGAAACATAATTCAGTTCTGGTATCACCACGACGCAGGTCATCGTGGCCATCGTCTCGCACAGTAACAGCCCGCGCTCGGGTCCGGGAGCAGTCAACTTCGGGGGCATGACCCGGCGATCGCGAGCGTTGTGGCGTCGCCGGTGGTAATGATTGAAACGTGTGGAAGATCTGCGCGACCTGCGGGGTGGAGCACGACGCGGCGGCCGAGACCTGCCGGATCTGCGCCGACGAGCGGCAGTGGGTGCCCGCCGCCGGGCAGCTGTGGAGCGAGCTCCGGGAACTGGCCGAGTCCGGCCGCCGGGCCCGGGTCGAAGAGGTCGAGCCGGATCTGTTCGGCTTGACCGTGACACCGAAGGTCGGCATCGGCCAGCGCTCCCATCTGATCCGGACCCCCGCGGGCATCCTCATGTGGGACGTACCCGGTTATGTCGACCAGGATGCCGCCGACCAGGTTCGGGCCCTGGGCGAGGTCGCCGCGATCGTGGCCAGCCATCCGCACCACTACGGCGCGCAGGTCGAGTGGAGCCGCATGCTCGGCGGCGTCCCCGTCTACGCGGCCGCCGCCGATATGGAGTGGATCGCCCGCCCCGACCCGGTGATCCGATCATGGCAGGACCGCCTCGACATCCTGCCCGGCATTACCATCCGCCAGGTAGGCGGCCACTTCCCCGGCAGCGCCGTGGCCCACTGGGCGAACGGCGCGGGCGCCCTGTTCACCGCCGACACGGTCCAGTCCAACCCGGACCGCAACTCGGTCACCTTCATGCGCAGCTACCCGAACCGAATCCCGTTGTCCGCCGCGGTGGTCGACCGGATAACCCGCACACTCACCGAATTCGAATTCGACCGCCTCTACGACAACTTCGGCAACACAATAGATTCGAACGCTCGCACCGCGATCCAGCACTCCGCCGACCGCTATATTGCCTGGGTCCGAGGAGATTACGACCACCTCACCTGATCGCGGTGCCGGGCACGGCCGCGTCGAACTGCTGATCCGGCAGCCTTCAGCGGCCCCTTCCCGGAATCAGGCATTGGCCGCCTGCCCCTTCGTCGGTAGATTCAGCCGGGGCGGGAGCGGTGGTGGAGCAGCCGGATACCGGCGGAGTGATCTTCTCTGGTGACGGAATCAAGCCCTCGGTCACCTAGAGGTGGGTCCCCGCCCCCATTCGCAAACTCCGCTGCGTACGCATCGCCGTAGCGACGACGAACGGTCGACGGTGAGGCGGTCCCGGCCGAACGCTTGGTCCTGCCGATCTCGCTCACCGTCGCGAATCTACCTGAGCGACTTCACATCACAGCAGGCGGTGTGCTGGGCTGCGACTCCTTACGGGCCGAGTAGACGGTCCACAGGGTCAGCAGCGCCAGCACCACGATCATCAGTATCTGGCAGATGTTGGCCGCGGTCTTGATCGGGAGCGTGTAGGCCACGGTGATGCGCAGCGCGGCGTCGATCAGCAGCCCGATACCCCAGACCAGGGATACGCGATACCAGCGGGCCCGGAACTCGGGGGTCTGCGCGAACGCCTCGAAGCGCGCGGCGCCTTCCTCCCCCGACGAGCGGGCGAAGCGCTGGGCCGCGTAGAAGGCCAGCGGACGACGAATGACGCAACTGCCGACGAAAATCAGTCCCGCGGTGCAGGTTGTCGCGCAGTCCTTGGCGAGCAGGAACCGAGCGTCACCGGTGAGAAAGCTCAGTACCAGGCCCGCACCGAACAGGATCAGCAGGAACAGTGCGAACGGATCCAATTTGCGTTCCCGCAGCCCCACCCAGGCCATCCGCACGCCGGCGACGAGGGTGCCGGCCAACAGGGAGATATAGGTATTGGCCCCGAGCATTTCGGCGATGAAGTAGGCGATCACCGACAGACCGACATCGTAGAACAGCATGGTGATCATGGACCGCACCGCAGGATTGTTCTGCTTTGTGCCGGAAGGTGTTTCGGGAGACTTCGCCGGATCGGGCGTGATGGAAGACATGTGAGGAACGGTATGTTCGCGCACCCGCCACAGGCATGCTCCGACCACCGTATTTCCGGGTGGAGATCGCTCGCCGGGTGGAGACGCTCTCCACCCCTGGATACAGAGCGAGCGCTTACGCCAGGTCCTCGTCACTGACGAATGTCATTGGGATCCAGAATCGTTCGAAGTCGGCCCGAGCTCCACCCGGACCAGCGCCGCCTCCGGCCACGTCCCACCCGTGCTCGCCAGTCGGATCTTGTCCCGCCACGACAACACACTGAAAACGCTCGTCACACCCGGAATAGCGATGAGCGGCACGATCTTCCACTGAAACCACCCATACCGCCGCCGCAGAGCACGGTCCGCCGCATCGGCTGCCGCACCATCCAAAATCGTGGCACGCCCGTACATCACCGGACCATCGGCGACGATCCGCCCGCGATAATCGCACAGCCGAAACTCCACATCCGCCCGATTCGCCAACCGCCGCGTCTTCGGCCCCCGCTTGGTCCGAAAAACCAGAACATCCCCGTCAACCCGAAACCAGATCGGCGTATCGACCCCCACCCCATCCCGCCGGAATGTTCGCAACAACACATACCGCGAGGCCACCACCCTCTCCCTCGGACTCCGGACAGTCGACGCACTGAACACACTCATCCAGCAATCCAACAACTTGATGTCGACCTGAAGTCAACCCCGAACCGTGTTCAATATTGAACACCGATAGCTGCTGCTCAACCCGGTCACCGCTGGCCAGTCGACGGGTTGATCGGCGCGCCTCCTACATCAGCGTCGGTGAATAGTCGACAGAAACGTGGGTGCAACTTCGACAGAAGCGCGGTTACAAGACCGACAAAAACGTTGTTAGAATGAGGTTATGTCCGACATGCTCGTGCCGCGATTCGCGCTTCATCGACTGGACCTGCTGGTCGGGGCGTTGCGGATTGTCATCGTCAACGGCCCCCGGCAGGCGGGCAAGACGACGCTGCTAACGATGCTGCAGGAGCAGCGAGGCGGGTCGCTGCGGTCGTTGGACAACGACCAGACCTTGGCCGCCGCCCTGGCGGATCCCCGCGAGTTCGCTCGGTACGGCGACCGACCGATCATCATCGATGAGGTGCAGCGAGGTGGGGATCCACTCGTCCTTGCGATCAAGTACCTGGTCGACCAGGACAACTCGCCCGGTCACTTCGTGCTGTCCGGATCGACGCGTTTCCTCACAATCCCCACGCTGTCGGAATCGCTTGCCGGGCGCGCGGTGTTCGTCGAACTGTGGCCGCTTGCGGTTGCCGAACGTGTAGGCGTCTCCACCGACCTCGCCTCGGTTCTCGTCGATTCCCCGAGGACACTGCTGGAGTCCGCGCCATCGTCGTGGACACGCGAGGATTATCTACAGCTACTGGTCGAAGGCGGTTTCCCCGAGGTGATTCGCCTCCCCGCCGCCATTCGCGGCGCGTGGTTCGAGGGCTATCTGCAAACTGTGATCCAGCGAGACGTGCGGCAGTTCGCCAACATCCGACACGGCGCGGTGGTGCCGCAACTGCTGCGGTTACTGGCGGCCCGTGCCGGAAGTCTGGTTGTCGCAACGGATCTCGCTCGAACGGTGGAGATGAACCAGGCGACCGTTCGCGACTACCTGTCGTATCTGAACACGGTTTTCCTGACGATCCAGATTCCGGCATGGTCGACGAGCGTCACCACCAAGGCCGCCAAGGTGTCGAAAACCTATCTCACCGATGTCGGTGTCGCCGCACACCTGTTGGGTGTCAACGCCGATTCGATGCGAGAACCAGGTCACAAGGCCGTCGGCGCGCTGCTCGAGACCTTCGTCGTCACAGAACTGGTCAAACTGCTGGCGCACCAGGACCGCGGCCTGGCCGTCCATTACTTCCGCGATCGGGATGGCAGGGAGATCGACATCATCATCGAAGGCCGCGATGGTCGAGTCGTGGGCATCGAGGTCAAGGCGTCGGCGTCGGCGTCGACAACTGATTTCCGGCACCTCGCCTGGCTGCGCGACAAACTCGGCGACAAATTCGTCACCGGCATCGTCTGCAACCTCGGTACCGAGTCGCTATCCTTCGGTGACCGGCTCATGGCAGTACCCGTGTCGATCCTTTGGGAGCACATCCGGCTGTGAGTCAGCAGTAGGCAGCATCCCATTCGATCCTTCGGGGAGAGCCGGTCGCCAATACCGAGTGGGGCTGCGGCGCTTCCGGTTTCGACGACGAAGGACTGGGCAAACCCGGCCGTGAAACCGACGGTCCCCTCGGCGAGGAAACCGGTTCGGTTTACGGAGCGAGGATGCGGGCGACGGCGCGCACGGGAGCTCCGTCGGCCCCTGCGAGCCGGATCGGGAGCAGCGACACCTCCACGGGACCGCGTCCGATCAGCAGGGACAGGTTCGTGAGGTTCTCGGCGATCACCGAGTGCGCGCCGCACAGGATTCGGTGGGCGGGTAGGTCCTCGCCCACCGGGGTGGGGTCGACGCTCAGGGCGTCGATGCCGACTGTCCGGACTCCGGCCTCGACCAGCACGGACGCCGCCTCCGGGGTGAGATACGGGTGCGACAGGTACGTCTCGGTACCCCAGTGCTCCGACCAACCGGTGGCGATCAGCACGATCCCGGTGGCGCCTGCTACACGCTCGGGGCCGATGGGGCTGCGGGGCGGGAGCCCACGGGCGTCCACCACAGTTGCCGGACCCCAGAAGCGTTCCAGTGGAAGCTCATCCAGCCTCGGCAAGGCATCGTCGATATGGAACGGCGCATCCACGTGCGTCCCCGACTGCGACCCCATGTGCAGGCGCAACACGTTCACCCCGTCGGTGGCGACAGTCAGCGCCGGACCGATCGCAACCTCGGGATCCCCCGGATAAACAGGCATCCCGGTCGTGATCGGCACCGACAGATCGACGAGTGTCATGCGGTGCCCATCTCCGACCCGGTCATGCCTCTACAACTACCGGTTCTGGGGCCACAGCAGTAATCGACGGGATCGGCGTGTCACCAGCCTGGGGCGATTTACGGCAGGTTACGTAGCGGTTCTGCGACGTATCGCATGGTCGACTCGCGACGGCAGACCGAATTCGTCCGGCGGCAGCGCTGGGAGACTTCGCCTTGCGCCAGCGGGTGATCGACGCCCAGGACCGCTCGCTCACCTCCATGCGGCGATCAGGTCGTCGGGGGTGTATCCGGTGACACCGGACACGCTGACGCCGGCCCGGGATACCGCCAGGAGCTGCGTGTGCTCGTCCGCGCCAGGTAGCTGGGCGCGGTGCAAATGCAGTCTGGTCAGATCGTGGCTGTCGAAAAGCCTGTTGTCATGCCATTTGATGGACCCGACGGCGGTGATCTTCTTCGCCACGGGTTCGCGGTCCGCACAGACGATATCGATCTCCGGATCGTTGGTGCGCGTCCAGTATCCGCCGATCACCTGAGTGTCCTGCGGAAGCGAATCCGGCATGCGCCGCAGGGATTCGCGCACGATCGATTCGACCGCACGACCGCGCCACGAGGCCCAGCCACGCCGAATCCGGGCGAGTGTGAGATCGCCTCGGCCCCGCTCGATCTCCGGTAGATACGGGCCGATGAACGCCAACCAGAACCGCAAGTGCGGATCCGCGACGATATAGCGGGTTTCCCGCGACGGCTTGGTCGAGATCGGCGTCAACACCTCGACGATGCGTTTGCCGGTGAGCAGGCGCAGCGCCCGACCGAGGCTGGCCGCCGGGAGGTCGACGGCTCTGCCGATCAGCGCATGGGTGCGTTCGCCGGACCCGATGGCGCCGAGCACCGAGCGAGCCTGCGCGTCCCGCGGAAACTCCGCCGCAAGCGCCCGTTCCCCGCTGATCAGCATTGCCGACGTCGGGTCGGTGATCGCGTCGGCCAGGTATTCGGCTGTGGTGGCGGCGCGCGGCCACTCGTCCAGAACGAGCGGCAAGCCACCGGAAACCAGGAACGCGTCGAACGCCTCGGCCGCGGGCAGCTCCAACATCTCCGCGATATCAGCGGGATTCAGCGGCGGCACAACCATCTCGCTCGCCCGCTGATGGAACGGCCGACCGTATTCGTTGAGCGCTTCCATCATCGCGAGGTCGGATCCGATACACAGCAGCAGCATCGGCTTACGCGACAACTCCCGGTCGAATACCTTCTGCAGACTGCCTTCGAAACCGGGATCGTTGTCGATGAGGTAGGGCATCTCATCGATGATCACGACACTCGGCCGATCGTCGGGAACGGCGGACGCAAGCAAGGTCAGCGCCGCGTCCCAACCGCCCGGATGCTGACCGGCGAACTTCTCGGCGCCCGGGAGCGTCGAGGCGATGCCCGCCTCGACGAACTGACGCAGGTCCAGCTCGACCGAGCGCTGTGCCGAGGCGGTGAAGTACAGGAACGGCAGATCCGCCTGTTCGACGAACTCCTCCGCAAGCCGCGACTTGCCGACTCGCCGCCGTCCACGCATGAGAATCGCCCGCCCGGGCCGACCGGCGCGCCCACCGACCACGACCCGGTCGATGGATCGCTGCAACAGCCCGAGCTCACGACGCCTAACGATTCGCGGCATAGCAGGCTGTCGATGTGCGGCACATTGCCCTCACGGCCTGCGACAGAACGTAGCGACGATCCAAGGGAGTTGAGATCATCGCACACTCCCGAGTCGATTGCCCCGCAAGCTTTGTTCTCTCGGACTGGTTACGAGGGGGCAATTTGGTTTCCAATTCCACACCGGCGCAGTGTGTTCGGGGTTGAACTCCGGCATGTAGTGGCCGTCGATCTTGTCCGGGCGGACCCATTTGCACAGGAAATCGACGTTGTTGCCGAGTTTCGGGTGATGCCTTTCGATGCGCCAGACGGCGCCCTCCACGGGGTCCAGGGCGCCGTGGCCGGAGGGGTGGAGTGTCGAGCGGACGGTGTCGACGTCGACCGGGGCGCCCTCGTGGATGGTGCAAGGCATCGTGAAATCCATTGAGCGGCAGCGGACCTCGTTCACGGTGGCGCGGGTGGTGCCGCGCATGAGGTCGAACAGGACGAATGGTTCGTGTATCAGTTGATAGCGGGTGCCGTGGGCTTGCGCCAGCCATTCACCGCACGCGCGTTCCCCGTCCTCCAGAAGGGCGTCGAAACGCTGCTGGTTGTCGCGTACCCAGGCGGCGAACCATTGGAATTGCACCATCGGGCTGGCCGCGGCTCGACGGCCACCCCGGGTTAAGGCGACCAGTTCACCGGCCACCTTCACGACCGAGACATTCGCGCCGTCCAGCTTCTCTTGCGCGATCACCACATCGAATCGATCCCGGGCACGTTCGGTCGCGATGCGCACCTGACCACCACCCAGGCTGCGGTCCGATGGACCCAGACGCGATGAGGGCAGGTGCGGGATGGAGCCATACGACACGCGCCCGAGCGATTGATCACAATTCGTCTTTGCCACTGCGCTTTTCCTCTCTGTTTGTGCGGGAACCGCGATTACGAATAGCGCCAACCCTCGCCGGTTCGGATCTGGAACTCGCGCAACGCGGTCTCCTCCGGGTCGAGGAGATGCGGTGCACCGCAGCACTTCTTGTACTTCGTACCGGAGCCGCACCAGCAGGAGGCGTTGCGTTCCGGAGGCCAGCGGATGGCACGGTTGTCGCGGACCAACTGGGCCGCATACAGCTTCACCACGGCACCGGAACAGGGGTCCATATCGTTTCGGCGCGCGTAGGCGCGGAGCCCCGAGGTATCGATCGAGGCGATGTATTTGGTGATGCCGGGTGATATCTGCATTCGGTAACAGCGCTCGATGGCGATCCGCTGGCTGTCCGCGTCGGTGAAGCCGACGGCCTCAGCGATCTCCCGGTCCTCGGGGATATCGAATACAGCGGGCGGGAAGTACCCCAGGACGGCTCGACCAATCGGGTCCGAATCTGCTTCTGCCGTAATCTCGTTCAGGAACCAATCGACCTGCGCCACCAGTTTCTGGTCGACCCGCTTGCCCGCACAGGCCGCGACGACGGCGCGGTAGTGGTGATAAAGCTCCCGGGCATCGTTCAGATCCCCGCCCATCCGTAGCAACAGCCGCAGCCCGGATTCGACCCACAGCAGCGCTCGCTCGGGATCGCACTTGCGCAGCATCTCGGCGCACAGCGCGGGAAGTTTCAAGTCGCGCAGGTAATCCGGCTGCGCATCGACATAGGCCAGCAGCTCGTCGAACTCGATCAGCGCCCCGGCGGTGTCACCGGCATTGAGCCGGACCTGGGCATGGCCGAGCATCGCGGGATGCCTGAGTTCGGCGGGACTGTCCTGGCACGCCTGTTCCAGCAGACGCAGCGCACTCGCCGCGTCACCCTCCTGGTCATAGATAGTCGCGAGGAAGGTGGCCATCTGCGCGCGCTCGGGGCCCTGGGCACGCACCACCTCGCGTTCGAATATCGCCTTGGCCGCGGCGTTGCGCGCCGGATCGACCGCGTCACCGATGGCCAGGCTGACGACGGGTATGCCGGTAACTCGTTGAATCTCCTCTGGGTCCATAACACCCGATGCTGCCAGTCACTCGTCGCCCGAACACGCGAATTACCCAGCCGCAGAGCCTAATTCTGCCGTCTTTCCAATTTGCGAACTATCAGTCCGACCGATTCCATTCACGGACTCTCGCACTGGAAAGAATTCACGGCGACGAAAGTTGCGACATAGTCGCAGAACTCATCACCATGCAGCCCGAACCGACCTCACCGAAGCCCCTCACCCAGCAGCGACCGGCGTCCGGTCCGCTAGACCCATCTTCTGCGCCATCGTGCGAGCAGCCTTGGAGACCAACAATTTCCGCGCCCGACCAGTTTCATGAAGGCGTCCCGATTTCTCCGGCGACGTCCACTGGTCACGCCGGAAGATCCACACCAAGTCGGGCGAATCTCACCCGATCTGGAGCACCACCTTGAGCGCGTCGTCACGACGTTGTTCGAGGGTGTCGAAGGCCTCGGCGATACCTTCCAGGGGAAAGCGGTGAGTGATCAGCGGTGCGGGGCGCAGCAGACCGCGCTCGGCGAGGGTGACCGCACGGCCCACGGCACGGTTGCCCTCGCCGCGAATCGTGAACAGGGTCAGGCCCGTCTTCACCGCACGGTTCAGATCGGCGGTGACCGGACCGTGGAAGTAGCCGACGAGCACGATGCGGCCCGCCGGCTTGCACATCCGAATCGCCTGGTCCACAGACTCGTTCGCGCCCGAGCATTCCAGGACCGCGTCCACGCCGACTCCACCGGTCGCCTCGAGGACCGCGTCCACCGGATCGGTGTCACGGGCGTTCACGACCAGATCCGCGCCCATCTCGCGGCCCAGGCGCAGGCGCGAATCGCGGGTGCCCGTCAGGATCACCCGTGCCGCCCCCAGCGCCGAGAGGATCTGCACGGCCGTCAGGCCGACCGGACCGGGGCCGATCACCGCGACCGTCTCCCCGGCCACCAGAGGGCCCATCGTGTCGATCGCGTACATGGATGTGCCCGCGGTGGTGATCATGACCGCGTCCTCGAAGCTCACCACGTCGGGCAGGCGGTAGAGCGTGGAGACGTGGTTGACCACGTAGTCGGCGAAGCCGCCGTCCACCGACATGCCCATCGCCCGGTGTCCGAGATCGGCGCGGCCGTAGTTCAGGCACGAGGTGTATCGGCCGCGCACACAGTTCTGACAGCGCATGCACCCCCGGTGCGCCTCGACCACCACGCGGTCACCGATCGCGAATTCCTCGACGGCCGGGCCCAATTCGACGACCGTGCCCGCGTATTCGTGGCCGGGTGTGAACGTACCCGGCGCGGGCTGGGACGGAAAGAACGATCCCGCACGGATTTTCAGGTCCGTACCGCACAGCGACGCGGCCTCCACGCGCAGCAGCACCTCCCCCGGACCCGGCCGGGGCACGGCCTTCTCGACGACCCGCAGATCACTCGGCCCGAAGATGACCGCCGAGCGCATTCCCGATGCGATCGCGCTCAATGCCATCGTGGATCTCCCTTCATCGGGCCGCCGAGACGCGCCACGGCCGTATCCATGAGACTGCTGTCGATCACCTTGCTCATATCGGGAGCGCCGTTGGGCAGCAGCCCACCGATCTGCTGCATCTGCTCGACCGTGAACGCGAATCGCGCGAAGTCCAATCCACGATTGACCGGGAAGATACCGTCCTGATCGATCAGCCGGGTGTATGCCTGGTCGACCACGGCGGGCGGATAGCCTGTCGCGGCGACGATCTCGGGCACAACCCGCGTGCGATTGCTGTAGATCAGCCGATGCGCCTTGGTCACCGCGGTGAGGAATCGAACGGCGACATCGCGATGCGAGGTGAGCCAGCCGGACTTCACGAAATAGGTGCCGTAGACGTAGTCCGGCATCAGCTTGTACATATCGATGAGCGCGTGCAGTGAGGGATCGCGCGATTCGGCGTCGATCGACTGTTCCTGTTGCAGCACCGCGGAATCGATCTTGTGCTGGAGCAGGTAACTCACATAGCCGGTGTCCGGGACGCTCACATAGTGCACGTCCGCCGACGTCAGGTGCGCGGTCTGATAGACCGCGCGGGTCATGATCTCGCGGAAGGCGCCGACGCTCTGGATGCCCAGGCGCTTACCCTTCAGGCCGTCGGGAGTCGTTATATCCGAAGGCGTCTCGAGCACGACCGGCAGCCGATCCGCGTACGAGCCGATGATCACCAGACCGGCCGCGCCGGCGGTTCCCAGCACTGGTTCCGCGCTCGAGCCGCCGATGTCGGAGGCGCCCGCGATCACCGACTGTAGCGTCGCGGTCCCCGCGGACAGTCCCTGCACGTGGACGGTGAGCTTCTGCTCGGCGAAGTACCCGTTCGCCTGCGCGACGGCGATATCCGACTGGGCGAACGCGGGTTTCAGTCCGGGCAGGGAGACGGTGATGGTCGCGGGCGCTCCCGGCGCCGCCGAGGACGTCGTGCCGCATCCGCAGGCGGCCAGCAGCGCGGCGGCAACCGCGACTGCCAGGGCGACTCGTCTCATGTGTCTCATTCCCCTGTTTCGGTTTTCCACGGCGCCAGGCGCGCCTCCAGCGTCCGCAGCGCCCAGGTGAACGCCACGCCCAACAACATCAGGATCACCACCGGCACGAACACCTGAGCGGTCTGGAAGGTACTCGCGTAGCTCACGATGACGAAGCCGAGACCCGATATCGCCGAATAGAATTCGGCGATCACGACCCCGACCAGCGCACGCCCGACCGCCAGCCGGACGCCGGTGATCACATACGGCAGCGCCGAGGGCAGCAGCACATCGCGCCACAGTCCCGGCTCACCGGCCAGATACGAGCGGGCGACCTCGATCAGCTGCGTGTCGGCCTCGCGCACGCCGCGGGCGGTGTTCAGCACGATCGCGAAGACCGAGAACAGGAAGATGATCACGATCTTGGCGGTCGCACCGAATCCGACCCACAGCACGATCACCGGCACCAGCGCGACGGTCGGCGTCGCGTAGAGCGCGTCCATCGGGACCTCGAACAGCGCCTCGATCACCCGGCTGCGCCCCATGGCCAGCCCGACGATCACCCCGACGACGATGGAAAGACCGAGCCCGCAAGCGAATACGGTGAGGCTCTCACCGAGCGCGGGCCACAGGCTCGGCTTGCCCGGCGGCGGCGTTCCGAACGCCATCGTCCAGCCCGCCCGCGCGATCGCCGTCGGATAGGTGAACAAGATCGGATTGGTGTGGCGCCCATACCATTCCCACACACCGAGCACCGCGACGACCGACAGCGCGCGCAGGAGCATGCGCCGCACGGACCACGGTAAGCTGGGCAAACTATCAGCCAAACTGCAACGCCTTCCGAACTTTTCGGCGGAGTTCAGGATAGCCCGGATGGACCCTCGCGTCCTGCGCGGTGCGCGGTCGCGGGATCGGCACATCGATGATATGCGCGGCGACGCCACCGGCCATGACGATGATCCGGTCGCCCAGCACGATCGCCTCGTCGATGTCGTGGGTGATGAAAATGCCGGTGATGCTGCGGTTCTCGGCCCAGATGCGCAGCAGCTCATCGTGCAGCTGCTCGCGGGTGATCGCGTCGAGCGCACCGAACGGCTCGTCCATCAGCAGCACCTCGGGCTCGACCGCCAGGGCCCGCGCCAGCCCCACACGCTGCTGCATGCCGCCGGAGAGTTGGCGTGGATACCGATCCTCGGCGCCCTTCAGTCCGATGGTCTCGATGAGCCGATCGACCCGTTGCGGATCGCGCACGCCGCGGTTGCGCAGTCCGTATTCGATGTTGGCGCGCACCGTCTTCCAGGGGAAGAGCCCGAAATGCTGGAACACCATCGCCGTGCGCTCCGACGGTGCGGTGACGGCCCGGCCGTCGAGAAGCACCGCACCGGAGTCGCAGCGCAGCAATCCGGCCATGATGCGCAGCAATGTCGTCTTGCCGCAACCGGATTGCCCGACGATGCACACCAATTCATGGCCGTCCACATCGAACGTGATGTCGTCCAGTACCCGCCGCCCGCCGAAGCCGTGGACAACGTGATCGACGACGATGCGCTTGCCTTCACCCACGATTTGTGTCCCCCCTCCGCCCGCAGGCGAAAAGTAACACATCCACAGATCATCATCCACGCGAATACGCACTCATCGGAACGACTCGTTTGAGATCATGCACAGCGTGGGCAGTGACTGGATACGACAGCGCGCGGCGCAGCTGCGGTCCACCACCAATGCCGCGCTGATGGTGGAATACGCCGTCGGGCGCGGGCTGCGGCGGCCGGATGTCCTGCGGCACACCGATATCGGCGAGCATCAGCTGAGCGACCCGACGGCCGAGATCACCCTGGGCCAGGAGTACACCCTCATGCGCAACCTGGTTTCCGGCCTGGGCGACGAGCCCGGGACGGGGATGATGGCCGGGCTGCTGTGCCATCCACCGTCCCTGGGTGTGCTGGGCCTGGCCGCGATCAGCTCCCCAACCCTGCGCTCGGCCGCCGAGACCGCCATGCGCTACGCCGACCTGTCGTTCACCGTCGCCGAACACGAGATGCAGGACCACGGCGACGAGGTCTGGCTGGTGCGCCACGACCGCGGCGTGCCACCCGAGATCCGCCGGTTCGCGGTCGAGCGCGACGTCGCGGCGATCTGGACGATCCAGATGGACGTGCTGCCGATCCGCCTGCCGATCGTGCGGGTGGAGGTGGCCGCTCAGCCGGACCCGGTCTACGAGATGTTCGGCGCGATCCTGGGCGTCGACAATATCGTCTACGGCGCCAAGAAATCCATTCTGGTCGGCCAGGCCCGCACGCTGGAAATGCCCATGCCGCAAGCCAATCCGGCCACGTCACGATACTACGAACGGCAGTGCGCGGATCTGCTGCAGCGCCGCCGAAACCGGGGCGGGATCAGCGAGCAAGTCCGGGAACTGCTGATCCGCCGCGGCCGCGTCGCCGGACAGACCCATATCGCCGCCGATCTGGACCTGAGCGTGCGCACTCTGCGCCGGCGACTGTCCGACGAGGGCACCACTTTTCGCGAACTGGCCACCGAGACTGTCGGCTTGCTCGCCGAAGAACTGCTGGTGAGCGGACTGACCGTGGAGCATGTCGCGGATCAGCTGGGTTATTCGAGCGTCTCGGCGTTCACCACCGCGTTCCGGGCCTGGAAGGGACAGTCGCCCGGCCACTACGCACGTCTGCACCGGGGCCGGGTCGCCGCGCGCGTCTGAAACCGCACCCCTCGGGGCCGTCCCGTGCGAGCTGCGGCTCAGCGGTTGATATCCGCGTTGCCCGCCTTCCATTGGGGCCAGGGGATGTTCCAGTCGCCCAGCCCGTCGTCGCCCGGAAGTACGTCTCCCACAGTGTTCTTCACAACCGCTATGTCGCCGCGCTTGGCGTTCTCATAGACCCATTCGGCGTCGGTCGGGCTCAGATTGAGGCAGCCGTGACTGGTGTTGACCGAGCCCTGCGCCCAGACCGACCACGGCGCGGAGTGCATGAAGATACCGCTGTAGGACATGCGCGTGGCCCATTCCACCCTGGTGCGATACCCGCTGGGTCCGGTCGCCGCGACGCCGAAGGTGGAGGAGTCCATGATCATATGGTCGAAGCGGTCGCTGATGATGTAGACGCCGTTGTTGGTGGGTGAGGAGTCCTTGCCCATCGACGTCGGCATCGTCCGCACCACCTTGCCGTTGTGCTCGACGGTCACCACCTTGGTGTTGTCGTCCGCATTGAAGACCATGGCATCGCCGATGGTGAAGTCGGAGTGGATTCCGCTGTCGGCGACCAAGCCCGCTCCCAGGTCGCGACCGTAGGTATTCACATCCACCGTGACGCGCGTGCCCGGCGCCCAGAAATGCTCCGGCCGCCACCTCACCTCCCGGGCGTTCACCCAGTAGAAGGCGCCCTCCACCGGCGGCACCGTGGTGACATGGATCGCGTTCTGCACCGCGCGCCGGTCCGAGATGTTCTCGTCGAACTGCACCGCCACCGGTTGCCCGATGCCCACCACCTCGTTCTCCCCCGGCAGCATGAACGGATGCGTGCGATTCTCGGGCGCCATCGTGGTGAAATTCACCGTGCTCGCCGCCGCGCCGCCGATCCCGATCGCATGCGCCTGCAACCGGTAGGCGCGCCCGAATCCGAGCGGCTCGATGCTCTGCCAGGATCGCCCGTCCGGCGCGAGCTTCCCCGGCACCGGGTTCCCGTCCGGATTCGTCAGCGCGATATCGGTGAACAGCCCGTCATCCACCCGCACCCGCAACGGATCGGCCACCGGCACCCCCACCGCCCCATCGGCCACCGGCACAACGAGCTTGGGCATAACCGTCCCGAGCAGCGAAGGCGCCCGACTGACCACATTGACCGGGCGCGCATGCCCACCGCACCCCGCCGCGACCAGCGCCACCGCGCAAACCACCACAACACTATGGAGCCCGTGCCGCACTCTGCTCATATGCCAACCCGTTCACTCGGGCACATCCGGGGCAGCCCCGGCTGCGCTGCTCACCACCACACCCGCAGGAGATCGGTCGAGACCACGCGTCGCCCATTGTGCCAGCACAATCCCCCCAACTCCCACAAACACGACGAACCACTCCCAAACAACCCCCTGACCAGCCGATTTCACTTTCCAACCGCGCGCCTGTTATGGTTTTCCCCGCACCGGAACGGAGCCGACAGGGCCCCGGCACCGGTCACTGCACAAGCGCCATTAGCTCAATTGGCAGAGCAGCTGACTCTTAATCAGCGGGTTCGGGGTTCGAGTCCCTGATGGCGCACCATATGACCGTTACTAGAAACATGGCCCAAATAAACGGCGCAAGCCAGGGCTGATACATGCTTCGCATGCTCGCCACCCAACCGGGTGGCGAGTTGCTTTTCTGGGAGATGCTGATGAAGCACTCCTTCAACTACCGCTCTCGCGGTGGCTTCGTCTTCGCCTCGGGCAAGTGCTGCGTGGCCAGCTTGGATGGCATGCAGCTCGGCGATGACGGGCTGGAACTCATGGCCGGTGACCTGGTCTTCGAAGACATACAGTCGCTTGAAGATCGCCTGGTTCAACCGCCGCCTCAGTTGTCACTGGCTCCCTTGTACAAGCGATAGGGGTTTCGTAGGAGCTCCAGGCAGGTGGTCAGGAACTCGGCACTGGCCGAGAGATCGAGCTGGACCTTGCCGAGTTCGGCTTCCAGCTTGTCCCGCTCGCGCTTGATGTCCGTCAAGCGGGAGCGGATCTTGGCCTGGGGCAATGCCCCATCCTCAGCCAACGACAGCAGGTTGGTCTCTTTTGTATCCAGGTCTTTGAGCTGGTCCTGAAGGTGTTTTTTGTAGAGGCGCTGGGTGGCTTCGGTCTCGGCCAGCATGTCGTCCAACGCCAGCTGCATGACGGCGATGAACTGGGGCGAGAAAGCGATCCGCTTGTAGTATTCAACCACCGCCTCCTCGATCCGGTCGGCGTTGAGGTGGGGTGAGTGGCACCCGGCGTTCTTCTGGTTGCCGATGCAGAAGAAGTACCAGTAGTCCCCGCCGTGCCGACCAGGGGTGCGCTGGATGATCATCCTCCGAACCACCCCGTCGACACGATCCTTGCCACAGAACAAGCTGCCCTTGAGATAGTGATGGTGCACTCGCCGCCGTTCGCCGGCAACGCCGTGCTCATCGAGCCTCATCTGCACCCGGTTGAACGTCTCTTCGTCGACGAGTGAGGTTCTCCCCGAATGGTGGACAGGGGATTAAGCGGCTTCAGACGCCGCAGCTAGCGACTGCTCGTATCGGGCAGGGCTGAGCATGCCGATTACGGAGTGTCTCCGTTGACTATTGTAGAAATTGATCCAGTTGTCAACCGCGGCAACGAGTTCGGCTTTGGTGGCGAAGGTGTGACGGTAGTAGCACTCGTGTTTGAACGTCGACCACAGCGATTCCGCGCCGGCATTGTCCCAGCAGATCCCGGTCGCGCCCATCGAACGCCGCAGTCCGTGCCGCCGACATGCTTTCGCGGTGGCGTCGGCGGTGTACTGGCTGCCGCGGTCCGAATGCAGGATCGTGCCGACGCACCGACCCTCGCGCGCTGCGGCGGCCCGGTCGACCGCGTCGGTGACGAACTCGGCGAGCATGTGGTCCTCGGTGGTCCAGCCGAGCACCTTCTTGGTGTGCTCGTCCTTGACCGCGCACAAGTACATGTCACCTTCGCCGCAGGTCAGATACGTGATATCCGACGTCCACACTGCGTCCGGGCGCCCCTGGTCGAACTCGCGGTCCACGAGGTCGGGCGGGAACGAGGCGGCCGGGTCCCCGATCGTGGTCCTCTGCTTGAAGGTGCGGGGGCTGACGCCTTGCAGGCCGATCTGAGCCATGATCTTGGCGACGGTCTTGGCCGTGACCTGCTCGCCGCCCTCGCGAAGATCGGCGGTGATGCGCGGTGATCCGTAGGTCCCGCCCGATGCCTTGTGAGACTCGACGATCTTCACCTCCAGATCGGTACGCCTCTGCTGCCGCGGCATCAAATCTGTTGTGGTACTTCGCTTCACGTGCTCGTAGTAGCCGGACGTGGATACCTCGAGCAGCCGCGCCATGCGGGTGACTTCGACACGGAACGGCCGTGGAATCTCGGAGGCCGCGTACTTCACCATCAGCTCGAACCGTTCCGATTCTGCTGCATCGCCGCAAAGTACGCGCTGGCTTTTTTAAGGAACGCGATGTCCTTGTCCTGCTCAGCGACTTGCCTGCGCAATCGCAGCAGCTCTGCTCGTTCGGCCGGATCCAGCGGTTTCTCACCATGGGACGCGGCTGCCTCTATTCGGCGGCGTTCGTCTTTGACCCACCCACCCAAAAGGGCCTCGTTCAAACCCAACTCACGGGCAACCTCGGCGATCGTGCGACCGGTATCGATCACCCGGTGGGCGGCCTCAACCTTGTACTCGGCCGTGAACGACCGACGCTTACGAGGAGGCACACGGACATCCTTCCAGCAGGACCAGCAATCCTGCTAACTCGGTGTCCACCACCCGGGGAGAACCTCAGAGCGCCTCGTGACGACCAGGAATCTCCTCGCCCTTGTACGTCACGATGCCGACGTAGTAGTTGCTGCGGAACAACCGTGCCCATTCCTTAGACGTGACGGGTTTGGGGGCGCGCTTTGGCGTGCGACGGGTACGGAGCCCGCGGTCGCGCATGATGCGCTCAATGTCGAGCAGGCTGTAATCGCCTGTGGCGTACAGCTTCCAGGCTTGCAGAACCAAAGGTCCACGCTCACGGTCGATGTCAACCGTCCGGATCTTGCGGCCGTCTTCGGTCTGCAGCAGCACATTCAAATACCCGATTTTCGCCTGCCCGAGTGTGCCACCCTTCCGGGCTTTCGCCCCCATCTTGAAGGCGACGTCAGCGCCATCCTTGCGGGAACGGTACTCGTTGAAGGCAGCCAGGATGCCGTGCATCAACTGACCGACCGGACTGTCATCGATCGACTCAGTCGCGCTGATCAGCGTGACGCCGCGCTTCTTGAGGTCAGCCATGACAATCGCATCGTCAAGCCGGTTGCGCGCGAATCGGGCCAGTTCGTACACAACAACGTAGTCGACGTCACGCTCGCGCCGTATGCGGTCGAGCATCCGTTGGAACTCAACCCGTTTGGTGATCTCAGTAGCAGAGCGCCCCGGTTCGACGTATTCACCCACTACATTGAGGCCCATCTGTTCAGCCTTGTGGACACAGGCCGACCGCTGAGCGATAGGCGTCCAGTTTGCGTTGTAAATGTGGCCCTCGTTCCGTGCCGCAGTCTGCCTCGATAAACCAGTGATGCTCGTATTCATCCCCCGCAGTGATTGCATACAGGTCTGGCTCTAGCGATTGCCGTGAGCCCTGACGTCCGACGTAGTACCGGTACGCCAACCCCTCGACCGCGAGTTCGACAATTTCAATCTCGCGTCGTTGCTCCGCCTCTCGGAGAAGGACCCCCAGACTGCTCACTTCCAGTGTGTGCTTGACGAATTCATGCGATGGCGACATGTAGCGCCTTCGCCCTTCGCCGCCCCGAGCGTGCCGAAGCAGCGCCTCGCCACGGCTGGCCAATTGCCAGATGAGTTGCTCCGATCCCCGACGAGCACCACCCCTCCGCCGCTTTTGCTCGTTCAGCGCAACAACCAGATTGTGCGTCCCACTCAGACGAATGAGAACCCGCATACAAGCTTTAGTCGCGGCACCGAGCGTCGCGTGGCGGCTGTGGTCGAAATGGAGTCGCTGAATGTGGCGGGTCGTGAGCAGACGAAACCTCTCGACATCTTCGAGAATCGCCAGATCGCGAACCGACAACTCCTCGCGCAGCGCTGCCAATTGGCGAGACCCCATGTGACTACGTGCCGTCGGGCTGCTGTCATGATGCGTCATGTTCACCCCCTTGCCGCCTCTCGGGCGTCGGCGCGCCAGGCCCTACGAGACCGCTGATGCAGCGGTCAGTCACATCCCTACTCGCCATCGGCTGGCACAAGTGTCTTGTACGGAGGTGGATCTGGTTGCGGCACTATCACTTCCACAGCTCCCCGCATGGAAGTGCTGGCAGGCTGGCGTCCACGTCGTCATCGACGGTGACGATCAGCTCCAGGGCAGCCAGTTCATCCGCGACGTTCTGAGCCTGTTCGGCCGACGCCTGGTAATCGAGTGTCAGCGCACGAGCTTCGATATGGATGTGGCGTGGTTGTGGTCGCATTCCGGTTGCCTCCCTTGCGGTTTGGCCCTGCCCGGTGGGCGTTCGAAGTATCAGATTCGCGTTTGGCCTGGTCAGGGGCTATACCGCTTTTACTTGCCGCGTTATACGTTCGGCGCATAGTCCGGTTGCCACGAAGCGATTAGGCTCAGGGCGATTCAGTATCGTATCGGCAAACGGCCAGGTCAGGCGTATAATTTGAAGGAGGAACTATCTACATGAGCGAAGCGACAACCGCGACTACCACAGCCAAACCACCCCGCCACAAAGTCACTGGTGATGTCCACCTCTTGTTGCGTTGCGGCAACGAAGTGCTCTTCGGCCAGCGCCAGAACACCGGATTCGAAGACGGAGCCTGGCACCTGCCAAGTGGTCATCTCGAAGCCGACGAATCCGTCATCGACGCCCTGATCCGTGAAGCCGAGGAAGAGATTGGCGTGACCATCGCGCCGGAGGATGTGCGCTTCAGCCACATCATGCACAACTCGTCATCCGGTGGCCGGATGGCCTTCTTCTTTACTGTGCGCTCCTGGAAGGGGGAGCCGGACAACCGCGAGCCAGATAAATGTACGGAGCTGCAATGGTTTTCGACGGATACGCTGCCCGATCACATGATCGACTACTGCCGAGCCGCTATGACGCACGTTGCGGCAGGCGAATCCTTCTCGATCTACGGCTGGTAGCAATGGTGAATCCGTCTGGGCCGGTGGTGTGCGTCAGCTACTTGGCGCTGGCGGAATTATGGAACGTGCCCCGATTTCCACATCCGAACCACGGGGCAGAGGTGAGGACGATCGAGTGGTCGGTAGCTGCCGATGGCTCGATGACGGCGGCGGTGCTCGCCTCCCTGGGAGCACCAACCCGCCTGATTACCAATGACATTGGCGACGATGACTACGGCCGGTTCATCTATCGGTGGCTCGAAGATCGTCACGTGACGCCTTCCCGCCGTAGGTCGGAAGTCACCACACCACGGATTGTGGTAGCTGCCGACGACGATCACACCCGCACATGGTTCGCGCACTTACCCGGCGTCGTCGCCAGCCTGGAGCAGGCGGACCTGGCCCCGTTAGCCAACGCCTCGTTCCTCTACGTCGACGGCTACGAGATTATCGAGCGAGCAGTTCTGCGCGTGATCGGCGCCGGCAGCGCCGCCGAAGTGCCGATGCTGCTCAATCTGGGCGGCTCTGATCTCTCGGAGGCGGTCACTCTGGCCGTCCACAACTACCCGCACCTCCTCATCCAAACGAACGTCGATGATGCCGAACACGCAGCGGCACCAGCCCTCGCCAGATCACTGCTGGCCCGGACTGGTGCTACCTGGGTGATCGTCACCGCTGGCGCCCACGGCGCTGTTGCCCTCAGCCGATCCGAATCGGTGTCGGCACCGGCTTTTCCGGTGAAGGTACGCCATACCCACTGCGCCGGAGCCGCTTTCTCCGGTGGCCTGCTCTACGGTATGCAGGCCGCATGGCCGATGGAGCAAAGCCTTCGCCTCGGGGCCGCTAGCGGGTCGCTACGATGCGCTCGGCCACACAATGCCCCGTTGCCGAACCTGGGTGAACTTCTGGCGATGACGGAGCCAACCACCCGCTCGGCGTAGCCAACGCGCCGTTGACCACCACATTCAGAGTGCCAGCCGGTTACTTCGAACGCCTGTGCTATCATTGACTTGCCGTAAGGCCGCTCCGAGGTAGTTGCCCGGCGTGATAACTGAAGAACAACTAAAGAGAGGAGCCGGGATGATGATCCCGCTCATGTACGACCCGATCACGACCGCAGCCCTTGAGCTGATCGACTTGGCGAAGCCCAAGGGACATCGGGTCGCGTGGAATTACTCGCACGGGCAGTTTGCTGTCGAGCCGGTCGGCGTTTCCAAGAAGCCGTTTACCTGGTTCGCGACTGCCGACGAGGCCAAGACATACATCGACCAGCTGCCGATCACGGCATAGGCAATCACACACCTGCCCGCAGCGGATTCCGCTGTGGGCAGGTGTATTTCGTGCGATCAGAAGAGCCCCCACTGCTCCAGCCACCCCGTCACTTCCGCAAACCGCGTCCGGCTCATCTGCTTCTTCTCCGCCTCCCTCTCGGATTCATCCTTCGCTCCGAACTGCCACCACGCCTCGTTCGTGTGCCGGTCCATGACCAGGAACTTCTCTTTGACTGTGGGGCCGCGGACCACCAGGCTCACGGTGAACGGCTCTGCCACCACCGCATGCACCATTGAGTGGTGCAGGGCGTAGGTGGTGCCGACCGGTTCCTCCCGGACGTGGAGCACCGGCAGCTTGCTCGGCTCCACCTGCTCATCCAGTTCAGCGTTGCCGAACAGATAGTGCCGGTAATGCCCATGCAGGATGGTGCTGGCGTAGCTCCAGCGGTGGTTATGCGGCCTGTCGAAGTACCCCGGCAGAAAGATATGCAGCCGTACCCGCACGCCCGGATCGTCCTCGCTCGCCAGCACAATCTTGTCCAGGATGTCGTAGTGCTCGCAGAGACTCATCAGCTCCGGCCTGTTCGGCAGGTCATGCAGCCGGGCACGGACAATGCCCGGGTTCGCTGCCAACTGGTTGAGCGCCTCCCGGCACATCAGCTCCACTTCGTCAATGTCGTCCCAGTCCAGCCAGCAGAGTTCTTCGACCACACGGTCCATGTCGTCCATCAGGTTCAGTCCTCCGGCTTCGCACTGGATTTCCACAGGCGGCAGACCGGCACGATGTCCTCGTAGGCCGAACACGAGGATTCGCCCATCACCACCTCTTCGGCCGGACAGCCACCCATGCAGCCACCAGCTTTGCAACCGCCACAGGAGCTTTCGGCGAGCACGCTGGTGAACAGCTCGAACTCATTGGCGCCGTGGTTCAACTGCACCTGGCCGTCAACCATCTGCGCGAAGTACAGGTCCGTATCGAAGAGGTACGAGCAGACGTAGCACCGCCCATCGGGGAAGATCGAGATCCGATCCAGTGTCCGGCCAATGCACCCCTGGTAGCCCTCGGCGGCGTAGCGCTCCATCTGATCACGCCGCGCATACGTCGGCTGGTACCACACCCGTGTCTTGTATTCCGGCGCAACGTCATTCAGGGTGTCGCAGAAATTCACCCACTCCGGCGGCGTCATTGCCATCTCTGGGTTTCCATGTCCGGTGCCGATGGTCGAGAAGACGTGGAACTTCACTAGGCTGACACCCAACACATCCGCAATGTCGAGGAGCTGCAACACGTCTCGCTCATTGGCCTTGTTCACGGTGCAGATAATCCGCACATCGAAACCGCGTTCTGCCAGCTCGCGGGTCGTCTCCATCGCTTCGTCAAACGTGCCCGCGCCTCGCACCGCATCGTGTGTGGACCGACTGCCACCATCCAGGCTGACCTGCACATAGGCGAAGTCATCCGGGCCGAGCTGCCGGAACCGCCTGAGCGCCGGTTTCTGAGCGTTCGTCGTCGTGATGACATGCTCGTACCCGAGCTGCCTGCTCAACCGGATCACGTCGCAGTAGAAGGGATGAAGCGTCGGCTCCCCGCCGAGAATGGTCAGCTTGCTGCCACCCAAGCGTCGCCAGGTGGTGAGCGTATCGGCAATTTGGCCGATGGGCATCTTCAGTGCCCGGTCCAACCGCTCACCCATGTAGCAGTGCTCGCAGCGCAGCTGACACGCCTCGGTGATGTACAGGTAGACGTTGCGGAAACGGCCATAGGCCACCCGGTCGATTCGCTCCGGCTCAGGCACAGCGGCATTACGTGGCATCCGAGCGTGACCGTAGCCGTCACGCTTGAGACTCGGCATAGGCAAGGGGACAGTGGTCATAGCGATGCACTCCGCGAAATGAGGAGAGGGGCAAGCAGATTCGCTGCCCCCTCGATGGTGTTGGTGGTGTCGAGCTGAGTAACGGGAATACCGGAATCGGTGAAGGCCGTTCGGATCCCGATTGCCGTCTGGTGGTAGCGCTGCAGCCTGGCCTTGAATAGTCGGGGCGAATCCCCTCGCCGCGGATGGAGGAGCCCGCCACAGCGAGCACACTGCCAAGGATCATCAGTTGTCGGTACTGCCGGCAGGCGCGGATCGTGGATCGGATCGTGTTCGCACCGGTGGCAGACCTTTCGGTTCTTTGCCCGCTGTTTCAGCGTGTGGATGTCGGTGACGACCTCGATTGGCTCAATCCGGCAGGACGTCAGTGTCCATAGTGTGGTGAGAAGTTGGTCGACCTGAGCGGCGGAGCCGGGGAAGTTGTCGAGCAGGACGGTATGGATATCCGGATCCTGCTGCCCGGCAGTGAAATACGAGCGGACTGCCTCACCTACCGTGAACTCATCGATCCAGCCGAGCCGTTCGCTGCTGGTCGCGGTGGCCGCCAGCACCTCCTCTGAGACATGCTCGCGCAGCCGGAAGACCCGACGTCCCGGCTCGTTGCCGAGATGCATTGTCAGGGTGGTCTTGCCTGCTGCTGGCGGGCCGAAAATGGGGACAACGAGGCGTAATACCATGTGCATCTACTCCTCTCCTCGCGGCGATTTCTGACCAGGTCAGAGTGGGTTTTTCCGCCGAAAATGGCCACGACAAGGGGGTATACCGGGTATGTATGGAACGTATAGCCCCGCTCACGGGCGGGTGGTACGGTCACCCGACCAAGGCAATGGCGGCAAAGATGCAGGTCAACCGGGGAGCGGACAACCATGACGCGGGTACCGGAGGCGCAGCGATACTGCGCAGGCTGCGGGACCAGGCTGAACAGCTACAACGCCGAGTCCCTGTGTAGCCCTTGCGATTCCAAGTCACGCGGGCAACGTCATAGTCCGCCATCGGTTCCGCCAGACTTCTGGCAAAGCGATCAGATGCGCGACGCCTTGAGCACGTGGCACCTGGGGCGGGTGATTTATGCCTACCGGTCTCATCCGTTCCACGGGCGACAACTGCCGCAGGAACTGATGGCGAACTGGCTTGAGCTGACGCAGGCACAGCTCAGCCGGATCGAAAAGGGTCCGGCGCCCGAACAGCTCTCCAAACTGATCCGATGGTCCGAAACACTTGGCATCCCAGGCGAACTCCTGTGGTTCAAGTTGCCGAGTGTCGAGCAGGCGGCAGCTCCGCCCTCGGATACCACACCCAGCGATGCAATGGCCCTAGCGAAGTGGCTGGCTGCGGACGGTACTGGTCCGCTGCCGCCGAGCCGTGCTGACGAGTTGCAGAGGATCGGCCAAGCACTGGAGGATGCCCGCCGGTATTTCGACGGTCCCGCTGTGGAGTTCTTCCGCACCCAGCTCAGCCGCTGCAAGGCTGATGATGGTTCTCTCGGCCCGGCCGAAGCATTACCGCTGACCTTGGCGGTGATCGGGGCGATCCGTCGGCATGCGAAAGACGTCCAACCGGCAGTGCAGCGCCAGCTACTGGCGGTTGGTGCGGACGGCGCGGAATTTGCGGGCTGGTTGTACCGCGATCTCCACGATCCGTTGACCGCCACCTTCTTCTACGACCGCGCCATGGAATGGGCGCAAGGCGCGGCCAGCCTGCCGATGCAGGGCTACGTGCTACTCAAGAAATCCCAAATGGCCTACGAGACAAGGGATACTGGCACACTGCTCACCCTGGCCCAAGCCGCCAAAGACGGACCGTGGAACCTGCCACTGTGCGTCCGTGCCGAGGTAGTGCAGCAGGAAGCCTTGGGGCTGGCCATGTTCGGCGAACCAATTCGAGAAGTAACACACAATCTGGAGACCGCCCAGCAGCTGCTCGACGACGCACAGGGCGTCGATGACGGTGCACTGGTCAGTTATTTCAACACAACGACGTTGTTGGTCCGCTCGGCCTGCTGCTACACCGAAGCAGGTAAGCCGCAGATCGCCGCCGAGTTGTTCACCGAGGCGCTGGCCACTGGATCGCTATCCCGACGCGACGCGGGCTTCTTTGCGGCTCGGAAAGCGAAAGCCCTGGCGCTCAGTGGCGAGCCCGACGAAGCAGCCAAGATCGCCGCCGAGTCCGTAACGGTGGCACGTGAAACACGTTCGGAGCGAACGATGAATGTCGTTATAGACGTGGTGCGCACGCTCGATTCATGGAACCACCGTCCGCAGGTACGGCAGCTCAGGGAGATGCTGTCACCGTGATATCGGGTCGGCCGTAAGCCACGTCGCCACCGTTCGGATCACGAACGCCTGATACTCCTGACTCTTCGGGTTCAGATACTCCGGATCGTCGTGCACCGCGAAGCCATGCTGCGAGCCTTCGACTTCCACCAGCTCGACGGGAGCCGTGAACTTCGTGATCGCCTCTTTGGTGCCCTCGATCGGGACCAGCGTGTCGGCGTTGCCGTGAACGACGAGTGTCGGCGTCGTGATCTCGCCGAGCACTTCGTTCGGCTTCAGCCAGAAGATCTCGTTCAGGAAGGGGCGGCCGTGCTTCAAATCGGACTTGAACTGGAGGGCGCCGGTGTCGTTCAGTTCCTTCGCCCGCTCGTCGTTGATGACGTCGTCATGCCAGTAGTCCCGGCTGTCGATGGTGCGCCATTTGTAGTCGAACTGGGGATTGAGCAGCACCAGCCGAGACAGCTCCGCTGGCCGCTTGGCGGCATAGTAGGCACAGATCCCACCGCCGAAGCTGGCACCCAGCAGCGCCAATTCGCTTGCGCCGGTGGCATCCCGCACGTACGCCAAGGCAGCGCGAATGTCGTTCAGGATCTCGGAAAGCGTTAGCTCCTCCTGCGAACCTTCACTCTCCCCGTGACCGCGGAGGTCGAAGCGCAGCGACGCAGCGCCAGCGTCAGCCAGGCCGGCAGCAAGGCGAGTGAAAAAGCCACCCTCCTCACGGGTGACGCCACCACCGTGGACGAACACGGCGGCCTGTCTGGGGGGATCGGCCGGAGTGACGAGGGTAGCGGCCAACTGCAGGCCGTCGAGGGTGCGGAAACGGGTGGTGGTGCTGGTTGAGGCCACCGATCCAGTCAAACAGATGGAGCCGAGCGGTTCGAGCGGGAACGGTGGTCATCTCGTGGGATGGGACGGCTACGGCGTGGTGGCCCCGTTTCGGCCCCTGTCCGCCCCTGTCGCGGGCTTTCTGTCCATACGGGCCTACCCCCCGCTGGGTGTGGATTGCCACGGTTGAAACCCAGCCAACACTATCCTCCAGATCATGTACAGCCCGGCATCGACGATCCATCAGAAACGAGCCGAGCAAGCTAGCAGTTAGCTAATTGCTGTCAATAATGACTAAAGCTCCTGCAACAATGCCGTTATCGCAGTTGCTTTGTACATGCGAGATAGCCCTGCATGGTATGTATACGATTGACCGTCGTTGCCTTTGAATTTCCCCTTGTAGTGGCCAGCGTTGATGCCGATGAGAAGAGGCGGTCGAAAGCCGTCGCTGTAGCTTAGCCCTGGCCCTACGTTGATGCCTCGCTGACCAACGAACACAGGGCTGCCAGAATTTCCGCTGGTAGAGAAGGCTTCAAACAGAATTTGGTGGTTGCCATCAGCATGGCTCGGTTCACCCTCGTGTCGTCGGTAGTCGTGACGTGGATCGCTCAAAATAGCTCCCGTGCGCAGGATGGGACGGCCACCTTTCCTGTCATACCATTCCGGATACCCTGGAAAGAATGCAATTTCCCCAGTGTCGATCTGAGTTGCGAACTGCTCCTCGGTGGCAAGCATGCTGTGGTGGATGTTGTAGTGCAGCTCAAGCGCCGCAGTATCGCCCGCAGCATTGATTTCTACGTGCTCAATGTTGGGGAAATCGGCTTTGATAGTTGCTGACATATCTATCGCCGCAATGTCAACAGACTGATCAGGGTGATAGCAGACCTTTGACGGATCGAGCGTCAGGACCATCTTCTCTGGCCCAGGCCCATACCATGCGTCTATCGTAAATTCGGCGAGTGTTGTACCGTCGTACTTTGAGTCTTCCCACGGACGATCTACCACATGTCGATTAGTCACGAGCGCATGGCGACCATTCTCCATGCCTACTAAGAATCCCGTACCACTGCCCAGGTTGTTCTTGTCTCCTGGTTCGTAGTAGTGCGTTGTCTGTATGCGGCAAGCTGCATACAGGGCCTGGTTGCCGAAGCCGGTGATCATCTAGCGAGTATACGTCCCGATTCGAAAAACTCCATGTGATTAGACTCGGCATTGGTTTCCAGCTCCCGGGAGCCATTGTGCTGATCCTGCTGTCTCGGCACAAGGATCAGCACGACCGCGAACAGCATTCGATCGAAGCGGACTCGCCTTTTAATGACTCCGCAGATGCTTGAACTGAAACTATAGGGCCCGCGTACGATGATGTACGCGGGCCAGTTTCATGAATAATTAACCGAAACAGAAGCGCTCAGCTAATGGGCGCTTATTTAAACAACACCCCTGCGGATAAGCCCGGGGTGTTGCGGATGGTTTGGGGTCCCTATCGTTCGCCAGCCCACTCTGCCTGGTGGTGGCCGCCAGCCTCCATGAGGAGCTGGTCAGTGTCTTCGCCAAATGCGTCGCCGAGGTGCATCAAGTCGCCGAGCAGGTCAGTCAACACTACCTTTACTGGTAAGTCGCTTTCGCCGCTTACCCAGCGAGCATAGCTTACGAGAGCGTGCGCGCCGTTTATTGCGCGAACCTCGTTGTCGGCAGCCGGGTTATCCCCATCCAAATGTCCCTCGTGGTCCTGCAGGCCGCTTAGATAGTCCGCCACCTCAGCGATGGTCTTTACTGCGGTGAGTGCGTGTGCTTTGTAATCTGTTGATGCGTTATTCATTTGTGAGTCCTCCGTTTACTCTCAGAGTATATGAGCACCTCCGGAAGACATCAATAGAGAATGTAGATAATACGTCATAAGATGACTAAAATTAACGACCCAGCCTGCCGAGAGCACGCACAAGCAGATCGTTATCACTCGGATCCACCCATGTCACCACCTCTGCTTCCGGGTGATCGCGTTCACTCATGGAGCGATTGAATTCTTCAACCTCGGCGGATAGTGACGCATTTGTTATTGCGATAACCGGAAGGTCTGGGTCATACGCCTTTGCCTGGTCTTGAACTCGCTGGAGATCCCGCATGGTGAATTTCCCTTGGCGACGATACTTTACCTCGGCTATGATCCTCGTATCATCGCGCGATACGAGAAAGTCGACCCCGCGTCTACCATCTCGTCCACCATCTACTGAGGTGAAACCATAGGTTGGCGCGACAAAGTCAGAATGACGTCCGAGACTGCCTTCTCATATCGGAGCGAGCGCACCGCATTGTTTTGCTCAAGCTCGGGAACAGCAATAACAGCAGCTTCAGCGTACGCGCCCTTCTCGGCGGGATTATTTGTCGATTCTACTTTTTTCAAGATTTCCTTGGCGATCCGTTGACGCTGGCCGAGTTCAAGGCTGTTATTCCCTGATGCGAGCTTGATCAAAGGGGTGCTCTGCACGCCAATCAGCAGAAACGCAATTGCGGCGATGAGGAGAACTGCCGTCCCCGCCTGATTGCCTGACATGAAGACAGCGAAAACGCCTGGTACCCCTGCTGCAAGGCCGACGATAATCGCGAGCCCGCGTTCCCAAGCGAGCATCGGCTCTGGCGACCTGCCGAGATCAGGCAGGTCCAACTCGTCGTCGCCCGATTCGCCGTTCTTAGTCTCATCTGCCACTGACACACCTCACTGACACGCCAGCTGTTCCACTACATGATCAGGACCGGGGAGCACTCTATCTGATCGCATCCCAGCATTCAGTTGTTTTGGCACACCGTGTGTCTCAGCCACTGGCGGCCCATATGATAGGTGTCCAGGTCCGCAGTGTCGTTGGTTCTACAACGCGAAATCATTGCCGCAGAGCGTGATACTTCACGACGCGTCACAGTTTGCAGCTATGTCCGCTCGGATGTCCCTTCGCCCGGTACATCGTCCGATTCGACGATTGAGACCACCCCTGCCCGTCATTAACTGAAGACGGTTCCACCGGAACCACCGCGTACTCCGGCATCAATACCAGTCCGTCTTCGCCCGAGCGGCTGGAATGCCGGAGGCGCGCCTCGTCAGTGCCCTGCGGCCGTACCCGTAAGCACAACGCGCTTACCAGCCGCTCGCCCTGACGAGGAGGAGCGATGCCAGACCCATCCAATAAGGAAGTCACGCTTGCCATCCGGATCGATACCGCGCGCCACGCGCAACTCACCTGGATTGCCGAGCTGCGCGACAGCAGTCTGAAAGCAGAGTGCTTCGCCGCCGTCGATGCCTACATCGAGGCCGCTAAGAATGATCCAGACCTGATGGCCAGGGCCAGCGCTGCCAGAGCGGCCATCGAAGAAGAGGCCAAGGCTCGGCAGGCAGCCATCGACAACCTGTTTGTTGTCTCTCCGCCACCTCCACCGAACCAGGAGGAGGACCTCCCTGCCGGGGAGGCCGAGGATTCGGCCGAACAACCACAGGGCGGACGCCGACCTCGGCAGCGCCGCGGTGGCCAACAGGCAGGTGACGAACAAACGGAAGGCTGAGCACCCCTCGCCTTCCGGCGCCAACGTCAGCCGGGTAGCAGACCGAGCCTCGGTCCCTGCTATCCGGCTCGCCGACTACCAATCAAGAACGAAACGGAGGTGATATGAGTGAAAAATTTCCAAACAAGAACGTACACAACGCATACCGCGCAGTGGATGATCAGGCAGCAGCCGACAACGAGGCGCAACACTGTGAGGCCGAAACGAGCTATGAGCAGGACCCACTCCGCTACCCGCGCATCTACGTCACTGCCGGCCTTCCGCTGAGGGCCGAACTCACGAAGGGTACCTGGCTCGACATGGCTCGCGACCCCGACTACATCTCCGCCGAGCTGTACGCCGTACTTGGCGAACCGGTAGAACATGGTGCTGATCGGTTCTATATCTGGAATGCCGAGGGGTTCGGTGTCTTCGACGTCAGCACTGGTGCCATAGGGCTGGACGATGTCCACAGCCTCGAACTGCTCTCCAAGGTGGCAAACGGCATTGTCGACTTCGGTCCGGCGTTTGCGGCGTGGGCGAGCGTCTACGAGGACGACCCGACCCAGTTCAACCGCTTCGAGAGGGCCTACAAGGGGCACTTCGAGAGCATGGCTGACTACGTCAGGCAGCTATTCAAGCCACTCCAGGTAGAGGACCTGCTTCGGCAAGCCGCGCCGGAAGGGCTGCAGGAGTACGTGTACGTGGATTACGCCGCAGTCGGCGAAGAGATGGCTGGCGAGAGGGATATCGTGGCGTTTCCGGCTGATGGAGGCGGTGTGTGGGTATTCGAAGAGGGGGCGCAGTGAGGAATGTATCGCCAGAATCTACGCCCCTTATAGCAGCTACATCTATCTTAACCAAATCATCATATCGAGCAACAATAAGCAAGAATGAACGATCAATACAATAAGCACAGAGAGGCGCATTATGTCGCGGCTCTCTGTGTATTTAACTTATCGCCTTATACACCCACCGCTTTACGTATAGTCGGTAGATGCGCTGACCACTCTGACGACGCCATGGCGAGCAGACTCGTCAGCGCATCGCCTGTCTTGTAGTTGGGCCATGTAGCAGCGAGAAGTAAATGCAAGTGTGCAGCAGTCTCGCTTGCCAGTTGGCGAACGGCGTCGAGCCCCTCGTCGGTGTAGATCGGTCCATTACTGGACCACAGATCTCCGCTGTTATGACCAGCCCGCCCATGTTCGAAGTTGCTCAATCGCCGGTACAGATCAGGGCTCCAGCTAGTGGAATGGCTGCCGAACAGATCATCACGCTCCCCAAGACTAAGGGGCGGGAGAATCTGACTCGGCGGCAGCCATTTTCTTGCAGTAGTGAACGGTATTTCGTCTGTGCCCGCGTTCCACAATGCAGCTCTGGCGGTATCCCCTTTCGCAGCTAATCCTGCTGCGATTGTGAAGCGCTCGAAAGCAGTCCGCAAACATCCTATGGCAGGGCGATAGAAGCCATGCAGAGCGTTAAACACTGCAGCATCGAACTCCTCGCTGGCTATCAGATAAGAGTCGAAGACAATCGGCTGGTCGTCGGGAGCCATGGGGCCAGCGAATATCCAGTCCTGACTGATTTTCGCGAGGCTCCCCATATCGGTGCCGCGCTCAGCTGATGTTCGCAAGGCGACATCCGTTGGAAGGGTCATAAGCCCATTCCAGACTTCCTCGTCGATGAGGTCGCTCGTCGGCTCCGGGGTGTAGCCTCCAATCGCGAAGTCTTCTGAGGCCAAATAGGCTCTATACTGTCGGAAGTCGCTAGGCTTGGGCTTGTCGTCGCCACTTTGCGGCATCAGCTATCCCTTCTGTGTTATATTGCGAATAGTTCTTCGCCACGGCGCATTTGTCGGCACCGCTAAACGTTGCTGGGTTTATGCATAGAAAATCTTACCGATCTTCGCCCAGCATTCGTTGCGCTCGTTCTATGCGGTCTTTTAGGCCATGCCGAAACGTTTCATCCTGTTTGCGACTCTCTATATGTTCTGAGATCGCCGCACGGATGACTTCCGAGACCGGCTGGTTGTCTACCGCGGCGACTGTCTCTAGCAGCTCGGCCTGGTCGGCGGACAGTCGAATCGTCATGGCTTTTGCGGGCTCCATGGGGACATGTTGCCATACTGACACCAGGGTTGTCAATCATCACGGTATCGTGGTATCTTGGTATCAGTTGATTAACAAGGAGGAAAGCTATGAGTGACCAGCACATCCCCGAAGAAGAGAAGTCTGAGGGGTTCAAAATCAAGATCGACCGGATCGAATACTGCGTTGAGCAGGAAGAGCTGACCGGTGCGCAGCTCCGTAGGCTGCCAACCCCTCCGATCGGGGTAGATCGCGACCTGTTCGAGGTGCTCCCAGGTCACGCCGACCGCAAGATCGACGACGCCTACGTGGTCGAGATCTTCAACGGCAAGCGGCTGTTCACGGCACCCGCCCACATCAACCCCGGCCAGGCTATGGCTGGCCGAAACTAGAGGACGATCGATGACCCTGCCGGAACCCGACATCGAATACCTTGCGCGCCGCAGCGTGCCCCACGAGATCGCTGCGGACGGGGCGATGACGTGTCTCGTGCTCCAAGGATGGGCACTACCGCAGGGCCTCAGTCAAACCAGTGCCGATCTCCTCGTTCGACTCCAGCCGGGATACCCCGATCTGGCGCCGGACATGTGGTGGTTCTCGCCGGAGCTATTCCTGGAAGACGGCCGTCGTATCCAAGCGACGGAGGTGATGGAGAATCATCTTGGCAGGACATGGCAGCGATGGAGCCGTCACCTTGAACCGGGCCAATGGCGCTCCGGCATCGACAGTCTAGAAAGCTACGTCACCCTGATTGACCGGGAGTTGGAACGCTGCGTCATGGAGCCTGTCTCATGAAGACCACCCTTGTCCTTCCCGGCGATATCGCCGATCGTTTGCGTGCTCTGGCCACCCAGGACGTCGAGTCCGGGGGTGTCGCGTTGGCTCGGCCCGTCCCGGTCCGCAACGGCGAACTACGCCTGTTGGTACGCGAGCTGCGGGAGGTGCCGGAAGACGCCTATGAACGGCGCGAAGCGCGGCAGCTACTAATTCGGTCGGAAGGCTACGTTCCTGCCTTGGCGATTGCCGAGGAGTCCGGCTGCGTCCCCATCTGGTTCCATACGCACCCGGGTGCCGGTGCCTCACCTTCGCCAAGTCGGCATGACTTGGAAGTCGATCGGACGCTGTCCGGCCTATTCCGTGACCGCGCGAGCAGCAACTACTACGGTGCCCTCATCGTCGCGGTCGGCGAAGGCGGCGAAATAACCTTCACCGGCAACCTGGATGATGGTAAGACCGTCACGCCGATCAACAGATTGTGGATCGTCGGCCCCCAGCTCGCGTTGCTCGCCAACAAGGAGGCGGTACAAGAGGCGCTTCCCGATCTTTACGATCGCAACATCCGGGCATTCGGCGGACTTGTTCAGCGCGTGCTGGCCGACCTTCGAGTCGCGGTCGTTGGCTGTGGTGGCACCGGTTCAGCGGTTGCCGAGCAGATAGCCAGACTTGGAGTACAGAATCTATTGCTGATCGATCCCGACGAACTCTCCGACAGTAACGTCACCCGCGTGTACGGCTCGCGACTCAAGGATGTTGGCCGCCCGAAAGTCGATGTGCTCGCCGATCACCTCGAAGACGTCTTCTCCACGATCAACATCGAGCGCCTCCAGTCGACGATCACCATCGAAGAGACCGCGAAGACGCTAGTCGATGCCGATGTCGTTTTCGGCTGCACGGACGACAACGCCGGCCGAATGGTGCTGTCGCGTCTATCTACTTATTTCCTTGTTCCCGTTATCGACTGCGGCGTACTGTTGTCGACCGATGCAGCCAGTCGTCTCGATGGCATTCATGGGCGTGTCACCGTTCTCCATCCCGGCCAAGCGTGTCTGATCTGTCGTGGTCGAGTCGACCTTGCCCGCGCCAGTAGCGAGATGCTGACGTCGACTGAGCGCAAAAGACTGGTCGGAGAAGGCTACGCCCAGGCATTGCCCGGCGTGGAACCAGCGGTCGTCGCGTACACCACGATGGTCGCGGCCACCGCGGTCGCCGAGCTGATCGAACGACTTACCCACTATGGCCTCACCCCCGTCCCGAGCGAAGTGCTGATGAGGCTCCACGACCGGGAGCTGTCGACCAACAACCAAGTACCGTCTGAAAATCATTATTGCGACCGATCAGCTGGAAGGCTGGGCCTCGGGATCACAACCCCCTTCTTGGAGCAAATGTGGTAGGGCTTCGACGGATATCCTGGTGGAACTGGCTGCCATGGCCCAATCGCAAATTCCGTATAGTACAGGTGGTCGATGCTGCTGACGAAATACCTGAACGATTGCCTCTCAACGGCGCGGTTGTAGTTGGGACGATCGACCATCCGACTTGGATCGCGTTCGATTGCCCTTGCGTGGATCATCACCGTGTGATGCTGAATCTGGATGTCCGGCGATACCCGGCGTGGGTAATGCAGCCTATCAAAATGCTCACCCTCCAGCCGAGTATCGACGAATTACGGCAAGGCAAGCGCTGCCATTATTTTATTTGTAAGGGAAAAGTTCAATGGGTCCAGTATAATAGTGACGACGGAGTCCGATAACTATGAGCAATGACCACGACGTAGTATCCACCCCATCGATCGCCACCAACGCCGATGGCACTCTTAAAGATATTGTTCCAAAACTTAGCAAGACTCCACTGTTCCAAGCTGTACATGCGGCACGGTATCAGCGCCAGGCGCTGATACGTGAGATTCAACAGCTCACCGATAGTAAGCTCATCTGCTACATCGCAGGTGTTTCTGCTCCGGTGGACCGCGAAGACGTGGTGTGTTTCGTAGACATGCTTCACAACATCAGCTGCGGCCAGAATATCGACTTACTACTGCATACCGGGGGCGGCGATATCGATGCAGCTGACAAGCTCATCACAATGGTCCGTAAGAAGGTGGGCACGGGCCGCTTGCGGGTAATCGTCCCAGATTATGCTAAAAGTGCAGGAACACTGATGGCCCTTGGTGCCGATAGCATTGTCATGAGTGACACATCCGAGTTGGGGCCGATCGACCCGCAAGTCATTCGATCGGATCGGAACGGTAATCGGGTACGTCACTCGGTCAAGAACTATCTCGACGCGTATGAGGATCACCGAAAGGCATTACAGAAAAACCCGGACGATGCGACTGCACGCCTTATGCTGGATAAGCTCGATCCCGAGACAGTTCGCCTCTACACCAGCATCATGACACGTGCGCGAGAGCTGGCCGAGAACAAGCTCAAAGTTGGGATGATGCAGCATAACGGCGGCAACTGGACTCAGGCGGCGAGCGCACTACTCGATACGACTCGATTCCAGACACATGGGCAACCGATTTCCTGGGAGGATGCATCAGATCGGACAATAGGTCTAACTGTCGAGTATCTCGATCCAAACGATGAATTATGGCTCAAAATTTGGCAGCTGTATTGCTTGCAAATTATATCGGTAAAAGAAGTGCAGAAGCTATTTGAGTCAGACGTCGCTTCCCTTTGTATCGACAGCCGAGCGATTTAGGCCCCCATAGCCCATTCACTCCAACCCTTTATGCATTCTGAAAATCGGCTCCCGTTCGGCCCGACAATCGACCGAACGGGAGGCCCGGCAGGCCGGACACCGGCAGTAGACGTCCCCTCACACTCTCTTCGCCACTGCCGCCCGCATCCGTACCCCTCGTCGTAGCAACGCAAGTCGCACCGTGCCAGCATCAACCCCGAACTGGGCTCCAACCTGTTTGAGGGTGAGCCGGTCTTCGACATACAGCTCGGCGGCTCGGTCGATCTACTCTTCCGTGAGTCCTTGCTGTCGCATAGGAACCCCCATCCCGTGGAGATGCTTGCTCACCGTCTGGCGCTGGATCGAGAACTTCTCAGCCAACTCGTACACGGTCATTCCCCGCACGTAGTCTCGCGCCAACTCTGCCCTCTCCGAGTCCGACAGCTTTCGCATCGGCGCTGGTGGGTTCGACACCGGCCGGTTTACACCAGCCTCAACCTCCCGCCGCGCCTCCTCCAGTAGCGCTGCAAGCGTCTGACCAGGGGTGATGAGATTGAAGTGGGACCTCAGAAAGCGCACTCCATACTGAGGACCGGTTCCTAGAGTCTTTCCCGGTTCCACTTCAACTTCGGTTGGGGGTTCAGCTGACCGTCGATTGGCACGAATCGCAGCCCCAGCAAGAACCGATCGACTGGCAAGAATATCTCGATCTCGATGAGGATGTTCGTCGAGATCTCGAAATCGTCGATGGATACGTCGTTCCCCGCGAGCAACGCGGTCGCGATCACCAAGAAGGTCGGCACCCGGCTGTCACTAGCCCTGGAGACCGTATGGGGCCTGCTGATCGACGGCCGCAGTTGGCCGCGGTGGTCCTCCGGATTGGACGAACTCGTGCAGGAGCGCTCCAGCGGACTCGATCCCGACGGACACGACAGTGTGGGGGCGGTCCGCGCGTTCCGCAGCGGCCGCTCCGTCACCGGCGAGCGATTGACGGAACTGGTAACCGATAAGCGCTTCGCGTACGAGGACGCCTTCAACTTCGCGATGAAGGACTACCGCGCCGCAATCGAACTCGAGCCGAGCGCGGCAGGCGGCACGACGATCACATGGAGCGGCGCCTGGCGCATGCGGCCCGGCTTCGGCTGGCTCCTGCCGTTGTTCCTGCCCGGGGTCATGCGGCGCATGGCCGACGACCTCGCACGCTACGCGGCCGATGCGTAAGGGCTTTTCGTGAAGCCCTTGGCCGATGATTCTTCTTGCTACAGAACGAATCTCATACAACCAAGGGTTTCACGTTGTCATCTGGCGATCGAGGATCGTCGCATAGATCAGAAGATGACGTCGGCGAGGCGCTTCAGGTCGTCGATGTCGTCGGTTCCGGTGTTCAGGATGACGTCGTCGGCGCCGATGTCGGTGAACGCCGAGATCGCGTCGGTGACCATCGCCGGGGAGGTGCAGACCGCCGCGGAGATCATGACCGCCAACTCTTCACCGGTCGCGCTGTAGTAGTCGTAGACGTTCCGCCGCCCGGCCTCGCCATCGCCGAGGGCGTAGTACACCAGTGCCACCAGCCGCGGCGAGCCTTCGCGGCCGGCCTCGCGCCAGGCCGCTCTGGCCGCGTCGAAGGTCGGGGCCACGGCCGGTGCGGGCAGTGAGCCGCCGACATACCCCTGTCCCCACCGCGCCATCCTGTCGAACGCCGCCGGTGCGAATCCGCCGAACAGCATCGGTACCTGCCGCGTCCCCGGTGGCACAGCGGGGTTCGGGCCGCCGCCGACCGGCTTACCGTCCCAGATATCGCGGAAGTCCTCCAGATCGCGGTCGAATCGGGCGCCCCGGCCTTGCGATCCGTATCCTTCGACGACGTAGTCGTCCGGCCGCGCGCCGACCCCGAGGCCCACGGTCAACCTGCCGCCCGAGATCCCGTCGATTCCGGCCAGCTCCTTGGCCAGCAGTTTTCCAGGCCACGCAGGACCGAGCAGCACGCCACTGACGAGTTCGATCCGGCTGGTCACCGCAGCCGCGGCGGCCAGGGCGACCGTGTCGGAGACGCCGGGGTAGGCATACCGGCCCACGGTGCTCAGACTGGTGAAGCCCGCCTCCTCCGCCTGCCTCGCCCACGTGGGGATCACCTCGGGGCGCATGTCGCGGACCTGATTGGGAAGTCCTGTGCCGATCCTCATCGTTCACCGAGTATGCGGCTGATCGCGGGCAACACGTCGCCGGGATTGCGAACCAGGATCATCTTGGCCTTGGGCGCTTCGGCGTGAATGATGTTCAGCACCCGGTTGAACCAGGCCGTCGTCTCTTCGGTCGGCGGGTCCTGGGGGTTCTGGCCGTTGATGAAGCTCCCGATCGCCACACCGTCGTAGTCGGTGGCGTTCAACTCCTGGATCAGCCGTGCATCACCCGCCTCGTCATCGGTCACCACGATCGAGCCGCCCGCCTGACCGGCCTCCCGGAACCGCTCATTGATCGCCGCGGCGATCTCCGGATGCTTGCCGAAGCCCAGCACCCGCCAGCCCTGTGTACTTTGCGGTGTCGACATGCCCGTTCCAGCTCCTAGATTTAGATAGACTTCGAGTTAAATGAACTAACCCGGAGTCTACCCAAAATAGAGGCGAGCGCCAACGGATCACCGCCGGCCAGTCCGCTCACCTCCTGCGGTAACATTGACTTGACCCTACATAAAATGAGTTGATCTGGAGTATAGCCAAATAAGATGGCACGCATCGAAGGGAAACAACGCGCCTATCGCTCGCCGCTGCGCGAGGAGTCGGCCCGGCGTACCCGCGAGGCCGTGGTCGCGGCCGCCGCGGAGGTATTTCTCGAGGAGGGCTACACGCGCGCCACAATCGAGCAGATCGCCGCGCGCGCCGGCGTCTCGCGCCCGACCGTCTTCGGAGTCGGGGCCAAAGCCCAGCTGTTCGCACTCGCCCGCCAGCAGGTCGCCACCGGCGGCCGTCTCACCGCCAACGACGAAGGCTTCCAGCAACTCCTGACGATTGCCGACGCACACCGGCTACTCGAGGAATTCGCTACCTTCACCGCCACCATCTCCCGACGCCTCGGAGCACTACAACTCGTCCTCGAACAGGTCGCCGGAACCGACCCCGAACTGGCGCAATTACTGGACTCGAGCCAGCAGGAGTTGCTCGACTGCGCTCGCCGCATCGCGGGGGCGGTCGCCACGACCGGATCACTACGGCACGACATTCCCCAGGAAGCCGCCGCCGACATGCTGTGGATTCAGATCCAGCCCGCCAACTACCGACGCCTGGTGCACGAGCGCGGCTGGAGCCACGACGCATTCGAGCGCTGGCACGCGGGGACCATGATCGCCGCCCTGCTGGAACCGAAGTCGCGATAGTTCCGGTGCTCCAGAGCACCGCACGGCGCTCTTATTGCCCCGAACCGGTTGCATCGCTTATGAAGTCGGCCTGTAGTTCGAACCTCGGTGTCACCTCATCGGCACACTCACCCCCCGCTCATACCGCGCTGTGGTGCCCATCCATTCGAGAAGCCCGGATGCGGTGGTTCGCACCCCTTCGGCGTAGCGCTGTGCTGGGTCGGGGAGGGCGGCTGCGGCGTTGCAGAGGAAGTTCAGGGTTGCCAGTTCGGCGTTGATCAGGTCTACGACCTGGGCGGACGCTTCGTGCTCGGAGAGTCCTCCGTGCGTTGTCAGTATGACCACCAGGTTGGAGCCGTTGCCGTGGGCTGCTTCTCGGGGGTAGGCGAACAGGTCGTTGGCCCAGGCCATTGCGTGGTTGAGGCGCAGCGATATGTCGATGATCTCCGAGCGGGAGGCCAGGTCATCGGGGAGCCAGGCGTGGTTCGCCATTTCGATGAGGGCCGCGGCGTAGAACATTCCGCCGCCGTCGTTGCGGGAGGCCAGGTATTGCGCGGTGGTGGGGATGGAATTCGCCGCGCGTTGCGTGCGGTCGTCGATGGTTGTCGCCAGGTAGGCGAGATAGGTTTGTGCCGCTCGATCCAGCCAATGCTCCAGTGCTGTCGTTCTGGCTTCTGTCCATAATTCCAGCAGTACCGCTGCCAGCGGCTCGACGGCGGCGTCGGCGGGGGTGGCGGCGCCGGTGAGAACCGCGGCGATGAGTTCGCTGACGTTGTTGGCGTGGTCATCCTGGTCGACGCCCCAGATCTCGTCGAGAAAGTTGTCCAGGCACCACATCTGGATCAAGAGGCGGTTTGCCAGCCACAGACCCGAGTACTCGGCGTCGGGCCACATCCGCGCGTGTACCTCGGCGTATCGATGGCTGATGAAACGGCTGGTGAGGCGATCGGCGTCGGGCTGCTCGGAGAACATGCCCTGTGCCCGGATCCATCGTTCGGTGTCGACGGTCAGTTGCGCCAGATGCCGGTTCACGCGAGCCGGGAACGGGCAGGAAATGACCAGGTCCGAAGCCGGAGCCGACTCCCCCGGCCAGTGGAGCACGGGCATCGAATGTCGTACCGTCACAACATATCTCCCTGTGTCGCCGGGCACGCGTCATGACGCCCGGGCAGGTTTGCGGATGAGCCCAGTTGTCTTACGGGGCAGCGAGTTCTGTGTCGCAAGGGTAGTCGCGCACACCGAACCCGCACTGTCGCACCATGATCAGTTGGATACGCGGCCGAATCGAGTCCGGCGGATCGGGTGCGTGAGGTTGGATCACGTTGTAGCCAAGTTGAATTCGTCTATCACCACGTCCGTTTCCTGGCACCCGGCCAGGTTCGCTTGCCACATGCAGTGTGCCCAGCGTACGGAAATTTGCACCTGTGTCAAAAGCACAGTGGGCCGGATGCGTTGCGGGACACCACCGAAACGCGCTTTCTCCTGGTCGAAGCGGGTTCCGATCAGTTCGAAACGTCATCCACCCGGGTAAGCGAGCCGCGTCCGGGCTATTCGCTCAGCCGAGCGGGACGAGCCACAGAAGCTGCGGAATGAGACCTGAGAACTGAAGCCAACCAACGAGATTCCGAGCTCGACGTAGAGTTCGGCTGATCAGGATCCTACCGAGAGCGGGTCGAATTAGACTGGGCCTCAGCGGCATCCACACCCCAGCTGGCCAGCAGGCACAGCGCCTCGGCCGACGGCGAGCCCGGTTCCGCGTGGTAGACGCAGAGGTACTGCTCCGCGTCGTCCGGCAGGTACAACGTCTCGTACGCCAGCGTCAGCTCACCGACCAGAGGGTGCCGCATCCGCTTCACGCCGTGCCCCTTCTCCTTCACGTCGTGCGTGGCCCACAGTCGGCGGAATTCCTCGCTCTTGACCGACAGCTCCCCCACCAGCGCCGACAGATCCGGATCGTCCGGATGCTGGCCCGCGTACAGCCGCAGATAGCTGACCATGTCGGACGCCTTGGAATCCCAATCGAGGAACAACCGCCGGTAGTCGGGAGAAAGAAACGTCAGCCGCGACCAGTTGCGTTCGGCGGGCGGCAGCTGCCCCCAGTCCCCGAACAGCGCCGCGGCCATCCGGTTCCAGGCGAGGATCTCCGACCGTGCCCCGCCCACATACGCCGGCATCCCGTCCATCGACTCCAGCAGCTGCCGCAGCGTGACCCGCACCTGCTGCCGTTCGGGCACCCGGTTCTTACGCCGCTGTTGCTTCGGCTTGGCCAGACGGGTGAGGTGCGCGTGCTCGGCGTCGGTCAGCCGCAGAGCGCGCGCGATCGAGTCGAGCACTTCCGCCGACACATTGCGTCCGTTACCCTGCTCCAGCCGCGTGTAGTAAGCCACCGAAACGCCAGCGAGATGTCACTTATACACTCCTTCGGTAGGCTGGTCTCATGACCAAGACAACGACCCGCACAGAGCCCGCGTGGCTCGCGGAAATCAATGCGGCCCTTGCTGTTTCGGTGGCCGATATCGACCCCGCCGACTGGATATACGGGTACGTGCGTATCTCGCGGGATGAGAAGGACCGCGCCGAGGGTGTGCAGTTGCAGGCCAAGAACCAGGTCGCGCACGCGACCCGCAAGCGGTTGCCGTTGGCGCGGATCTTCTGTGACAACGATCTGTCCGGCGCGGACGCCGACCGTCCCGCCCTGCGCGAAGCGCTGGGGTTGGTGACCGCCGGTCCGTCGAAGATCATCCTTGCCCGGGATGTGGCGCGCCTGACGCGCGACTACGACCTGGGCAACGAGTTGATGAAACTCGGCCGGGACTCCGGTGTGCGGTATGTGTTCGTGAAGGACACCGAATACGACCTCACGGCCGGGGCGGGGCGGAAGAACTTCATGGTGAAGGTCGCCGAAGCTGCCGAGTACCGCGAGACCAACACCGAAAACCTGCTGGACAGGATGAGCGAGGAAGCCGCCAAGGGGGTCATGCAGGGCGGTTCGCGGCGGTTCGGGTACGGGAAAGTCGTTGGCACACACCCGATTACCGGCGATGACATTCTTGACCGGTGCGCGCTGCGGGACGAGGAGGTCACAGTATTGCGGGAAGGCCGGGACCGGATCATCAACGGGGAGACGCAGACCACGATCTGTGCCGATTGGAACGCGCGCGGGATCACCACCTCCGAGGGCAAGCTGTGGCGGGTGGGCAAGCTCTCGCACGTGTTGTTGCTGGAGGCGTATGTGGTCTACGACCTGGGTGAGCACACCGACCCGGGGACCGGGCAGCGGTGCGCATGCCTGGACAATCCGGAGGGCAACGGGATCCGGGTGCACGAGCGCACCGGTACCCGTCATCGCGCGCAGTGGCCCGCGATCTTCACGCGCACCGAGCACGATGCGATGCGGGCGGCGATCACCGCGCACCGCCGTTCGAAGACCCCGGAGGTTCCCCGTCAGCGTAACGGCGAATACCTGCTGACCGGATTGGCGGCGTGCGCGGGAACATGGCCCGAGGGCACCGAGAAGGCCGGACAGGTATGCGACGGGTGGATGGTGGGTTCGGCGATCAAACGCAAGCGCAAGAGCGGCGCGGTGGTGACCGAGCGCCGGTACGGGTGCCGGGCCACCGATTCGGCCAAGCGCCCGTGTGGGTGCGGGAAGGTGTTCCGCAACGCCGATGCGCTGGAGATGTGGGTGGCCCAGCAGGTCATCGCGGAGTACGAGAATCCTGAGATTCTCGCCCGTCTCGACAAGGGCAACGACAATGCCGGGCGGATCGCGGAATTGCAGTCCCGGATCGAGGTTACGGCCGGGAATCTGGATGCCGAGGCCGATCGCCGGACCGAGGTTTTGACCGGGGCCGGGGATCAGGATGATTTGCGAGTGATCGATCGGACGATCGCGGGGTTGAAACAGGCGTTGAAATCTCTTCGTGCCGAACAGGATTCGTTGCGGAGCGCCCAAGCTCTCGCGGTTCTGGCCGATATCGGTTCCACTCCGGGGGAGCTGCGGAAGGCATGGGATTCCAAGGGCGCACGGTGGCGGCACGAGGCCATCGCGCGTCTGGTGGAGAAGGTGATCGTGAAACCCGCGAGGATCTACGCCGCACAGTGGAAAGACCAGAACGGCAAGGTGTGGCGGTTCGATGAATCCTCGGTCGAAATCCTGTGGCGGGAGCTGTGACCGGCGGTGGCCAGGCGGCCCGGCGGGTGCCGGGCCGCCTGGTATGGCCGTAGTGCTCACGCGGCGCGTGGATGGTCCTGCTGTCGCTGGTCTCGGTCTCGGTTGTGGTCTCGGTCGAGGGTGTCCAGGGCGTTGCGCAGGAACAGGGCGAGAGTTTCGATCACGGCGGGGTTGTCGATATGGGGCGGTAGTCCCTGCCGGAGGCGGCTTTCGGCCACGAGGCGGCGGGTCTGCTCACTGGTCGGGCCGACCCACATCCGGCCCTTTCGGTCGTCGGTGGCTGGTTCGGTGGGCTGGTCGGGGAC
>NZ_JAGPOX010000409.1 GCF_019038435.1 Nocardia alni
AGATCATCGGGCTCGACCGGGCGCGGGCGAAGGCGTGGACGTTGGGGCGGGTACTCCAGAACTGTCTGTGGGAGATCGAGGACGGGCGGCCGCTCGTGCCGGATCACCTGGAGGTGGCGCGCCGACTTCTGCGATCTCGCTGAGTCCTCGGGTGCGCGGAGACATGCGGCGCACGGCTGGCTCCGGTTGCCGATTGTTTCTTACAGGGATACGTTGTCTCCATTCGGACACCTGCTCCGGCGGACCGGCCTCGTCGCCGCGGCCCCGCCTCACGCCACCTTCGCTCGTAGAGGATTGATATGGGATCGCATCCGCACGGCTGGTGGATCATCGTGCACATCGTGTTGTTCGTCTTCTGGCTCGGCGGCGACCTGGGCGTGTTC
>NZ_JAGPOX010000410.1 GCF_019038435.1 Nocardia alni
ACGCTGTTCGCCTCGCAGGGGCTGGAAGCCGATACCGATACCCGCCCGCAGGCGCTGGGGCGCTTCATCGCCGACGAGACGGCCAAGTGGGGACAGGTGGTCAAACAATCGGGAGTGAGCCTTGACTGACCGCGCCGCCACCGGCGCACTGGCCGGCATCCGCGTGCTCGATCTCTCGCGCATCCTCGGCGGGCCGTACTGCGGCCAGATCCTGGGCGACCACGGCGCGGACGTGCTCAAGGTGGAGCCGCCCGAGGGCGACGACACGCGCACCTGGGGCCCGCCGTTCCAGGGTGGCGTGGCTTCCTACTACATGGGGCTGAACCGCAACAAGCGGGTGCAGCACCTCGACCTGTCCGGCGAGGAAGGCCGGGCCCGCGTGA
>NZ_JAGPOX010000411.1 GCF_019038435.1 Nocardia alni
GTGTAGGCGGGCAGCCGGTAGGTGTCGGTGGCGGTGCCCGTGCGCTCGCCCACGTGCACCAGGCCCGCGCCCACGCCGTAGCGCCCGCCCGAGGCCAGGCGGTCTTCGCGGAGGGCGAACAGGCCGGCGCTCACGCGCGGAATGCCCAGCAGGCGCTTGCCCACCAGGGCGGGGTTGTTGTCGCGCAGCACTTCGGTGTCGGTGAAGGCCGCGTTGGCCGTCAGGCGCCAGTGGGCATCCAGCCGGCCGGCCACGTCGGCCTCGATGCCGCGGCTGCGTACCTCGCCCGCCGCCACGCTGAAATTGCCGTTGTTCGGGTCGCGCGTGAGCACGTTGGTCTTGCGGATGTCGAACACCGCCATCGAGGCGTTCAGGCGCTGGT
>NZ_JAGPOX010000412.1 GCF_019038435.1 Nocardia alni
GTTCTAAGTTCATTCGGCTCGCTTGTGAAAAGTATCTTCAGCGCCATCCTGAAGATACTGAGAAAGTAAAAGAGCTTTTAGATAAGCTGTCTTTCTGATCCCTGACCGATATACTCCGTAGCCATGAACAGATTGAATCGTCAAAAGCCTCTATTCAAGTTCCTGGACGTGTTCCGTCACGTGTTAACTTGATGGCCGGTGGCAAGATGCGGGTTGAGCGAATAAAGGGGCAGATGTATTTTCCCTACCCTGATTTCTGAGCAGGGAGGCTCCAGTGCAGACGTCGTAAGGAGGCTCCGCGATGCCTAGGCAGAGGCGAGTGGTTTTACTGAACTATCCGCTTCACGTGGTTCAGTGTGGGTAAGATCGGCAGTGGTATAC
>NZ_JAGPOX010000413.1 GCF_019038435.1 Nocardia alni
GTCAGGGGGCGCTCCCGCAGGCCCGTGGCGAGCTGCGCGAGCATGTCGCGCGACTCGGGCCGCAGCGTGGCCGAGTCGAGCTCGAAGTACACCGGGTCCGCCGACAACGAGCCCATTGCCCGGCGGGCTGCTTCTTCATCCTCATCGGCGTTGCGGGTTGACGTCGCCGCCGTGGCGGTGGGGCTCCGGTGCTGGTCCGGAAGATTGTCCGTCAGGGAGGACGGCTTCTGCTTGGAGGCGCAACCAACCAGACTGACCGCGGCAATGAGAGACAAGAGGGTTCGGTTCATGCCTCCTGTCATTTTCAAGCCCCGTGCCGCGCCCCCATCCCTCTGAGACACCCCAACTGTGGCCCGCTCACCGTTGCAGCGTGCCCAGGTC
>NZ_JAGPOX010000414.1 GCF_019038435.1 Nocardia alni
CCCATGCCCACCGCCTTCAAGGAGGCCGGCGCCCTCTGGCAGCCCGCCGCCCCGGCCGACGCGATCGACCGCGGGGCGTGGTGGACGCTGTTCGGCGATCCGGACCTGGACCGCCTCGCCGCGCAGGTGCAGGTGTCGAACCAGAACATCGCCGCGGCCGTGGCCGCCTACGCCCAGGCGCAGGCGCTGGTGCGCGAGCAGCGCGCCGGGCTGCTGCCGGGCGTGAGCCTGTCGGCCAGCGAAACGCGCTCGGGCGGCGAGGGCTCCGCGCGCCGCGGCACCACCGCGCAGGCGGCGCTGGGGGCGAGCTGGGCGCCGGACGTCTGGGGCCGCCTGGGCAGCACGGTGGACAGTGCCCGCGCCAGCGCCCAGGCCAGCGA
>NZ_JAGPOX010000415.1 GCF_019038435.1 Nocardia alni
CAACATCCTCTACGAGATCGTCGGCTGCCGGAAGCCCGGCGACAAGTCGGGACGCGGCAGCTGGAACCTCGCGGGCTACTGCGACCCGAAGATCGATGAGATCGCCGACAAGGTCGAGGGCGAGACCGACAAGACCAAGCGCGACGCCCTGATCAAGGAGGGCTTCGACGTCCTGAGCGCCGACTGGGGCTACATCCCGCTGCACCAGCAGGCCCTGGCCTGGGGCGTCTCCAAGAAGGTTCACCTGACCCAGCGCGCCGACAACCTGCTCCTGCTCTACTGGGTCTCGAAAGATCCGCAGTAGGGCCCGGGCGTGCTCGCCTTCCTGCTGCGCCGGGTGATCCAGGCGGCCGCGGTGCTCGCGGTCGTCGGGCTCATCG
>NZ_JAGPOX010000416.1 GCF_019038435.1 Nocardia alni
GCCATGGTCCATCACCTGCAGCAGCACGTTGAAGATGTCCGGATGCGCCTTCTCGATCTCGTCGAGCAGCAGCACCGCGTGCGGCTTCTTCGTGATCGCCTCGGTCAGCAGGCCACCCTGGTCGAAGCCCACGTAGCCCGGGGGCGCGCCGATCAGGCGGCTCACGGCGTGGCGCTCCATGTACTCCGACATGTCGAAGCGGATCAGCTCGATGCCCAGGATGTAGGCCAGCTGCTTGGCCGCCTCGGTCTTGCCGACGCCGGTCGGGCCGCTGAAGAGGAAGGAGCCGATCGGCTTGTCGCCCTTGCCCAGGCCCGAGCGCGCCATCTTGACCGCGGAGGCGAGCACCTCCAGCGCCTTGTCCTGGCCAAACACCACGC
>NZ_JAGPOX010000417.1 GCF_019038435.1 Nocardia alni
GAGATATCCCCTCTCCTTGCGTCGCCCCATGCTCATCATCGTTGGATTCCTGGTCGTCATCATCAGCGTGATCGGGGGCTACCTCGGTGCCCACGGCCGCCTGGGTGCCCTCTGGCAGCCCTACGAGCTGGTCATCATCGGCGGTGCCGCACTGGGTGCGTTCCTGGTCGGCACCCCGGCCAAGACGGTCAAGCAGACCCTGCAGGCCATGGTCGGCGTGTTCAAGGGCCCGCGCTACAAGCAGCAGGACTACATCGATGTCCTCAGCCTGCTCTATGAACTGCTCAACAAGGCCCGCCGCGAAGGCTTCATGGCCCTGGAAGACCATGTCGAGCGGCCGGCCGAGAGCGCCCTGTTCGCCAACTACCCCAAGGTGCAG
>NZ_JAGPOX010000418.1 GCF_019038435.1 Nocardia alni
CCAGCACCGTGAGCCGCCACATGAAGGACCTGGAGACGCGCCTGGGCCTCACGCTCTGCCGCCGCGGCCGGGCGGGTTTCGCGCTCACGCCCGAGGGTCAGCGCGTCTATGAGGAAACGCTGCGCCTGCTGGCCTCGGTGCGCAGCTTCCGCGACGGCATCGACGACATCCATGCGCGCATGGGCGGCCAGCTGGCCGTGGCCGTGTTCGACAAGACCGCCAGCAACCCGGCGGCGCGCATCGGCGAGGCGATCGCCGCCTTCGGCCGGCAGGCGCCCGAGGTGGAGCTGCAGCTGCACGTGGGGCCGATCAATGCCATCGAGCGCGGCGTGATCGACGGCAGCTACCAGGTCGGCATCATTCCCGCGCACCGCAGCTC
>NZ_JAGPOX010000041.1 GCF_019038435.1 Nocardia alni
ACACCCCCCCGGCCCAGCTTCCCGCTGGCCCCGGTAACGGCGATGGTCATGACCCCCATGACCACGCGGCACCCCGAATCGGCCTCCGACCCCGATCCGATGTTGGAAGCCGACGTGTTCTCCCGTAACTGCACCTCACGCCCGGTCCTCCAGGAGGTCGTGAGCCGCTGGGCCGTCCTGGCCCCTGACGGCCCTGCGCGAAGGCCCCTACCGCTCCAACGCCCTACGCCGCCGCGTAGACGGCGTCAGCGAACGCATGCTCTCCCAAACTCTGCAAACCCTCGAACGCGACGGCATGATCCACCGCGAGGTCCACCACACCATCCCCCCACGAGTCGAATACACCCTCACCCCCCTCGGCACCCAGGTGGCCGACAAACTCCAGGACCTGATCGACATCCTGCAGCCCAATATGGACACCGTCCGCGAGGCCCAAGCCGCCTATCACCGCGACTGACCCGCCACCCCTCAGCTCAACCCCAAGGCATCCACTCATCGGTACGGATCGAAATCCCGAACGGTTCCGGCAATTCGATCGTCTCCCCGAATTTCCAGCTCTCCGATGCCTGATAACTGCCTGATTGTGTATCCGGCAGGCTGTACAGCGTCGCGGCGGCAATTTTCGGATCACGGTCCACAATCAGGTAGCGGCGAATACCAACCCGCGCATAACCGTTCCATTTACTCGGACGCGCCCGGCGAACGGCGGGTTCACGGTCCTCAGCGGCATTCGACGGAGAAGTAACCTCCACAGCCAAGGCCAGTTGATTCGGCACCAGCTTCCTCAGAGCCGCCGTACCGGCCAGCCGCGCAACGTCCCGGTCGATAATGCACAGGTCCGGTATGTACCCATCATGGATCTCACTGAGATCGAGATCCTGCATCTGCAAGCATCGCCATGAAAACCTCGGATCGATTGCCTTGGCCCCCGCAAACGTGTCGTGGATATCGCTCACGATCAGGTTGTGCACGACCTCCGGCCCCGGCGCCACAACAATCTCCCCTCCAATGACCTCGACCCGCGTGCCGTCATGCGGCAGCTCGAGCACTCCCGCCAGCTCATCGCGCAACCACAACTCGTACGGATCGACGGGCAACTCGGTAGCCATAACACTCATTGTCTATCCCTCCCTCGCATTGGGCCAGCCCATCGTAATCACGATTTCGCCCGCAATGCCAACTTCATCCGATGTTCGCACTCCCTACAGGGCGACACACCGAAAAACCATCAAAGACGCGCGGTAAGGGGAATATTCCATTACACACTTTTCATTTCGCGAGTACAGCGATCAATGGAAAACGAGTAGTCCAGAAACAACAAGTCGCCCTCCGGTTCGAAACCGGAGGGCGACTTCGCTGACCGACACCACGACAGCTCTGGAACGCAATATGCGTAAGGCCGCGGTTATCACCGGGCTGTTCCGCCAAGATCGCTACGACTATCCACTCGAGGTAATCCGCGAACTGCTCGTCAATGCGCTGATGCACCGCGACTACAGTCCCGGAGCCCGGGGAAGCCAGATCCAGGTCGAGTTATATCGCGATCGCCTGGTCGTGAGGAGCCCCGGTGGATTATTCGGCAATGTCGTCGCCCCTCTGCTCGGGACCAGCGAACAATCTTCCTCCTCACGCAATTCGTCCCTCGCCAAACTACTGTCCGACCTTCCTGTATACGGGCGGGAAGACCATGCGATCAGCGAGAATCGTGGGTCCGGACTGCCGACGGTGATGTCCACCCTGCGCCGGGCGGGCATGAGCCCAGCGGCATTCGATGTAGCACCCGGTCGTGTACAGGTCACCGTTCCACAGCACGCCCTATTGGGTGTGGAAACGATCGAATGGATCGGAAACCTTGGACAGGACGGGCTTACCAATACCCAGCACCTCGACGAGCGCCCGAAGCCGGCGATCGAAAAACCGGAGTGGACGCAGAACTGGATGCGATCGTCCAGGCAATCCGTGCCGGACACGACACCGCCAGATCACTGGAGTCCGTTCTCGGGCTGAACTACCAGGCTGTTCTCCGCCGCCTGCGCAAATTGGTCGATGCCGGTGTCGTCGAGCGAGTACACGCCCGCAACAGCCGCAATCAGCAATATCGACTCAGGTGATGACCGAAAGCGCCCTCCGGACCAGAAACCAGTGGGCGCTTTCGGATGCGAATCAGAAGTTGATCATGTGCCCAGCCAGGCCGTGGAACGCCTCCTGCAACGCCTCGCTCAGGGTGGGGTGGGTGTGGACGTTGCGGGTCAGTTCGTTGACCGTCAGGTCCCACTTCTGGGCCAGGGTCAGTTCGGGGAGCAGTTCGGAGACGTCGGGGCCGATCAGGTGGCCGCCGATCAGTTCGCCGTACTTGGCGTCGGCGATCAGCTTCACGAAGCCGGTCGGGTCGCCCAGGCCGTGCGCCTTGCCGTTGGCGGTGAACGGGAAGGTGGAGATCTTCACGTCGTAGCCCTCGGCGCGGGCCTGCTCCTCGGTGAGGCCGAAGCTGGCCACCTGCGGCTGGCAGAAGGTGGCGCGTGGCATCATCCGGTAATCGCCCAGCGCGAGGGTCTCGGCTCCGGCGATGGTCTCGGCGGCGACCACACCCTGTGCCTCGGCCACGTGCGCGAGCTGGAGCTTCGCGGTGACGTCACCGATGGCGTAGATATGCGGCACGCTCGTGTGCATGTAGTCGTCGATGGCTATGGCGCCGCGCTCGGTGAGCTGCACGCCGGTGGCCTCGAGGCCGAAGCCGCGCACCCGGGGCGCGAAGCCGACGGCCTGCAGCACCTTGTCGACGGTGACGGTCTCGACCGAACCGGACTTGTTGTCCTTGATCGACACGGTGACCTTGGTGCCGTTGTCCTCGATGGACTGCACCGACGCGCCCGTGGTGATGGTGACGCCCAGCTTCTTGTACGCCTTGGTGATCTCCTTGGAGACGTCGGCGTCCTCGTTCGGCAGCGCGCGGTCCAGGAACTCCACGATGCGCACGTCGACGCCGTAGTTCTTCAGGACGTAGGCGAACTCCATACCGATCGCGCCCGCGCCGACGATCAGGATCGACCCCGGCAGGTCGCGGGTGAGGATCTGCTCCTCGTAGGTGACCACGTTCTTCGACAGCGACGTGCCGGGTAGCAGCTTGGTCTCGGTGCCGGTGGCGATGATCGCGTTGTCGAACGTGAGGGTCTCGCTCGAGCCGTTGCTGAGCGCGACCGACAGCGTGTGCGAGTCGGTGAACGTGCCCTTCCCGTCGAACTCGTCGATCTTGTTCTTCTTCATCAGGAAGTGGACGCCCTTGACGCGGCCGTCGGCGACCTTGCGGCTGCGGTCGAACGCCACGCCAAAATCGAAGCTCGCCTCGCCGGAGATACCGAAGGTCTTGGCTTCCTTGGTGAAGATATGCGCGAGCTCCGCGTTACGCAGCAGGGCCTTGGACGGGATGCAACCGACGTTCAGGCACACACCGCCCCAGTATTTCTGCTCGACGATCGCTGTTCGCAAACCGAGCTGAGCGGCGCGGATCGCGGCGACGTAACCGCCGGGCCCGGCGCCGAGAACGACGACATCGTAGTGGGAAGTCACGACGGCAAGTGTAGGCGGCGAACGCGAAGCGTCTCGGTTGAGGGGAGTGGTGGGGCCGAGGCGGGCGAGTCGGCGACAATGTCAGCATGAGCGGTGGGCAGGAGCAGCAGAACGATCCGTACCTCTGGCTGGAGGAGGTGACCGGCGAGCGCGCGCTGGATTTCGCGCGAGCGCACAACGAGGTGGTCGCCGAGCGTTTCGCCACCTCTGACCGGTTCGCCGAACTGGAGCACCGCATCCTGGACATGCTCGACACCGACACCCGTATCGCCTACCCGACCCGGCGTGGGCCGTGGCTCTACAACTTCTGGCGCGACGCCCAGCACGCCAAGGGGTTGTGGCGGCGCACAACGGCCGAGCAGTACGCCACCGACGATCCGGACTGGGAAGTGCTGATCGATCTGGACGCGCTGGCAGCCGCCGAGGACGAGAACTGGGTGTGGGGCGGCGCGGCGGTGCTGCGCCCGGAACAATCGCTGGCGCTGATCAGCCTGTCGCGCGGCGGGGCCGACGCCAAGGTCGTGCGCGAATTCGATATGGCGACAAAGCAATTCCGTGAGGAATCGGACGGCGGGTTCCATCTGCCCGAGGCAAAGTCCAGCATCCGCTGGATCGACGCCGACACCGTCTATGTCGGAACGGATTTCGGCCCCGACTCGCTTACCGACTCCGGGTATCCGCGAATCGCCAAGCGCTGGAAGCGCGGTGAACCGCTCGAGCGGGCGCAGACGGTGTTCGAGGGTGAGCCCGGCGATGTGTCCATCTCGGCGGGCTACGACCGAACCCCGGGCTACGAGCGCCATTTCGTGGGCCAGGCCATCGACTTCTTCAACGAGATCGTCTATCTGCTCGACGAGGACGGCGCCCTCCGCCGCCTCGACACCCCCACGGACGCCTCCGTCTCCTGGTACAAGGACTGGCTGCTGCTGCGCCTGAAGACGCCGTGGGAGGTGGGCGGCGAGACCTATCCGGCGGGCGCCCTGCTGGCCATGGACCTGAACGAATTCCTGGATGGCGCAAGGAATTTCGAGACCATATTCACCCCCGACGAACACACCGCGCTGCACGGCTACGGCTGGACCGAAAACCATCTGCTGCTGATCACCCTCGAGGATGTGCAGACCAAGCTGTACGTCCTCACCCCGGGCACACCGTGGACGCGCGAACCACTGGGTGACGCACCGCCGATGGCGACCACCAACGCCATCAACCTGGATCCGCTGGAGGGTGGTGATGAATTCATGCTCATCACAAGCGGTTTCACCACTCCGGCCACCCTGCTGTCCGCATCGGTGGGCCGCTCGGCCGCACCGCTGAAACAGGAGCCCGGTTTCTTCGACGCCGACGGCATCCGGACCGAGCAGTTCTTCGCCACCTCCGACGACGGAACACAGGTGCCCTACTTCGTGATCCGCCACGGCGACCACCGCGATCGTCCGGTCCCCACGGTCATGTCCGGCTACGGCGGCTTCGAGATCTCTCGCACGCCCGCCTACAGCGGCGCCTCGGGCATGGGCTGGCTCGAGCACGGCGGCGCCTGGGTGATGACGAATATCCGGGGCGGCGGCGAATACGGACCGCAGTGGCACACCCAGGCGCAGAAGGCCGACCGGCACCGGGCCTACGAGGATTTCTCATCCATTGCCAGAGATCTGGTGGCACGCGGTATTACGACCACCGATCAATTGGGCGCGGTGGGCGGCAGCAACGGCGGGCTGCTGATGGGCGTGATGCTCACCCGCTATCCGGAACTGTTCGGCGCGATCGTCTGTCAGGTGCCGCTACTGGATATGCGGCGCTATCACCTGCTGCTCGCGGGCGCCTCCTGGATCGCCGAATACGGCGACCCGGACAAGCCCGAGGAATGGGAGTACCTCTCGAAGTACTCGCCCTATCAGAACACCCACGCCGACCGGCCGTACCCTCCCATCCTGCTGACCACCTCGACCCGGGACGACCGAGTGCATCCCGGCCACGCCCGAAAGATGGCCGCGCGCTTGGCGGAACAGGGCCACACCTTCTGGTACCACGAGAACATCGAGGGCGGCCACGGCGGCGCGGCCGACAACAAGCAGATGGCGTTTCAGGCAGCCCTGATCTACGAGTTCTTCACCCAGATGCTGATCGAGGACCGCAAGAACGCCTGATACCTCACAGATCCCGCATCCACTGTTCGATTCGATCGACAGTGGAGCGGGGATCGGTGATCCATCCGTTGTGCCCCAACGGTTTCGACTCGTGCCAAGTGGTGATCGATGCGTTGGGCAGCTTCTCCAGCAGATGGTCGGCCGAGCTGCGCGGGGCCAGTTCGTCGCCCTCGACGGTGATCGACAGCACGGGCAGTTTCAGCCGGGAGATGCGCTCCTCGTAGTCGATATCGGCGCCGACGGGGACGAATCGCCCGGTGCGGGCCAGCCGCGCCCAGTCGGCGATCAGCACCTTGGACTGGCGGCCGAATCCGCCCGCGGTGATCCGGTCGCCGGGCCAGAATCCGGCCAGGTTGGCGGTCAGCGAGATGGCCGCCGGGCCCACCAGCATGCTTGAGCGGGCGATGCCGCTGTAGCCGCGGTAGTAGGGCGTGCCCGAGGCGATCAGGATCAGCCCGCGCAGCCGGCCGCGGATCCGTGAGGCGTACATCACGCCCAACTGCCCGCCCATGCTGTGTCCCAACAGGATGGGCGTGCTGTCCGGAAAGCGCTCGCGCACCACCTCGAAGATGGCCGGAAAGTCCACCGACACCAGTTCGTGGTAGCCGTAGGCGCTTTCGGCGGTCGGCCGAGGCCGCGAGTCACCGTTGCCGCGCAGTTCGCCGATCGCGACGTCGACCCCGCGCCCGGCCAGTTCCTTGGCGAAATCGCTGTAGTAGATCGCGGGTACGCCCAGGCCGGGGACGATCACCACCACCGCGCGCGGTGTGTCCGCGGTGATCGGATGCCGGTGCCGCCCCCAGGCCGGGATCAGCCGCACCGGCACCGTACTGCCGTCGGTCACCTGGATCGGAACAGTCTCCATGCGCGAACGCTACCGCGCACCAGGTGCGTTCACGTGAACGTCGGCACTCCTCACGAGGTGACCGCGCCGATGATGATGCGCCGCAGCACGCGGATCACATCGTCGAGCGTGGGCCGCGGGTCGGCGCCGCTCCACGCGTCGACGACGTAGTTGACCGCGCCGATGATCGCCAGCATCCGCATCTCGTAGTCGCCCGGCGGGATCTCCCCGTGCAGCGCGGCGTCTTCCGCCGCACTCGCCAGCAGCGAGCCCCAGGCCCGGCGTAGATCGAGCCGGAACTTCTCCACCTTGGGCCCGGCGCCGACCACCTCGACCAGCGCGACGCGTGCCTTGCGCGGATCGCGGCCCACCGACTCGATGTAGGCGCGGATGGCATGGTCGATGATGTCGGCCGCAGGTTCGTCGGCGTGGTCGGCCAGAGCCGTCGTGACCGCCTCCCGCGATTGCCGGTCGATCTGTTCGTAGAGCTCTAGTAGTAGCGATTCGCGGCCGGTGAACTCCTCGTAGAACTGTCGTGACGAGAGCCCGGCGTCCTTACAGATAGCGCCCACCGAGCTATTGCCATAACCGTCGCGCGCGAACACCGTCAATCCCGACTCCAGAAAACGTGCACGTCGCTGCCGCTGCCGGTCTTCTACGGGCTGTCCGGCGTACATTCTGCCCGCATTCGTCTCCTGTGACATTGCGCCAGAGAATACAGAAGGGCCCGATCCCCTCGTCATGGATCGGGCCCTTCGTTTTCACCGCCAGCTAACTTCGCGTTAGCCGAAAGTTGGCTGCATAACCGGTATTTTGGATGCCCTACCGCATCCGACCGGCAACCAGCCATTAGCTGAATCAGGGGCTCCGAAACAGCCTCGCCAAGCATAACTGTTTTACCGGAATTTTCTAGTCCAAAATCGCTTCCGTTTGAGCGCACCAGAAGACCGCCCAGGAAACCCGCTCACGACTGTCCAATCGGCGCCGCGCTAATAGTCGTTACACCCGAGGGCCTCGCCTGTGAGCCGAGGTAGCACATACCGGGCGAATCGGATAACCGGCCGGTTGGCCCGAGCCGCCGCCGACCCCGCGAACGACAAAGGGCCGCAGACGGTTTCCCGTCCACGGCCCTTCGGGCGCCGAATATCAGGCGGTGACGGCCTGCTGCTCCCGCTGCAGCTCCAGCGCGATATCGATCAGCTGATCCTCCTGGCCGCCGACCAGCTTGCGCTTACCCGCCCGCACCAGCATCTCCGCCGCGGAGACCCCGTACCGCTCGGCCTGACGCTCGGCATGCTTGAGGAAGCTCGAGTACACCCCCGCGTAGCCCATCATGAGGGCCTGGCGGTCCAGCAGGCACTCCTGCGGCATGGCCGGGCGTACGACGTCCTCCGCGGCGTCGGCGATGGCGAAGAAGTCGATGCCGGTCTTGATGCCCAGCTTGTCGCACACACCCACGAACGCCTCGACCGGTGTGTTGCCCGCGCCCGCGCCGAAACGCCGCGCGCTGCCGTCGATCTGCTTGGCTCCCGCCTTCACCGCGTAGATCGAGTTGGCCACCGCCAGGTCCAGGTTCTCGTGACCGTGGAAGCCGACCTGTGCGTCGTCACCGAGTTCGGCGACCACCGCGGCGATCCGGTCGGTAACCTGATCCAGCACCAGGGCGCCGGCCGAGTCGACCACGTACACGCACTGGCAGCCGGCGTCGGCCATGATCCGCGCCTGCTTGGCCAGCACCTCGGGCGGCTGGCTGTGCGACATCATCAGGAAGCCGACGGTTTCCAGTCCCAGTTCCCGCGCCAGCCCGAAGTGCTGGATGGACACGTCGGCCTCGGTGCAGTGCGTGGCGATGCGCACGATCGAGGCGCCGTTGTCCTGGGAGACCTTGATGTCCTCCTTGACCCCGACGCCGGGCAGCATGAGCACCGCGATCTTGGCCCGCTTGGCCGTCTGCGCCGCGATCGTGACCAGTTCTTGCTCGGGGGTTTTGGAGAAGCCGTAGTTGAACGAGGAACCCCCCAGGCCGTCGCCGTGAGTGACCTCGATCACCGGAACGCCGGAGCTGTCCAGCGCCGCGACGATATCGCGCACCTCGGTCGCGGTGAACTGGTGCCGCTTGTGATGCGACCCGTCCCGCAGCGAGGTGTCGGTGACGCGAATGTCGAGTTCTTGTGAATACACCATCGATTCGTTCCTTTCCCTACACCCGAGCCGAGAGGATCCGGTCGGCCAGCACTTCACCCACGCGCGTGGCGGCGGCGGTCATGATGTCGAGGTTGCCCGAATAGGGCGGCAGGAAATCGCCCGCGCCCTCGACCTCCACGAAGATCGAAACCTTCGCCATACCACCGGAAACCACCGACGGGTCGTCGAATTGCGGCTCGTTCAGCAGCCGGTAGCCGGGCACGTACTCCTGCACCGACTTCTCCATCCGCGCGATGGAATCGGCGATGGCGTCGCGATCGGCATCCTCCGGAATCGCGCAGAAGATGGTGTCGCGCATGATCATCGGCGGCTCGGCGGGGTTCAGGATGATGATGGCCTTGCCGCGCTGGGCGCCGCCGATCGTCTCCACACCCCTGGAGGTGGTCTTGGTGAATTCGTCGATGTTGGCGCGGGTTCCGGGTCCGGCGGACACCGACGAGACCGAGGCGACGATCTCCGCGTACGGCACCGGAACGACCCGGGAGACGGCCGCGACCATCGGAATCGTCGCCTGCCCGCCGCAGGTGATCATATTCACATTCGGGGCGTCCGTGAGTGTGTCGAGATTCACCGGCGGGATGACGGCCGGGCCGACGGCGGCCGGAGTCAGGTCGATCGCCTGAATGCCCGCTGCCTCGTACTTGGGCGCGTATTCGCGGTGCACGTAGGCCGAGGTGGCCTCGAACAGCAGATCGGGCTTGTCCGGCAGCGCCAGCAGCCAGTCCGCGCCCTCGTGCGAGGTCTCCAGGCCCAGACCGCGGGCGCGCTTCAAACCCTCACTGTCCGGATCGATCCCGACCATCCAACGCGGTTCGATGGAGTTCGAGCGCAGCAGCTTGTAGAGCAGATCGGTACTGATGTTGCCGGAACCGACAATGGCGGCGCTGACTTTCCCATTCGCAGTCACGTGTATCTCCTACTGGCTCAGCTGAATTGCAGACGAACAGAGCCGAGTCCGTCGAACTCGGCGTGGAAGGCGTCGCCCGGACGGGCGTCGATGGCACGGGTGCACGAGCCGGGCAGCACGATGTCACCGGCCTTCAGGCGCACACCGAACTGCGCGACCTTGCGGGCCAGCCAGGCCACCGCGGTCGTGGGATCGCCGAGCACCGCATCGCTGCGGCCCTCGGCGATCAGTTCACCGTTGCGGGTCAGGCGCGCGTCGATCTTCTTGATGTCCACCGCATTCGGCGCGACCCGCTCGGGGCCCAGCACCCATCCGGCCGAGGAGGCGTTGTCGGCGATGGTGTCGCACAGGGCGATCTTCCAGTCCTTGATGCGGGTGTCGATCAGTTCGATCGACGGGGCGTACGCGACGGTCGCGGCGAGCACGTCGGCCTCGGTGCACTCCTCGCCGGGCAGATCCGCGCCGAGCACGAAGCCGACCTCGACCTCCACCCGCGGGTACAGGTACTTCGAGCTGTCGACCACGACGTCCTCGAACACCTGCATCTCGCCGAGCAGATGGCCGTAGTCGGGTTCGTCGACGCCCATCATCTTCTGCATCGCCTCGGAGGACAGCCCGACCTTGTGGCCGATGACCTTCGCACCGCCGTCCAGGCGTGCGCGGATGTTCACCAATTGGATCTCGTAGGCATCCACCACGTCGATGTCGGGATACCGCGCGACCAGCGGGTCGACCGGCACCCGGTCACGTTCGGCGGCCGCGAGCTCCGCGGCCAGTTCACTCCGTACCGCGTCGGACAGCACACTCATTCCTTCCACTGTGGGGCCGGTGGGTTACCAACACAGAAACTGAAACGAGTTTTCCTGGGAAAACCTGCCCCAGCAGTACCTTCTGCCATGCCAATATAGACCAACCCGGCACTGATTCTATAACGTGTTCTACATGACTGATCGGGAATACGACGTGGTGGTGGTCGGTAGCGGCGCCGCCGGGATGACCGCCGCACTCACCGCGGCGCACCACGGCCTGAGCGCGGTGCTCATCGAGAAGGCCGCGCACTACGGCGGCAACACCGCGCGCAGCGGCGGCGGGGTGTGGATCCCGGGCAACAAGGCGCTGCGCGCCTCCGGCCGCCCCGACGACCGCGAGCAGGCGCGCACCTATCTGCACAGCATCATCGGCGACGCCGCGCCCGCGGACCGGATCGACACCTACATCGATCGCGGCGCGGAGGCGTTCGACTTCGTGCTGGATCACTCGCCGCTGAAGATGAACTGGGTGCCGAACTACTCCGACTACTACCCGGAGGCCCCGGGCGGCCTGTCCTCCGGCCGCTCGTGCGAGCCGAAGCCGTTCGACGCCAAGACCCTGGGCGAGGAGCGGTTCAAGCTGGAACCGCCGTATGCCAAGGCGCCGATGAATGTCGTGGTCACGCAGGCCGACTTCGTCAAGCTGAACCTGATCCGGCGGCATCCGCGCGGCATGCTGCGGGCCATGCGGGTGGGCGCGCGTACCTACTGGGCCAAGGCCACCGGCAAGCATCTGCTCGGCATGGGGCAGGCGCTGATCGCCGCGATCCGCAAGGGCCTGCTGGACGCGAATGTGCCGCTGCTGCTGAACACGCCGATGACCGGGCTGCTCATCGAGGACGGGCGCGTGGTCGGCGTCGAGGCGACCGACAACAACGCCGGCGGCGAGTCCATCGTATTCCGTGCCCGCTACGGCGTGGTGCTGGGCTCGGGCGGTTTCGAGCGCAACGAGGACATGCGGCACAAGTACCAGCGTGAACCGATCACCACCGAGTGGACAACCGGTGCGATGAGCAATACCGGCGACGGCATCGTCGCGGGGATGGCCGCGGGCGCGAACATCGATGTCATGGAGGACGCCTGGTGGGGGCCGACCATCTTCAAGGGGGGCAAGCCGTGGTTCGCCCTGGCCGAGCGCAATCTGCCCGGCAGCATCATGGTCGACGAGAGCGGTGAGCGCTTCGGGAATGAGTCCGCTCCTTACGTCGAGGCCGTACACACCATGTACGGCGGGAAATACGGGCAGGGCGAGGGGCCCGGCGAGCATGTGCCCGCCTGGCTGGTCTTCGACCAGCGCTACCGCAACCGCTATATTTTCGCTGGTTTGCAGCCCGGTCAAAGGATCCCGTCTCGCTGGATGGAAAACGATCTGATCGTCAAGGCCGACACCCTGCCCGAGCTGGCCACGAAGATCGGCGTTCCCGCCGAGGCGCTGGCCGCGACCGTCACGCGGTTCAACGGCTTCGCCGAGAAGGGCAAGGACGAGGACTTCGGGCGCGGCGAGAGCGCCTACGACCGGTACTACGGCGACCCGACCGTGAAGCCGAACCCGAGCCTCGCCGGTCTGGTGCAGGGACCGTACTACGCGGCCAAGATGGTGCCCGGCGACCTGGGCACCAAGGGTGGTCTGGTCACCGACACCGCCGGACGGGTGCTGCGCGAGGACGAGACGGTCATCGAGGGCCTGTACGCCTCCGGGAACTGCTCGGCGCCGGTGATGGGCCACACGTACGCCGGTCCGGGCGCCACCATCGGACCCGCGATCACCTTCGCCTACCTCGCGGTCCAGGACATCCTGCGTCGATCGAAGAACAGCGCATAGCTCGATGTGACATTCACCCCGATCCGGTCAGCGGGATCGGCACCGGGATCGCGACAGCGATCCATGACGATGGATATGAGCAGCCAGGAGTACTTACATGCCGATTGATCCGAAAGTCGCGCTGGGAGCGGAGCTTCCGTCGGAGGAGTTCGCGTGGACGCCGTCCGACGTGCAGCTCTACCACCTGGGTCTGGGCGCGGGGACGCGGTGGACCGACGCGGGTGAACTGCGCTATCTGGATGACCGGCAGCCGCAGGTGCTGCCGACCTTCGCGACCGTGGCGCCGACGATGCGGGTCACCGAACCACCGCGGGTGAGCTTTCCCGGCGTGGAGATCGACCTGGCGAAGGTCGTGCACGGGAGCCAGGAGATCGTGCTGCACCGGCCGATTCCCGCGTCCGGTAAGGCCAGCAGCACCACCCGCATCACCGAGGTGTGGGACAAGGGTTCGGCGGCGGTGATCGCGAACGAGTCCACCGTCATCGGCTCCGACGGCGAATTGCTGTGGACCGCACGATCGTCCATCTTCGCCAAGGGCGAGGGCGGCTTCGGCGGCGAGCGCGGCCCCAGCACCAAGGCCGAATTGCCGGACCGCACACCGGATTACACCGCCACCACACCGACCCTGCCGCAGCAGGCCCTGCTGTACCGCATGTGCGGGGACCGCAACCCCCTGCACTCGGATCCCGAATTCGCCCGCGGCGCGGGCTTCCCCAACCCAATCCTGCACGGCCTGTGCACCTACGGTCTGGTCTGCAAGACCGCGGTCGATACGGTCCTGGGCTCCGATGCCACCCGCGCGACGGGTTTTCGCGCCCGTTTCGCCGGCGTCCTGTACCCCGGGGAAACAATTCGGACCCGGATGTGGTTACAAGGTGATGAGCTCGTCATCGCGGCTACCGCGATCGAGCGCGACGAGGCCCCCGTCTTGGGCGATGTTCGTCTGACGTTCACCGCCTGACCCAGACCCCGCCGTCCCGGCGCCGGAGACCCCGGCAGCGCACCCTCGTCGCGCTGTCGCCCGTCCCGCCGGGGCGGCGGTCACCACTTCCGCACACCCGGCACGGCTCGGTGCACCGAACGGTGACCGCGTGGCGAACCGCAGGCGCGGGCGAGCGGAATCGTAGGCACACCATACGTTTCGACGCGAACTGCCCACTTCAAAACACGGCCGAGGGCTTACTGTTCAGGCGTTGGGACGCGCAAACGGGCTCGTCGCTCGGTCGGTTCCGGGGGTATGGCCGAGTACCCGGCGATAGACGTCGATGAAGGCGCTGGGGGTGGACCAACCGCAGCGGTGGGCGACCGTGGTGACCGGCGCGCCCTCGGCCAGCAGCTGCATGGCGCGGTGGACGCGGAGCTGGGTGCGCCATTGGGGGTAGGTCATGGCGAATTCGGTGCGGAACAGGCGGGTCAGGCTGCGTTCGGACACGCCCACCCGGTGGCCGAGGGCCGACAGCGTCCAGATATGCGTCAGATCTTCCTCGACCAGGGCGCATGCCTCGCGGAGCCGGGGGTCGGCGGCCACGGGCAGGCGCAGGGGCTGTTCGGGGCAGCGGCGTAGCTGATCGAGCAGGACCTGGCGCATGCGGTCGAGTTCCGCGGCGGGCAGTTCGGCGGTCGAGCAGGTGATGATCAGCTCACGTGCCAGCGGCGGGACGGCGATGACCAGCGGTGTCGCGCCGTCGGGCAGCAGGTTCACCACGAACGCCATGGAGTGGAATCTGGTCGGCCCGTGGAACCGATGTTCGTGCGCGCATCCGGCGGGGATCCAGATCGCGCGGTCGGGGGGCGCGATCCAGCTGCCGATATCGGTGCGGACCTCGGCCGCGCCGGTGCTCATGTAGACGAGCTGGTGGACGTCGTGCCTGTGGCGATCGATGCGCGCACCGGCGGGCAGCTCCATGGCCACCTCGAGCAAAGCGGGCCGCTGGCCGATTACCGACATAAATTGTCATTTTATCGGAAGTCTGCCGATGCCCTGCGCCCTTAAGCTCGAATTCTGAGCTTCCGCGAGATGGCCCAGTCGCTCCCGCGCACGAACCAACCTGGTGTGCATCGCATTTCGATGGATTCCCGGCAGTGCGTCGACCCGGCGCCGCACCCTCGCGTTCGTAAGCTCACCGCCCCGGGCGATTGAGCGAAAGGTGTTGCGGCAGTGAATATCAGTACGACCACCGGGAGAAGCGAGTCCGTGGTGTCGACGTTCACCCGCATGCGGTACTGGGTGATCGCGCACGCGGTCGACGACTTCTATCAGGGCATCGTCCCGGCGAGCGTGCCGTTCTTCGTGCTCGAACGCGGCTACAGCTACACCGCGACCTCCGGACTGGCGTTGGCGGCGACGTTGGGAAGCGCACTGCCGCAACCGATTCTGGGTGTGCTCGCCGATCGGCGAGCACTGCTGTGGCTGGCGCCGGCCGGCCTGACGACGGCCGGTATCGGCGCGGGGCTGGCCGGACTCGCCCCGACCTATCCGCTGGTGTGGATTCTGTTGCTGCTCTCGGGAATCGGCGTCGCTGCCTTCCATCCTGCCGCGGGTCGCGACGCACGCCGGGACGCCGGCGACAGCACCACCGGAATGAGCCTGTTCGCCGCGGGCGGCAACGTGGGCTTCTTCCTCGCTCCCGCCCTGGCGACCCCGGCACTGGTAACGCTCGGGGTCGGCGCGACAGCGCTGTTCATCCCGCCGGCCGCGGTGATGGGTTTCCTGCTGTGGCGCTATCAGCAGCGGCACGCGGCGACGGCACGCACCGCCGCACGCGGCGACGGCCGCGATCGATGGCTGGCCTTCTCCACCCTGACAGCGTTGGCGGTCGTTCGTTCGAGCCTGTTCTTCGGGGTGAACACCTTCGTCGCCCTGTACTGGATCAAGCATTTCGGCGCCTCACGCGAACTCGGCGGCGCCGCCCTGACGTGTTTCCTGGTAGGCGGGGTCGTGGGCACGCTCATCGGCGGCCGCATCGCCGACCGATTCGGCATGCTGCGCACGATTCACATCGGCAGCGTCGCGACGATTCCCGCGATGGTGCTGCTGCGCGCGGTCCCGAACGCGGAACTGGGCCTGGCCGCCGCGGTGCTCGCGGGGATGGCGGTGAACATGCCGTTCGCGGTGGTGGTCAAGCTCGGTCAGGACTATCTGCCGACACGGCCGGGCACGGCCGCCGGAGTGACCCTCGGCCTGGCGGTCAGCGCGGGCGGGTTGTTCGTCCCACTGCTGGGCATGATCGCCGACCACCACGGCCCACAGGCCGTCCTGACCGTGCTGTGCTTCGTACCGATCGCGGTGGTCATCTTCGGGCTGCTGCTACCGCATCCGCAGAGGTGAAATCAGTCCTTCGGGAAGCCGGTCGAGAACAGGCCCCCGATCGCGACGGCGCAGATGACGGAGACAACCGGAATGATCCACATACCGTCAGACTACAAGGTGTAGTAGATATACCCCGCCGATTGTGCCGAGCATCACCGCAGGCAGGCGGGGTGAATGGTGGCGTGGGTCACTATCCGGTCTACTCGTGCGCGCGGACCGCGAGGCCCTGGACGACCGCCGCGTACAGCAGGACCACCAGGATGGGCGCGGCCAGCGGAACCCACCGCAGATGCGCCGGAACCAGGGTCGCGGCGACCGCGGCGGCGGCGAAGCACACCGCACCCGCCACCGAGGGCGCCGTGGTCGGCACCACCCCGGCGGGGGCGGTCACCGTGGCGGTATTGAGCAGGTAGGTCGTGGCAACCAGACCGGTCGCGGCCGCGGCGAGCGCACCGGTATCGGACCAGGTCAGCGCGCCCAGCGCCACCAGAACGGCGCCCACGGCGCAGGGGCGATACCGCCATCCCGCCGCCACCAGCGCCAGCGCCGGAATCCCGGCCCAGGGCAGCTCGATCGCCACGGCCAGCGTGAGCAGCAGCCCGGACAGGACCGCGAGGAATCGCGTCATCGCCGCACCCGCACGACCCGGCGCCGGTCCGGAATCAGCCGCATCACCTGGTCCAGGCGCGTGCCCTCGGGCCAGGCCACGATATCGACGCCGACGGTGCCCATATCCCGGTACATCGTCGCCCGTTCCAGCTGCCACATCCGGGCCAGTGTGGAATTCAGGCCATCGCGAAACGGAGCGCCGCGCAACACATCCACGACCACCACGACGTGCCCGCGCTTGCGCAGGTCGATCAGCGCCAGGGCGAACTGCGTGTCCAGCAGCGTCGAGAACGCCACCACGACCGCGCCCAGCGGCACCGCCGGACGCGGGGCCAGCGAGCCCGAGGTGGAGATGTGCTCGTCCCCCGCGTCTAGCACGGTGTCGATGAGGCGATAGAACTGCCGCCGCCCGATATCGGCGCGCAGATAGCGCGGCGCTCCGCCACCCAGGCAGACCACCGCGGTGCGATCCCCCGCCCGCAGCGCGGACTGCGCCACCTGCGCCGCGCCGCGCACCGACAGCTCGATCGATTCCGATGCCGGACCCGGCGCCTGTTGTGAGGTATCCACCAGCACAACGACGTCCGCGGCCCGGTTGGTGAGCCGCTCGGTGACGAACAGCCGTCCGCGGCGCGCGCTCACCGGCCAGTTCACCGTGCGCAGTTGATCACCCGCGGAGTAGACGCGGATGTCGGCGTACTCGACGCCCGGACCGTGCCGGTGAGTGAGGTGGGTGCCGATGCGCTCGGGAAATTCGGTGCGCGGCAACCGCATCGACTGCGGATCGGCGATCGGGTACACGTACACCTCGCCCGCGGGCAGGTGCACCGCCGCCACCGCCAATCCGGCCGGGCTCAGGGCGCTGACCCGCATCGTCACCGGATACCGGCCCCAGCGCGCGGTCGAGAGCGCGAGCCGCAATCCGGCCGGGGTCGCGCCGGAATCCACCGCCTCCTCCACCCGCGTATCCAGACCGCGCGCCGGCTGCGGCTTGCAGCGCAGCAGCGCATGACCCTGCTCGACGAACGCTGTCGCGGCCAGCACGACCTCCTCGGACTCGAAGCAGCGCAGCACACCGGCACCGTCCACTCGAATCCTGGTGCGCGCCAACTGGGCCGGTGCGGTAGCGAGTACGCCGAGCATGGGCGCGGCGAAGACGACCAGCTGCCACCGGCTCAGCATCACCGCCAGGACCAGTGCGACAGCCGCCGACGTGGCGAGCATGTACACCAACGGCGCTGGTCGCCAGCGTAATTCGGCCTCTGTACTCATGTCGCGACGCCGCGCGGAACCGGCAGGCGGCGAAGCAACTCGGAGATCACGTCCTCGCCACGAATTCGGCGCACCCACATCTCCGGACGAAGTGTGATGCGGTGCGCGATCGCCGAAACCGCGAGGGCCTTCACGTCTTCCGGGATCACGTAGTCGCGGCCGAGCAGCAGGGCGCGGGCGCGCGACATCTGTACCAGATCCAGTTCCGCGCGGGGGCTGGCGCCGACCTCCACCTGCGGGTGGCTGCGGGTCGCGGCGGCCAGCGAGACCACATAGGTGACCACGTCGGGATGCACGGTGACGAATTCGACCGCCTGGCGCATCTCCAGCAGGCCCGCGGCGTCCACCACCTGGCCCACCTGCGGCGGTATCGCGCCGCGTTCGAGGCGGCGGCGAATCATCTGCGTCTCGTCCTGTTCGGACAGGTAACCCAGGCGCAGTTGCAGGGCGAAGCGGTCGAGCTGGGCCTCCGGCAGCGGGTAGGTGCCCTCGTACTCGATCGGGTTGTCGGTGGCCAGCACGACGAAAGGCTGTGGCAGCGGGAAGGTTTCGCCGTCAATACTCACCTGTCCCTCGGCCATCGCCTCGAGCAGCGCGGCCTGGGTCTTGGGCGGAGTGCGGTTGATCTCGTCGGCCAGCAGCATATTCGTGAATACCGGGCCCTTGCGGAAATTGAAACGACCCGAATTCATATCGTAGATGGTCGAGCCGATCAGGTCCGCGGGCAACAAATCCGGCGTGAACTGTACCCGGGTGAAATTCAAACCCAATGCGGTGGCGAAGGATCGGGCGATGAGCGTCTTGCCCAGCCCCGGAAGATCTTCGATAAGGACATGTCCACCCGAGAGCACAGCAATCATGATCAGCTGCAATTCATCTCGCTTGCCGACCACGACCCTCGATATTTCGCGCAGCACCGATTCGGTGCGCTTGACGGTCGCGTCCAATGGTTTCGTCACAGTCATATTTCCTACGGCGTCATATCTTTTGCCATTGTCATCGGTCCCGAAGCGTCACATGTCTTGTAGCCGCCGCAGTATCTCGTCCAGCGCCGCACGTCCCGGCGCGCGCGTCTTCTGTTCGCGCAGTGCCGAATTGGCCGGATCCACCCAGCGCCACAGCTCGGGACCGAACTGCAACACCCCCGCCGCCTCGGTGGCGCGGCGATCCTTGGCGATACGGTGCCCGCTGGACAGCTCGAATTCCTTGGCCAGCAGGGGCCGCAGATGCCGATCCCAGTCCGCGCGGGTGCCATCGGCGCGATGCGCGAGCATCTCCGCGCGGGCATGCCAGCGGTGCAGCATCTCCGCCGGGCCGTTCTCGATATCGTCGTCGGCACCGTCGTCGTTGGTGGGGGCGCCTGCACGCCCGGCCAGGGACCGGAGCAGCAGCGCCAGCCCCGCCAGCACCGGCACGCCGGTCAGCACCGGAAGCAGTGCGCGCTGATTGTCGAAGCCGATCGCCTCGACCAGCAGGATCAGCACGATCACACCGCCGGCCGCGACCGAGCGGGCCATACCGGCCGTGTCGCTCACGACGGCGCCCCGCTGACGCTCGGCTCTGTCGTGCGCCCGCCGCGCTGCGTCTCCCCGCGAAGATCCCGCAGCGCGATCCGCAGGAGCTGTTCGGCCCGCATGCGCTGCCACTCCAGCATCGAGTGCGGGCTGAAGCGCGCCTCTTCGAACAGGGTGACGAGCTCCCGCGCGGAGGCATCGCGCAGCGCACCGCGATCGAACGCCCGGGCCAGCACCTCCGAGGGGGTATCGGAGATCAGCGGGGCGACCTCCCGCGCGGCCGCCAGACCGCGCTCCATCGCGACGTAGCAGGCGATGATGGCGGTGCGCGCATCCTGGCCCGAGGCGATCATCGCGGCCAGGCCCATTTCGGCCACCTGTACCAGTGACACCGTGGATTCCGGTCCAGCGGAGTGGAATTCGTCGTCCTGTGCGACCGGGCGCCGCCGGGTGTTGATCACGACCGCGACGAGTCCGGCCAGGGCCACCGCGACCAATGCCCCGGCCGTCACACCGATCAACAGCATCGCGCCGCCGGACAATTTCCGTTGACCGGGCGCCGGATGGGGAGCCGGGATGGACGAGGGCGGAGCCTGGCTCGGGGTGGCGGAGGTCGTCGGACTCTGCGGGGCGCGCAGCTGGTATCCGCCCAGCACGAGATGCACCAGCCAGCCGACCGCCGCGACGAGGGCGACGGCGGCCAGCACGGCCACCACGATGAGCCCGATCCTGCCCAGTCGGAGCGACCGGCGCTCCCTGCGCCGTCCGGCGTCGGGCAGCGCGAGCGGCAGCCGATGCTGGCTGGTGATCACCCCGGCCAGCAGAATCACGATCGACACCAGCGACAGCACCGGCATCAGCGCGACGCTGACCGTCGTGGGCGCCGACACCGCACGCGGTCCGCTGCCGCCCGGCAGATACCCACGCAGTGCGAGGACGGCCAGAACCACGAGTGCGATCGCTACGATCGCACGCGGTACCGCCGTTCCCACGCGGATCATGGGCCTCTTTCGGATCTTGTCACTTCGGGTATCCAGTACTGCTGGAAACAGCCATATGGTTGCACGCCGAGCAGTTGTCCGGGCCGGAATTCGTGACACGCGCCACTACCTCGTGCCACCTACCGGCTCCGCACCGGTTCGAAGCCGGAGAAATTGTGCTGGTTCACAACCCGCAACCATTGCCGGTCGTTATGACACCGCGACGGTTCGCCAACCCTGGTGCGGAATCCCGGTAGCCCCAGCTGTGCTGCACCGGTATCGTTTCGCCGGTCGCGACGCGGAACGTCGGGGGATCAATGCACTCAACAGTCGTCAAGCGCCGTTCCGTCCGCGCACCGACGAAATCGCGGCAACGAGCGCGGGCCGGTACCCTGCTCATCCGCGTCATCCGCCGAAGCGCCTGGCGGGTAGGGACGATAAGGAATCACCATGGAACCCCAGTTCCCTTCGGAACAGCCCAACGATCCGACCGTGCAGTTCGGCGGCCAGCCGAACCAGCCCGGATATCCCCAGGGACAGCCCGGAACCGCTGCGCCCGGCCAGGGCACACCGGGCCAGGCTGGTTATCCACAACAGAGTCAGCCCGGATACCCTCCGCAGGGACAACCCGGCTATCCGCAGCCGAGCCAGCCCGGGTATCCACAGCAGGACCCGACGGCCTATCCACAGCAGGGCCAGGCCGGTTATCCACAGCAGGGCCAACCCGGCTACCAGAGTCAGCCCGGATACCCCGTACAGGGCCAGCCAGGCTACCCACAGCCCGGCTATCCATATCCCCCGCAACAATTTCCGATGGGTCAGCCGGTGGGCTTCGGCATGCCCGGTCCCCCGCCCACACGGTCGAATCTCGCCTGGGTGGCGATCGTGGTGCCACTCGTTCTGGTCCTCATCGGCGCCGGCGTCTGGGCCTATATCGCGTCGAACTCGCATGGTTCGCCGACCAGGTCCGCGGTGGGTACGACGAGCACCACCACAGCCGTCGCGACAACCACAGCCGACAGCAGCAGCACGCAGTACCAGGTAGGTGATTGCCTCAAGGTCTGGGGCACGGCGGACGATTCGCACTGGGTCAGCGCCGACTGCGGCACCATGGACGCCAATTACAAGGTCGCCTTCAAGACCGACGGCCCAGCCGGCCAATGCCCGCAGGGCGAATACACCACCGTGACGCAGCTCGGGTCGGACGCCTACCAGCTGTGCCTGGAAATGAACGTCCAACAGGGCGACTGTGTCCAGCAGAACGACAGCAACTCCGTCAAGGTGCCGTGCGGCAGCCCCGGTGAGAGCTTCCGGGTGACCGGCGTGCTCACCGGGACGACAGACGACGCCGGGTGCAGCCAGGACACCACGAAATACCGCAGCTACACCCAGCCCCAGCAGATCGTGGTCTGCTTGGCTCCCCCCAATTGATCGATAGCCCCGTGAGCGAAGCACCGCTCACGGGGTTGTCGGATCAGTTGGTGCTGAGCACCAAACCCGAGGTCGGCACGCCGGTACCGGCGGTGACGACGATGTTCTCCAGCCCCGCAACAGGATTCACGGAGGCGCCGCGAATCTGGCGCACGCCCTCGGCGATGCCGTTCATCCCGTGAATGTACGCCTCACCGAGCTGGCCGCCGTGGGTGTTCAGCGGTAGCCGGCCGCCCACCTCGATGGCGCCGTCGGCGATGAAGTCCTTGGCCTCGCCGCGGCCGCAGAAACCGAGTTCCTCGAGCTGCATCAGCACGAACGGGGTGAAGTGGTCGTACAGGATCGCGGCCTGCATGTCCTCGGGGCGCAAACCGCTCTGCGCCCAGAGCTGATCGCCGACCAGGCCCATTTCCGGTAGCCCGCTCATGGCGTCGCGGTAGTAGCTGGTCATGACGTATTGGTCGGCGCCGGAACCCTGTGCGGCGGCGGCGATCACGGCGGGCTTCTGTGGAAGGTCACGCGCCCGTTCGACACTCGTGACCACGATCGCCACGCCGCCGTCTGTCTCCTGGCAGCAGTCCAGCAGATGCAGCGGTTCGGCGATCCAGCGCGAATTCTGGTGTTCCTCCAGCGTGATCGGCTTACCGTAGAAGTGCGCGGCCGGGTTCACCGCCGCATGCTTGCGGTCGGCCACCGCGACGCGACCGAAATCGGCGCTGGCCGCGCCGTAGACGTGCATATACCGCCGGGCGACCATCGCCACCTGCGCGGCAGGAGTACCCAGGCCCTGGGGATAAGACCAGGCCGCGTCCACGCCCGAGGAGGTCGGGGCGGCCGCCAGCTGGGTGGAGAACTGCCCGAACCGATGCCCGGAGCGCTCGTTGAAGGCCCGGTACGCGACGACCACGTCGGCGATTCCGGTGGCCACCGCCATCGCCGCCTGCTGCACGGTGGCGCAGGCCGCGCCACCGCCATATCCGATGTGGCTGAAGAACTTCAGCTGCGGAATGCCGACCGCACGGGCCACGGCGGCCTGCGTATTGGTATCCATGGTGAAGGTCGTCAGGCCGTCCACGTCCGTGGGCCGCAACCCGGCGTCCTTCAGCGCAGCGTCGACAGCCTCGGCGGCCAAACGCAATTCGCTGCGGCCGGAGTCCTTGGAGAAGTCGGTGGCGCCGATTCCGACGATGGCGGCCTTACCGCTGAGCCCTGTACTCACGCAAGCTCCTGCAATTCGATGACCGCCTTGGCGGTGATGTGGTCGCCCAGGCTGTCCTTGCCGACCACATCGATGTGGACGAGCGCGCCCTCGACGGCGGTGACGGTGCCGCTGAGGGTCAGCGTGTCGCCCGCGTACAGCGGCACGCCCAGGCGCAGCGCGAGGGATTTCACGATCGTCGCCGGGCCCGCCCAGTCGGTGACGAACCGCTGTACCAGGCCGGTGTCGGTGAGGATGTTGACGAAGATGTCCTTGGAACCCCGCTGCACCGCCTTGTCGCGGTCGTGGTGCACATCCTGGAAATCCCTGGTGGCCAGGGCGGAACTGACCACGAAGGTCGGATCGGCGTGAACGACCAACTCGGGCAGGGTGTTTCCGACAGCGACCTGCGACGGCCGCAACGTCCGGTGGCTTGTCGTTGTCATTTGACGGCCTTCCAGTACGGCAGCGTGTTGTCCTCGTCGAGCTTCTCGAAACCGACCTCGACCGGCATATCCATCCGGACCTGATCGGGTTCGACGCCACGCAGCTCACCGAGCATGCGCACGCCCTCCGCGAGTTCCACCAGCGCCACCACGAACGGCACCGTCCGCCCGGGCACCTTCGGCGCGTGGTGCACCACATAGCTGAACACCGTGCCCCGCCCCGAGGCGACCACATAGTCCGGGGCCTGCGTCTTGTCCTGCCACAGTGCGGGAACCGGTGGGTGCCGCAGCGTCCCGTCCGGCGTGCGCTGGATGCGCAGCTCGCCGAGCTTGGCGCCCTCCCAGAAGAATTCGGTGTCCCGGGAGGCGATCGGCCGCACCCGCTTGCTCAGATCGTCCTGCGGCGCGGCCGGTTTACCGGTGCCCGGCACGAATTTCAGCATCCGGAAGGACATCTCGGTGACGGGCTCGCCATCGACATACCAGGTCAGCAGATAGGTGGCGAACCAGCCCTCCCCCAACGCGGTTCGCTTGGGCCCTACCAGATCCTTCAGCCGGGTCCGTGCGTACGGCCGTTCGCCGAGCCGCAGATACCGGTGATAGGTCTGCTCACAGTTGGTGGCGACGACCGAGGTGTATCCGGCGGCGTCGAGCAGATCGTTGATCGCGTTCATCGGATCGTCCGAGGGCCTGGCCCCGTGCAGTCCGGGCATGGTCCACACCTGCGCCATCGCCGGCGGCGCGACGATGCCCGGATGGCCCGCGGCGCGGGCGGCATCCTCGTCGACGTAGATCGGGTTGGCGTCGCCCAGGGCCTCGACCCAGTTGTTGATCATCGGCTGGTTCACCGGATCGCGACCCAGCCGCGGCGCGCACTCGCCCGCCTGCATGACCCGGTCACCGGCGGCGATGATCTCTTGTGCTGTCATGGTTTCCGGCACGACACTCCTATCTCGGTACCCGCGGCAACTTCAGTCCGGCGGTGGCGATGAGCTCGCGCATCACCTCGTTGACCCCGCCACCGAAGGTCACCACCAGGTTCTGCTTGGTCCGCCGGTCCAGCCAGGTCAGCAGTTCGGCCGTGGACGGATCGGCGGGGTCGCCATGGCGACCCACGATCTCCTCGACCAGACGGCCCGCCTCCTGCAGTGATTCGGTCGAGAAGACCTTGGTCGCGGACGCATCGGCGATCACATCCATCGGATCCGCCGCGGCGTGATCGGCCTTGGCGGCAACCTGCCAGTTCAGCAGTTCGTTGAGCCTGACCATGGCGTGCACGCGGCCCAGCGAGCGGCGCACGTCGGCCTCGCCCAGCACCCCCTGGCGCTGCGCCCAGCCGTGTGCCCGGTGGTAGAGCTGTTCGATCTTGCCCGAGGGACCCAGGCTCACCCGCTCGTGATTGAGCTGGGTGGTGATCAGCTTCCAGCCTCTGTTCTCCTCGCCCACAAGCATATTCGCGGGCACTCGGACGTTGTCGAAGTACGTCGCGTTGGTGTGGTGCGCGCCGTCGGAGGTGATGATCGGCGTCCAGGAGAATCCCGGATCTTTGGTATCGACGATCAGGATCGTGATGCCGCGATGCCGCGATTCGGTCGTGCCCGTGCGGCAGGCGAGCCAGATGTAATCGGCCTCGTGCGCGCCGGTGGTGAAGATCTTCTGCCCGTTCACGATCCAGTCACCGTTCGCGTCGCGCACCGCGCTGGTGCGCAGCGCCGCGAGATCGGTTCCGGCCTCCGGCTCGGAGTAGCCGATCGCGAAATGGATGTCACCGGAAAGGATTCCGGGCAGGAACTGTTTCTTCTGCTCCTCGGTGCCGAAGTCCTGGAGGGTCGGCCCGACCGTCATCAACGTCACCAGCGGCAGCGGGACGTCGGCGCGTACCGCCTCGTTGTAGAAGATCTGCTGTTCGAGCGGGCCGAATCCCTGGCCGCCGTACTCTTTCGGCCATCCGACACCGAGCCGGCCGTCCCGGCCCATACGCCGCACCACCGCGCGGTAGGCGTCGCCGTGCCGGTTGACCGCCATCTCGGCCTCCTCCTCGGGAGTGACGAGATCGGCGAAATACGAACGAAGTTCGTCGCGCAGCGTGCGCTGCTCGACGGTCAGGTCGATGAACATCTGGCTCCCAAACGATCCAGCCGGAACGACGCGCCGCCGAGCCAGCGGGCGATGTCCTTGGCCTGTGAGTAGTAGCGATGTAGTGGATGGGTCATGTCCACGCCGATTCCGCCGTGCAGGTGATGGCATTTCTGCATGGCGGCGGGCAGATCCGAGGCGACGGCATAGGCCAGTACGTCCAGATCGTCATCGGTGCGCTCGCGGTGTTCGGGCCCGGGGTCCGGCTGGGCCAGCGCCCAGTTGGCCGACGCCGCGGCCGCGTGCAGGGTGCGGGACACCACGTACACATCGGCGATCTGCTGTGCCACCGCCTGGAATTCGGCCAGCGGCCGCCCGAATTGATGCCGCGTGCGCACATGTTCGGCGGTCAGCGCCAACACACCCTTGAGCAGACCGTCCGCGACCGAACCGATCGATGCCAGTGCCAGCCGGTGCAATTCGGTGATACCGCCCGCCAGCAGTTGCGCGGCGGGAATGGCGACCCCATCGAAATGCACGGAGAATTCCGGTGTTCCGTCCGAACTCGGGCTCGCCAGGCGGGTGATGCCCGGGGCATCACCGTCCACGACCGCGATTCCGGAATCGGTCGGCACCAGAATCCACCGGGCCCGATCGGCATACGGCACACCAATCTTGTGCCCGGTGATCCGCACGGAATCACCGTCGACCACGGCGGTGGTCTCCGGCTTCACCGTGAACGGCGCGCCCGGCTCGTGCAATGCGGCGGTGAGTACCGCCCCCTCGGCGACCGCGGGGAATATCCGCTCCGCCAGCTCATCCGGAATTCGCCCGATGAGCGGCAACGCGCCGAAGCCCAGCGTCACCAGCGCGGGCGTCTGCACAGCGTCGGTGGCCAGCTCGGTCAGCATGGCCGACACCTCGAGCAGGCCCATACCGTCCCCGCCGAAGCCCTCGGGTAGCGCCACGCCGAGTAGACCGCTCTCCACGATGCTGGGCCACAACTCGATATCCCGCGCGCTGTTTCGTTCCAGCAAACTTACTACAACCTCGGCGACAGCGTCTTGGCTCTCGTCCCTGTCGAAGTCCAATTTCAATGCTCCCGGTTCATATGAGGACCTAAGCGTGCGCTTCGCGCGGGAGTCCGAGAATCCGTTCGCCGGCCAGGGTCAAAAGGATCTGCTCGGTGCCCCCCGCGATCGACAAACAGCGTGTCAGCAGGAATTCTTTCACCACTTCCGTTTCTCGTGCACCCGCCACACCAGCGATTTCCACCGCGAATTCGGCAACCGCCTGGCGATGCCGGACGCCGACCAGTTTCCGTACGCTGCTTTGCGGTCCGGGATCACCGCCCGCGAGCATTCGCTGCGCGGCACGAGTTTCGAGTAATAGACCGGCGACCGCGTCGGAGACCAATTCCCCGATCCGGTCGGCGATCAGTTCCGCACCCGGTCCGGAAACCGGCGCCGCATCGATGAGCGACTCCAGTTCCTGCCCGATTCCACTGCCGCCCATTGCCACCCGCTCGGAGGACAATGTGGATCGCGCGATTTTCCATCCACCGCCCAGTTCACCGACGAGGCAGTCGTCGGGGACGAAAACCTCGTCCAGGAATACCTCGGAGAAGCGGGCCTCGCCGGTGATCTGCACCAGCGGCCGTACCTCGAGACCCGGACTGCTCATGTCCACCAGGAAGTAGCTGATGCCCTTGTGCTTGGGCACGTTCGCATCGGTGCGGGCCAGGCAGATGGCCCAGTTGGCGACATCGGTCAGCGAGGTCCACACCTTCTGCCCACGCAGCCGCCAGCCGCCCTCGACACGCGTCGCGGTGGTGCGCAGCGCCGCCAGATCCGATCCGGCCTCCGGCTCACTGAACAGCTGGCACCAGACCACCTCGCCGCGCAACGTCGGCGGCACGAACCGTTCGATCTGTTCGTCGCTGCCGTGCTGCAACAGCGTGGGCACCGCCCAGTTACCGATCTGGATGTCCGGCACGGTGATTCCCGCGTCGCGCACCTGTTCGTCGATCAGCGTGCGCAGAATCGGGCCCGCGCCGCGGCCGTACGGGGCCGGCCAGTGCGGGGCCAGCAATCCGGTGTCCACCAGGGCATCTCGCTGCCGATCGGCCGGAAGTGCGGCGATGCGAGCCAGATCCGCGCCCAGCTCGGTCGCCGCGGCGGCGTCCAGGCCCATGGCCTCCCACGCCGCGGCGTCGTCGCCCGCGGTGTCACCGAAGCCCAGATCCAGCCCGACGGTGCGGCGCGCGCCCGCGCGCACCAGCGAGGTCACCCGGGCCCGCCACGGGGCCGAACCGCCCAGCAGCTGCCGCAGCGCGACCGCGCGGCGCAGGTAGAAGTGCGCGTCGTGCTCCCAGGTGAAGCCGATTCCGCCGAGCACCTGGATGCAATCTTTGGCCGTCTCGACGGCCGCGTCCAGCGAGATCGTCATCGCGATGGCGGCGGCCAGCGGGAGCTCGGAGCTGCGCTGGTCCACTGCCCCGGCGACATCCGCGGCGACCGCGCGGATCAGTTCGGCCCGGCACAGCATCCATGCGCAAATGTGTTTCACCGCTTGGAATTCGCCGATCTTGCGGCCGAATTGCTCACGGACCTTGGCATATTCGGTCGCGGTTCGCAGACACCATCCGGCAATCCCGGCGAGCTCGGCCGCGACCAGCGCGGCGGTCAGATCGCGGACCGCGTAGGGAGGTTCGAAGATGTCACCGGCCGACAGCCGCACACCGGCGCATTCGACGTGTGCCAGCGGCGTGCTGCGATCCAGCGGCTCGAGCGCCTCGACCTGCAGCCCGGCGGTATCCGGCCGGACCAGGGCCCACGCCTCGCGGTCGGCGCGCAGCACCGGCAGCAGCACCGCCGTGCCCGGGGCCGCGCCGAGCACGGCGCCCCACTCCCCGGTCAGTTCGAAATCGCCGGAGTCGTTGTCCCGCAGTGAAACCGGCGATTCCAGTGCGACACCACACGGTGTATCCTCGGCCAAGGACCCGGCGGTGACCAATCCGGCCAGAGCGGTCGTCAGCACGGGCCCGCCGACCAGATCGTGCGCGAGTTGCTCGATCAACACGGCCAGATCGCCGACCGACCCGTCCGCGGCGGCGTCACCCTCGCCGACCGCCACACGAAATACGCCGAGTCCCACCAGACTCGGCCAGTAGGCACGCCAGTGATCTGCCGTTCCGGTGCGCATTGTTGCAATCGGGCTGACCGTCGCGGCCCATCCGCGCATCGACTCCTGGACGGCTTTATGCTCGTCAGTGGTGGCGATGGTCACAGTCCATACCGCCTTTCCGGCGTGACTCCCACACCTAGAACATGTTCTAATATCCTGATCGGGCGGAAGTCAAGCGCCGGCCGATGGGTTGACCCTCGAGGCGTTATGCACGAAAGGACCTTCACCGATGGCCAGTCCCTCCCGAGAGCAGGCAGCCGACTCGGGCGCGCAGAATGGCAATCGCACCCGTACCGCGCCGGTTTCCACGCTCAGCGAGGACGAACTGAGTTCGACCGCGCAGCGTGAGCGCCGCCGGCGCATCCTGGACGCCACGCTGGCGCTGGCGTCCAAGGGCGGCTACGACGCGGTGCAGATGCGCGCGGTCGCCGAGCGCGCCGACGTTGCCGTGGGCACGCTGTACCGGTACTTCCCGTCCAAGGTGCACCTGCTGGTCTCGGCGCTGGCCCGCGAATTCGAGCAGTTCGAATCCCGGCGCAAGCCGCTGGCCGGGCCCGGTCCCAGGGAACGCATGCATCTGCTGCTGACCCAGGTCACCCGTGCCATGCAACGCGACCCGCTGCTCACCGAGGCGATGACACGCGCGTTCATGTTCGCCGACGCGTCCGCCGCGGCGGAGGTCGATCGGGTGGGCCGGGTGATGGACCGCTTCTTCGCCCGCGCCCTGAGCGACGAGGAGCCCACCGAGCGTGAACTGGCCATCGCCCGGGTAATCAGCGATGTATGGCTGTCGAATCTGGTCGCGTGGCTGACCCGCCGCGCCTCGGCCACCGATGTGGCCGAGCGCCTCGAGCTGACCGTCGATCTGCTGTTGGGTCCCGGCAGCTGAGTGCCGCGCGACATCGCGAAGACAAAATTCTGAACGTTTGCTGCTTCACCCGCGTGGCAAACCAGCCAACCTACGGCAGGACCCTTCACAATTGGGGATGCGTACGGCGAGGGGGATGTAAACGTCTCGTATCGTTGCGCGAACATGCGAGCTACCCGTACCCGGTAAGGTTTCTCGCGCCCTGGAAATGTCCTCCGATCACCTAGGTTGGATGCGTGAGCGCACAGGATCTGCCAATCGAACTTCGCCGTGCGTTGGCGGCGGTAGCCCGGATGCCCCGGCTACTCGTCGCCTCGGACTACGACGGGACGCTCGCGCCCATCGTGGCCGACCCGGCGAAGGCCTATCCCCATCGGGAATCGGTGAGCGCGTTACGCGCCCTCGCCGGTCTGACCGCTACCACAGCGGCCGTCATATCCGGCCGAGCACTGCGAGATCTCGCGGCGCTGTCCCGGCTCCCGGTCGAGGTACAGCTGATCGGTAGCCACGGTTCGGAATTCGACGTCGGCTTCGTACATGCCATCGACAATGACGCCAAACAGTTACTGCGCGAGGTACAGAACTCGCTGACCCGAATATCCCAGGACAACCCCGGCGCATCGGTCGAGATCAAACCGGCCAGCGTGGCCCTGCACGTGCGCAACGCCGCCCCCGAGGTCGGCCGCCGCGCGTTGCAGCAGGCCCGGCAGGGCCCGGCCAGCTGGGTCGGGGTGCAGGTGACCGAGGGCAAAGCCGTTATCGAACTCGCGGTCATCCAGACGGACAAGGGCGCCGCGCTGGACATCATCCGACATCAGGAGGGCGCCTCGGCCGCGGTGTTCTTCGGTGACGACGTCACCGACGAGAAGGCGTTCGCCCGCCTGGCCGGGCCGGACGTCGGCATCAAGGTCGGCGAGGGCGACAGCCAGGCCGACTACCGCGTGGACAGCACCGAGGAGGTGTCCAAGGCCCTGGCGTTCCTGCTCGAGGAGCGCCGCACCTGGCTGGCGGGTGCCTCGGCCCCTCGAATCGAGCGGCTGACCATGCTGGCCAGCCCCCGTGCCAAATCCCTGGTCACCCCCGACGGCACCATCACCTGGTTCTGCCATCCCGAACCCGATTCCGCGGCTGTGTTCGCGCATCTGCTCGGCGGCACGCAGGCCGGGCACTTCACCGTCGCGCCGGAACGGCCCGGACTGCCGCTGTCGCAGCGTTACGTCGACGGCACCATGACCGTCGAAACCCGCTGGGCCAGTCTGCAGGTCGTGGACTACCTGCCGCACGACGTGCCCCCCGAGCGCACCGATCTGACCCGGGTGATCACCGGTGACGCCAAGGCCGTTGTGACATTCGCACCGCGACCGGAGTTCGGGCAGGTGCCGGTGACGCTGGTGCGCGAACCGGCCGGACTGCGGGTGCACGGCACCAACGATCCGATCGTGCTGCGCTCGCCGGGGGTGCAGTGGACGATCATCGAAGACGGAATCCATCACCTCGCCACCGCCGTCGTCGACCCGTCGCGGGGTCCGGTGGTACTCGAAATGCGCTGCGGCACCTCCGACCTGGCGCCCGCGATGGTCAGCGAGCCGGACCGGCGCACCGAGGCCGAGCGGTACTGGCGCACCTGGTCCGATCAACTCGAATTGCCGCCGCTGAAGCCGGATCTGATGAAACGATCCGCGCTGACCCTGCGCGGGCTGGTGCACGCCCCCTCGGGGTCCATCATGGCCGCGGCCACCACCTCGCTGCCGGAAGACATCGGCGGCGTGCGTAACTGGGACTACCGCTACTGCTGGCTGCGCGATGCCTCGCTGACCGCACACGCGCTGGTGACGGTGGGTTCACTGACCGAGGCCGAGGAGTTCCTGGCCTGGGTGCACCGGGTGCTGGACACGCTGGCCGGGCCGGAGCGCCTGCATCCGCTGTACACCCTCTACGGCGAGACCCTCGGGCCCGAGGCGGTCCTGGATCAGCTGCCCGGCTACGCGGGTTCGCGCCCGGTCCGGGTGGGCAACGCGGCCAATATGCAGGTGCAACTGGACGTGTTCGGTCCGATCGTGGACCTCCTGTCTGCCCTGGCCACCGCGCGCGAGCACAAGGGCATCACCGATCCCGCCAAGGCGCTGCCGGACCGGGACTGGGAGCTGGTCACCGCGATGGTCTCGGCGGTGCAGCGACGCTGGCGCGAACCCGACCACGGCATCTGGGAGATCCGCGGCAATCCGCGGCACCACGTGTACTCCAAGGTGATGGGCTGGCTGACCGTCGATCGGGCGGTCCGCCTGGCGGAGCGGTTCGGCCGGCACGTCGATCCGGCCTGGCTCGAACTGCGCGACACCATCGCCGAGGAGGTCAAGGCCAAGGGCTGGAACGACGACGTGCAGTCCTACACCGCCGCCTACGATGGCGCCGATCTGGACGCCGCGACCCTGCACATCGGGTTGAGCGGGCTGATCGATCCGTCGGATCCGCGGTTCGCCGCGACCGTGGTGGCCACCGAGGCGGAGCTGCGCAGCGGATCCACGGTGTACCGGTACCACCACGACGACGGCCTGCCCGGCGGCGAGGGCGGATTCCACCTGTGCGCGGCCTGGTTGGTCGAGGCGTACCTGCTGATCGGTAAGCGTTCGGATGCGGAGGCACTGTTCGCGCAGTTGGTCGACGTGGCCGGGCCGACGGGGCTGCTGAGCGAGGAGTACGACCCGGTTGCCGAGCGTTCGCTCGGTAATCACCCACAGGCCTACAGCCATCTGGGCCTGATCCGCTGTGCGCAGCTGTTGAGTGAGCCGGTGCCCGCGCTGGTGCAGTAAACCAGCCGGTTTTCCCGATTCGGCCCGTCCAGCGCTCCGGCTGGGCGGGCCGAATCGTTTGCCCACAAGCGCGCGGCACGCGGCACGTCGAAGTGCGCATTCCGGGCGGATCAACCGCCTATACTGCCGCGTTGGTGTCCGGATTCACACGTCGCACACCCGGCGAATCGGGCAGATCGATTGCGACGATTCGGGGCGCTCGAGTTAAATTCGAAATGGTAACCGTTTCCGTTTGCAGCAGTCGCCAGGAGAACACCGCGTGCCCAGACCTCTCACCAGCCGTGCGGCTCGAATCGCTCTAGTCGTCGTCGGGGTCGCGGCCGCTGCCACGCTGAGCGCCTGCGGCGGCTCGAAGAGCACCGCCTCGGGTAAGCCGACCATCGTCGCCTCCACCGATGTGTGGGGCAGCGTCGCGACCGCTATCGCGGGGCCGGACGCTCAGGTCACCTCGATCATCACCAGCCCGACCGACGATCCGCACTCGTACCAGACCACTCCGATCGACGCCGCGCACATCCAGGACGCCTCGCTGGTGATCTACAACGGCGGAGACTACGACGAGTTCGCCTCGAAGGCCGCCGCCGGGCGCGACAAACCCACCATCGACGCCTTCGCCCTGCGCCCCGCCGATGTCGCGAACGACGACAACGAGCACGTCTGGTACGACATGGACACCGTGCACGCCGTCGCGAGCAAGATCGCCGACGACCTCGGCAGCATCGACAAGGCGCACGCACAGGGCTACACCGACCGCGCGATTCGGTTCGAATCGAAGCTGAAGGACATCACCACGATCACCGATCAGATCGCCGACAACCATCCCGGCGCCCCGGTTCTGCAGACCGAACCGCTCGCCCACTACCTGCTGCTGGCCGCCGAAGCGGACGACCGCACCCCGCATTCCTTCGAGGAGGCGATCGAGCAGGGCACCGACCCCGCGCCCGCCGATCTGGCGACCGTGCGGGAGATGTTGAGCGCGAAGAAGGTTCGCGCCCTGGTCTACAACATCCAGACCGAGGACAAGACCACGCAGAGCGTGGCGGCCGCCGCGAAGGCAGCGGGCGTCCCGGTGGTGGACGTGACCGAAACCCTGCCGCAGGGCGCCGACTATCTCACCTGGCAGATCCGCAACGCCAAGGCCCTGGCCGCGGCCCTGAGCTGAACGCAGGCACATCGATGACGACAACCACCCGGTCCGCCGACACGACCTCCGAATCCGCTGCGCCACAGCCGGATACCCCCGAGACGTCCGACTCTGCGACCGCCCGCGAGGGCAACGGCGAGTCCTCCCCGCCGGTGGCCGAATTCGCCACCGGCGCAGCGAAAGACGCTGCCGCCGAACGGAATACCGTAGCGACGCGGCAGCCCCATGGATCGGTGGGCCCACGCCCACCCGCGGTGCGGCTGTCGCAGGCACGGCTGTCCTATGGAGAGCGGACCCTCTGGCAGGGACTGGATCTGCAGGTCGCACCCGGGGAGTTCATCGCGATCCTGGGCCCCAACGGTTCCGGAAAGACCTCGTTGCTGCGGATGCTGCTGGGTCAGCTCGCGCCGAGCGCGGGCACGGTGGAGGTCGCGGGTATCCCCGCGCGGCTGGGCAATCCGCATATCGGCTACGTGCCGCAGCAGAAGACGATCGACTCCGGGGTGCCGTTGCGCGGGGTGGACCTGGTCGGGCTCGGCGTCGACGGGCATCGGTGGGGGCTGGGCTGGCGCGGACGCCGGGAGCGACGGCGCCGGGTGGCCGACGCGGTCGCGCAGGTGGGCGCGCAGCATTACGCGCACGCGCCGCTCGAGGCGATGTCCGGCGGCGAACAGCAGCGGTTGCGGGTGGCCCAGGCGCTGGTCGGCGATCCGCGGGTACTGCTGTGCGACGAGCCGCTGCTGAGCCTGGACCTGGCCAATCAGCGCCGGGTGGCCGAGTTGATCGACGCGCGCCGGCGCAGTCACGACACCGCGGTGCTGTTCGTGACGCACGAGATCAATCCCGTTCTGCCGCTGGTGGACAGGGTGCTCTATCTGGTCGACGGGCAGTTCCGGATCGGCGCGCCCGACGAGGTGATGACCTCGGCGGTGCTCTCGCAGCTGTACAAGACCGAGGTCGATGTGCTGCGGGTGCGCGGGCGGCTGGTCGTCGTCGGCATCGGTGACACGGCGGCCGGCGACGAGGACTGCACGAGCGCGGAGACGGCCCAGTGAACGAGAAACTATCCGACATCTTCACCAAGCTGCTCGACTTCCACACCACCGCCGACCTGCTGTCCTACGACTTCGTCCAGCAGGCGGTGCTGGCCGCGGCACTGCTGGGCCTGCTGGCCGGGGCGATCGGCCCGCTGATCGTGAGCCGCCAGATGTCGTTCGCGGTGCACGGGACGAGCGAGCTGTCGCTGACCGGAGCCGCCGCGGCGCTCCTGGCGGGGATCGGGATCGGCGCGGGGGCGATCATCGGCTCGGTGGTCGCGGCGATCCTGTTCGGTGTGCTGGGATCGCGGGCGCGCGAGCGTGATTCGGTGATCGCGGTCGTGCTGTCGTTCGGGCTCGGCCTGTCGGTGCTGTTCCTGTGGCTGGGCCCCACCCGCGCCGGATCGAAGTTCTCGCTGCTCACCGGGCAGGTCGTCAGCGTCGGCGGGTCCGGGCTGACGCTGCTGTCGGTGTGCACGGTCGGCGTGCTGGTGGTGCTCGCCTTCGTCTATCGCCCACTGCTTTTCGCCAGTACCGATCCGGAAGTGGCCGTGGCGCGCGGTGTTCCGGTGCGGGCGCTGTCGGTGATCTTCGCCGTGCTGCTGGGCATCACCGCCGCGTTCGGGGTGCAGATCGTCGGCGCGCTGCTGGTGCTGTCCCTGCTGATCACCCCGGCCGCGGCCGCCGCCCAACTCACCGCGAGCCCACTGCGCGCGGCAGTCCTGTCGATCGTATTCGCCGAGATCGCGGCGGTCGGCGGCATCGTACTGTCACTGGCCCCCGGAGTCCCGGTATCGACCTTCGTGACCACGATCTCCTTCGTGATCTACCTGATCTGCCGGGTGGTAGGTACTCGCACCCGCACCCGGCGCCGAGTACCTATCCCAGCCTGACCGCCTATCCCCCGCCCTCACCGGCCAGGGCGAACAGACCGTCGGAAGTCTGTTCGATGAGGCCGTCGGTGAGCAGGGAGTCCAGGGCCCGGGCGCGCTGGCCGGGGTCGCGGGTCCACGCCAGGTCCAGGGCCGTGCGCTCGACGGGGCCGGTGGCCGCGCGCAGGACGTCCAGCAGGCGGCCGCGGGCCTGGCGGTCGGTGCCGTCGTACTTCTGGGTGCGGCGCACCACCTCGGTGACCGGGCGTCCGGCCGCGACCCAGGCGCAGCGCGGCAGCGGGCAGCGTTCGCAGTCCGGGGTCCGTGCGGTGCATACCAGTGCGCCCAACTCCATCAGGGCCGCGGAAAATACCGCGGCGCGGTCGATCCGGGCGGGCAACAACGCCTCGGTCTCGGCCAGATCGCGCGCGGCCGGATTGCCCGCCTCCGCCCGGCCGTGCACCGCACGCGCGACCACACGGCGAACGTTGGTATCCACCACGGGAACTCGCTGTCCGTACGCGAAACACGCCACGGCCCGTGCGGTATACGCGCCGATACCCGGCAGCCCGAGCAGCACCTCGACATCGCCGGGCACCTCGTCGCCGTGCTCGGCGGCCAGCACCCGCGCGCATTCGTGCAGCCGCAGCGCCCGCCGCGGGTAGCCGAGCTTGCCCCAGGCCCGCACCACCTCACCCGGCGCCTCGGCCGCCATCGCCGAGGGCACCGGCCAGCGCTGGATCCACTCCCGCCACACCGGTTCCACCCGCACCACCGGTGTCTGCTGCAACATGATCTCGCTGATCAGAATCTGCCACGCCGAAATACCAGGCCGCCGCCAAGGCAGATCCCGCGCCGTCTCGTCGTACCAGTCGATCAGCACGTCCGAATCGATACTCACGCACCCACCATTCGTATGATCTGCACCACCAATTTTCCCGACCGAACACCGTAACCGGTGACCGTCGCCGCCTATATTCGACCAGACCGCCCCGGCCGTACCTCCTCGTCCACTCGGAACATCGGTGACCGAAAGGTAGCTAGCTCGTAACTTCACGAACTGGCCGGTAGCCCCCGCTCTATGGAAAATGGGACACATGCCTCATACCAACCCGATCAGCGCCTGGAAGGCCCTCCGCGAGGGCAACGACCGGTTCGTCAGCGGTAGCCTGCAGCACCCCGGTCAGAGCGCGGCAGACCGGGCGAAGCTCGTCAGCGGCCAGCAGCCGACCGCGATTCTGTTCGGTTGCGGTGACTCCCGGGTAGCCGCCGAGATCATCTTCGACCAAGGCCTGGGCGATATGTTCGTGGTCCGCACCGCCGGCCACGTGCTCGATGCCTCGGTGCTCGGCTCGATCGAGTACGGCGTGGACATCCTGAACGTGCCGCTGATCGTGGTCCTCGGTCACGACAGCTGTGGTGCGGTGGCCGCGACCATCAACGCCCTGGACGGCGGCGACGTCCCCGGCGGCTTCATCCGCAGCCTGGTCGAGCGGGTCACCCCCTCCATCCTGCTCGGCCGCCGCGAGGGCCTGACCGGCATCGATGAGCTCGAGGCACGCCACGTGGTGGAGACCAGCAAACTGCTCATGCAACGCTCGATGACCATCTCGCAGCGCGTGGCCACCGGCGAATGCGCCATCGCCTGCGTCACCTACAAACTCGCCGACGGACGCGCCCAACTGCACCGCTCGATCGGCAACATCGGCGAGACGGCCTAGGCTTTCGCCGGGACGACCCGGCGAACACGCCGGAGTGCTGCGACGCCGAAACCGGTGCACTAGCTTTACCTTGGTGGGGTGTTGGAACCGAACGGACCACTACCACCGGAGATCTACTGGCGTCGCCGCGCCCTGGCCATCGGCGCGATCGTGATCGCACTCGTGCTGGTGGTCTGGCTGGCCTTCGAACTGCTGCACGGCAGCGGTAAGTCCAGCTCCACGGCGGCCTCCACCTCGACGTCGGCCGCGGCGAGCAAGTCCGGGACCAGCGCGACCACCTCCGCCGCAGCCACGTCGGGTACGCCCGTGCCCGCGAATTCGGTGAACGCCGCCGCCTCCGGCGCGCCCGCCCCGTGCCCGGACCAGTCGCTGGCCATCAAGGTGACCGTCGGCAAGCCGACGTACAAGACCGGCGAGCAGCCGGTATTCGGCATCGTCATCACCAATATCTCGACCACCGCCTGCTCCCGGGACATGGGCTCGGGGCTACAACAGGTGTCGGTGCAGTCCCTCGACGGGCAGCGCCGGCTGTGGACGAGCACCGACTGCGATCAGGGCGGCCAGGCCGACGTGCGCAACCTCAACGGCGGCCAGCAGGCGGCATTCACCCTGACCTGGTCGGGGACCACCTCGCAGCCCGGCTGTGCGGGCGAGCGGGTTCCGGTTCCGCCGGGCGCGTACACCGTCTCGGCACAGTTCGGTTCGGTCCGCAGCACCCCGGAAACCTTCAACATCGCCTAGCTCGTCCGCCTCGCCCTAGACTCCGCCCGATTCGACCAAGCGCGACAGGCCCTCGCGGATTTGTCGTGCCAGCTGTGGATCGACGCCGTCCAGGGTTGCCAGTTCCTCCGCTGTGGCCGACAGGAGGGTCGACAGCGAACCGAACGCCGCGACAACCGATTCCACGCAGCGCATGGGGACGCGGGGGATCTCGGCCAGCAGGCGGTAGCCGCGGGGGTAGACCGCTGTGTCCAGTGCTTCCAGGGCGTCCGAAAAGCCCAGTGCTGGGCCGAGGTTCGCCAACTCCAGCAGGTCTACCTCCAGCAGTTCGTCCAGTTCCGCGAGTGCGGCGTCGATATGCGCGCGGTCGATCGGGTGGTCCTGTAGGTAGTCCCGCACTATCAGGCGTCGCAGTACTTCGGTCTCGCCGACCAGCTCCGCGAGCTGCAATGCCAGCTGGCGCCCGTCGACACCGAGTTCTACTACGTCGGAATCGATTTCGCGCGAGACGCGGCGGACCAGCTCCAGGCAGTGTGCGACGGACAGTACATCGCGCAGGGTCGCGAAGTCCTCCAGCTCGACGATGGACAGCTGGCGGGTGGCCTCGTCCAGCCGCGAACGGTAGCGCTCGAGGGTCCCCATCGCCTGGTTGGCTCGAGACAGGATTGCCTGGGAGGGCTGGATCACATGCCGGTAGCCCTGGAGGTAGACCGTCACGATCCCGGTCGAACTGCTCACCGACACGACCGGATGCCCGGTCTGTACGGCGGTACGCTCGGCAGCCTTGTGCCGGGTGCCCGATTCCACCGTGGGCAGCGCGGAATCGGGGACCAGATGCACATTGGCCCGGCGGATACGCTCGCCGTCGGTCGAAAGGATCACGGCGCCATCCATTTTCGACAGCTCCCGCAAACGGGTCGGGGAGAATTCGACATCCAGCTCGAAGCCGCCGTCGCAGATCCGCTCGATGGCCTCGTCGTGGCCGAGCACGATCAGGGCACCGCTGCGGGCCAGCAGTATCCGGTCGATGCCGTCGCGCAACTGCGTGCCCGGCACCATCCGCGAAACCACCTCGCGCATGGCCGCACTCGCCTGCGCCGGGACCCCCCGGGGCGATCGGAGGGTCTGTGCCTCGAGGGAATACGACTTCAAGGCGCCGATCGCAGATCTACCGAGCAGGCTGCCCATCCAACGTCCCGGATTCATCCGTCCGCCTCCGCGCGTTTACCCTTGCCCTTTGTCAGACCGCTCAGCGCAACCGCCGCGCGGACGCTGTCCACCTCGCGCACCCGCATGGTGAGCCCGGCACGATCGACACCGGGCGGCACCAGCGCCTCGGTGAACCCCAGCCGCTCGGCCTCGGCGAGGCGGCGCCCCAGCCCCGTGACCCGCCGCACCTCGCCGGCCAGGCCGACCTCCCCGAGGATCACCATGCCGCCGCGCAGCGCAGTGTCCCATACGGCGCTCGTGATGGCCAGGGCCACCGCGAGATCGGCGGCGGGTTCGGTCAGCCGCATGCCACCGACCGTGGCCGCGTAGACGTCGTGCTTGCCCAGGGAAATCGAGCACCGGCTCTGCAACACCGCCAGCACCATCGAGACCCGGTTGTAGTCCAGCCCGCTCACCGCTCGCCGGGGTGCGGGCATCGAGGTGCCGACCGTCAGCCCCTGCACCTCGCCCAGCAGCGGCCGTTTACCGTCCATCGCCACGGTGATCGCGGTGCCGGGCACCGGATCGGCGCGGTGATGCAGGAACAGTCCGGACGGATCGGGCACACAGGCGATGCCGTCGTCGTGCAGTTCGAAGCAACCCACCTCATCGGCGCTGCCGAAGCGGTTCTTCAACCCGCGCACCATGCGCAGCGTGGAGTGCTTGTCGCCCTCGAACTGCAACACCACGTCGACCAGATGTTCCAGGGTGCGCGGACCGGCCACGTTGCCATCCTTGGTGACATGCCCGACCAGCAGCACCGCGATACCGCTGGTCTTGGCCAGCGAGGTCAGCGCCGCGGTCACCGCGCGGACCTGGGTCACCCCGCCGATCACGCCCTCGGCGTCGGCGGTGAGCATGGTCTGCACCGAGTCGACCACCAGCAGCGAGGGCCGCACCTGCTCGACATGCCCGAGGATGGTGGCCAGATCCGATTCCGCGGCCAGATAGACCCGCTCGTGCACCGCGCCCGTGCGGTCGGCGCGCAGCCGCACCTGACCGGCCGACTCCTCGGCCGTCACGTACAGCGCCCGCTCCTCGCGCTGTCGCGCCCAGCGGTGCGCGACCTCGAGCAGCAGGGTGGACTTGCCAACGCCCGGCTCACCGGACAGCAGCACCACCGAACCGGGCACGACTCCGCCCCCCAGCACCCGGTCCAGTTCGCTCACGCCCGTAGACCGGGCCCGGCTGACCTGAGAGTCGATCGCGGAGATCGGCGCGGCGGCCGTCGAGGGCAGCAGCGCGCGCCGCCCGGCCGACGACACGCCCGAGGGTGCGGTCGCCGTCTCATCGATGGATCCCCACTCGCCACACCCGGGACAACGGCCGACCCATTTGGCCACCTCGTGCGAGCACGCGGAACAACGATAGAGAGATTTCACCTTGGCCACGTGCGCAGCCTAGGGATCGACTCCGACAGATTCCGCTTCCCCCGCCCGGCCGGAGGCCGTGTCACAGTGTTCGTTCACCCCTATTGACGAGAAATCTCAGCCCGCCTTGTGTGCGGAGCCGCTCGCGTCGATCGGGACGTTGACCAGGACGGTCCCCGCCTCCTTGAAGTTGAAGGTGACCGGGTAGGTCAGACCGGGGGTCAGGTCCTGGGTCAGGTTGTCGACCTCGACCAGGATCTCCTTGGCGCCGGTGGCCGTGGTGGGCTGCGCCGCGGCCGGCGCCACGCTGGAGGACGGCGCGGCCGAGGTGGTGCTCGCCGCGGCCGCACCACTGGTCGGGGTCGCGCTGCTGGTCGGGGCGGCGCTGCTGGTCGGGGCGTTCATGTGCATCGCGTCCGGGCCGGCGGCCACGACCGCCCCGCTGGCGTCGATCGTGACGGCGGACGGGGTGATCTTCACGGTGCCCAGGTCGGTGGTGATGCTGCTGAGCTGGTCGGGCTGGCCTGCGTTGTCGTTGGCCGCGGTGAACGCCAGCAGCGCCTTACCGCCCTTGGTGTTGCTGTAATCCGCGGACTGCGGCAGCAGGAATCGCACGTCACGCAGGGCGACCTGGCCCACATCGGCGGTGTTGCCGTTGACCGCGGAGACCTCGCGCGCGGTCTGTGCCTGCTGGCCCGAGCTGCAGCCGGACAGCACGAGCGCCGCGCCTGCGGCGAGGGCGGCAACTGCGACAGCGCCGCGCCGCACGACAAGGCGTGGCGCGTTGGACGCTGTAGTGGCTTTCAGGGCAGTCACGGGTTGTCCCTCCATGTCGACCGAGCTCACTCCACGATGCAGAGTAGTAGTACGGAGCGTAATAGTTGATCGGCCACGCGGATCGTCAGGCCCCCTCCGGCCGACTCGGGCAGACTCGGACCGACTGCTTGGCAGGCTCCTGACAGTCTCCGCACAGACTCCAGACGAACTCCGCTGGTGCGCATCCTTCCGGGCGCCACAGCCTCCGGGAGACCATCCGGTCGGAAGTGGTTCTGGCACAACAGGATGCACACCGGATTCGTTCTGTCAACCCCCACCACCCAGCTGTTGTGGCCCTGACCTGCGTCGTTGATCGCGCCGTTACCGATCCGCATGTTAAACTGTGAGCATCGAAAGGGGCACGGGACAGATGATTTTTAAGGTCGGAGACACCGTCGTTTACCCCCACCACGGAGCGGCGCTGATCGAAGCTATCGAGACACGCACCATCAAGGGCGTGCAGAAGGAGTACCTGGTCCTCAAGGTCGCCCAAGGCGATCTCACCGTGCGGGTTCCCGCCGAAAATGCCGAATATGTCGGCGTGCGCGATGTTGTGGGCCAGGAGGGTCTCGATCGAGTCTTCCAGGTGCTGCGGGCGCCGCACACCGAGGAGCCGACGAACTGGTCTCGCCGCTACAAGGCGAACCTGGAAAAGCTCGCCTCGGGTGATGTGAACAAGGTCGCCGAGGTCGTACGCGATCTCTGGCGGCGCGAACAGGACCGCGGCCTGTCCGCCGGCGAGAAGCGAATGCTCGCCAAGGCCCGCCAGATCCTCGTCGGTGAACTCGCCTTGGCAGAGGGCACCGACGACGTCAAGGCCGAGACCCTGCTCGACGAGGTTCTCGCAGCGGCCTCCTGACCGTGGCCGATCAGCACGACGGTAGTCGTGTTGTGGCGCTGGTGCCTGCCGCTGGTCGGGGCGTTCGCCTGGGTGAGTCCATGCCCAAGGCGTTCGTGCCGATCGGCGGCAGCTCCATGCTCACACTCGCAGTGGACGGCCTGATCGCGTCCGGGGTCGTGGACCATATCGTGATCATGGCGCCTGCCGAACTCATCGGCGAGGCGCCAGTTCTGCTCGGCATCGTCGAGACGACGGGCCCCGTGCCGGTGAGCGTGGTCTCAGGCGGCGCCGAGCGCACCGATTCCGTTCGCGCCGGAATCGCGGCCGCGCTGAACACGCCCAAGACCGTCTCCCATTTCCTGGTGCACGACGCAGCGCGCGCGTTGACCCCGCCATCGCTCATCGAGCGGGTGGTCGCCGAGCTGCGCGCCGGACAATCGGCGGTCGTGCCCGGACTGCCGGTCGCCGACACGATCAAGACGGTGGACGCGCACGGTGATGTCACCGGAACTCCCGACCGATCGGTCCTGCGTGCGATCCAGACTCCGCAGGGCTTCGAGGCGCAACTGCTGCGCGATGCCTACGCCTCGGGTCTGCACGCGACCGACGACGCCGGATTGGTCGAGCGGTTCGGCGCACACGTCCGGGTGATTCCCGGCGACCCGCTGGCATTCAAGATCACCACACCGCTGGATCTGCACCTGGCCCGCACGCTGCTCGCCGAGCGCGCCGACGCCGCACTGACCACAGGACTGCCACGATGACCGCGCCCGCCACCATGCGGGTGGGCATCGGCAGCGATGTGCACCCGATCGAACCCGGCCGTCCCTGCTGGATGGCCGGTCTGCTGTTCGAGGGCGACAGTGGCTGCGCCGGACATTCCGACGGCGACGTCGCCGCGCACGCGCTGTGCGACGCACTGCTGTCGGCCGCCGGACTGGGCGATGTGGGCGCGGTCTTCGGCACCGGGCGACCGGAATGGGCCGGCGTGTCCGGTGCGGACATGCTGCGCGAGGTCCGCCGGCTCCTGGACGAAGCGGGTTATACCGTTGCCAACGCGGCGGTTCAGGTAATTGGTAACCGGCCCAAGATCGGCCCGCGACGTAGCGAAGCGCAGCGGGTACTGGGAGAATTACTCGGAGCGCCGGTTTCGGTGTCCGGCACGACCACCGACGGTCTTGGTCTCACCGGCCGCGGCGAGGGTATTGCGGCGGTCGCGACCGCGCTGCTGTGTTGTAGTAACTGACACAAGCTTGCTGGATAACCGCGCTATACCCCGTATTTTCCGCAATTGCCCTGACAGTAGGATGGCTGGTCGTGACTCTGCGCCTTTTCGACACCGCGACGCGGACCCTGCGTGATTTCACGCCGTTGGTCCCCGGCCGAGCGTCGATCTACCTCTGTGGCGCCACCGTGCAGGGCGAACCCCATATCGGACATGTGCGCAGCGGAGTCGCCTTCGACGTGCTGCGCCGCTGGCTGCTGGCAAGCGGGCTGGACGTGGCGTTCGTGCGCAACGTCACCGATATCGACGACAAGATTCTCAACAAGGCCGCTGCCGCGGGCCGCCCGTGGTGGGAGTGGGCCGCCACGCACGAACGCGCCTTCGACCGCGCCTACGCCGCTCTCGGCGTGCTGCCCCCCTCGGTCGAGCCGCGCGCCACCGGCCACATCACCCAGATGGTCGAGATGATGCAGCGGCTGATCGACCGCGGCCACGCCTACGCCTCGGCCGGAAACGTGTACTTCGATGTGCGCAGCTTCCCCGAGTACGGCGCACTGTCCGGGCACAGGCTCGACGATGTGCACCAGGGTGAGAGCGCGGGCGCGGGCAAACGCGATCCGCGCGATTTCACGCTGTGGAAGGCCGCCAAGCCCGGCGAGCCGACCTGGCCCTCGCCGTGGGGTCCGGGCCGCCCCGGCTGGCATCTGGAATGCTCGGCGATGGCCGAGTTCTACCTCGGCGCGGAATTCGATATTCATTGCGGCGGCATGGATCTGGTGTTTCCGCACCACGAGAACGAGATCGCCCAATCCCGCGCCGCCGGTGACGGTTTCGCGCACTATTGGCTGCACAACGGCTGGGTGACCCTGGGCGGGGAAAAGATGTCCAAGTCCCTGGGCAACACCCTGGCGGTGCCGAACGTGCTGGAAACCGTTCGCGCCGTGGAACTTCGGTTCTACCTGGGCAGCGCGCACTACAGCTCGATGCTGGAGTATTCCGATCAGGCGCTGCGCGATGCCGCCAATACCTATCAGCGACTCGAGGCGTTCGTGCGGCGCTCGGCCGAGCGCCTCGGTGAGATCCCCGTCGGCAAGTGGACCGACGCCTTCGCCGAGGCGCTGGACGACAACCTCGGAATTCCCAAGGCGCTGGCCGAAATTCACCGGGTCGTGCACGAGGGCAACAAGGCGCTGGAGTCCGGCGCCACCGACGCCGCCCGCGAGTACGCAGAACAGGTTCGCGCCATGCTCGCGATCCTCGGGGTGGATCCGCTGGACCCGCACTGGGATTCGGGCACGGACACCTCGGCGGCGGGCGATGCGCTCGACGTGCTGGTGCGTGCCGAACTCGACCGCCGCCAGACCGCCCGCGCGACCAAGGACTGGGCGGAGGCCGACGCGGTGCGCGACCGACTGCACACGGCCGGGGTAGAGGTCACCGACACACCCGACGGCCCGGAATGGTCGCTGGTGTCACCCTCGACACGGAAGGCGAACTGATGGCAGGCAACTCACAGCGACGCGGCGCGATCCGCAAGGGCGGCAGCAAGAAGGGCCAGGTGGCCGGGTCCGGCGGTGTCCGGCGGCGCGGGCTCGAGGGCAAGGGCCCGACCCCGAAGGCGGTGGACCGCAGCTATCACCCCGCGGCCAAGCGGGCGGCCGCGGCGGCCAAGGCCGCGGCGAAGGGCGGCGGGCGAGCGCCCGGGAGCCGCACGGCCGGACGCCGCAGCGACGACGGCCCCGAACTGGTCCTCGGCCGCAACCCGGTGGTGGAGTGCCTGCGCGCCGGTGTTCCGGCGACAGCGCTGTTCGTGGCGGTGGGCACCGAGAACGACGAGCGCCTCACCGAATCGGTCAAACTCGCCGCCGACACCGGGATCTCGATCCTCGAGGTGCCGCGCACCGACCTGGATCGCATGAGCACCAACGGCTTACACCAGGGTGTGGCCCTGCAGGTGCCGCCGTACCGCTACGCGCATCCGGACGATCTGCTCGAATCGGCGCACAACTCCACCGAACCCGCGCTGCTGGTCGCACTGGACAACATCTCCGACCCGCGCAACCTCGGCGCGGTGATCCGCTCGGTCGCCGCGTTCGGCGGCCACGGCGTGGTGATCCCGCAGCGGCGCAGCGCCAGCGTCACGGCGGTGGCCTGGCGGACCAGCGCCGGTGCCGCAGCCCGGCTGCCGGTCGCGCGGGCGACGAATCTGACCCGCACGCTGAAGGATTGGGCGGCCAGCGGTGCGCAGATCATCGGCCTGGACGCGGGCGGCGACACCGCGCTGGACGAATTCGACGGCACCACACCGACTGTCATCGTGGTCGGCTCGGAGGGCAAGGGCCTGTCGCGGCTGGTCCGCGAGACCTGCGACTCTATCCTGAGCATCCCGATGGCCGGTCCGGTTGAATCGCTCAACGCCTCGGTGGCCGCGGGCGTCGTGCTGGCGGATATCGCTCGTCAGCGCCGCGCGCGGTAGACGGACTCGCCGAACGGCCACACGGCGGCAATCGAATACAGCGCGTCAGCCCGACCTCATGAGCGGGGCACCCGTAGACTCGTGAGGTGGCCATGCCGAACCCCTACTGGGATGACCTGCCCGAGCAGCCGATCGGGCAACCGATCGAGCACCCGCACGCGACGACGGTGCTGCTGCTCGGTGCACTGAGCGTCTTCTGTTGCGGCGCACTGGGTCCCATCGCGTGGGCCATGGGCAAGCGTGCCCTGGACCAGATCGAACGCTCCGGCGGCGCTCTCGGTGGCCGCTCCCAGGTGGTGATCGGCTACGTCCTGGGCGTTGTCGGGACGATCCTCATGGTCATCGTCGCGATCATTTACCTGATGCTCCTGGTGGGCGGGCACGGAAGATAGTGCGGCTCAGTCCAGGCTGGGTCGGCCCGTTTCGCCCGTGGTATCCCAGGCCGGCCACTCACCGGTGATACTTCCCGTCCAGCGCGGCTGGCGGCGATCCCGGAACGCGGCCATCCCCTCACCGCCGTCGATGCTCTTGGCGACGAAGGTGTTCAGCTCGGACTCCAACTGACCGACCGCCTCGGGGGTCATACCCAGCCCCTCCCACAGCAGCCGCTTGGACAGCGCGGCGGGCAGCGGCGCGGACCCACCCGCGATGTCCTGTGCGACGGACAGCGCCGTCGGCAGCACCTCGGCGGCGTGCAGGCATCCGTTCGCCAGGCCCATGGCCTTGGCCTCGTCACCGTCGAAGGTACGGCCGGTGAGCATGATGTCGGCGGCGTTGGCCATGCCGACCAGTCGCGGCAGCGTCCAGTGCGCATAGCCGTCGGCCAGCACGGCCCGGCGCACCTGGTTGAGACCGTAGACGGCGTCGCGGGCCATGTATCGCAGATCGCACTGCAACGCCAGCGCCAGACCGATACCCACGGCGTGACCGTTCACCGCCGCGATCACCGGCTTGCGCACGCGCCACGGCGGCGGGTCGATGGTGCCGCTGACATCGCCGACCCGGCTGGACAGATCGGCCCCGGCGCAGAACGCCGGTGGTGTACCGGTGATGACCACCGCGCGGATGGCGTCCTCGGCGTCGCATCTGCTCAGCGCCGCACCGAGTTCCGTCGCCATGACCGGCGTCAGCGCGTTCTGCTGAGCGGGACGGTTGAGCGTGAGCACGGCGACACCGGCGGAGACATCGACCTGGAGTTCCGAACTCATGCTGTGTACCTCATACCGCACCCTTTCGGCATGGCCGTCCGGCGCGCTACTGCCTGCTCGCCCGACCATGCAAACAACCATCCTAAGACACTGCCATGACGCGTCAGGGTGTGTCGCACCACACTTCGTCGCCATCCGACATTTCGGTATCCGTACTGGTCGCCCCGCTGGGCCGCTCATCCGTTCCAGGCGAGTCGCCTATCGTCGACAGGCGATGGTGATCTCGAATCGGACAGTGACCGAAATGGGCGGTACGGGCGTACCGATCCTGCTCCTGCACGGCCTGATGGGCAGTGGTCGGACCTGGCACGCGCAGCTGGACTGGCTGCGCGAGTTCGGACGGCCCTATACCTTCGACGCGGCCGGGCACGGCCGACCGGCGCCGCCGGAGCTGACCACGGAGGCGTTCGTGGCGGATCTGGCCGCGGCCGTAGCCTCGATCACCGAGCCGATGGTGGTGATCGGCCATTCCATGGGCGGGCTGCACGGCTGGATGTTCGCCGCGCGGTATCCCGAGCGGGTGCGCGCGCTGGTGGTCGAGGATATGGCGCCGGATTTTCGCGGCCGCACCGCACAGGACTGGGCACGGATGATCGAGGCGTGGCCGCAGCCGTTCCCGGATGAGGCCGCGATGCTCGCGTACTTCGGCCCGGTGGCCGGGCGCTATTTCTTGAACTCGTTCGCCCACGGCCCGGACGGCTACCGATTGCACGGCCCGGTGAAGACCTTCCGCGACATTTCCGAGGAATGGGGAACCCGCGACTTCTGGGCCGAATGGGAATCGGTGGGCGCGCCCGCACTCCTGCTCGAGGGCGAGCACACGATCACCCCGCCGGGGCAGATGCGCCGGATGGCCGAGGTGAATTCCCGCGCCCGGCACGTACTGATCCCGCACGCCGGGCACCTGGTCCACGACGACCGGCCCGAGGCGTATCGCACCGAGGTTTCTGCCTTTCTACGTTCGGTCCTCGCATAAGGTCGCACCTGCGCGAACATCTTTGATGGCGGGTGCCTTCAGTTACTCCGGGCGGTCGCCGTATGCTCAGCCGATGATCGACTTCTCGATTCCCGCCGACCTCGCCGCCGAACGTGATCGGGTGCGCCGGTTCGTCATCGACAAGATCGTCCCGTACGAGCGCGATCCGCGCCTGACCTCACACGGGCCGAACGACGAGTTGCGAGCCGAACTCGTCGAGCTGGCACGGGCGGAGAACCTGCTGACCGTGCAGGCTCCGACCGAGCTGGGCGGACGCGGGCTGACCCATATCGAGCAGGCCGTGCTGTACGAGGCCGCGGGCTGGTCCACCCTCGGACCGGTCGCGATGAACTGCGCCGCGCCGGACGAGGGCAATATGTTCCTGCTGTCCAGGGTCGCGAATCCCGAACAGGTGCAGCGCTATCTCATGCCGGTGATCACCGGCCGCCAGCGCTCGGTATTCGCGATGACCGAGCCGGGCGGGGCCGGATCCGATCCGGGCCAGCTGGCCACCTCCGCGAGTTTCGACGGCGAGAACTTCGTCATCAACGGCCACAAATGGCTCATCACCGGGGCGAACGGCGCCAAGACGTGGATCATCATGGCCCGGCTCGAGGCCAATCCCCATGCGCCGGAAGGGCCCACACTGTTTCTCACCGAGGGTGACACGCCGGGCATCGTCGTCGAGCGGACCATGAACACCATGGACCGCAACTACGTCGGCGGACACGGCGTGGTGCGGTTCGACAATCTCACGCTGCCGAAGGAATCCGTCCTCGGCGAAACCGGGCAGGCGCTGCGCTACGCGCAGCTGCGACTGGCCCCGGCCCGCCTGACCCACTGCATGCGCTGGCTCGGCGCGGCCGAACGGGCACACAGCATCGCGGTCGAGCACGCCCGCACCCGCACCGCCTTCGGCAGACCCATCGGTGAACACGAGGGCGTGTCGTTCATGTTGGCGGACAACGAGATCGCCCTGCACCAGTGCCGCCTGACCATCTGGCACGCCTGCTGGCTGATGGACAACGGCGACAAGGCCAGGCACGAGAGCTCGATGGCCAAATCCTATGTCTCCGAAGAGCTTTTCAAGGTCGCCGACCGCTGCGTTCAGGTACTCGGCGGCATCGGCATCAGCGACGAGACGGTCGTGGAGATGATCTTCCGCGACATGCGCGCCTTCCGCCTCTACGACGGCCCCACCGAGGTACACAAATGGGCCATCGGACGCCAGGTGCTGCGGGGGTAGACCTGTCTCGACGCGTCGAGACAGAGCCGTCACACGATGGCGGTCGGCTCCGAGGCGGGCAATGATTCTTCGGAAGGTAACGGCCACTGGAGGATTCGTCGGGCCGATCCACCCAGGATCAGGTCTCGCTCCTGCTGTGAGAGTTCGGGATCGTCCGAGACGCTGTACAGCAGATCGGCCCAGGTGTGGCCGAACATGACGGATTTGTCGCTCGCCCAGAGCAATCGGTCGGCGCCGAAAGCCTCGATCGCGCGCCGCAGGTACGGCCGGATCTCCGGATACGGGTATGTCGTTGCGCCGAAGTAGTTCTGGGCGTGGCTCCACTTCAGCGCGATGTTGGGCAGGTCCGCGAGGCGCAGCACTCGATCGAAGTAACCGGTGCTCTGCGCGGCGCGCGCCTCCTCCTGGGGGCGGCCGGCCGGAATTCCCGGAAAGCCCATACCGCAGTGGTCGACGACGAATGTCAGTCCGGGAAACTGCCGGGCGTACGGTTCCAGCAGTTCGACGTAACCCGGAATGAACAGGAATACCGGGAGACCCACGTCCTGGGCGATTTCCAGCAGCTGCGTGTACGCCCCGGTGGCGAACGCCTCCACCTCGTCGAGCGTCCAGACCGGCTGCAATCGAAAGGCGCGGGCATGCGGGGATGTGCCGACGAAGCGCATGAGACTTTCCAGTTGCGGATCGCGGCGGTCGATGCGAACCAGATAGGAGAATCGGCCGGGATGCAGGATGGCGGCCTCTTCCGCGGTCGGCCACGATACGCGCCAGGCACCGTTCTCCAGGAGGTGACCGGGCTCGAAATGAGTCGGTCCGGTGTCCCGGTAGACGCCCCAGAATTCGTCGAGCAGTACGGAGGTGATGCCGAGTGCGTCCATCGCTTCGAGCGTCGGCTCGATCATCCGGCGCCCGAGGTGCAGTTGCGCGTCGACGATATCCATACGTTTTCCTTTTCTGGCGCCACCGGTGACAACAGCTGGAAAGCACTGCCATGGCAGGGATTTCGGAGCAGCGACGCAGGACCCGCCCTCTGGTGTACGCCAGTCCGTCGCGACAGGACGATACTTCAATTCTCGTAAGGTTAGCAATGATTAATAGTGCACGAGGTTGGAATCGATCTGCCAAGTCGCGCTCGGAGTCGCGAGCCGAGGCCGCAGCGCTAGCCTGTACGCATGGCTGTTGTAAAGATCAATGCGATCGAGGTGCCCGAGGGCGCGGGACCCGAGCTGGAGAAGCGATTCGCCCATCGCGCGCACGCGGTGGACAACTCGCCCGGATTCCTCGGGTTCCAGCTGCTGCGACCGGTCTCCGGGGACAACCGGTATTTCGTGGTCACGCAGTGGGATTCGGAGGAGTCCTTCGCCGCGTGGCGGGACGGCCCGGCCAAGGAGGCGCACGCGGGCGATCCGTCGCGCAAGCCGGTGTCCTCGGGTGCGTCGCTGCTGGAGTTCGAGGTCGTGCTGGACGTGCCGGCCAAGCAGAACTGAGCTCAGCCGCCCTGTCGGCTCATCATCCCGCGGAGTCCTCAGTTCGTGCGGATGTCCAGGTCGCTGATACCGGGGCGGGCGGATGGGTCGGCGCCCCGCACGGTAACGCGCACATAGCGTGCGTACAGCGGGGTGATCAGCTCCCCATCGGCCTTCAGTGCGGCCGGGGTCCATGTCTGCTCATCGGTCGACACATCGACCGATGACAGATTCGGCGCCGGATCGGTCCACTGCGGGACGACGCGGGTGACGGCGGCGACGGCGCCCAGGTCCACGGTGAGTGCGCCTTGGGCGGAATCGGGTACCCAGGCGGTGCCCGGGTCGCCGTCGACCGCCGCCTCGGCGTAGTCGCCCGGCTGTGCGCTGTCGCTCATCGCGAGCTTGCAGCGCGCGGCATCGGCGGTGGGCGTCAGATCGGGCCGCCGGGTCGGCAGTTCCAGCGATGCGCCGGGCTCGACTCGGCGCAGTCCAGTCGCGGTCTCCACCGGCAGCGCCGCACCGGACCGCAGCGTGATCACGGTACGCCGCGGACCGATCTCGGCGTCGAATATCCTTGCTTGCCACTGTATTCCGTGCACCGCCACACCCTCGCCGAGCTGCGGCGGCAGCACCGGATCAACGCGCACTCGATCCTCGCGAAACCGCAGTCCCAGCAGGCCATTGGTGAATTCCTGCACGAAACCACCTGCGGCGGTATCGAAGTCGAATGCCGGTGACCCGGCCAGTGGATCCGTCGCGCCGGCCTTGTTGCCGCGCGCCTCGGCGAACTGTCCGAACGGCGGCCGGACGAACGGGCGCACCGACCGATCCAGATAGGCGCCGATCGAACAGCCCGGGATCCCCTGTGCCGCGGCGTCGATCTCGTGCACCGAATCGGTCATGGCGGGGCCGTCGGGATCGGTGCGCCCGGCGTAATACGCCAGGGTCTTCGCGGCCGTCTGGGGCGACATCGGCCATTCCAGCGGATATTCCAGCAGCACGGTATCGGCCTGTTTGATCTGCGATCCGCGATAGCCGTCGTACTGCTGGAAGACGTCGTTCCGCGCGTCGAACGGCATGCGCAGATGATCCGCGATCTGCGACCACTGCGGCGGCGCGGGCACACCGATCAGCCGGGCGGCCGCGGCGGCATCGCGCAGCGCGAGTGCGGCGACGCCATTGGTGTACACGCCGTCGTCGACGCCGTTGCTGTATTCGTCCGGCCCGGCGACATCGTCGATCGAATAGCTGCCGTCCGGATTCGCCTTCGCACGCGCCGCCCAGAATTCGGCCAGCGCGGACATGATCGGCCAGCTACGGCTGCGCAGATAGCCGAGATCGCCGGTGACCAGGTAGTACTGCCAGGCGGCCAGGGAGATATCGCCCTGCAGGTGGATCTGGGTCAGGCAGTGCGGCGGGGACCAGCTGTGGCATTCGGTCCACAGATCCCCGGTGTCCGCGCCCGTCCACGGATAGAACGCGCCGGGATAGCCGAGGCGCTGCGCGTTCGCGCGGGCCCCGGGCAGCGTCTTGTAGCGATATTCGACGACCGAGCGGGCCAGGTCCGGCGCGAATTGCAGCAGGGGAGGATACATCCAGATATCGGCGTCCCAGAAGATCAGGCCACCGTAGTTGTCACTGGACAGGCCGGTCGGCGAGATGCTGTTGTCCTGTTCCGGATTCGTCGCCGAGTACAGCGAATACAGCGCGCCGTGAATCCAATTCTGCATATCGGGGCGGCCGGGTACCTCGATATCGGAATCCCACAGGCCGGCCCAGACGGCCGACTGTTCGGCGAGCAGTTCGGCCCAGCCGCGCAGGAATACCCGGCGCGCGGTGTCCAGGGCCGCGCGCTGCGGATCGCGGGAGGTGAGCGAGGTGTCGACACCGACGAACTTGGTGAACTCGTAGGTGTTACCTGGCGCCACAGCGACTTTCGCGTGCTGACCGGTGGCGTCCTGTTGTACGGGCGCGTCACCGGCGTATAGCACCGCGGCCACATCGCCCACGACATTCGTTGTCCGGGTGCGGAATTCGACATCGGTAGTGTGCCCGTTCGGTGTCACGGTGGCGGTCCGATCGATGCGGCGGGCCCCGGCGAAGTCGAGCTGTCCGGTGACCGCCAGTTCCCCGCGCCAGCGCGGGGACACCGTCAGATGCACTGCGGCGGCATGCTGATCGGCCCGATCGGTCATCACGTCGTAGACCAGATCGGTGACGCGACCGTCGCGGGCGGTCCAGGTCAGCGCGGTGCGCACCAGCCCGCAACGCTGATATTCGGTCTGCCGGAAATTCGACACCTGTCCTGCGGGCGTTGCCGCGGAGTAGGTGTCACCACCGGCCTGGACCTGAAGCGTCGACCAGACGGGCAATGCCGCGGCCACCGAAAGTCCATCCGCCACAGCGGGATCGCGCGCGTACAGGCCCGCGACGAACGCGCCGTCGTAGCGCGGGGTGTACAGCGGCCACCCTGTCCGCTCCCCCGTCTGCACGTAGCCCATTCCGGCGGGCGGCACTCGCAGTCCCAGATATCCGTTGCCGACGAAGGGGTGCCTGTCGTAGGTCGCGGAATAGTCCGCCGAGGCCGGAGCCCACTGCGGCTGCACGGACGCGCTGTCCTCGGTGCACGGATACGTCTGTGCCGGTGCGCCTCGCCAGGGCCGGATCACCACCATCGCGGCGACCACGAGCACGGCGACCACGCCGACCCCGATCAGCAGCCGGGACCGGCGGCCGATCGTCGCCCACCGAGTAGACGCCACATTCGGCACACTGCCATACGCCGCGGGCTTCGGCCAGCGCCGACACAGCCATCCCCAGGAGTCACCGAGGACCGGTCACGAACAGGCCCGCGGTGGTTCATGGACCACCGCGGGCCTTGTTCGCCGCAGTCGAGCCGCGGGCATCGGCCGACTCACCTGGTCGATGCCCGCGGATCCGGGTGAATCAGGATTCGAGGGCCGCGTCCAGCTCGATGTTCTCGACCCCGGCCAATGCCTTGCTGATCGGGCATCCGGCCTTGGCGGCCTCGGCGGCCTTCAGGAAACCCGCCTCGTCCAAGCCGGTAACCTTGCCCCGCACGGTCAGCTTGATCGTGCTGATGCGGAAGCCGCCCGCCGGATCCGAATCCAGGGTCACATCGGTGTCGACGTTCAGGGCCTGCACGGTACCGCCGGCACTGCCGATCTCCGCCGAGCACGCCATCGCGAAGCAGGACGAATGCGCTGCGGCGATCAGCTCCTCCGGGCTGGTGGTGCCGTCGGCGTCGACCGCCGACCGCTTGGGGAACGACACGTCGTACGTGCCGACGCCCGAACTGACCAGCGCGACCCGCCCCGAGCCGTCCTGCAGCCCTCCGGTCCATTCGGTACGCGCGCTACGTGTTGGCATCACAGTCCTTTCACAGTGGTGATAGATCGCCGTCCGCCCCCGAACCTACTCGCAGCCGGAACGGCACACGACTCGACCGCCGACGAGAACAACCGTCGGCGGTCGACCCCTCGGCCGAATTCTCGGACGTCTCAGGCCAGGTCGCGCCGGTCCACCAACCACACCGCGGCGGCGGCGAAGACCGCGATGTAGATCGCGAGCATCAGGAACGAGGCGGGACGGGAAAGGATGTCGAGCACCCCGGGAGTCGACGCGCCGGATGCCGTGCGCATCGCGCCCGCGAGCGATCCGGCCGCGGTACCGGGCAAATGATCGGTGATCGCCCGGATCGGGGAGAAGATCGCGGCGACACCGCGCAACAGATTCTCCACCACCAGCACCCACACCAGACCCAGCCCGACCGCCAGCGCCGGGCCACGAGCGGCGACGCCGATAAGAGCACCCGCCAGCGTCCACATCCCGAGAATCACTATACCCGTGACGATTCCGAGCAACACCCGTCCCGATCCCGGCAGCGCCAGGGACTGATGCTGCACCGCGCCGATCAGTGCGGCGACTCCGGTGTCGACCACGAAGGCAGCCAATACCAACGCCACGACGACCCCCGCCAGCGCCACTATCGTTCCGCCCATCACCCGGACCCGCGAGGGCCCCTGAGTGAGCACGGTTTTCCAACTGCCCCAACCGTATCCGCTACCGGTCACCAGCGCGCCGAGCACCAGCATCAGCGCACCGCCGAACATCGCCATGCCCTGGGTGAACACGTCGGGCACGGCCGCGGGCAGCATCTGCCGCATCAGCAACGCGCGCGGCTGGCCGTCCGACATGCGCGTTGTCGCGCCGGTGGTGTAGGCGAGGTAGTTGAACAGGTAGGCGAAGACCAGATTCAGCACGATCCACGTGCTCAGGATGATCCAAAAAGCAGGCCACTTACGCAGTCGCGCGAATTCTGCTCGAGTGCAGGCGATAAGGTCACTCACGAGGCGGCTCATGACCTTGTCCTGTCGCGTAACCGAGACGGCCTCGAGTGATTTTGATGCGGTTGTCATACCGTCTCCACCTTCGTCATTTCGAAAAATACTTCCTCCAGCGACTTTTCGTCCGTGCGCAGCTCCAGCAGGTCCGCACCTGCCTCGATCACCGCACGTGCCACCGCGGGCGCGTCTGCCGCATCGACATCGACCCTGATGCCCGTGGCGGTCAGCAGCGCGCCCGCCTCACCCACCACCGCGCGCACTGCGGGAAAGGCCAGCTCCACCGGCTCGGCCCGCAGGAAAAGCGTTCCCGTGCCGCGCAATTCACGCACCGTGGACTGCGCGAGCAGACGGCCCCGCGAGATGACGCCGACGCGGTCGCAGATCTCCTGCACTTCGCTGAGCAGGTGAGAGGACAGCACGACGGTGTGCCCGTCGGCGGCAAGTTCGAGTACGAGCTCGCGCATCTCGGCCATACCGGCCGGGTCCAGTCCGTTGGTGGGTTCGTCGAGGATCAGCAGATCCGGATGGCCCAGCAGTGCGGCGCCGACGCCGAGCCGCTGCTTCATACCCAGTGAGTAGGTGCGGAAGCGGTCGTCGCCGCGAGCGGACAGGCCGACCCGGCCCAGTGCCTCCTCGACGTCGTCACGGGTGCAGCCGCGATAGCGGGCCAGGACGCGCAGGTTGTCGCGCCCCGACAGATACGGGTAGAAACCCGGCCCCTCGATCAGCACCCCGATGCGACGCAGGGCCGCCGGATCGCCGGGCCGCCGGCCCAATATCGTCGCGGTGCCGCTGGTCGCCCGGATCAGGCCGACCAGCATGCGCAGTGTGGTGGTCTTTCCGGCCCCGTTCGGACCGAGAAAGCCGTAGATCTCACCGGCGTCGACCCGCATGCTGACGGCGTCGACGGCCGTCTGGTCGCCATAGCGTTTGGTCAGCGCGTCGGTGGTCACGACCGCGACGGGTTCGGTGGTGTTCATGCCATTGAGAATCCGCCCGCGACCTCCTGCGACACATCCGCCGCCCGGCGCGACCACGCATACGTATCTCGACGTAATTCGCGCTGCGCAGCGGCATTATCAGCGCCGGCGGCGTTACCGTTCGAGGGTGGAATCGCGGATTCGTCCGGGCGGCAGGGATCTGCTGCTGACGCTGATCGTCGCCGCCGTGCAGGTGGGCGGCGGGCGGGCGGCGAACCTGCACTGGCACGACGCCGGCTCACGCGAGCTCGACGCCCTCGGCTACGCGTTGCTGGTCATCGGTCCGCTGCTGCTGCTGGGGCGGCGTGCCTGCCCACGAGCGGTGCTGATCGGCGTCCTCGCCGTCACGCTGACCTACCTGCTGTGCGGCTTCGGCTACGGCCCGATCTTCATCGCGCTGGTGGTCGCGTTCCTGTCCGCCGGCACGCGCGGTTCACGCTGGTACACCTATCCGCTGGTACCGCTGGGCTATCTGCTGATGGCCTGGCCCGCGCCCGGAATCCGCGGGCATCCGACCGACTATTCGCTGGTCTTCGGGGTACTGGCCTGGCTGGCGGTGCTGGTCGCGGTGGCCGAGGGGACCCGGCAGCGGCGGGTGGTCCATCTCGCGCGGCGGCAGCGAGCCCAGGCCGCGCGCCGTAACCAACAGGCCGAACGCGCGCGCGAACTGGCCGAACGCGAACAGCGCGCGACCCAGGAGCGCCTGGCGATCGCTCGCGAGCTGCACGATGTGCTCGCGCACAGCCTGTCGCTGATCAATGTGCAATCCTCGGTGGCGCTGGAGTTGCTCGATCGCAAACCCGAGCAGGCGGCCACGGCGCTGGCCGCGATCAAGGCCGCCAGCCGCGACGCGATCGGCGAGGTACAGGCGCTGCTGCGCTCCTTGCGCTCGGGCGCGGACGGTGTGGAATTCGTTGTCGCGCCGACGAGTCCGGCGGTGCGCGTGAGCGATCTGGAGACGCTGCTGGCACCGGCTCGGACTGCGGGGCTCGACGTCCGGGTCCGCGTGCGCGGTACACCCGTTCGTCTGCCCGCGGTTCTGGACACCGCGGCCGCCCGTATCGTCCAGGAGTCGCTGACCAATGTGCTGCGCCACGCGCCCGGCGCGAAGGCCGTTGTCGAGGTGGACTACTCGCCCGAGGAGCTACGCCTGACCGTCGAGAACACCGCACCCGAGAATGCTGCACAGTCATCCACAACCCTCGGTGGAAACGGCATCCCCGGTATGGCCGAACGCGCCTGCGCCCTCGGCGGCGAGGTATCCGCGACCGCGCTGCACACGGGCGGCTTTCGCGTCACCGCCCGCCTGCCCATCCCCAGGAGCTCCGATGATTCCCGATGAGAACGCGCGTATCCGAGTCCTCGTGGCCGACGATCAGGCACTGGTGCGGGGCGGTTTCGCCGCGCTGCTGGAGGCGCAGGAGGGTATCGAGGTGGTCGGGGAGGCGGCCGACGGGGAGCAGGCGGTGCGGATGTGCCGGGAGCTGACCCCCGATGTGGTGTTGATGGACATCCGAATGCCGGTGCTGGACGGGTTGGCCGCCACCCGGGAGATCGCCGCCGATCCGCGGCTGGCGGGTGTGCGGGTGGTCGTGCTGACGACGTTCGAGCTCGACGAGTACGTCTTCGAGGCGATGCGTGCGGGGGCAACGGGATTCCTCGTCAAGCATACCGAGCCCGCGGACCTCGTCCGGGCGGTGCGGGTGGTCAGCGGTGGGGATGCGCTGTTGTCCCCCAGCGTCACTCGCCGCCTCGTCGCCGAATTCGCCTCGCGCGCAAAGCCGGCGCCCGCGGCCGCGTTGACCGAATTGACCGATCGCGAGCGTGAGGTGATGACCCTGGTGGCCGAGGGCCTGACCAATGCCGAGATCGCCGAAAGACTGTTCATGAGCCCGGCCACCGCTCGCACACACGTCAGCCGAATCCTGTTGAAACTCGACGCCCGCGACCGGACCCAATTGGTTGTCATGGCATATGAATCGGGTCTGGTGCGACCCGGCTGGCAATAGACGCCGAAAACCACTACACCGCAATACGCTTCGATACGTACGCGAATTATCGCAATCGCACCGACGCGTCCCTCGGGCCGCAGGGGCAGACTGGACGACGATAACTCGCTACGGGAGAAGCATCATGACAATACGATTCGGCACAATGCATGTTCCCGACTCGGGATTCGAATGGGTAGAGACCGCGAAAAGGGCTGAGCGGCAGGGATATCACACACTTTTGCTGCCGGATAATTTTTACGTCCCGTCGCCGTATCCGGCCTTGGCCGCCGCCGCGGCGGTGACCGACACGCTGCGGCTGCGGCCGAACGTCATCGCCGCACCGCTGCGCTCCGTCGCCGAGACCGTCCGGGAAAGCGCCACACTGCAATTGCTTTCCGGCGGACGCTTCGAATTGGGGATCGGCGTCGGCCGCCCCGACGCGCAACAGGAGACCGAACAGCTCGAACGCCGGTGGGGTTCGGCGACGCAGCGCCGCGCACACGTGCTCGAGACGGTGGCCGCCGTCCGCACCCGGGTCGATCCCGCGCCGCCGGTGATGATCGCCGCCGCGGGTCCTCGAATGCTAGCGGCCGCCGCACAGGTCGCCGACCGGATCCTGCCCGCCCTGTTCCCCACCGCCACCGAGGACGATCTGGCGGCGCTGATCGCCACCGCGCGCGAGGCGACCGATCGTCCCGTCGCGTTCACCCAGCAGATCGTCGGCATCGGCGACCAACTGTTCGCACCTCGGGTGTACGGGCATGTCCCGAGCGCCGCCGAGTTGCGTGAAGCGGGTGCGGTCGGCCTGCTCCCCGCGGACCCGGCCGAGGCCGCGGCGGTCCTCGAGTACCGGCAGGACAAATACGGCATCGATGAGGTGATCGTCCCGGGCGGACTGGCCGATGCCTTCCAGCCGATCCTCGACCGGCTGCGCTGATCGAGGGGCCATTTCGGACAATTCATGCGAGGCCGCGCCGAATCCCCTGCTCCACAGGTGAATAGGCGCCATCGGACCGGTCTAATGCGCAGGGTTCGCGCGAATACAGCGGCGGTTGCGCCATGAACCTCGGGCGCCCATTCCAATTGGGCTGCGCGGCATGCACCAGGAACGGATGGCACAGATACACATCACCCGCCTGCCCGGTGGCCAGCGCCAACGGCAGATCGGCTGTCGCAGCGTAGGTGTCGAGCAGTTCGAAACCTAGACCTGCTTCCCCAGCGGGCTCCAACACCTTCGGCAGCCGCAGATGCGAACCGACCCTGATCCTGGTCGGCGCGTCGTCGATACCCACATCAGAGAACAGCATCAGCAACGCGCGCCCCGTCGACCACAGGTTGATCCGCCACGTGGTGAAGTCGTGGCCCGCCACAGAATTTCCCGGCCCGCATCGGCGATATCCCGCGAAAAGGCCCGCTCCACCTTGACGAACCCCTCGCTGACGAACGCCTCGACCTGACTACCGGTAAGCGTGTGATCCTTTCGTCAACCCTCCGTCAATGACGATGAACACCCACTTACCGTTCCGCCACCGAATTTCCTCCGAATCGTTGTCCCCCGACGCGCCACGAACAGACGCGACGCCTCCCTACCGCGAGGCTCAGGATCGCGTCGGCGGCCGTGTGTGCATTCCTTGGGCATCGACTGGTTATGTAGCCGGGCCGTGTACGTCGGGCCAGGGTATGTCATTGATGTCGTCGGAATCCGGCCAGGCTACGGGGGCAGCAGGTAGTACCGGTTTTTCGACCTCGAATCCGGCTACATCGTGGATGCCGGAGCCGTCCCACAGCACCTGTCCATCGACCCGAATTCTCGCGGGACAAACAGGATCCGTTGCCACCGCACGGATGGTCCAGCCGTTACGAAACCCAATTCTGAGCTCGCCGGTCCGAAACGCGACGGATGAGACAACATCGGACGACCGTAGCCCCTGTTCCACCTGCGGCCGAGTCCACTCCACAATCGGTTTGCGGTCCTGATCACCGGAAATCCGGAAAACCGGCGAAAGCTGCGAGGAATATCCGGCCGCCACATCCATTCCATTGGCGAACGACAGGACCAAGCACTGCTCATGCCAGCCGATCGCTACGACCGTGCTCCGACGCAACGGCATCCGCCACCTGCCGTCGCGCTCCACGATGATTCCGTCCACGAACCGCCTTCTCGCTCAGTACTCCGATAAGTCTGTCAAGCCCTCGCCAGGCAGCCTCTGTCGCGAACGGGCGAGGACCCCTCCCACCGTGTGGTGGAAGGGGTCCTCGTGTCTGAGGGAAGTGGGTTTACTACTCCCCGGAGGCTGCGGACTCGCCGGCCAGGGCCGGTTCCGGCTTCTCCTCCTCGTCTACCGGCTTGGCCGGCTTGGGCTTGCCTACGAAGGTGAACTTCGCGTCCTCGCCGGCGCCCTCGCCGTCCCAGCCTTCGACGTCGACCTCGACGATCTGGCCGGGGCCGATCTCGCCGAACAGGATCTTCTCGGAGAGCTGATCCTCGATCTCGCGCTGGATGGTCCGGCGCAGCGGGCGGGCGCCCAGCACCGGGTCGAAGCCGCGCTTGGCCAGCAGGGACTTGGCCTGGTCGGACAGCTCCATCTCCATATCCTTGTTCCGCAGCTGGTTGCCGACGCGGTTGATCATCAGATCCACCATCTCCACGATCTGCTCGGTGGTGAGCTGGTGGAAGACGATCACGTCGTCGATGCGGTTCAGGAACTCGGGGCGGAAGTGCTTCTTCAGCTCGTCGTTGACCTTGAGCTTCATCCGCTCGTAGTTCGAGCCCTCGATGTTGGACTGGGTGAAGCCCAGGCCGACAGCCTTCGAGATATCCGAGGTGCCGAGGTTCGAGGTGAAGATCAGCACGGTGTTCTTGAAGTCGACCGTGCGGCCCTGACCGTCGGTGAGGCGGCCGTCCTCCAAGACCTGCAACAGGGTGTTGTAGATCTCCTGGTGGGCCTTCTCGATCTCGTCGAACAGCACGACCGAGAACGGCTTACGGCGCACCTTCTCGGTGAGCTGGCCGCCCTCCTCGTAGCCGACGTAGCCCGGAGGGGCGCCGAACAGCCGCGACGCGGTGAAGCGGTCGTGGAACTCGCCCATGTCGATCTGGATGAGCGCGTCGTCGTCGCCGAACAGGAAGTTCGCCAGCGCCTTGGACAGCTCGGTCTTACCGACACCGGACGGACCGGCGAAGATGAAGGAACCGGACGGACGCTTGGGGTCCTTCAGGCCGGCGCGAGTGCGGCGGATGGCCTTGGAGACCGCCTGGACCGCATCCTCCTGGCCGATGATCCGCTTGTGCAGCTCATCTTCCATGCGGAGCAGACGGGTGGTCTCCTCCTCGGTCAGCTTGAACACCGGGATGCCGGTCCAGTTGGCCAGCACCTCGGCGATCTGCTCGTCGTCGACCTCGGCCACGACGTCCAGGTCACCCGAACGCCACTGCTTCTCCCGGTCGGCGCGCTTGGCGACGAGCTGCTTCTCCTTGTCGCGTAGGCGCGCGGCCTTCTCGAAGTCCTGCGCGTCGATCGCGGACTCCTTCTCCCGGCGCGCGTCGGCGATCTTGTCGTCGAATTCGCGCAGGTCCGGCGGCGCGGTCATGCGGCGGATACGCATCCGGGCGCCGGCCTCGTCGATCAGGTCGATCGCCTTGTCCGGCAGGAAGCGGTCGTTGATGTAGCGGTCGGCCAGTGTGGCGGCCGCGACCAGCGCGGAGTCGGTGATGGAGACGCGGTGATGCGCCTCGTACCGGTCGCGCAGGCCCTTGAGGATGTTGATGGTGTGCTCGACTGTCGGCTCGCCCACCTGGACCGGCTGGAACCGGCGCTCCAGGGCGGCGTCCTTCTCGATGTACTTGCGGTACTCGTCGAGGGTGGTCGCGCCGATGGTCTGCAGCTCACCGCGGGCCAGCTTGGGCTTGAGGATCGAGGCCGCGTCGATGGCGCCCTCGGCCGCACCCGCACCCACCAGGGTGTGCAGCTCGTCGATGAACAGGATGATGTCACCGCGGGTGTTGATCTCCTTGAGCACCTTCTTCAGGCGTTCCTCGAAGTCACCGCGGTAGCGGCTGCCCGCGACCAGGGAACCCAGGTCGAGGGTGTACAGCTGCTTGTCCTTCAGGGTCTCGGGCACCTCGCCGTTGACGATGGCCTGAGCCAGGCCCTCGACGACGGCTGTCTTGCCGACACCGGGCTCGCCGATCAGCACCGGGTTGTTCTTGGTGCGGCGGGACAGCACCTGCATGACCCGCTCGATCTCTTTCGCGCGGCCGATGACCGGGTCGAGTTTGCCCTCGAGCGCGGCCTGGGTCAGGTTGCGACCGAACTGGTCGAGCACCAGCGAGGTGGACGGGGTGCCCGACTCGCCACGCGAGCCCGACTCCACCGGCTCCTTGCCCTGGTAGCCCGACAGCAGCTGGATGACCTGCTGACGTACGCGGTTGAGGTCGGCGCCCAGCTTGACCAGCACCTGGGCCGCCACGCCCTCGCCCTCGCGGATCAGACCGAGCAGGATGTGCTCGGTACCGATGTAGTTGTGGCCGAGCTGCAGCGCCTCGCGCAGGCTCAGCTCCAGCACCTTCTTGGCCCTCGGGGTGAAGGGGATGTGGCCGGACGGGGCCTGCTGGCCCTGCCCGATGATCTCCTCGACCTGGCTGCGGACGCCCTCCAACGAGATGCCGAGCGACTCGAGCGACTTGGCCGCGACGCCCTCACCCTCGTGAATCAGTCCCAGCAGGATGTGCTCGGTACCGATGTAGTTGTGGTTGAGCATCCGGGCCTCTTCTTGGGCCAGGACAACGACGCGCCTCGCGCGGTCGGTGAACCTCTCGAACATCGCTCCCTCACTCTCCTGCTCCGACATTCCGGCATCCGGCGCTCGGTGTTTCCTCTCGCGCAAGCCTGCCATGAAGCCCTGGGGTTGCCTCCCCTGCCTCCCACTCTAGTTGGCAAGGGTGACGGGTGCCGTCCGTCCACCCTATTGCGGACGACCGACAACTCGACTCATTCATGCATAACGTGACCGACGTCGTAATCGTTTCCACCCCAACTATGCCCAGAGCGAACACCGGGCAGCTCCTCGGGGCGGACATTCATAGCCGCCGCACATCAGCGCGAAGCGGTCGACGGACCCGGACCGCCGGACGCTCTCACCCCCCGACCGCCGGGAGGGTGAGGTGGCAGGGCACCGGTCGCGGATGCGCCGGGTCCAGCGCGTTCAGCGCGAACCCGGCGGCCCGGGCGTCGGCCACCAGGCCCGCGTGCTCGGAGTAGTCGACCGGGCACCCGTCCTGCAACAGGATCTGCGTTACCCCGGGCCCGGGAGTCACACCGACGGTAAACGGCACGATCAGCTCGTCGTAGCGGGTCTCGATATTGGTGTAGGTGACATGCCGGTCGTACACGCCGTCCGCGTTCAGCCGCCGCAGGAACGCCGAATGCCCGACCATCTGGCCGCACGGCAGGCACGCCCCTGCCGTGAGCATGGCGTCCACCGCGGGTTCGACGCCCAGCTGCCGGGCGAACGCGCGGATCATGTCGGTCTGCGGGTCGAAGGTGCCCACCCAGGGCGCGGCCAGTGCGACGAACTTGTCCACCATCGCCTCGCCACCGAGCCGCTTGATGTAGTAGTTGCCGACGATATTGCCCTGCGAGTGGGCGATCAGATCGACCTTCGAGGCTCCCGTTGTCGCCAGCACCTGGTGCACGAACGCGGCCAACTGCGCCGCGCTGTCCTGAATAGGCCGCATGCCGCCGATCGCCGAGACGGGCCAGGGCAGATTGTCGTACGCGCCGTAGGTCAGCGCGTAGACGCAGTACCCGGCGTTCGCGAGCAGCGGAACGTACACACCCCAATTGGTTTGCGCCCCACCACCGGTGCCGTGCACCAGCACCACCGGATCCGGATGCGCGGCGCTCGGACGGCAGAACCGGTCGTTGGATCCCGGGAGCGAGCCGCCGGGATGCTCGAGCTCCCCGGGTACGCCGGAGAAGAGGTTGTAATCTACCGGATATTCGGCGGCGGCCGTCCCCGTCGCGCCGATCCACAGCGCCAAAAAAATCGTCACTACCACTAAGGATCCCGGCAGTCTGCGTCGCAGCACGGTCCTCATCGACCCTCCCAAGTTAACGAACGTTCTCGCAGACTAACTGGAACGGGTTGCATTCCGGACCGGATTCAGCGAACCACCCTCCCAGCCACCAACGCTCCCACCGGCGAAGCCTCTCCGCACGCCGGAACCATGCGCCGGGTGCTGACAGCCGGTTGGCGTCCGACACCGCTGAACGTCCCCGCTAACGCAACCACCAACGCGCCCAGCGGCGAAGCGTCTCTGTACGCCGGAACCTCCTAGGAGGAGGCAATAACAATGAGGTGTTCGGCGCGGCGCGTCGGTCGGGTACCGCTGCGTAGGCGACGAAGGAGCAAGCAGCGGTGCCCGAC
>NZ_JAGPOX010000419.1 GCF_019038435.1 Nocardia alni
GCGATCGAGGCGCTCAAGCAGGGCGGGATCGGTTTCGGGGCGGATCTTTTGGCGCAGGAGATCGAGGTCGGTCAGGGGCATCGTCATGGCATCAATTGGGTGCAGGCGATCGAGTCGGGGGTGACCGGGGCGGTGTCGGCGGGGGTGGCGACCCCGATCGGTCATTTCGGTGGCAAGTATTTGGGTGGTCTGGTCGGTGAGGGCAAGATGACCTGGTGGAAGGCCGGGGCGATCGCGGTGGGGTCGGGTATCCCGGCGGGTTTGGTGGGTGCGGGTGCGGGGATCGTGGCGTATGGGGTGATGACCGGGCAGTGGGAGTTCAACCCGGCCGCGTTGATCGGTGGTGTGGGTGGTGGTCTGATCGGTGGTGT
>NZ_JAGPOX010000420.1 GCF_019038435.1 Nocardia alni
GGCTCGGCCTCGAACAGCCGGATCAGGTCGGCGAGGAGCGGCGACAGGTTGAGCGTCTCGGCCGCCAGGGTCGCCTGGACCGAGAGGCGCGGCTCGGGCCCGGCCCCGAGGGTCACGGCGCCGGCCCCATCCAGGACGTCGTCGCCGAGCCCCACCCGCAGGCTCGGCCTCGAACAGCCGGATCAGGTCGGCGAGGAGCGGCGACAGGTTGAGCGTCTCGGCCGCCAGGGTCGCCTGGACCGAGAGGCGCGGCTCGGGCCCGGCCCCGAGGGTCACGGCGCCGGCCC
>NZ_JAGPOX010000421.1 GCF_019038435.1 Nocardia alni
ACGGATCAGCCGCGGCGGGCGCGAGGAGCCCTTGCCGACGCCGATGATGCCGCCGTAACCGCCTGCCGCCAAAGCCTTTTCGTCGAAGACCTCGACCTGCAGCCCGGCCGCTTCGGCCAGAGCCTTGCATCGCCTCGAGGCGCAGGAACCCGGTGTGGTGCCGGGGCTTTCACTGGTGAAGACGCAAATCGCGCGATCGGTGATCGCCGCCGTACAGACGGCTGTCGGTGCGCTGGGCAATGCCGCGCTCAC
>NZ_JAGPOX010000042.1 GCF_019038435.1 Nocardia alni
TATTCGGTCAGGGCGGTGGTGGAGTCGGGGCGGGGGTCGTGGTCGAAGAGTTCGGGGAGGTCGATGTTCAGTTGCCGGCGGGTCGCGGCGTAGATGGAGCTGTCGCGGACTTCCGGGGATTCCAGGCCGGGTTTGATTTCGAAGACTACGTGGCTGGATTCGGCGCTGAGGGCGTTGAGGGTTTCGAACAGGCTGTGTTCGATTGCCGCTGGTAGGTAGAACAGCACGCCCTCGATCAGCCAGGCGGTCGGCGCGGTGGGGTCGAAGCCGGCCTCTAGGAGGGGGCGGGCCCAGTCCTGGGCCAGATCCGCTGCGATCGGACGTCGTGTCGTTGTGGGGGCGGCGTCGAGTACCGCGTGTTTGAAGGCCAGCACGTCGGCGCGGTCGAGTTCGTAGATCGTTTGGCCCGCAGGCCAATCGATTCGGAAGGCTCGCGTGTCCAGGCCGGCGCCGAGCAGGACGATCTGGCGGGTGCCGGTGCGGGCCTGCTGGATGAGGTAGTCGTCGAAGACCCTTGTGCGCAGGCCGAAGTACCGGGCGAACCTGCCCCACAAGGGATTTGCCTCGCCGCCGGGCACCTGCGCCGGGTGGACCGGCCAGGCCGCGGAAACCCTTGCGGCGCGGACGAAATGCTCGGCGTAGATATCGCCGGCCAGGGAGTCGGATCGGTGGGTCTCGATCGCTCTGGCCGCGGCGACCAGCAGAGCTGTCCGCCCGACACCGCTGTCGACACCGGTGTCCGTGATCTGTGGCATGACGAGCTCCTTCAATCGGTGTGGGGTGGGAGCAGTACGGGTTTGACCACTCGCCCGGTGCGGCAGTCGTTTTCGGCGTCGTTGATCGCCGACAGGGGATAGGTGGTGATCAGCTGGTCGAAGGGAAAGCCGCCGCCGAGCCACAGCGCGATCAGGCGTGGAATCAGGACGCGCGGGACGGCGTCTCCTTCACAGACGTGCGCTATGCGCCTGCCGCGGTCCAGGAGGCCGGGCGCGAGGGTCAGCGGTGCGCGCTGCCGGCTGATCACCGCGAGCGTTCCCCGGGGCAGCAGCGCCGCGAGGGCGTGATTGATCAGTTCCGCGGATCCCGTTGTGTCCAGCGCGAATTGGACGCCGCCGCCGCTGCGCCGCCGGACCTCGTTGCCGATGTCGGGTGCACCGAGCGGGATCGGTATCGCGCCGAGTTTTTCGGCGATGTCGAGTCGTTCGCCGTGCCGGTCCACGGCCAGGACCGTCGCGGAGGTGGCCTTCGCGGCCATGATGGCGGCCAGCCCAACGGCTCCGGCGCCGAAGACGGCGAAGGTGTCGCCGGCGGACATCCGGAATGTCTCGAGTACGGTGCCCGCGCCGGTGAGAAAGCCGCAGCCGAGTGGCCCCAGCAGCTCGATCGGCAGTGCGCGATCGACACGGACGGCGTTGCGGGCACGGACCACCGCGTAGCCGGCGAAGGACGACTGCCCGAACCATCGGGGCGCCAGGCGCCGGCCGTCGCGGTCGGTGAATCGGTGCGCGTCGTCGCGACGTCGGCCGAACAGGTTCAGCGCGGCGAAGGATTCGCAGTAGGACGGTGCGGCTCGCAGGCAATTGCGGCATTGCCCGCACGAGTCGAAACTCAGCAGCACATGGTCGTCGGTCTCGATATCGGTCACCGCGTCGCCGACGACCGTCACGATCCCCGCACCCTCGTGGCCGAGGACCGCGGGCACCGGAGACTGCCCGGCCGAGTAGCGGACGGCCAGATCGGTGTGGCACAGCCCGCAGCCGGCTATTCGGACCAGGATCTCGTCGGCCGCCAGGCGCGTGCGGAGGCTGATTTCCTCGAGGGTGAACGGTGTGTCGTAGTCGCGCAGAACCGCGGCGGTGACCTGCATGCCGTCCCCTACGCGCCGGACTCGGGCCGGTGGATGACCATCGGCCGCAGATTGCCGTACATACCCCACTCGCCGCCGGCGACGCCGACTCCACTGTCCTTGACGCCGGTGAAGGGTTGGGCCAGGGACAATTCCGCGTGGTGGTTGATCCATGCCGTGCCGCATTCCAGCCGATCGGCGACGGCCGCGGCACGGTCGAGGTCTGTTCCCCAGACCGAGCCGCCCAGCCCGAATCGGGTGGCGTTGGCCGCCTGGACGGCGTCGTCGAGGTTCGAATAGCGGATCACCGGCAATACCGGGCCGAATTGTTCCTCGGTCACCACGGCGCAGTCGCCGGGCACATCGGCCAGGATCGTCGGGGCGAAGAAGTAGCCGGGCCGGTCGGGCCGGTCGCCGCCCGCGGCGACCCGTGCCCCGGCGGCGCGGCCGTCCGCGACCAGGTGCTCGACCCGCTCGAGCTGGCGCGCGTTGTTGATCGGGCCGATCTGCGTCGTCTCGTCCAGGCCGTCGCCGACGACCACCTCGCGAGCGCGGTGGGTGAGGGCGGTGACCACGTCGTCGTACAGCCGGGTGGGGGCGTAGACCCGCTTGACCGCCATGCAGACCTGTCCGCAGTTGCGGAACGCCGACCAGAACAGGGTGTCGGCGATCCGGTCGATGTCGGCGTCGTCGAGGATGATCGCGGCGTCGTTGCCACCCAATTCCAGGGTCACCCGTTTGAGCCCGCTCGCCGCCTGCATGGCCACCCTGCGGCCCGTGGCGATCGAACCGGTGAAGGTCACGTGGGCGATGTCCGGGTGCCCGGCGAGCTGGGATCCCAGCGGTTCCCGGCCGGTGACCACCCCGAATACCCCGGGCGGGAGTACCGAACCCAGCACCTGTTCCAACAGTGCCGTCGCCAGCGGCGTGTACGGGGACGGCTTGAGCACCACGGTGCTACCGGCGGCGAGCGCCGGGGCGATCTTCGACGACGCCAGTTGGAGGGGAAAGTTCCAGGGCGTGATCGCGGCGACCGGACCGAGCGAATGCCATCGCAGCTCGGTGTGCACGGCCCGGCCGTCCCGGATCCGATCGGCCTTCGGCGCCAGCCCGGAGAAATGACGCAGCCGTGCCGCCACCCGCGCGACCTCGGCTCGGGACTCCGCCAGTGGCTTGCCCTGTTCCCGGGTGAGCACCGTTGCCAACTCCGCGCCCGCGGCCTCGACGGCGGCGGCCGCGTCGAGCATGGCCGCGGTGCGTCCCACGGGATCGGCGCGCCACTGCGGCCATGCCGTGCACGCGCGCGCGACGACGGTGTCCAGGTCTGCGGGCGAGTGCTGTGGCGATTGTGCGAAAACCTGTCCCGTCGCCGGATTCACCACGTCGAAGACCGTGCCCAGGTGGGCATCCGGGCGCGTCATGATCATCGGATCAGCTCACCGCGACCCTGTGGCGATCCATCTCCGCGCGGAACGCGGCGATCAGGTGCGGCTGGATCCGGCCGGTATTCCGGTCGCCTCTCTCGCAGACCGCCCCACGCACCCCGACGATGTCGGTCTCCATCGCGGTCAGCGCCTCGAGGTGCTCGCTCTTCACGCTTCCCGCCAGCGCGGCCAGCAGGTTCGCCTCGTGGGTCGACTCCACGAAGCGCCTGCACTCCTCGACCGGAAGATGGTCGAACAGGCTCTTGCCGTCCTTGATCGCGGTATCGAGCATCGCCACATCCGAGCCGGACTGTTGCGCGATATAGGGAATCGACAGCGGACTGATACAACCGACCCGATGCGCATCGGCGTAGCCCGAGGCCACGACCAGGGCTTCGGGGTTGTACTCCTTGACCGACCGCCACACCCCGCGCATGACTTCGATTCCCTGAGCGGGGGTTACACAGCCCATCAGCCCGACCTTGATATAGGTGGCACCGGCGACCGCGGCCCCCAGCGCCGCCTGCGCGACCGTGCCCGGCTTGTACGGCACATCGCCCAGCGTGGCCGACACCGGTTTGTCCGCGGGCACGATGGATCGAATCTCCCGTATCACCCACGGATAATTCGCGCCCAGCGACCCTTCATCGGGTTTCTTGACATCGACGATATCCAGAAATTGTGCCGCCTTCGCACAGACGATGGCCTCGTCGACATTATCCGGAGAAATCAACAGACGCATGACACAGCACCTTTCCCGCGCTAATGATTGCATCGTGAGCGCACGACAATGAATGCGCAGTAAACTCGCATCGACGCGGACCTACCGCTGAACTGCCGGTTCGATGTGTTGTATACCGCGAGAGCAGAAGACACTTGTCATCAAGAGAAGATGTCCAAGGATTTGCTTATTACGCCGGTTGCTGCATACAGGGCCCACCCGTTGGCGATATCGTGATTGATAAACAGAACGCATGGCACTACAGAAAAAATATAACACCGACGGTCGCGCCGGAACAAGGACAACAACCGGACCCGTCGATGTCCTCGCATTGGCCTGGATCCGCGGATCCCGGAGATTCGAGCGCCGCAATGAGCCGCGGGCGAGTATGGACAGATGTCTGACAGGTGTCTTACGTAGCGCCCGCACTCCCTGTACGCTGTACGACACAGTAGAACGTGTTCTAATTTGATGGGAGTCGGGATGGACAGCGCCCTGGGCGATCTGGTGTGGGCCGGGTTTCAGAAGCTGGGCTTCTTGCAGTACGCGGGCATGGCGAGCGTCGAGTATCGGGAGGGCCGCAACGTCGTGCAGATCGTGCCCAAGCCCGAGCATCTGAACCACAACGGGGATCTGCACGCGGCGATCCTGTTCGGGCTGGCCGAGACCGTGGCCATGGGTGTGTCGATCTCCGGGATCGTGGATCTGATGGGGGATGCGTTCATCGTGGCGCGGGACGGGCGGATCGAATATCTGGCGCGGGCAAAGGGGGAGGTGGGGCCGATCCGGGCCACCTCGGAGTTGTCCGATGCGGTCGTGGCCGGGATGCGGGCGGATATCCAGGCGGGCAAGGACGTTGAACTCGCCGTGCCGGTCGACATCACCGACAACACCGGGAAGTCCGTTGCCGCGGCGAGTTTCACCGCGGTGATCCGGCCCCGGCGCAAGTAGGTGGCTCAGTAACCTTGGTAGGCATGGCCTTCGGCGACCGCCGCGACGCCGGGGACGCTGTCCAAGGAGCCGTAGCGGGCGATGGCGTAGCGGACTCCGGCGACGATGTTGTCGACCGGATTCCAGACGTCGCCGTGGCCAGGCGCCATATAGGCGTTGAAGGTGCCATCGATGGTCTGCATCAGGCCCTTGGAGGGGTGACCCGCCACGGCGTTGCTGTCGTACAGGTTGATGGCGTGCGGGTTGCCGGCCGATTCATGGGCGATGATCGTCGCGATGGCCCGGGCGTCGATCTGATTCGGGGCGTAGCCCATCTGCAGCAGGATCTGGGTGGCCTGATCGATCCACTGGCCGACATCGCCGGTCGGCACCGGTTCCAGGGATTCCTGGGCGGCGGCGTTGTTCTGGGGTACATAGCTGCTCGCGTCGGGCGCGGAGGAGTTCGAGACGGCGCTCGCGGTGGTGACGCCGGGCTGGGCCGAGCTGTGGGGACTGCTCGCGACGCCGGGTTGTATCGTCGGCATTTCCGCTGCGGCGGTGGTGATTCCGGGGACATAGGTCTGGCTGTAGACGCCCCGGTACTGGCCCAGGGCGAGCATCAGCTCGCCACCGGGTGTGCCGCTGGCCAGATAACCCATCGCCGTGTTGACCGGCATGCCCTGATACGTGGACAACAGCCATTCCGCGCAGGTCTGGAGATTCTCGCCCAGGGCCTTGATCGAATCCGAGAGGTTCGAGGAATGGTCACGGATAGTGGCGACGGCGTCGATGGCGGCCTGTTTGCCGGAACCGGTCCAGCCGTCGTCGGATAGCAGCACCAGATCGTCGTGCAGGGTCGACATATCGCTGCGGACCTGATCGGCCATCCAGGAATACTGGATGCCCGCGGTCCGCGCGATCGAGTCCGATCCGTGCAACGACTTTCCGAACTCGTAGAAATCGTCGAAGAGCATGCTCTCGCCCGGGCGGATGGAACTGTAGATGCCGTTGTCGGCATTCGTGACGGGCGGACGATCGAGCGAGATGGTGCTGATCGGCGAGCCCGAGGCCGGGGGGTTGAAATCGGTCGGCGGTGCGCTCGGGGGCGCGGACGGGGTCACGCCGGACATCGACCCGATCCGGTTGAGATCCGAACTCGTCATATGCTCGTGGTTCAGGTAGGTCTGCAATGCCGTGGTGAAGGCGTCGCCCATCTTCTCCATGGTGTTCTGCAACGAGTACATCGTGGAGATGAGCTGCTGCCCCCGGCTGCTGAACATATTTGTCAGCGCTTTTCCACCGGGCTCGTTCGAGAATTGCTTGATATTATCCAGGGAATTGTCCTGGATGTATTTTTGATACCATTCGAGCCGGGAGATCGTGGTCTGGCAATCCTGGATGCATTTCGTGAACAGCTGCAGGTCGACGTTGATCGGATTCAGGCCGAGCGTGCCGTTGTGAGTGTCGGCGTCGACAGCGTCCCACGAATTCGGCTGCCCCTGGTCGGCCGCGGGATCGGTACCGCTCATCGGTGTCCTCGAATCGGCATAGCGTCCTCCCCACCACGGGAAATACTCGCGTTTCGAAGATACCAGCTTGCCGAGCCGGCCGACCAGCCCCTGTAACCGGGGCCACGAACCCTGTGACCGGCGAATCACCCGCCGATCACAGGGAATCGCGCTCAGCGTTCGCTGTCCAGCAGTGCCATTTGCGGTGCGGCATAGCGGGTTCCGGCCACCTGATCGGCGGGCGCGGCCGCCTCGATCGCCGCGAGTTCGTCCTCGGACAGCGTCAGCTCCAGTGCGCCAAGAGATTCGGCCAGCCGCTCGGCGGTGCGTGCGCCGATCACCGGGACGATGTCAGCACCCCTGGACAGCGCCCACGCGATCGCCAGCTGTGCCACGGTGGCGCCGTGGCCTTCGGCGATGGCGGCCAGAGCGTCGACCAAACGCAGGTTGGCCGTGAGGTTCTCGCCCTGGAAACGCGGGCTGTGCGCCCGGAAATCGTCGGGCGCGAACGGGCGGCGGTCGCGCAGCGAATCGCTCAGCAGGCCGCGCGACAGCACACCGTAGGCGGTGATCGCGGTGCCGAGTTCGCGGGCGGTCGGCAGGATCCGCTCCTCGATCGTCCGGGTGATCAGCGAGTACTCGATCTGCAGATCCACGATCGGATGCACGGCCGCGGCGCGGCGCAGGGTGTCCACGCCGATCTCGGACAGCCCGATATGCCGCACGAATCCGGCCTGCACCATCTCCGCGATGGCCCCGACGGTGTCCTCGATCGGGACATTCGGGTCCAGCCGCGCGGGCCGGTAGATATCGATGTAATCCACGCCGAGCCGCTGTAGTGAATATGCCAGGAAATTGCGAACCGCCGCTGGACGGCCGTCGAAACCGCCCCAGCTGTCATTCGGTCCGCGCAGCGCACCGAATTTCACGCTGAGCAGATAATCCTCGCGCTTGCGGTCGGCCAGGGCGCGCTGGATCAGCATCTCGTTATGGCCCATGGCGTAGAAATCGCCGGTGTCGATCAGGTTCACGCCCGCGTCGAGTGCGGCGTGGATGGTAGCGATGGACTCTTTTTCGTCGGCCTTTCCGTACACGCCGGACATGCTCATGCCGCCGAGGCCGATCCGGCTGACGACGGGGCCGGTCGTGCCGAGCTTGGTTGTGTCGATAGTGGTCATACCGAAAATTCTGCGCGCGCTATCCCAGGATCGGGGAGGAGCGCGTATCGGGGGATCGGCGATCCCTGGCTGGGCGATCCGGGCAGGAGGACAGTGGACATATGGACCGCGACGAACTAGCCGATTTCCTGCGCTGCCGCCGCGAGCAGCTGCAACCGGCCGACGTGGGGTTGCTGCCGGGTGTCCGGCGGCGCACGCCGGGCTTACGCCGCGACGAGGTGGCGCTGCTGGCCGGAATGTCCACCGACTATTACACCCGGCTCGAGCAGTCCCGGGGTCCGCGGCCGTCGGTGCAGGTGCTGGGCGCGGTGGCCCGTGCGCTGAGGCTGACCGACGACGAGCGCGATCACCTGTTCCACCTGTGCGGGCATCCCGCGCCTCAACGTGGCGCCGCCGCCGCGCACGTCGGCCCGGGCATGCTGTTCCTGTTGTCCAAGCTCGAGGACACCCCGGCTTGCGTGATCTCCGACCTGAGCGAGACGCTGGCGCAGAACCGCATGCATATCAACCTGTTCGGCGACTTCTCCCGCTACACCGGACTGCATCGCTACCTGCTGTGGCGGCTGTTCACCGAGCCGCAGACCCGCAGCCACTATCCGCAGGAGGACTGGGATCGCCTGATCCGCAGGCATGTCGCGGATCTGCGGGCCACGGCCGCGCGGCGCTCGGGCGACCCCGACGTCGTCGAGCTGGTGACGCGGCTGCGCGCCGAGAGTTCCGAATTCGAGTACCTCTGGGCCGAACACGAAGTGGCGGCGCGGCACTCGGATGCCAAGCGGGTAATCCATCCCGAACTCGGTGTGCTCGACCTGCTCTGTGAGACGCTGGTCAGCCCGACCTCTTCCCAGACCCTGCTCGTGCTGTATCCACGTCCCGGCGGTGATGCCCAGGACAAACTGGATCTGTTGCGCGTCATCGGAACTCAGTCGATGAATACCGAATCGGATTCCGGCGCGGTGGTATACGAGCTGCCCTAAACCACGCGGCGCTTGCGCGGCTTCAGGCGCAGGTTGGGCAGCGGTGGGGCGGGAATGCGCTGGTCAGGGGTGTGCCCGGCGATATCGGGGAAGCGGGCGAGATCATGGGATTCCCAGGCGTTTCGGGCCTCGAGGATCTCATCGTGGCTGCGTGCCACGAAGTTCCACCACATCACCAGATCCTCGCCGAGCGGCTCGCCGCCGATCAGCACGACATGCGCACCGCCCGCGCTGGAGAGCGGCAATTCGCTGCGGTCACTGCCCAGATACAGCAGCGCGCCGGGCGTCACCGGCTGGTCCGCCACGCTCAGCTCGCCATCGATGACCAGCAGCGCGTGCTCGAATTCCGTTGTCAGCGGCAGATTTACCGCGCTGCCGGGGTCCAGCCGCATATCCGCGCCGACGATCGGCGTATACGCGGTCGCCGGGGACCGCACGCCGGCCAGCGAGCCGATCAGCACCCGCGCTCGCAGGCCCGGCAGATCCAGCACCGGCAGCTCGCGATGCTGTTCGAAATGCGGTGCGATCTCGCGCGCGCCCTCGGGTAGCGCGATCCACAGTTGCAGCCCCTGCCCGGCCGGCGCCCCGGTGACGGTGTACTCCGAATGCGCGATCCCGTGCCCGGACGTCATCAGATTCAGTTGGCCGGGCTCGATCTGCACATCGGACCCGATGCTGTCGCGGTGCCGGATCCGGCCCTCGAACGGCCAGGTGACCGTCTGCAGACCGATATGCGGATGCGGGTCGATATCCGGCGGCAGATCATCGCGCGGCGCGGTCGACCCGAAATGGTCCAGGAAGCACCAGGCGCCGACGGTCGGCAGATCCCGCTGCGGGAGCGTGCGCCGCACGAACACTCCGCGCACACCGCCCAGGGGCACTTCGCGCGCCGGATAGCTGTCGGCCCGCGGCCCCGGTCCGGGCGACGCCTCGCACAGCGCCGCCTCGGGATGCGCCTCGAGGTCACTCATGGGTGCACCGCATCGGCGCTCACCTCTGGATGCCCTTGCCGACCACATGCTCATCATATTCCGGGTGCTTGTCCAGCCAGCTCTTGATGTAGGGGCACCGCGGCACGATGGCGCGTCCTCGGGCGATCTCACCCTCGATGGCCTGGCGCGCCAGGATGCCGCCCAGCCCCATGCCGGCGTACTCGGTGTCGACCTCGGTGTGGATGAAGACCGTGTCCTCGTCGCGCTCGCGGTACTCGGCGAATCCGGCCAGTTTATCGTCGTACCACAGCTCGTAGCGCAGTTGCGCGTCGTTGCGGACGACCGAAGTCTGCACTGCCTGCTCACTCATTCAGCTCTCCTTCCGCGCCCGCACCGGATGCCTGCTCATGATCGATACGCGATTGAATGCACCGATGGTCGTCGCGGCCCAAATGACGACGGATACTTGATCGTCCGACATATGTTGCCGCGCAAGAGCATACTCATGCTCGAGAATTTGTTCACCCGGAAGTATGGTGGTCGTCTCGGCCAGCGCGAGCGCGGCGCGCTGTAGCGGCGTGTACAGGTCGGCGCGCCGCCAGCCTTCGAGCACGTCGAGTTGCTGCTGGGTGACTCCGGCCTCCACCGCGGCGCGGGTGTGCAGATTCAGGCAGAAGGGGCAGCCGTTCAGCTGGGACACCCGGACGTTGATCAGCTCGATGAGCACGCGGTCCAGGCCGGCCGCGGTGGCGGCGTGGTGTAGCGCGAGGGATAGGGCGCTGAGCGCGTGATACGCCTCGGGTGTCTGCTTGTCGATCCAGACGCGGGCCGGGGTGGGTTCAGTTTCCATGGCGGTCGCATCGTAATCGTGCTGGGCCGATGACGCGCGGTGCGTGACGTCATTTCAGGGCTCATCGCGCAGTCGCTCGGCGACAGCGCCCAAACCCTCGCCGATCACGGTGAGCTGGTCGGGCGTCAGCACGTCGACGAACAGCGCTCGGACGGTGGCGATATGTCCGGGTGCGGCCTGGTCGAGGGTGTCCCGGCCGAGCTCGGTCAGCACCGCGTAGACCGCGCGCATATCGGACGGACAGGAGCGCCGCCGTACCAGCCCGGCATGTTCGAGCCGGTCGATCTGGTAGGAGAGTTTGCTCTTGGAGTTGAGCATGGCGGTGGCGAGCTCGCTCATCCGCAGCTCACCCTTGGGGGCGGCGGACAGGCGGACCAGGATTTCGTACTGCAGATGGGACAGTCCGGCATCGTGCTCGAGTTGCTGGCCCAGGCGGCGCTCGAGCAGTCCTGCGACGGTGAGAAAGGCCAGCCAGGCACGCTGTTCCTGTTCGTTCAACCAGTGCGGCCGGGACTCACCCATCGTTTCAGGCTACCGCCGGTGCCCGGGGCGGAATAAGCCCCGGGGCGTCTTTGTTCAAATTTGAACGTAAGCGTTCCCGGACTCCGGAGCAGCCATGACACCCACTCTCGGTCCCGTCTCGCAGATCGGCACAGCTACGGTGCGCACCCGCGTGCGCATCCCGCTGATCTTCGGCGACGGATACTCGGCCATGGCCGAGGCGGTCACCTTCGACGGCCTGTCCGACGGTCGCGAACATCTGGCCCTGCTGTTGGGCGAGCCCGGCGCGGTGCCGCTGGTGCGGCTGCATTCGGAGTGCCTGACCGGCGATGTATTCGGTTCGGCCCGCTGTGACTGCGGCCCGCAACTGCGCGAGGCGGCGCAGCGGATCACCGAGGTCGGCGGGGTGCTGCTGTATCTGCGGCAGGAGGGCCGGGATATCGGCCTGTACAACAAGATCGACGCCTACGCGCTGCAGGACCAGGGGCTGGACACCTATCAGGCCAACACGGCCCTCGGCCTGCCCGAGGACGGCCGCGACTACACCGCGGCCGCCCAGATGCTCGCCGCGCTGGGCGTGGGTGAGATCGACCTGCTGACGAACAATCCCGATAAGCCGCGCCAGCTGCGCGCCCTCGGCGTCGGCGTGCGCACGACGGTCCCGACCGATGTGCACGCCACCCCGAACAATGTGCGCTACCTGCGCGCCAAGGTCGAGCGGACCGGGCATACCATTCGATTGATCGGTTGAGAGGTAGACAGACATGACCGATACCGTGAACGCCGAGCGCATGCCGGTGCTGTATTTGTCCCACGGTGCGCCGCCGCTGGCCGACGACCCGCTGTGGCCGGGCCAGCTCGCCGCGTGGTCGTCCGAATTACCCAGGCCCACAGCGATTCTCGTGGTGTCCGCGCACTGGGAGGATGCCCCGGTGACGCTGGGCGCGACGACGACCGTGCCGCTGGTGTACGACTTCTGGGGCTTCCCGGAGCATTACTACACCGTGCGGTACCCCGCGCCGGGTGCGCCCGAACTCGCCGCGAAAGTGCGTGCCCTGCTGGGTGATTCGGTACACGATGCGCCCGGGCGCGGTCTCGACCACGGCGCCTACGTGCCGTTGGTGGAGATGTTCCCCGCCGCCGATATTCCGGTCCTGCAGCTGTCCATGCCCACCCTGGATCCGGTCGGCCTGTTCGAGCTGGGCCGCCGCCTGGCGCCGCTGCGCGAGGAGGGCGTATTGATCCTCGGAAGCGGATTCTTCACCCACAACCTGAGCGAGATGACCCGCGACGCGCCCGACGGTCAGGCGCCGTCCTGGTCCAGGGAATTCGACGACTGGGGCCGGGAAACCCTGGCCGCCGGGGATGTCGACGCCCTGCTCAACTTCCGTCACACCGCACCCGCCGCCCTGCGCGCGCATCCGCGCACGGAACATTTCGCCCCGCTGTTCGTGGCCCTCGGGGCGGGCGAGGCAGACCTGAACACCCGCCGCACCCCCATCGAGGGCTTCTGGTTCGGCCTGGCCAAGCGCTCCATTCAGCTGGGCTGACGGCGGAGTCACAGCCGTCGCACCCTGTTCGGGTGAATGTGATTATCTGTGGCCCAATACTTTCAGCGCGTGATCGACTTGGGCTGGAGTGTTGTACAGGTGAAATGAGAAGCGGAGCATTCCATTTCGCGCTGCGGTGATGATTTCGGCCGCGGCCAATCGCTCGGCCCGGGTGTCGGCATCGGGGATGGTGACGATCGGGGCATCGCCGGGGACCGGGGAGATGCCCAGGTCCGCCAGACCGGCGCGGAAGCGTTGTGCCAGAGCACGATCGTGTGCGCCGATGGCATCCACGGTCAGGTCGTGGATGAGATCCAGGCTGGACTGCAGCATGGTGACGCCGACGCCGTCGGGGGTGCTGTCGTGGCGGCGGGCGGTGTCGGCGAGGCGTTGGGGCACATAGAGTTCCGCCCATCTGTCGGCCGCGGCGTACCAGCCGGGTGAGACGGGACGCGCGGCGTGCGCGGCCTGTGGGGCGATGGCCAGGAAGCTGACGCTGCGGGGGCCGAGCAGCCATTTGTAGGTGGCGCACACCCAGAAATCGGCGTCCGCGAATCGCAGCGGCAGCCAGCCCGCGGCCTGAGTGGCGTCCAACAGCAGCAGGGCGTCGTGTGCCCGGGTGGCCGCGCGCAGCCGGGCGGCGTCGACCACGCGCCCGTCCAGGGACTGCGCCAGGCTCACCGCGACCAGCGCGGTATCCGGCCGCACCTGCTCGGCCAGTCGGTCCAGCGCGACCGCGCGCAGTCGTAGATCCGCGCGATTGCGGAAAGGATTGGTCACCGAGGCGAAATCATGTTCGGCCACAAGCACTTCCGCACCGGCGGGCAGTCCCGCGGCGACCGGCCCGATCAGCGCGCCGACGGAGTTGCCGACCGCGACATCGGCGCCCGTCGCGCCCGGCAGCAACCGCGCGAAGGACGAGCGCAGCCTGTCGACGTTCTCGTCGCTCATCGGCGTTCGCCGCCCGGCCGCCCAGTCGGCCAGCACCGCATCCAGCGCTGCCCTGGTTCGTGCCGGTGGCAGCCCGTATGCGGCGGTGTTGAGGTAGGTGGTTTCGGGCTCGAATTCGCCGGGCGCCAGGACTTTCATGGATCCAGGTTGGCGGTATCGGCCCTGAGCAGTCCATATCCAGCGTGCCGAAGGTGGACTGTCCTCGTGGGTGGCCCGTCCGGTACGGTTTATGGCGTCGTTCGTGGTGCAGGAGGGGAATTCGGCGAGATGTTCGTGGATTCGCAGACGGCGTTGCCGACCATCGGGGAGTTGCTGGCGGCTCTCGGGGTGGAGACGACGCCGGTGTTTCCGGAGACGCCGGGGGCGCCCGTCGTTGCGGTGGATACCCCGGAGGAATGGGAAGAGGTCGCGCGAGAATATCTGCCCGCGTGCTATCGGGCCTGGGCACTGCCGGCGTTCGAGGATGCCACGGGGCCCGAGGCGCAGTGGGCCGACAACGTGGTGATCATGGCGTGGCGATTGTCGAGACCGGTGGATTCCACGGCCGTGATGCGGTGTGCCTACACCGATTCGCGGCGGCTGCCGCAGTGGTGCGAACTGGGTGGTCAGGCCCGGGAGCACGGCGGATTTCCGTCTGCGGCGATCAGGGGAACGTATGCGCACGGGGAATTGACCCTGTGGTGTTCCACCCGCTACGTGGTCGTGGATACGCTCGACGGGCAACATCTGGTCCAATTGACCGTCACCACGCTCGCGGACGAGAACGACGACGGTCGATACATCGCCGATTCGGTGTCGGTGCGTGCGTCGTATGCGGGACCGGAATTGCCGGATACGGGTTTCGAACAGGAGATCGATGTGTCCGAAGCCGGTGGTACCGCCTTCCGGATTTGAACGCCCCAGCGGTGCTCAGAGTGCGGATCTGACCCGGGCTATTTCGATGATCACCGATGCGGCGTGGCGGTTGAAACGTTCGAGGGAGACGCCGGTCAGGCTGTCGTCCAGCCATGGGCGGTAGAGGAATGCCAGGGCGCTGAATATGGCGCTCGCGTTGAGGCGGATATCGATATCGTCGGCCGGATTACGGGTTTTGTCGCCGCCGGCCATGCTCATCGCCATGGGGGCGGTGAATTCGGTGATCAACTCGTTGCCGCGGGCGCTCAGTGTGACCGTCGCCTGCGATTGGATGAACATGATGCGGCCGCGGCGCGGGTCTGTCAGCACGTAGTCGGTGAAATGGGTGACGACGTGGGCGAAGATCTCGCGCCGTTTCGGCGGTGCGGTGGCGAAGGACTGCAATAGCCGATCCCGGGCGCCGAGGACCACCTCGTCGAGGACGGCCACCTGTAACGTCTCGAGATTCGGGAAACTTTCATAGAAATACCGCTCGGTGAGCCCGGCCTCCCGGCATACCGCCCGCATCGACATCCCCACCACCCCGGCCGTGCCCATCAGCTCCGTCCCGGCCTCCAGCAGCTGGCGTCGGCGTGCGGCGGTGCGGTCGGCGGGTTCCTGCCCTCGCCAGCGCCTCTGGCCTTCGGTGGGCTCCCAGGACGAGGATGACATTCCCGCATCCTGCCACAGCAAACTCCGGGCGAGAAATGTTGACATCACATGATGTTGACATCGGCTGATGTCGATTACTAACCTTCCAAATATCCAGTCCCCCTTACCCGGCCCCTCGACGTTGGCGGTGAACGTTATGAGTAGGAACCAGGCAGCACAGTCGGCGGTGCTGAGCCTCCTGCGGCCCGGTGGCCTGTTGTCTGCTGCGCAGATTCAGCGACAGGCCCATCTGACCGGATGGAGCACACGGAATACCTTGGCGCGCTTACAGGCTCGCGGACTGATCGTCGCGAACTCCTGCAGCGGAACCTGGCACATCAGTGAGCGCGGCCGGGCCGCGGCGGCGGCGAATCAGCGTTCGTACGCGTAACCGCTGTTCTGCCGGGTTGCAATGATTCTCGGATTCGGCCCGGTCTGTTATCGGTGTGCGGCCGGTTCCCGATGAACGCTGTAGAAAGCGGAAATCGGGTGCACATCCCGCCCGGGGATCAGGAGGAATCGTGAAGTTACGAATTGTCATGGCGGCGGCGACGATCGGCGCGGCCGCGCTGATCGGCGTGGGCCAGGCGGCCCCGGCTATGGCGGACAACAGCAGCTGTGCGAACGCGGAGGCCCAGACGCGGTCCGATCTGCAAGCGGCCGGGCGGGGCGGCACCTCGTCCGATTCCCCGAGCCAGCTCACCAATAACGCCGAGTCGTTCATCTTCACGCACGGCGGGAACCATTCCGGATTCGGTAACACCCACTTGAAGGGTGACGTCAATCAGCTGAACGCCTACTGCCGGTAGGGGAGAACCACGGGCCGTCCGGGATCAGCGATGGGCGCGCAGGTAGTCGTCGTGGATGCGGTCTTCCCGGTAGTACCCGGCCGTCAGGGTGGTGAGACGATTCACCTCGGCGGCCAGTGATTTCGGGTCGATGGGCTTGGCCACTATCGGATCGGTCGTCTTGACGTAGTAGCGGCCGTCCTCGTAGTCCATCCACCAGAAACAGCGGGCCGGGGCGCGGCGTGCGTCGAGGGCCGGGCCCGGGAAGATCATCACCTCGCCGTATGCCTGGCGGGGGCGCTGGAAGATGCTGTCCAGCTGATCGGCGAGGGTCGGGCCACGGCGAATCGGGTTGGCGCGATCGGCTTCCATATCGTTCCGGCGAATCTCCAGCGGTGGCTGCTTGCCGGCTCGGCGCCTGGGCAGGGCCTCGACCGCGTATTCACCGATCTGGGCCGCGGGGCAGTATTTCACTATGACATCGCCGCCGGAGTCGGCGGACGGGCCGGGGAGTTGGACCATGACCACGCCCATCGCGTCGCGGACCGCGCCGTGGAAGCGGTAGATCTGGGTGAACTGCTCGTCGCCGTGGACCGCGCCGCCGAATCCCTTGGCCTCGATGCGGGCGTCGGGGGCCAGCAGGACCTCCATCGCGCGTTCGAGGATCGGGTCGTATTTGCCCAGCAGACTTGTGACCGCGGATTCGCGGGCGCGTTTGAGGTCGTCGAAATCCGGTATGTCCGTGCGGAATTGGAGAGGGTAGGGGAGGCGGTCGCGGCCCTCGGCGGACCAGAGGATCTCGAACTCCTGGGCGGTGAACCTAATACTCGGGGGCATCGTAATCTCCGCCGATGACGGGTGGGACGTGCTTGGGGAGGTCGTCGATGCCGGTGAGTTCCTCGCCGTGTTCCTTCGTCACGAGATACTCGGGGACGCCGGACTTTTCGCGGCCCTCGCCCTTACCCTTGGCCTGCCCGGGGTTCACGCCCGCCATGCCCTGGCTGCCCGCGCGCGGGGCCGCGGTGCGGGCGGCCGACGCCGCGGTGGCCTGGGCGGCGCCCGGAGTGCCGGGGAGGCTGCGGCCGGGACCGCCACCCGCGGCGGCCGATCCGCCGATGTCGGGGGGCGTTGTGCCGCCGACGGCGAATCGCATGTTGTCGTTGCCGAGGGGGACTGCGCTGGGGTTGGGAACGCCGCCGGCTCCCATTGCGCTGCCGCCGAGTCCGGACATGTTTCCGCCGGGGCCCGGAGTGTTGCCACCGAGTCCTGGAGCGATATCCGAGACGGACTGTGCGCCAGGGGTTCCCGAGGTGCTCAGGGGTGAGGTGGGCGCGGTGTATCCGGCAGTCGTGGTGGCGGGCTGGTTTGCGTCGGCCGGGTTGCTGGGATTCGTTGGGCCGGAGGCGGATCCGTCTGTTCCGGGCTGTGGGCCGGTGATGCCCTGATCGGGGCCCGGGCCGGTGCCAGGGGCGGTGCCGCCCGTGCCCGGGCCGGAGGCGGCGGGGCCGGGTTGCACGGGTGCCGGGCTCGGGCCGGACGGGCCGACGGGTCCCATCGGGCCGCTCGGGGCCGGGCCGGAGACGATCTGCGGTGCCGTGGGCAGGAAGGGGACGCCGGTGTCGGTCTGGCCTGCCACGCGGCCGTAGACCGTGGCCAGGATGCGGCGGGCCTCCTGGGTGGCCTCCTGCTGGTCGTGGTCGTTGACCTTCATGACGCCGCTGGTGGGCAGGGCCTTGCCGGACGGGCTGGGTGCGCCGGCGCCGGGCATGAGGGACTGGGTCTCCTCCAGTCCGGTCTTCATTTCCGAGAGTTTCAGGCTGATCAGGGTTGCGGCGCTGGACAGGTGCTTGGACTTGCCGGTGTAATTGTTCACCGCGTCGACGGCGGCGGTGGCGGCCGCGCCTCGCCAGCCGGAGTGGCCGTTGTCGCCGTTGATCGTGCGGGCGAACTGCTGCTGGAATTGGGCGAATGTGCCCATGAGGGTCATGCCGATATTCGCCCAGGCGGTGACGGCCTCGTTGACAAGCTGCGGCTTCATCGCGCTCACCGACTGCTGCATGGCGGTTAGATCCATATGGTCGTAGCTGTCGGGCGTGGTGATATGTGGTGGCTGGACGTCACCCGAGAACTCGGTTCCGTAATTTCCCTGATGCTCGGTGTTGTAGATCCAGTCCCGGTCCTTGTTCCACTGCTCCTGGGCCGCGATGACCTTGCGTTTGTAGTCGTCGTAGCTCATTGGGGAGTCAGCTTCTCGATTTGGTGGCGGTGGTTTTCGTCCAGGGCTTCGTAGTTTGCGATTGCCTTGGCTACCACCTGTTTTGCGGTGTTGGCGGCGTCGATGTGCTGCTTGAGGATAGCCTCCAGCGAGCGGTTGTCGCCGCTGGCCAGAGCGGAGAACTTCTTCTCTAGGGTCTGACTGGAGTTAAAGTTGCCAAAGCCCGAAATGTAGCTTACGCGAGAACCGGCAATAAGAGCTTCTCTTATCTGGGCAATGTGATCATCGCATACTTTATCGAGGCCTTTTCCTGTTTCAGGGTCTAGAAACAGTTCCCCAGCGTTTGCGCTGGTGAGTAGATTTTTCCAATCGTTCGGATCAATCCCATCTATCATTTCCCCTCCTCATGCCCCGGGAAGAACCTGAGCAAGTCCATTGGCGAGGCGGCTCACCGTAGTGCATGGATCTCCCAGGTTTGGCATCCCATACTGGTTTATTACGTCGAATGTGATGGTGCCCCCCGAGACCTGCGCACCGATCAAGCACTCGAGATTATTGTTGCTGCCTACAGGCTGGAAGCGAAGGGCCCGGTTGCTGCCTACGGTTGTGGGGGTGAAATTTCCGTAATCGGGCCGCTGTTTAATCTGGTCGAGCGTCGTGGCAGATGTAAGAATTCCCAAGTTGTATGTCTTGTCGGTTGAATACCAGCTACAGATCTTCCAACCGTCGAACGTAGTTCCCGCAACTTTGTTGCTCTTGGTAGTGGTATCGAGGCCAAGTCCCGAGATTGTCGAATCCGGGATGGTGCAGGGATCCCATTGAGACGCCACTGAACCCGTCGTTGTTGTTGCGGCTGCCGCATTGCTGCTCGGCGGTGCGGTCTGGGCCGAGGCGGTCGGGGAGCCGGAGTTGGCCTTGCTGCAACCGGTGAGCGCTAGGCCTGCTGCGGCGACCAGGGCGATCGCGCTCAGTGCCTTCGACCGCTGGGTCATCTGGTGCCCTCCGTGTTGGCGGATGTCGCTGGGGGCAGGCCCGTGCCGGATCCCCCCATCCAGCAGACCTTACCGGCCGTCTGGATGGGGAACAACCGGGTCAGGCGTGGTCGAACCTGGCGTTTCGCAGGCTGTTGGTGAACGTGTCCCATTCGTCGGGAGTGAAGACGAGCGCCGGACCGGTCGGGTTCTTCGAGTCGCGGACTCCCACCATGCCCGCGCCGATGTGAGCGATCTCCACGCACGCGGTGGCTTCCTTGCTGCGGCTCGACTTGAACCAATGTGCTTGGGAAAGGTCGTAACTCACGTGTTGTACTCCCTTGCGATCTGACCGATCAGGGTCCTCGATTCGTCCCTGTCCAAGGCTACGCGGTCGATCTCCTCGACTGCATGCCGATACGGACCGATCTCGCTCTCGCGTTCGAGGTAGAGATCTCCTGTGAAGCTTTCCACGAAGACGACCGGCGTTTGAACCAAATCTGTTGTCGAGGTTTCTCCATAATCCAGAAGAACGAAGGAACCGACGTGCAGCCCGATATGGCTGCCCACCGACTGTGGGATCACTCGGATGGATACGTTCGGCCGTTCACCGAGGGTGATCAAATGTTGTCGCTGTCGGCCCATGACCGCAGATCCACCGACTTGGTGATGTAGGACGGCCTCGGAGAGGAAGACGTCTACCTCCAGCTCATTGCGGAGCATGCGCTTTTGACGCTCAATGGCCATCTCTACGCGGCGATCCACATCTTCCGCAGAGTCCCCGGGAGTCATGGTCCACTCGCCGGCTCGGCGGTAGTCGGCGGTCTGTAGCAATCCGGGAAGTAGTGTGTTCTGGAACGAAGTGAACTTTCGTGCCGTCTCCTCGAGTGTGAAGTAGTAGATGACGCCGTCCGGAGCGAGATCCGCGTACGCGTACCACCAGTGTCCGCCCGACTTCTGTGCCTGCCGTGCCTCCGTCGCGAGGTTCAGCAGCACTTTGCGCTCGGCGTCGTTCACCTCGTACTTATCGCACAGGGCGTTGATGTGCAGGCTCGATGTGCGGGTCGGTTCTCCCTCCTCGAGTCTCCCGATGGACTGGGGTGACACCTCGAGAGCCCTTGCCGCCGCTGATTGGCTGACTCCGGCCTTCACCCTGAGCATGCGCAGACGTTGACCCAAAGTCCGACGTGCGAGCGATGATCCTGTCATTACTTTGCCTCCGTATCTTTGTGTTCTCCGTACTGGAAAGGCCCCCTACGGATAGCCCCGTGACGAATACGCGAATTTCCCCGTGGACCCCTGGTGGATAACCGGCAAACCTCAACCGACATGGTAGGACTCGGCTCGGTGCTTCGCTATCGTCTGCCGCGTAAGAGATTTCGTTCTGTCTACCGCGAAACGGAAAGGGGGCCAGTATGTACGGCCTTCCGCCAGCCGATCGGAGTGTCGTGTCGGACATGGCCGAGCCGCTGCCCACGAAATCGGAACTGCTGTATGCCTGCCGGGGTATCGAGTACGACTGGCATCCGATTCTGCGCGCCGCGCACGCGCTGACCGAACTGCACGAGAAAAAATTGAGCACGGACACCGTGGAATATGTCGAATTGGAATGTGAACGGGCGCGGCGAATACGTGACATCGATCGGTGCGTGACCGCCTCGCTGCCGCCCGCCCACGGTTCGGCTCATGTGCACACCGAAACGGTCGGTGCGGTCGTCGACCGCGTCGCTCGGTTCACCGCCGCCGCCTACGCCGCCCTGGCAGACCCCTGCGACTGGTCCCTGGGTGAGGCATGGGAACGCCTGGCCGAACTGGCCGTCGGATACGAGGACCTCATCGACGAGGTCCGGACCGGCCGCCGTCGGCTGCCCGGCGGCCCCTGATCCCCGCTGCGGTGTCTGCCCGGCGGTGTGTCATCGCCCGCCGACCTGGGTCTGCGCCCGTTTCCGAAAGACTTTCCATGAGAGTAATTCGGACTAATGCCACACCGGGGGGTGCTGGTAAAAAATATGTAAACCGGACAAAAGGACGTGCCCGCCGAAACGTGATGAGGGACATACATTTCGACGGGCACGTCATGGCCGCCGTACAGCCGTACTCAATATTGCTCACCCGTCGTCGCGTGGCCAGAGCGTTTTCAATGGTTGTCGGCCGCTTTCCGTGATTGTCGGCCGCTTTCAATGTATGTCTCCCGGGTTGCAATGGATGTTTTTCAATGAAGGTTGTCCGGTTTCAATGAAGTACCGCGCGCTCGGATTGCAATGAATGTTCGAAGCAATGAAGGAAACATAAACTGTTGGCAATTGTGAATTGGGCTACCGTTCTGCCCTGTGTACGAATCGCCTGGTATGCCAAGCCCGTTGCGGCTCGTGCGCCATCTGAATGCCCCACCTGAGTGGGGCATGCCGAGTATGTAGTGAGGACTGATGAGGGAAATTCGAAATGCCGGTTCTGCCTGGGCTCTCCGGGCTGCCGGTATCACCGTGGCGGTCACCGCCGCGATCGGGCTGTTCTCCACCGGTGCGGCGAATGCCGACACCTTCGTGCCGTTGCCGGACGGGCACGTCGTGGATCCTGGTGTGACCATCGACAGTACCGGTAACAGCGTCATCATTTCGCCGTCACTCGCGGCGAACGGTGCTGGTCGTGTGGCGTGGTTGTCGTCGCACATCGTCACGAATGTGACGACTCCGGTCGGTACTGTCGGCCCGTGGAACGGTCCGCAGAACAATGCGGGGACCAACAACTCCTCGACGCATGGCGCTTCGACTCTGTCGGTGGGTTATGTGATGGGTTGCCAGGTGTCGCTGGGTGAGCTGTCGGCGGGTGTCTCGGGTGAGATCAGCACGACGCCGACATTGTCGGGTTCGCTGTCGCTGCCGCTGTCACCCGGGCAGGTCAAGTGGGTCAACTATGACCAGCAGGATATGACCAGCAGCGGTCGGTACTCCTTCGATCTTCAGGACCAGGAGGTCGAGGTCCAGGGGTGCGCGGGTTATGCGCAGGCTCGTGAGGTCGTGACGGTGGAGATCATCGGCAGCGACTACACCAAGCAGACCTTGTACGGCCAGCCATTCAGCCTCGGCTGAGCTCGCCGATAGTCACCCCTTTTTTTCGCTTCGGCGAATCAGATCTTCGAGGAAACACCCAAATGAACAATACTCGTAAGGGCACAATTGCCCGTATGGTCGGCATCGGAGCAGCCGCCACCGCCGCGGTCGGGCTGTTCTCCACCGGTGCGGCGAACGCCGACACGTTCGTACCGCTGCCGGACACTCACAACTCCCAGACCATGGGCGACGGCACCGTCATGCATGTCGACATCCTGGGGGAGTCGGCGAACATCAACCCGGGCATGGTCGCCAGCCCGCTGAGCCGCAACGTGTGGACCAGCGGACGCGCTCAGGTGAACCTGACCGGCGGCGAGGCCGGGGACCCGAAGACCGCTACTCGTCTGGTCGTCGGTTATATCGTCGGTTGCCAGGTCGACCTGTCCGGCGGCATGACCCCGGAGGCGGACGGTGGTGTCACGGTCACTCCGGGGACCAGCAGCACCAGCACGTCCTACTCCGGCACCGGTACCTTGGGTACGACCCTGACCCTGGGCGCCGGCCAGGCCAAGGAACTGAACATCCTCGATCTCGAATCACCGGATGATTTCGGCACCGACAGCCACTACTCGTGGCAGCAGGTCACCGGTCCGCATCAGAGCCTGACCTGGCATGATGAGGAGTTCAACGTGGACGGCTGCGGCGGCTACGCGCAGGCGCGGTCGTTCGCTCGGGCGCAGGTCTACACCTCGCACGGCATCGGCTACACCACCACATACGGCAAGCCGTTCAGCATCGGCTGATCGGTTGCCGTAAACCCCTGTCCTGCAACCTTAGTCGGATGCGGGATAGGGGTTTTCATGTGTCTGGGTGCGGATCCGGGTCACCAGCTTCTCCCGGACCGCGGGCCAGTCGTCCACGGTGATGGAGAACAGCACGCTGTCGCGGATGGTGCCGTCGCCACGCCGGAAGTGGTGGCGCAGAGTGCCCTCGTAGTGTGCGCCCAGCCGTGATATCGCCTGCTGCGAACGATGGTTGCGCACATCGGTTTTCAGCTGGACCCGCGCGACGCCCAGTGTGCCGAAGGCATAGTCGAGTAGCAGCAGTTTGGCTTCGGGGTTGACCGCGGTGCCCCACACCGACGGGGTGTAGAGGGTGAAGCCGATCTCCAGTCCGGCGTCGTGCGGGCGGGCGTCGAGATAGGCGGTGACGCCGATGATCGCGCCGGGCGCGCGATCGCCGATCGGCCGGCGGGCGCGCACCGCCCAGCCCTGCCAGTTGTCGTACGACTGCCGCTGACGCAGGAGGGCTTCGAAGTGCTGGGGGGATCCGGGGCGGCGGGGCACATGCGCCCAGACCCGGTCGCTGTCCAGGGCCGTGAACAACTCGGCAGCCTCCGCGGCGGCGTCGATTCTGCTCAGGTGTACTGTCTCGCCGGTCAGCGCCGCGTCGTCCGGGACGGGCCAGATCATGTCCGGCCAGGCTTCGTCGTTGGGGCGGGGATCGGACATCGGCTCGAAGCGAGCCAATTCTGCGGTTTGCACAGGTGGACTATACCGGTTACCAGACGTGCTCGATAAGTGTATTACGTTGCCGGACAACACTTTTCGTTCATCTTACGTTAACGAGACAGTGTCGTGCGAGCCATTGCGGCATTGCGTCATCGGGGGCCGGGCCTCGCGTGCCGGCCGGACGTTTCGTGCGAAATCCGCTGGCGCCACTGAGGGTTCGTGCCCCGGCGGCGCACCGGATTTCGAGTGTGCTGCCGTGCGAAGTTTGCCCGATGTTCTGTGAAATGCAAACTGGTCAGTTTTGAACTGAATTCGGTACTTCAAAACTTGTTGTGTCACACCATGAGCGAGACTATTAGAGTATCGGGTGGTATCGGTAACGGAGAGGAAACGGGTGGTCGTTGGTAGGCGCCGCGGCGGGAACGGGAAGCCGTTCGGTCCGGTCCGCCCCGAGCATGCGTCCGATGGCTGGGCATTGGCCGGTGACGCCGCGGAGTGGTGGTTGACCAAGACCTACGGCGTCATCCATGCGCGTATCAACGGCACGACCGACAGTACTTGCGCCTGGCGGGTCAGCAAGCCCACCGGCGACTTGATTCGCGAGGTGTCGGCCTTCACGGTCGAGGAGGCGAAGATCGCCTGTGACACCTGGGCGAAGGAAAACCTGCCGCCGGGCTGATCACCCCCAGCGCTGGAGCAACCGGTTGGTTTCCGCCGTCAGGGCCGCCTGCAGGAATGGACCGAAACTGATTCGGGCGACGCCCAGTTCGGCGAAGTGGGCGCGATCTCCCTTGTCGGGCGCGGAGATCGCGTTGACCGGCAACGGCAGTTCGGAGGTCAGGCGACGCAGGGTGTCCGCATCGTGCCGGCCCACCGGATACAACACGTCGGCCCCGGCATCGGCGGCCAGTCGCAGCCGCGCCACCGCGCGGTCGATGCGGTCCGCCTCGTCACCGTCCTGCCGCAGGAACAGGTCGGTGCGTGCGTTGACCACCACGTGTACACCCGAGGCGTCGGCGGCTTGGCGCAGCGCGGCGACGAAATCCGCGTGCTCCTGCGGCTCGCGCAACCGGCCACCCTCGCTGTGCACGGTGTCCTCGATGTTCAGGCCCACCACACCCACCTCCAGCAGCCCCTCGATCAGCTCGGACGGCTTACGGCCATACCCGGATTCGATATCCAGGGAGACGGGAATCGTGACGGCCGCGGTGATCTCGCGCACCCGGGCCAGCGATTCGGCGAAGGTCATGCCCTCCTGGTCGGACTTGCCCAGGGAATCGGCCAGCGGGTGGCTGCCCACTGTCAGTGCGGAGAACCCGGCCTGCTGGACCAGATTCGCCGACCAGGCATCCCAGACGGTGGGCAGGATGACGGGATCGCCAGGGCGGTGCAGAGCGAGGAAGGCGGCGGCTTTGTCGGTGAGTGCGTTCACGGGTTCAGCGTACTGATCCACGCCGGGGCGAGAATGGGACATGCCCGCCGAAATATGATGAGGGGCATATATTTCGACGGGCACGTCGGGTAGCCCGGTGGTCTTACGGAGGGGAACGACTGAGGCCGAGGATCCGGCTGCAGTTCCGGTGCGTGCTCGACGAAGCTGGACGCCGTCCCGCCGCCCGTACGGGCCGCAAACAATATCGCTCGCATGTCGTCGTTCGTGCCAGAGGGTTTTCAATGAAGGCCACAATCATTTCATTGAAGGAAACGTCTCAATGAAGGGTTCTGCATTTTCTTTGAAGGAAACATTGCAATGATGGCAACCGGTGTCCCAGGGTTGTAATGAATGTTTGGTGCAATGAAGGAAACATACTCTGATAGAAACTGTGAATTGGGCTACCGTTCGCCCTGGTGCGTGTTCTGCCTGGTATACGGCCGTACCGTTTGCCGGGTTCATTGCAGTTCGCGCACCGCCGTAATGCCCTGCCTGTGGTGGGACATGCCGAGTATGTAGTGAGGACTGATGAGGGAAATTCGAAATGCCGGTTCTGCCTGGGCTCTCCGGGCTGCCGGTATCACCGCGGCGGTCACCGCCGCGATCGGGCTGTTCTCGACCGGCGCCGCCAACGCCGACACCTTTGTGGGGTTGCCGAACGGTCACGTGTCAGAGCCGGGTGTGACCATCGACAGCTTTGGAAACGCTGTAACTATTTCGCCGTCGCTGGCCGCTAACGGTGCCGGCCGTGTGGCCTGGCTGTCGTCGCATATCGTCACGAATGTGATCACCCCGCCAGGCACGGTTGGCCCGTGGAACGGCGCGGCTAACAGCCCAGGTACCAACAACTCCTCGACGCACGGGGCCTCGACCATGACGGTCGGCTACGTGATGGGTTGCCAGGTGTCGCTGGGTGAGCTGTCGGCGGGTGTCTCGGGTGAGATCAGCACGACGCCGACATTGTCGGGTTCGCTGTCGCTGCCGCTGTCACCCGGGCAGGTCAAGTGGGTCAACTACGACTATCAGGATATGACGAGCAGTGGCCGTTACACCTTCGATCTGCAAGATCAGGAGGTCGAGGTCCAGGGGTGTGCCGGTTACGCGCAGGCCCGTGAGGTCGTGACGGTGGAGATCATCGGCAGCGACTACACCAAGCAGACCCTGTACGGCCAGCCGTTCAGCCTTGGCTGAGTTCGCCGATAGTCACGCCCCTCTCGCTTCGGCGATCCCTAAATTTCGAGGAAATACCCCAATGACAAATATTCGTAAGGGCACACTTGCCCGCGTTGTCGGCGTTGGAGTCGCCGCCACCGCAGCGTTCGGATACTTCTCGGTCGGCGGTGCCAACGCCGATGTCTACGTTCCCCTGCCGCCCAGCTCCATCAACGAGGTGATGGGTGACGGCACCAACGCACATGTCGACATCAGCGGTGAGTCGGCCAACATCAACCCGGGCATGGTGGCCTCGCCATTGAGCCGCAATGTGTGGACCACTGGGCACGCCCAAGTGAACCTCGCCGGTGGTGAGGCGAACAATTCCAAGACCTCGACTCACCTGACCGTCGGCTATATCGTCGCCTGCCAGGTGGACCTGTCCGGTGGGATGACTCCGGAAGCGGCCGGTGGCGTCACGGTCACTCCGGGGACCAGCAGCACCGCGACCTCCTATTCCGGCACCGGCACCCTCGGGACGACGTTGACCCTCGGGGCCGGGCAGGCCAAGGAACTGAACATTCTGGACTCCGAGGTACCGGACGACTTCGGCACCGACACGCACCACCCATGGCAAGGTGTCACCGGCCCGCATCAGAGCATGACCTGGCACGACGAAGAGTTCAATGTGGACGGCTGCGGCGGTTACGCACAGGCGCGGTCGTTCGCCACGGCGGCGGTCTACACGCCCCACGGCACCGGCTATGTCACTGCGTACGGTAAGCCGTTCAGTATCGGTTAACCGCATCGGTCGACCGGACTGGCCGACCGGGTGAACGACAAAACCCCTGCTGTGTATACCGACCGGATGCACAGCAGGGGTTTTGCGGTATGTGGAGACGTGGGGAGTCGATGTAAGACGTGCGGTAGCGGGTATGCAAGGAGGCTGGAGTGTGTTTCAATGATTGAAATTGTTATCAATACACAGCCAACTCTAAGCGGACCGGCAGGGCCCAGACAGGCTCGTTGGACAAAGTCGTAACCCTTGTACTCGCAGAGTCGCGAGGTGGTTTCGCGTGTCCCGGAAATGACCGGAAGGTAAGTCGTTCATGGCCAGATATTCCAACGGGGAGTCTGTTTTCTCCCGTTTGGCACGGTTGTTGGAGGCGTTCGAGGATGACAAGCCGGTTATTACCGTCTCTGAACTGTCGAAGCGGACCGGCCTGTCGTTACCGACGGTCTCCAGAATGGTGTCCGAGCTGGTCGAGCGCGGATGGTTGCAGCGCGACGCGGACCGCCGGGTCTGGATCGGCCTGCGAATGTGGGAACTTGTCTCCCGCGCCGCCCCGACACGTGATCTTGTGCGCACCGCGACGCCCTATATGACAGAACTCAGTGCGCGAATCGGACAAAACGTGCATTTGAGTGTGCGGCAGGGATATGAGGCAATGTTCGTCGAGTTGCTCTCCGCGCCCAATGCGGTGCCGACTGTGCTCAGCGGGCCCGGCGCGCGACTGCCGCTGCACGCCTCGGCGCCCGGTCTCGTACTGCTGGCCTACGCGCCCTCCGGGGTGCAGGAGGCCGTGTTGTCGGGTGCGCTGCCGGCGCTGTCGCCGCGCACCGTGACCGATCCGCACGCACTACGGGCGCTGCTGAGCGAGATTCGCCGTACCGGCGCGGCGTACTGTCCCGGCCTGATCGACCCGGCCAACACCGCGATCGCGGTCCCCGTGCGTTCCACCGGCCGCGAGGTGGTGGCGGCGCTGTCGGCGATCGTGCCCAATACCGAGGGCGCCCGGTCGGTCGTGCCGCTGCTGCGCACCGCGGGTGCGCAGGTCAGCCGTGCCCTGGCCGACCGGAACACGCCGAAGTGGCAGCCGGAGGACGGGGAATCCGAGGGATCGGAGGATCGAAATAGCACGGGTCCATCGGTTCGGTCGTTATCGCTGGGGCTCGGCATGTTCGGGTCACAGGCGGCCGCCGCCACTTAGCGCAGCGGCGTCGGCCGGTTCGTCCTGTTCACAGCTATCTCGCAGCCTCGGTCCAGGTCAGACCTAGTGTGTCGGTCGAGGCTCGACAACCATGACCGAGACTGCCTCCGCGACCGAGGTCGTGGCGCCCGGATCCCTGAGCGCGGCGCCCGCCGCTCGACAGACCGGATCGCGGCCGCGATGGGAATTACCCGCGCTGGGCCTGTTGCTGATCATCACGGCCGTCGCGTACTGCTGGGATCTGAGCGCGACCGGCTGGGGTAACGACTTCTATGCAGCGGCGGTGCAGTCCGGCACCCAGTCGTGGAAGGCATTCTTCTTCGGCTCGCTCGATCCGGGCAATATCGTCACCGTCGACAAGACGCCGCTGTCCCTGTGGCCGATGGAACTGTCCGGCCGGATCTTCGGATTCAGTAGCCTGAGCATGCTCTTGCCGGAGGTAGTGCTCGGGGTGGCCTCGGTGGCGCTGCTTCGAGCGAGCGTACGGCGCTCGTTCGGTCCCGCCGCGGGGCTGCTGGCCGGGCTGGTGCTTGCCCTCACCCCGGTGGCGGCCTTGATGTTCCGGTACAACAACCCCGACGCGATGCTGACCTTCCTGATCATCGCGGCGGCCTGGGCCATGACGCGGGCGCTCGGCGATGGGCGCTGGCGGTGGCTGGCGCTCACCGGCGCGTTCATCGGACTGGGTTTCCTGGCCAAGCAACTGCAGGTGATGCTGGTCGTACCCGGTCTGGTGCTGGGGTATCTGGTGGCCGGGCCGCCGCGGCTGGGCAAGCGGCTGGCGCAGCTGTGCGCCGCGGGAGTGGCCGTAGTGGTCAGCGCCGGATGGTGGGTGCTGGCCGCGCAGCTGTGGCCCGCGTCGTCGCGGCCGTATTTCGGTGGGTCGCAGAACAACTCGATCCTGGATCTGACCGTGGGCTACAACGGGATCCAGCGGCTGGACACCTCGGGCTTCGGCCCGCGCGCCGGGACGCCCGGCATCACCCGGCTGTTCGGGCCCGAGCTGGCGGGGCAGATCACCTGGCTGGTCCCGGCCGCGCTCGTGCTGGGCGTGGCGGGGATCGCGCTGCGGGGGCGCGCCGGGCGTACCGACGGGGCGCGCGGGGCGCTGGTGCTGTGGGGTGTCTGGCTGGTGGTGGCCGGGCTGGTGTTCAGCTTCATGAACGGCACCTTCCACCAGTACTACACGCTGACCATGGCCCCGGCGATCGCGGCGCTGATCGGCGGCGGGGCCGTGCTGGTGTGGCGGGAGCGCGACAGGGTGTGGCCGCGGGCGGCGCTGGCGGTGAGCATGCTGCTGACCGTGGCGATGGCGTGGGTGACGCTGTCGCGCACGCCCGATTTCGTGCCGTGGCTGCGGTGGGTGGTGCTGGTCGCCGGGATCGTGGCGGCGGTCGCGGTGGTCGTGCCGGTGTCCGGTCGGGTGTCGGCCGTCGTTCTGGGGCTGGCGATCCTGGTCGGGCTGGCCGGGCCGGTGTCGTACACCGTCGACACGCTGGCGTCGGGGCATTCCGGCGATGGCGGCGGGTTCGCTGCGGGGCCGCAGGTGCCCGGGGCGTCGATGTTCGGTGGACCTCCAGGGGGAGGTCATCACGGCGGTGGACACCGCGGCGGGGCGCAGCTGCCCGGCGATCCCGGTGCCGGGTCGCAGGCACCCGGCAGGCCCGGTACCGGTGCGCCCGGTGCGGGGATGCCGATGCCCGGCGGTGCGCCGGGTGGACCAGGGCACGGTGGCGGACCCGGTGGTTGGGATCAGGGTCCGTCGCAGCAGGTCGTGAATTTGCTGAAAACCGATGCGGGCAGGTTCATCTGGCCCGGTGCGGCCGTCAGCTCGCACGGGGCGAACAGCTATCAGCTGGCCGCCGGCGTGCCGGTGATGTCGATCGGCGGCTTCAGCGGCGGTGATCCCGCGCCGACGCTCGCGCATTTCCAGCAGTACGTGGCACAGAGGAAGATCCACTACTTCATCGCCGGAGGATTCCACGGGCCGGACTCGGACGACAACAGCGAGAGCGCGAAGATCGCCGCGTGGGTGCAGCAGCATTACACCGCGAAGACGGTCGACGGTGTGACGATGTACGACCTGTCCGGGGCCGCGCACTGAGGCTGGGGCGCAGCACTTTTCGTATCGGCCGGGATCCGCATTCGCCACCACGGTGGTGAGTGCGGTCCCGGCCGAAAACGTTCCGGGATGACCGGAGGCATGTCGGGATGACGGACGGGACGGTGTAACCCGGGTCACTGAAGTTGCACTTTCTGAAAAATTGCACTTTGTGCTATTTTTTGGGTGTGTCCCTGTTGGAAGACGATCCGCGGCCGGTCGGGCTGCGTGAGCAGAAGAAGCGTCAGACGAGACTCGAGCTGTGCCGGGCCGCGCGAACGCTGGTGCTCGAGCGGGGGCTGGACGCGACCACGGTGGAGGATGTGGCGCTGGCGGCGGGGGTGTCGCCGCGCACGTTCTTCAACTACTACGAGAGCAAGCTGGATGCCGTCGTCGGCCCGGTCGGCGATATCGGCACACCCCGGACGCGGGAGCAGTTCATCGCGGGCGGACCGACGGGGGTGCTGATCGAGGACCTGTCCCAGCTCTTCGCCGCCGGGTTGGAGTCCGAAAATCAGGTGCTCGAGGATATTTCGGTCATCAAGGAGCTCGTCCAGGCCGAGCCGCGGGTGATCGCGGCCTTCGCCGCCTCGGGCGCGCGGCACGAGAGTGCCGTCTCCGAACTGCTGTACGCGCGCATGGGCGATGATTTCACGCCTGAATTCGCTTCTCTCACAGCGGCATTGATGTCAGCCCTGACGATGCGCGCCGCGCTGTCGCTGGGCGGTGACCGGAATCGGTCGCTGGTCGATGCACTACACGAGCACCGCGCGATGGCCGCGCGGTTGTTCGCGCCCACCACTGAGCCCACCGATGACAGGAGACGGGGATGACGATGAGGGACGCGGCGCCGCCGGCGCCGATTGTCTTGACGCAGAAGAGAGTATGGCTGATTTTTTCCGCGCTGATCGCGGGAATGTTCCTGGCCGGCCTGGATCAGACGATCGTGGGAACCGCCATGCCGACCATCGTCGGTCATCTGGGCGGCGTCTCCCATATGGCTTGGACGGCAACGTCATACCTGCTCGCCACCACCATCGTGATGCCGATCTACGGCAAGTTCGGCGATATGTTCGGCCGGCGCTGGTTGTTCCTGTTCGCGATCGCGGTCTTCACCGCCGCGTCCATCGGCGCCGCGCTGTCCACGGGTTTCTGGGAATTCGTGGTGTTCCGCGGGCTGCAGGGCGTCGGCGGCGGTGGCCTGATGATCCTGGCGCAGGCCATCATCGCCGATATCGTGCCCGCGAAGGACCGCGGGAAGTACATGGCGCCGATGGGCGCGATCTTCGGGGTCACCTCGGTGGCCGGGCCGCTGCTCGGCGGTCTGTTCGCCGATCACCTCGGCTGGCAGTGGTGCTTCTGGATCAACGTGCCGGTCGGGCTCATCGCGCTGGGTATCGCGTCGCGATATCTGACGATTCCCACTCACCGGCCCGCGACGCGGCCGGATTACCTCGGCGCCCTGCTGATGTCGGCCGGCACCACGCTGCTGATCCTGATCACCGATTGGGGCGGTAAACAGTACGCCTGGGGCTCGGCGGCGATCCTGTCGATGGTCGCGGCCTTCGTGATCGTGGTGGCGCTGTTCGTGGCCGTCGAGGCGCGGGCGCAGGAGCCGATGCTGCCGCTGTGGCTGTTCCGCAACCGCACGTTCGTGCTGACCTCGGCGATCGGGCTGATCGTCGGCCTGACCATGTTCGCGGCGCTGGCGTTCCTCCCGACGTACCTGCAAATGGCAACGGGCGCATCGGCTTCGGTGTCCGGACTGCTGCTGATTCCGATGATGGTCGGTCTGATGCTCACGCTGACCGCCTCGATGGCGGTGATCACCAAGACCGGCCGCTACCGGATCTTCCCGCCGATCGGGGCGCTGCTCATGATCGCGGGCATGCTCTGGATGACGCAGTTGACCGCGCACACCACGATGTGGGTGGTCTCGGCGCAGCTGTTCGTGATCGGCGCCGGTCTCGGGCTGATCATGCAGATCATCGTGCTGGTGGTGCAGAATGCGGTGCGGCCCGACCAGATCGGCACCGCGACCAGTGCCAACAACTACTTCCGGGAGATGGGCGGCGCGATCGGGGTCGCGATCTTCGGAAGTATTTTCACCACTCGGCTGACCTCGGGACTGACCGACGTGTTCAAGACGCACTGGCAGGAGGCCCTCGGCGCGCACCTCAGTGCGGGCGGGCTGGTGCCCGCGGTGGTCAAGCACCTGCCCGCGGACCTGCACGACGCGATCGTCGATGCGTACGCGCACGCGCTGATTCCGGGGTTCTGGTACATCATTCCCGGTGCGGTGCTGGCGTTCGTGCTGTCGCTGTTCATCCCGCAGATGGCGCTGTCGGACGAGGCCGGGATGGTGGCGCGTGGCGAGGCGGTGCTGGAGGAGAGGGACGAGCCCGACGCCCCGGCCGGAGGCTCCGAGGCGGATCCCGAACTCGTTCGCGGGCACTGAGGTTCGCCGCTCCAGCGAGATTCTCGGTGCAGCGGCGAACCCCTCGGAATCGATCTATTCGGAGGCGGCGGTGAGAGCGGCCGCCTCCGAGTCGGTCAGGGACAGTTCGGCCGAGGTGAGCAGGGCCTCGAGCTGCGCGGGGATGCGGGCGCTGGCGATGGGGGCCGCGACGGCGGGGCGGGTGCGCAGCCAGGCCAGGGCGACCGAGGCCACCGGGACGTCGTGCGCGGCGGCGACGGCGTCGAGTGCGCCGAGCACGCGGATGCCCTTGTCGTTCAGGTAGTTACGGGCACGCTGTGCGCGGGGGCCGGCCGCCGCGTTCGCATCGTCACCCTGGCGGTACTTGCCGGTGAGGAAGCCCATCGCCAGGCCGTAATACGGGAGGACGGCGAGCTTTTCGCGCACGCACACCTCGGCCAGCTCGCCCTCGTAGGTTTCGCGCTCGACCAGGTTGTACAGCGGCTGCACGACCTGATAGCGGGCCAGGCCCTCGCGGTCGGAGATCTCCAGGGCCTGCGTCAGGCGCGGCGCGGTGTACTGCGAGGCGCCCAGGTAGCGCACCTTGCCCGCGCGCACCAATTCGTCGAAGGCGCCGAGGGTTTCCGCGAGCGGGGTTTCGGTGTCGTCGTGGTGGGCGTAGTACAGGTCGATGTGGTCGGTGTGCAGCCGTCGCAGCGAATCCTCCACGGCCGCACGGATATTCTCCGCCCGCAGCCCGGGCCGTCGCGGATGCTTGGCCACCTTGGTGGCGATGTACACCTCGTCGCGGTTGCCGCGTGCGGCGAGCCACTCACCCAGGATCGTCTCCGACTCGCCGCCGGAATTCCCCGGAACCCAGGCCGTATATCCGTCGGCGGTGTCGATGAGGTTCCCGCCGCCGGCTGTGAAGGCATCCAGGACGGCGAAGGATTCGTCTCGATCGGCGGTCCAGCCGAAGACGTTCCCGCCGAGGCAGAGCGGATGAATATCTAGCTCGGTAGTTCCCAACAGTGCCATGCCACCCAACGTAGCCGCCCGCGCCGGCCCGGCCCCACCGCGTGTTCGATGAAGGTTTGCCGAATGTCCGCCGGTGACTCACGGCGTCTCACGTCGCCGCAGTCGGACCGCTGTCGTCCGAGAGGCCGATGTCCTCGGCGGTGTCAAAAGCGATATCGGCGGGGTCGGTGGACTGCGGGCAGGACCGGAACAGGATGCGGAAACTCGTCCCCGCTCCGGGACCGGTGGACAGATAGATCCGGGCCGAGTGCGCGGCGAGGATGGCCGTCACGATGGCCAGGCCCAGGCCCGAACCGCCTGCGCGCGAACGGGTTCGGTCGGCGCGGTAGAAGCGGTCGAAAACGTGTTGCGCCCGGTCCGGAGCGATGCCGGGACCTTCGTCGCGGACCTCGACGGCAAGCAACCGTCCTGTGCCGGAGCCGGACTCGGTATGGCTGTCCGTGGCGCCGGCCGAGGCGATCGCATGCTCCGGCGGGCCGCTCGCGAGTTCGACGGTCACATCGATCGCGGCGGTGGGCGGCGTATGGACCAGGGCGTTGGTGACCAGGTTCGTGATCACCTGCCGCAACCGATGTTCGTCACCGAGGATGCGCTGCGGCTGGGACGGGGTGTGCAGCCGCAGTAGCCGCTCGGGCCGGCGGATCCCGGCGTCGTGCACGACATCGGTGGCGATCGCGGTCAGATCGACCTCGGTGAGATCCAGGGGACGTTCCTCGTCGAGCGTGGCAAGCAGCAGTAGATCGTCGACCAGCACACCCATCCGGGTGGCCTCGCTCTCGATGCGGCTCATCATGCGCCGCACGTCGGCCTCGGTCGTGGCGCCGCCGTGCCGGTACAGCTCCGCATAGCCGCGAATGGAGGTCAGCGGGGTACGCAGTTCGTGCGAGGCGTCGGCGACGAAGGTACGCAGCCGGGCCTCCGACTCCTCCAGACGGCGCATCGTCGTGGACAGTCGCGCCAGCATCACATTGAACGCGCGCCCCAGCCGCCCCACCTCGGTGCGCGGGTCGGCGTCTTCCACCCGGCGATCGATATCGCCGTTCGCGATCGCGTCGGCGGTGTGCTCGACTCGGGTCAGGGGCGCGAGGCCTGCCCGCACCAGGAGCGCCGCGACCACGATCAACGCGATGAGAAGCGCCGCACCGGTGCCGATTTCGATCGTCCGCAACTGCTCGATGGTGGCGTAATAGGTGTCCATCGGAATGGCCACCGCCGCCGTGCCGCCGTCCGACTCGTATTGATCGGGCGGCTGAACCACCACAGCCACGCGCCATTTCGTACTCTCGCCGCGCTCGCCGACGACGAACGGCTTGCTACCGTGCGCGCGCACCGACGCGGTGTCCATCGGCGGTAACAGTAACTTCGCGTTACCCACGCCGAACTGGCCGTCCGGATGTCCGGCGGTGTCGAAAAACAGCATCCGCGCGGTGGATGGGAATATGACGCCATTGTCTTGCGCGGAGGACGGCGGTGGCGGCGGCGGCCGATCGGTCGAGGTCAAACCCGAGGCGACACGGTCGATCTGATCGTCCAGCCGGTTCAGCTGCGTTCGGCTGAGCAGGGCGACGCAGAGGGTACCGAAGATCACCAGCCCGGCCGCGGTGACGACCAGCACGGTCACCAGTAGCCGGGTGTGCAGCGTTCGCCCGCGCAGCGACATGTCAGATGCCCCAGCCCGGTCGGCGCAGGATATAGCCGACCCCGCGGGTGGTGTGGATCAACGGCGTGCCTCCGGCGTCCAGCTTCTGGCGTAGATGGCTGATGAAGGTCTCCACGACCCGGCTGTTGCGGCGTTCGCCGATGCCCCAGACGTTCTCCAGGATCTGGCTGCGGCTGACCACCTTGTCGGCATTGAGCATCAGATAGCGCAGGAGTTCGAATTCGGTGGGGGACAGTATGACGGGTTCCCCGTCCCGCCACACCTGATGGGAATCGGGATCGAGGATCAGATCCGCGTACTGCAGGCGCTCGGGATCCGCGTCGCGGGTGGTGCGGCGCAGGATCGTGCGCAGGCGCGCGACGACCTCCTCGATGCTGAAGGGTTTGCTGACGTAATCGTCGCCGCCGACGGTCAGGCCGGTGAGGCGGTCCTGGATCGCGTCGCGGGCGGTGAGGAACAGGATCGGCGCATCGCAGCCGATATTACGGAGACGCTGCGCCACGGTGAATCCATCCTGATCGGGCAGCATCACATCCAGCACGACGATATCGGGCATATGCAGCCGCGCACTCGCCAGCGCGGTGGCGGCGTCATCGGCGGAATACACCTCGAATCCATTCAGGCGCAACGCGGAACCGAGAAGATCCAGAATGTACGGCTCATCGTCGACCACCAGAACGCTCGGCGCGGACCCGGAACGATTATCCTTCACCAGGCACACGATAATCGTTCGGTTCTTTCCCGGCTATCGCCCGGCACTCGAAATGGCCGGACGGCGACATGGTCGAGCCGGGTGCGGTGTGATGAACGATACGGCTCGGTGCGGGTGCGGCGAGCAGGCAGGCTGCCCCGGTCGGCCGCACACGGTCGCTGCTGTCCGGGCGGTGGAACGAGCAGCCCGAACCGAATCGATGAATACTCGGTATTTACCGGTTCGTCGGAGATTCATAAGGCCCCTGAATTCCGTGTGAATCAGATTTCGGGCCGCTCGTTCTTCTTCGATGCCCGGACTGCGCAATCCGGGCAATTGTCATTGTTGTTTAAGGCGCCGGGTTGTGCAAGCTCCGTCGGATGATATTAGTATCTTTGCAAGCCTGCTGCGTAATGCCTACGGTGACGCGCTCGGCGGGAGCGGATGTGATGCCGTGGCGGGTGATCCGCGCAACACCTTCCGCCGGCCGAAGCTGTAAATTTGTCGGCGAAGTGTCGACGCCGGCGGGTAACCGGCTGCGGTTCCGATAAACCGAATGGGATGGGAGAATTCATGACCGTCGCGGTTGCGGGAGTCCGGGTGGGGCATTGGTCGGATCCGGCCGGGGAAACCGGGTGTACGGTGCTGACGCTGCCGGAGGGCGCGGTCGCCTCCTGTGAGGTCCGCGGCGGGGCGCCCGCGAGTCGCGAACTGGACGTGCTCGCCCCGGACAAGACGGTCTCCTCGGTAGACGCGATCGTGCTGACCGGAGGTTCGGCGTTCGGACTGGCCGCCGCCGACGGGGTGATGCGGTATCTGGAGGAGCAGGGGCGCGGTGTGCTCACCGCGGCCGGGCGGGTGCCGATCGTCCCGACGATGGCGCTGTTCGATCTGGCCGCGGGCGATCCGGCCGCGCGACCCACGGCCGAGCACGGATACGCCGCCGCGCGGGCCGCGGCCGGTGAGCAGATCCTGCGCGGGCGGGTGGGCGCGGGCACCGGGGCATACACCGGACAGTGGCGCGGACCGCAGCGGCGGCCGGGCGGAATCGGTTACGCGCAACGAACGCAGGGGGATCTGACGGTGTGTGCGCTGTGCGCGGTGAACGCCTTCGGCGATATCGACGACGGGCGCGGCGAGATCGCTCTGGACTCCGTCGCGGCGCTGAACACCCTGTTCGACCTCGAGGGTGCGCGTACGCACACCACCATCGGCGCGGTGATCACCAATGCGCGCCTGGACAAGACCGGCTGCTACATCGTCGCCCAGGGCGCGCACGACGGTCTCGCGCGTGCCCTCACCCCGCCGCACACCCGCTACGACGGCGACGGATTCATCGCTGCCGCAACGGGTTCGGTCGATGCCCACGTGGACGTCGTGCGGTTGCTGGCGCTGGCCGCGGTTACCGAGGCCATTCGTTCGGTGGGGGCTACCGGCCCGGCATGAGGGCCTGAACGGGTTCGTACACGGTCACCAGGACGATGGTGTCGCCGTAGGGCGCCGCGCCGCGGGCGAGGCGATGTGCCATGCGCGCCACCGACGTTCGCCACCGATACTTGGCTTCGATCTGCGTCTGGACGTACGGCAGGAGGGTACCGCCGGTGATCACCTGGGCCTGCCCTTGGCGCTGCTGCGAGCCGAGGGACGGATTGCCGCGCCAATCGCCGGGCTGTACGAGCACCCGGGGGTCGCGGGACAGTTCGTCCGCCTCGGTGGCGTAGGAGGAGACGCGGAAGGCGAGCTGGTTGTGACCGATCGGCACCACCAGGCGCGGAACCGTGACCAGCGCCTGCGGCCCGGAGACGCGGGTGACCACCACCGTTTTGGCCTCTTGCCAGATGTTCGCGGTATCCGATCGCTCCGGACGGCCCCCTGGTGCCTGCGGACCGCCGTCCGGGGCGGGGATGGGGCGGGCTATGGGCTTGCGGTACAGGCCGGGGTTCGGACCACCGCCAGGAACGGGACCGGCGCCCGGATTGGGCTGGGCGACCGACAGATAGGCGGTCGGCACATCAACCAGGGTTCCATTCATGGCATTGGATCCTTTCCAGTGACAAATCCTTCGCGAGCGAGCCGGTGCGCGGACGGCTGATCCGCCGCGCTCGACTCGCCATGTATCGTTCTCCGCACCATGGTGTTACATACCGTCCAGTTCGCCTCGTCGGCGAATCCGGAGCCGGTATCCCTCCATGGATTTCGTCGCGAACACACGCGGCAGACGGACGAACCGATACCCCCGAGCTCCGTTGCCCGACTGCCTTCGATAGTCCCTACCGCTCGCCGATCTGGCAACGGTGCTGGTAGGGGGGTGTTCCCGGTGCCGGGCAGTCGTACCGGCAGCCCCGGTGGACGAGCGTCCTCGCGCCGAGACCCGACTGTCAGAGAATTCCAAGGTTCATTGTTCGGGACGAAAGAGTAGTATTGAATCGGGTCGGGAAGCCGTCGAACAATTGAAACGTGCAGGCCCGCTTATAACAAATCGGTGGAGCCACCCGATAAAAGTTACATTTCGATTCCCGACGGTATGGTATTCCGTTCGAAGGAGTGATCATGCCTTTCTATCATCCAGGACCCTGGGGCGGTGGGGACTGGCATCACCATGGTTGGGGTTGGCCCGGCCCGGGCTGGGGCTGGCACGGGCCCTGGTTCGGTAGTGCCTGACCCCCTGAACAGCTGACGCACACGGCGCCACACGGTGGATCCGAACGGAGAAGCCATGCCGTGTGCGTCGGCTTGTGTAGCCTGATCGGACGTGACAGCGGCCGACGGCGAATCTCCCGACAGTCCCCCCGCGCCCGAGCGCGAGACCCGGCATACGGCTCGGTCGGTCCGCCTGGGTCTGCTGCTCGCCGTGGTCGGCGGTGCGCTGGACGCCTACACCTTCGTCGATTACCAGGTGTTCGCCAACGCGCAGACCGGCAATATCGTGATGATGGGTGTGTCTGCCGCGCAACGGGATTGGCGGGCTGCAGCTGATCGACTTCCGCCGATTCTGGCGTTCGTGGCGGGCGTGGTGGCGGCGGAAGCGCTGCAGCGGCCACGGATCTCGGCGATCCTGCGCTGGCCCACGCGGATGGCGCTGGTATTGGAGATCCTGGTCCTGATCGGGGTCGCCCTGCTGCCGCGCGAGGCGCAGACCGTGGTCACCGTGCTGGTCGCGTTCGCATCGTCGGTGCAGGTGACCAGCTTTCGCACCCTCGTGGACACCCCCTACAGCACGACGATCAGCACCGGCAACCTGCGCACCGCGGCACAGAACGCCTTCGCCGCGGTGGTTGCCCGGGATCGTGAGGCCGCACGCCGGGCCGGCCGCTTCTGGGGGATCGTCCTGGCGTTCCTCGTCGGGGCGTGCGGCGGCGCCGTGCTGACCATGCATCTGCATGCCTACGCCGTTCTCGTTCCCGCCGTACTGCTCATCGGCGCGCTGGCGTTGTTCGTCCACGATGAGCGGACCGCGTGAGGTCAGTTCTCGCGCCGGCAGTTCCCCGACGGGGATGAGGCCGGGCCCTCGATGCCGTCGAGGTTGTGGCCGATGACGCGATAGCAGCCCGGATCGGTATTCGGGTCGTGCCAGGTGCGGGAGGAGTCGGTGACGCAGCTGTCGCAGACCGTCTTCCACGCGCCGCCGGGGGCCTGCCGCTGGATGGTGTAGGCGGGGGATCCGGCCGAGCCCTGGAACAGGACCGTATTCGCGGTGGTGGAGGTGATCGTGGGGGCCGGGACCGGCTGGTGCGCGGGGGGCGCCGGGTATCCGGCCATGCGGTAGGCGTGGGCGCGCAGCAGTTGGGCGCGGGCGGCCATGTCGGCAGCGGTATTGGAGCGAGTGTCGATGCCGGTGTAGTACAGCGCCCACCAGTTGCCGTCCTCACCCCATTGGCACGTGGGCGTGCAGCCTGTGTCGGCCGGAATCGGTTGCCAGCCATGGCCGTTGGCATGCGATTGCAGCGCCCAGTAGTTGTCGCCGGCGATATTCGGGTCCGCTTCGAGGCCGGTCAGGAACTGCTGTAAGGCCGCGGGGGTGAGAAAATCGGTGTTGTCCCAGCCGAATTCTATGGGGGAGAAGGCTTTTCCCGCGGCCGCTGCCTGTGCCGCCGCCTGGTGAAGGGTGGGGGCGTTGCCGTCGACGCGATCTCCCATGACGCCGGGAATCCAGTGCGGGTAGTACTCGGTGGCGAAGACGTCGACGCCGGGAATCCGCAGCGCGCCGGGATCGATCGAGCCGATGCCGCCGACGGAGCTGTTGTCGATGAACAGCTGGTTGTGGTCGACGGCCTTGAAATGGTCGGAGACCGTACGTATCCAGCGGTCGAGCGTGGCGGACGTCTGGCCGTCGCCCAGGCCGATGTTGTTGCCGTCGACCCAGCCCGCGAAGGTCGGGTCGTCCTTGTAGGCCAGGCCGGTGTACGGGTTGACGTGGTTCAGCAGCGCATCCATGTGATGCTCGTAGTCGCCGATGAGGGCCGGGTCGGTGAAAAAGGCCTTGCCGCAGTCGGATCGGTGTCGCCAGACGCAATACCAGCCGTGTCCCTGTCCGGACAGCGAGGCGTGGGTGGGCGTCGGTGCGCCGTTCGCATCGCCGTCGAATTCACCGAACAGCTCGACGCCGTACCTGTGCGCCTCGGCGACGACCATGTCGATCTGCCCCAGGGCCGCCGGATCGAATTGTCCGAGTTGTGGTTCCAGGCATTGTGCGCAGCCGATCGTGTCGCCGAGGGTCTGCGCGCGGACCGCGGTCGCGCCCATGTCGCGGGCCGTGGCCAACGCGTCGTCGACCTCGTATCTCGTCGCATAGCGTTCGCTGCCCGCGGGGATCGGCGAGGACGGGTTCGGGCCGTAGTTCGCCAGCCCCAGCCACTCGATATTCGCGCCGCTGAAACGGAATTCACGCCCGTTCACGGTGAGCCGGGCGCCCGCGTGCCGCACGAAACTGTCGCGGTACTGCCCGGTGGCCGGGCCCGCTACCGGCGCGGTCGGTTCCGGCGGGGGAGCGGCGTATCCGGACGGTGCGGATGCCAGGGCCGTGACGACGGCGGCGCCGAGTGCGGCGAGAATTCGGCGTGGACGCACGGGTGTCCTCTCGGGGCGGTCGACTGAGTGCGACGTCACGCTACCACCAAAACACAGTATCGCTGTGTTTTTATTGCCGGTACCGTCGGCGCATGCCCGAAAACACCGGCCGGGGTCCTTACGCCAAGGGAATCGCCCGCAGACAGCAGATCCTGCGGGAGGCGTTGGCCGCCTATGCCGAGAGCGACAGCGCCGGGCCGTCCCTGCGGGCCATCGCCACGCGGGTGGGCCTGAGCGAACGCGGCCTGCTGCACTACTTCCCGGCCCGGGACGAACTGCTCGTCGCGATCTTCGCCGAGCGCGACGCGTCCGATGTCGCGCACTTCGACCCGGACGCCACGATCGAGGCCCTGCCCGCGATGGTCGCGCACACCGCCCGTACGCCGGGCCTGTCGCGCCTACTTTTGGAAATGATCGCCGCGGCAACCGACGAGGGGCACGCCGCGCACCGCTACTTCACCGACCGCTATCGCGCCCTGCGTGGCGTACTCGCCGACAAGTTCCGCCACTCGGTCGAGCGGCCCGGCCCGGCGCCCCTGCCTGCCGTGGACCCGGATTTCGCGGCCCGCATCCTCACGGCGGCCTCCGACGGATTGCAGGCCCAGCGGCTCCTGGACCCGTCCATCGATCTCGAGGACGACCTCGACCGGCTGACCCGTTTGCTGTTGTCGGCCGCGTCCCGGCCGGATCGGCGATGAGGACCCGGCGTGGCACCCCTCCGCTGCCACGCGAATTGTTCAGGGGCGCGGGATGTTTCGCAGGTTCAGGCGGGCTATCTCGGCGACTTCGCCTACGCCGCCGGACAATACGAGTTTGCCGAGGCCCATCGCGAAGCCGCGTGCCTCTTCGAGGGTGAGGTGCGAGGGGACCTCCAGAGCGTCGGGGGTGGTGACCACGTCGAGCAGGGCCGGGCCGTCGTGGGCGAGGACCTCGCGAACCGCCTCGCGCAGGTCCTGCGGCTCGGTGACGCGCCGGGTGAACAGGCCCGCGGCGGCCGCGATCGCCGCGTAGTCGGCCTGTTCGTGGTCGGTTTCGAACGGAGGGTCCCCGGCGACCATCATTTCCAGGCGGACCATGCCGAGACTGGAGTTGTTGAATACCACCACCTTCAACGGCAGGCGATGGATCTTGACGGTCAGCAGTTCGCCCAGCAGCATCGCCAAGCCGCCGTCGCCGGACAGCGAGACCACCTGACGGTCCGGATGGGCCAGTTGCGCGCCGATGGCCATGGGCAGTGCGTTGGCCATCGATCCGTGCACGAAGGAACCGAGCAGGCGCCGGCTGCCGTTGGGTGTGAGGTAGCGGGCCGCCCAGGTGCAGCACATGCCGGTGTCGGCGGTGAAAATCGCGTCGGCGGAGGCCAGTTCGTCGACGAGGGCGGCAAGGTGCTCGGGGTGGATGGGGCTGTGGGTGGCGATGTGGGTGCTGTAGGTGTCGACGCTGTGCCGTAGCGCGCGGTCGTGGGCGTGCAGCATGTCGTCCAGGAAAGAACGATCCGTGCGCTGGGGCAGCCGGGCCAGCACCCGGTCCAGTGTGAGACCCAGGTCGGCCGCGATTCCCTGTGCCAGGGGTGCGCGACGGCCCAGGCGCGCGGGATCGATATCGATCTGAATGTTGTTGCCGGACGGGAGGAAATCGTCGTAGGGGAAGTCGGTACCCAGCAGCAGAACCAGATCGGCGGCGTGCAGCGCCTCATAGCACGCGCCGTAGCCGAGCAGGCCGGTCATGCCGACCTCGTACGGGTTGTCGTATTGCAGAATGTCCTTGCCGCGCAACGTATGTCCGACCGGGGCGTACAACCGACCCGCCAGGGCGAGTACCTGCTCGCGGGCATCGGCACAGCCGATACCGCCGAAGATGGCGATGCGTTCGGCGTCGGCGATACGCTCGAGCAACTCGTCGATCGCCGCGTCGTCCGGTACCGGGCGCGGCCGGGCGGTGACGGTCGTGCTGTGCTTCGGTTCGCCGTCGGAATGCGCGGCCAGAATGTCGCCGGGCAGCACCAGAACCGCCGCGCCGCGCTTACCGATCGCGCTCGCGATCGCGCTGCGGGCCAGTCGTTCCGCCTGATCGGGGTGGGCGACCGTTTCGCAGTAGTGGCTGGCCTGCGCGAACAATGCCTCCGGCTTGGTCTCCTGGAAGAAGCCGGTACCGATCTGACGGCTGTTGATATGGGAGGCCAGGGCCAGCACCGGTGCGCCGGAGCGGTGCGCGTCCATGACGCCCTGGATCAGATGGGTGTTACCCGGGCCGCAACTGCCCGCGCACACCGCCAGTCGCCCGGTGAGCTGAGCCTCGGCGGAGGCGGCGAAGGCCGCGGCCTCCTCGTTGTGCACATGCACCCATTCGACCCGGCCGTCACGGCGCACGGCGTCGCTGAACGCGTTCAGGCTGTCGCCGACCAGGCCGTAGATCCGGCGGACCCCGGCTCGGACCAGCACCTCGAGTAGGTCGTCGGCTACCGTGCGGCGCAGTGCGGTCATCTCGCTGTCCGATCGTCATGGGCCGCGGGGCGGCACAGTAGATGAGTCTGACGGCCGGACAGTACCAACTCGGCACGCCGGTTGGATACCGACATCTCGGGTGGTGACCGAGCCGTTGTCGCCGAACGGTTCACCGGCCGGGCCGCGGGCGGATCACCGCTCGATCAGGTGACCTGACCGGCCTTCGGCCCCGACCGGTCGAGCAGGTCGAGATAGGTGTCGAGATGGGCCGCGCCGGTGAGCAGGTTGCGGCTGCGGGCGGTCAGGCGGGACTGCCAGGAATCCAGGAAGACCACCAGGGCGTCCGCGCCGCCCGCCTCGCGCAGCGAGTCGAGGAACTGGGCTACCTGGTGCAGGAGGTAGCCGCCACGGCGCAGTTGGCGGGCGATTTCGGCGTCGCGGACGCAGTCCGGGCCGTAGCGGCGGTAGCCGGTCGTCCGGTCGCGCTCGGGGTGCAGGATGCCCTCGGTTTCCCAGGTGCGCAGCGTGGCGGGGTGCAGGTCGAGGTGGCGCGCGAGTTCGCCCACGGTCAGCGGGGGACCGGGGATGGGGGTCGGCGCGGTGGACAGGGCGCCCAGGGCCTTCGCGACCTCGGTGCGAGTGTCGCGTTCGGCGAGCTGGGAGACGTGTGCGGCGTCGATGAGGCGGTAGGCGGATTCGGTGTCGCCGCGGTGGATCGCGCGCATGATGGCCGTCGCCTGCTGGTGGCCGTGGCCGCCGCGCAGGGCGAGGAAGGCGCGAAGGGCCTGCGCGTGCAACGGGGTGTAGCGGCGGTAGCCGGACTCGCTGCGTTCGGTCGGCGGGAGAATGCCCGCGTCGTCGTAATTGCGGATCGCCTGTGCGGACAGGCCGTGTTCGCGGGCGAGGTCGATAGGTCGCATACACCACCTCCGATTGAGGCTTGCAGTCTATCGAGGCCAGGTCGAATTCAGACAAGTCTCACTCGATTCTTCAACGATATCGTCGAGGTCAGGAGAATCCGGAAGGAGTTTTCATGTCTATCGCACTGCGTGAGCTCGGTCGTCGGCTCGACGACCCGGCGAGCCTTGACCGCGCCCTCGACGAGTTGTTCGCCGCGGGGATCCCGGAGTTGCTCGCGCTCGGCGAGCCCACCCATGGGATCGAGGCATTTCCGTTGCTGCGCAACGAAATCCTCGCTCATCTCGTCGAACGGGGATTCCGGTCGATCGCGCTGGAGATCGATTTCTTCGCCGCGTCCATTGTCGAGGACTATGTGGCCGGTGCGGCGACACCGCTCGATACGGTGCTGGAGACCGGGTTCAGCCATCGGTTCGGAGCGGTGCCGGGCAACCGTGAGCTCGTCGAATGGCTCCGCGCGCACAACGCCGATCGCCCGTCGCGGGACCGGATTCGCTTCTACGGCTTCGACGCCCCGACGGAATCCGCGGGCGCGCCGAGTCCGCGTCGCGCGCTGACCGCGGTCATCGACTACCTGCCCGGCCCGCTGCTTCCCGCCTCGGTCCCCGACCTGGACGCGTTGCTCGGCGACGAGGCCGACTGGACGAACGAGGCTGCCATGTACGACCCGGCGGCATCCCTCGGCGACTCCGCCCGCATCGGCCCCCTGCGCATCCTCGCCGACGATCTCGCCGGTGCCCTGCGTCGCGCGGCCCCCGCCCTACGCCCCGCCGATCCGGCCGCCTACGACCTCGCCGCCGCCCACGCGCATACTGCCCAAGGCCTGCTGCGCTATCACGCGGCCATGGCCGTCCGCGCTCCCGACCGCATCGCGACCCTGCTCAGCCTGCGCGCGGAGATGATGGCCGAGAACCTGCACACGATCCTCGGGCAAGAGGCGCGCCGCGGCCCCACCCTGGTGTTCGCCCACAACGTCCACCTGCAACGACTGCGGTCCCACATGGATATCGGCGAGACACGGGCGAGTTGGGGAAGCGCCGGAGCCCTCGTCGGACTCACCCTCGAGGACCGGTATCGGTTCGTGGCGACCGACGCCAATCCCCATAGCGAGCCGGGAACCCTGCAACGCGCCCTGGCCGAGGCGACCACCCGCCGCACCCTGTTCCCAGGGCCTGCCCTTCGCGAAGCGCTTGCCCCGACGGTCATCGCGGGCGAACCCATTGTTCCAGGCCATATTCCGCTCACCCCGGCGGATATCGAGGGCGCCGACGCCGTCATCTTCATCGCCGATACCGACGGAAAACGCCATCAATACTGGTAGCGGCCTGCGCCTGTGTGACGTCGCCAACCCGGCCGTACGACCAGTCGAGTCGGTGCCAATGGTTGGATTCCGACGAATCGCTCTTTACGGTGAGGTAATGGATTACCTTGCCGTGCTGCGGGCGAAGCTCGCCGAGTTCGGTGCGCTCATCGACGGCCCGTTGGACCTCTCGACTCGGGTGCCCGGATGTGGCGATTGGACGTTTTACGACCTGGCCGATCATCTGGGCAATGGCAATTTGTGGGTTGCGGTCGGGGTGCGGGAAGGCCGGGGGGATCACCACGGTGAACCCGCACCCAGGGAGGTGGATCGGTTGCGGGGTTGGTTCGACGACACTGCCGAGGCTCTCGTCGCGGCGTTGTCCACCGATCCGCGGACGCCGGCCTGGACCTTCACCAGTCAGATGCCGCGGACGGTGGGTTTCTGGCAGCGGCGGCGAATGCACGAGACGCTGATGCATCTGTGGGACGGGCAGGATGCGCTCGGGAGGGCCGCGTCCTTCGAACCCGAGCTGGCCGCCGACGGCATCGCGGAGGTGTTCGAGCTCTACGCGCCCCGCATGATCAAACACGGTGCTGCCGCGGCGCCGGACACCGCGATCCGTATTCACGCCTCCGATACCGGCGGCGACTGGATCTACGGTCCGGGCGAGCCGAGCGCCGAATTATCCGGCCCCGCCGCGGATCTGCTGCTCGGACTGTGGGGCCGCCGGTCCCTGTCCGATCCCGTGCTCGGCTGGTCGGGCGATCGCGTCGCCGGTGAGCGCGCGTTGTCCGGACCGCTGGTGCCGTGATGGAGATGGTCGCGCTGCCGGGCTACCGGAACCGGGCGTGGTCCGGCCGTATCCTGATGCCGGACCGGCAGACCCGACCGGTCCGCCGATAGTGAGGTAGGCGCCGATGTCAGGTACACCCGATGGCTCGTACATGCCGGAAAAGCTGCCGTACTGGGCAGGGGACGGCATCGATCCGACCGTGCCGAGCCTGGCGCGCATGTACGACTACTCGCTCGGTGGCGGGAACAATTTCGCCGTCGACCGGGAGCTGGCCGAGGCGTACCAGAAGCGGTGGCCGCACATGTTCCACGCCGCGCGATCCAACCGCGCGTTCCTGCGGCGCGTGGTGGGCTATCTGCTGGACCAGGGGGTGCGGCAATTCCTCGACATCGGCTCGGGTATCCCGACCGCCGGCAACGTGCACGAGGTCATCATCGACGCCGGCGCCGCGAACGACGTGCAGCTGATTTATGTCGACATCGATCCGATCGCGCTGATCATGAGTCATCGCCTGCTCACCGATGTGGGATGGGCCCACGCCGTGCGCGGGGACGCAAGCAACATCGACGGCATACTGACCGACCCCGAGGTCACCGAGCGTCTGGACTTCACCCGGCCTGTGGCGGTGCTGATGCTGTTGATGCTGCACGCGGTGCCCGGCCCGGCGCAGTCGCTGCTGGCCGGGCTGCCCGAGCGCCTGTCGGTCGGAAGTTATCTGGCGGTCTCCAATTCCGCTCCCAGCGACAGCTATCCCCCTGACGAATTGGCCGAATGGCTGGCCATGGGCGCGCGCACCGTGACACCGACCGTCGCCCGCACCAGCGCCGAGATCGCCGCCTTCTTCGACGGATTCGAGTTGGTCGAGCCCGGCTTGGTACCGCTGCCGCTGTGGCGTCCCGAACCCGGACAGGAAACCACCTCCTTCTGGTACGACGCCGTCGGTGGCGTTTCCGTCAAGCTGTGATCGTCGACCGGAGCCGGTAGACGATGAAAGTCGGTACATCGCTCACCGGACCCAGCTCGACGGGGAACCGTTGCAGTGCCTCGGACGAGGGTCGCGCCTCGGTGATCGCGTCGATCACGAATCCGGCCGCCGCGAATTCCGCCATCACCGCGGCCAGGGGTCGCCGCCAAAAGTGTTGCGTGACCTCGACATCGGCTTTGGTCCAGGTATCGGAGACGAGCCGGGTATCGAAGTAGTCGTCGTGCTGACCGGCGAGCGCGGGGGCGAACGGATGATCCAGCGACAACACGATCCATCCGCCCGGACGAAGGATCTCGGCGAACGAACGAAGCGGAGTCTGCCAGTCGCGCAGATAGTGCAGCGCAAGCGAACTGGTGATCCCGTCCACCGACCGCGGCGCCAGATCCAGCGGTTGCGCCAGATCGGCCTGGAAGAAGCGGCCGCGACCGGCACACCGGGCCTCGGCCTCCGCGACCATCGCGGCGCTCAGGTCGACGCCGATCACCTCCGCCCCCTCGGACAGCAGCCACTCACACTGGGCCCCGGCCCCGCAGCCCGCGTCCAGGACCGTCAGCCCCGTCAACGGTCGCGGAACCGAGGATCGCAGCGCCGGCCGCTCGAGCCAGCCGTTGTACGGGCCGTCATCGGTCGTCGCGGACCATACCGGCGCCAACCGGTCGTACGCCTCGCGTGTCCGAGAAAAGTGCTCCGACTGTGTAATTCGCTCGGCATTCACAGCGACAATCATGCCCGCAACGATGCGGGAGCACCGCGCGAGGCGCGCTGAACGCGGGCTGACCTCGCCGATCATGTTGTGCTGAAGCGTATTTCGATTTCGATGAGGCTTTACCGCACGCTCGGCTACAGATCTCGATACAATCACGTTCGCTCGGATCGAATATGTATGTCACGGAGGTAGTACCGAGGTGGGACGTCACCGGATGAAGTCGGCATCAACCGTCCGGCGGAAATCAGTTATCGCATTATCCGGTTTGGTTCCCGGGGTGGTCTCGGTGACAGCCCTCGCGACGCAGGCATCGGCCGCCACGACCGCGCCCGAGATCCACATGGTCGCGCTGCCCACCGGATCGGCCGGAACCGGATCGGCGGGGACCGGGTCCGCGGACTCCGGGTCGTCGAGTGGATCCGCGGGCACGGGCTCGACCGGCGGGTCGAGCGCGGCGGCGATTCCCGGGGTCGCCGAAACCGCGTACAAGGTCGCCGCGGTCGAACTCGCCGTGACACAACCCCAGTGCCACATGCCGTGGCAGTTACTCGCCGGGATCGGCCGGGTCGAGTCGCATCACGCCGACGACGGAGATGTCGACATGTTCGGGACGGCCCGGCGCTCGATCTACGGCCCGGCCCTGGACGGCACCCTGCCCGGCAACGAGGTGATTCGCAACCACGCCGGCAAATTCCTGCGGGCCGAGGGGCCGATGCAGTTCATGCCCGCGACGTGGGCGCGGTACGCGCCGCCGGGCGGCGACCCGCAGAACATTTTCGACGCGAGCTACACCGCCGGAAATTACCTCTGCTCGGGTGGGCTCGATATGCACGACTCCGCCCAGCGGACGACCGCGATCCTGCGCTACAACCACTCGATGGCCTATGTCGCCGAGGTCATGGGCTGGGCGCACCGGTACGAATAGCGCACATGACCTGGCCGCCATTTCACGACCCCTCGTGCAGCGGCGTTCCGGCTCGGTCGACGATCGCGCGTAGCGCTTGGGCGTGTGCGCGCAGGCACCGGAGTCCGTGGTCGGTGGCGCGCACGGTGGTCTTGGGTATCCGGCCGGAATAGGTGCGCTGCTGCTCGATGTAGCCGTCCTTGCGCAGGGTGGTCAGCTGTTTGGACAGTGCCGAGTCCGACAGTGCGACCTCATCGCGCAGGTAGGCGAACTCGCACCACTCGGCCGCGGACAGCACCGACATGACGGCCAACCGCGTCGGGTCCGAGAGCAGCCGGTCCAGCTCCGGGCCGCTCATAGGTCCGCGCGCTGCCCTTCGACCGTGAGCACTCGCTGGCTCAGGGCGAACAGTCCGGTGGCCACGGCTGCGTAGAGTACGCCGGCGACCGTGTTCGGATAGCCGGGGACACCGAGTGCCGAGGCGATGGAGTGGCTCAGGCTCTCGCCGTACCGCGCGATCAGCCAGCCGATCACCGCCACGGCGAACAGCATGGCGATCAGGTCTCGTGGCGCCATCGACTGTCTCGGGGCCACCCCGCGTAGCAGGCTCAGCGGAGCCGCACGGCCGGCGATCCTGACCACCAGCGTGGCCAGCAGCGCGACCAGGATCGCGGCCGCGATCACCTTGGCGCCACCGATTCCCACGAAATCGTTCGCCGCCGTCGCCCCCGCGGAGAAGACGAATATCGCCGCGTAGTACCAGCCCGGCACCCGCGTCGCCCGCCTGGTTCGCCGCTGATGCGTCCGCATCAGCGCGAGCGCTTCCTCCGCCTGTCGTCGATCCTCGAACTCGCTCACCGCTGTCTCCTGTCTACTACTTGCCTAAGTGGAAAGTACATACTCTTTTCTAATTAGGCAAGTAGTGGGACCGGGGTCGACGGATGTCGGAGCGGATCGAGGCCGGTCAGTGCCGAACTGGCGGCCCACAGCCCGGCGGCGCTGTCGGGGTCGGTCAGGTGCGCGGGCGGTGTTTCTCGATGTGGTCGCCCACGGAGACCGAAAACCCTTGGCCCCCACAGCTCCCCGCCGGCGATGTCGGTATCCAGGACGGTGCGGACGATGGTCTCGGCCGCCGCGTGTTTCCCGTGCAGCGCAACACCCGCGGGCAGCCCGCGCAGGCGTTGGGCGGTGGTATGAACGAACAGCGGTGGCCGCGACGGGGTCAGCGAGTCCAGGGCGCCGCCGGGGTGGGCGACGATGCTGGCGCTGGTCGCACCGAGCGCACGCAGCCGGCGATCCAGTTCGAACGCGAACAGCATCTGGGCCAGTTTCGATCGCTCGTAGGTGCGCTTGGGCTGATAATCGTCTTCGGACTGCAGATCGGCCAGGTCCAGCCGCGCCGACCGCGCCGCGAAGCTGCCCACGGTGATCACGCGGCTGTTCGGGGTGGCGGTCAGAATCGGCGCCAGGTGGGCGACCAGTGCGAAGTGTCCGAGATGGTTTGTCGCGAAGGTCAGTTCGTGCCCTTGCGGACTCATGCGTCGATCGGGACCGGACAGCAGCACCCCGGCGTTGAGCACGACCGCGTCCAGGCTGTCGGCGCCGAGGTCGGCCACCGTCGCGGGCAGCGAGGACAGATCGGCAAGATCCAAGCGCACCCATCGGAGCCGGGCGGCCGGAACCCGTGCGCGGATCGCGCGTGCCGCGAGGTCGGCCTTGGCGGTGTCACGGCAGCCGAGCACCACGGTGGCGCCGGCGGCCGCGAGCTGCTCGGCGACGAAATACCCGATGCCCGCGCCGGCGCCGGTGACGAGAACTGTCTTCATGCCATCGACCATCGCCCAGGCCCCTTGCGCAGTCCTCACACGCCACTGGCGCGTGGCACCGCACCGTGTCTGACACGGGCACCGTCGCGGAGGGTCGGGTTAGGCCCAGGACGAAGGGGGCGTAGAGGTCGACCGGTCGACGATCAGCCCATCACCGGCGATGCGTGCGCAGTCGATACCTCGCGGGACTATCCGTAGGTGAACGAGTACGCCTGCATGCCGGGAGTGAACGTGACTTCGATGTGCCCCGGCTCGGCGGTGGGTGTCGAGGCGATGAGGTGTGTGGTCGGGGGTCCGGAGATCGGGATGACGGTCGTCGTCCCGTTGGCGGTCACCGTCACCGACCCGGCGCCGCCCACGTCCAGATAGACGTTCTTGGCGTGGTAGTCGAGTTCGATGGCCGGGTTGCCGGCGCCCGCGGTGGCGTTCTGGGCGCCGACGGTCCACTGTCCGCGATAGGCGAAGGTGTCGGCGGGCAGTGTCGCCGGATAGTCGAATCGGTTCGCGCCCTTCTGGTATGGACCGTTGCCGCCGTAGTTGGCGACCGAATCGGCGCCGAGGTAGGTCTCCACCGTCATCGACTCGGTCGGGGTCTGGTCGGCGACGTTGGTGGCGGGCCGCAGCGTCTTGCCGGGCTGCGCCTGGGTGAGCAGGGTGCGGATCAGCTGTTCGGTCGTGCCGTAGTCGCCTTCGCCGAACTTGACGTGCCGAACGACGCCGTCCGCGTCGATCAGATATTCGGCGGGCCAGGCCGGGTTGTTGTAGGCGGACCAGGTGCCGTAGTTCGGGTCCAGGGCGACGGGGTAGTCGATGTGCATCTTCGCGGCGGCGTCGGCCACGTTCGAGGGCACGTGCTCGAAGGCGTACTCCGGGGTGTGGACGCCGACGACTTCGAATCCGTCGCCGTGATAGGTGTTGTACCAGCTGATCACGTGCGGGATGGCGCGCTCGCAATTGATGCACGAGTAGGCCCAGAAATCCACCAGGACCACCTTTCCGCGCAGCGACGCCAGGCTGATCGGCGCGTTCCCCGGCGTATCGAGCCAGCCGGTGATCCCGGCGAATTCCGGTGCCTTCCCGCAGTTTTCGAGCTGCGACAGCCCTTCGGCACAGCGGGTCTGCTGGAAGCCGCCCGAATCGAGTTCGTGCTGGATTCGATCGGTGCCGCCGACCTTGTTCTGCAGCGCGGCGGTGTAGTCGGGGACCGCGCGCTGGATCACCTGCGGAAGGTTGAACACCAGTGCGCAGGCCAACCCGATCATCACCACGCCAGCGGCGATGCGAAGTCCGCGTTGACGCCGGCGCAGCGCGGCGATTCGCGCGGCCATACGGTTGCCCGCGAACGCGAACGCGAACAGCGGAATGCCGGCGCCGATCGCGAACGACACGGTCAACGCGATGGTCGGCAGGCCGACGTGGCGGGTGGCGCCGGCCACGATGATCGCGGCGAGCACCGGCCCGGCGCACGGAACGTAGAGCACGCCGAGCGCCAGACCGAGGCCGAATCCGCTCTTACCGGCGCCGATCTGTCGTTGCGGCAGTCGGGCGAAAGGGCGCTCGAGCAGCCGTTCGACGGCGGGGAACAGCAACCCCAGCCCGATCAGGATCAGCACCACCAGCCCGGCCCAGCGCAGCGCGTCCTGCGGCAGGTGCAGCAGCGACAGCACAGTCGATCCGATGAGCGTGACCACAGCGAAGCTCAACACCAGCCCGGCGACCACACTGTAGGGTCGCAGCGTTTCGGCCAGGGTGCGGCGGCGGACCAGCACATTGCCGGTTGCCGCGTCGCCGTCCGAGGGCTCGCGCCGCGCGTTCTGCGCACCCGCCAGCAGGACGACCGGTAGCACCGGAAGCACGCACGGGGAGATGCCGGTGATCAGTCCACCCACAAGACCGATGAGTACGAGCGTGTACATACCTACAGTACGGACTCGGCCACGCCGCAGTTCGATCCCACTATGTCGGCTCGCCGAGACCGCGCGTCATCCAGCCGGGCATGTCGAAGCGGATGGGTGACGGGCCGACCAGCACTGCCAGCTGTTTTTCCAGGCGCTCGAGTTCGGCGGAGCCGATCCGCCGTTCCCAGCGTTCGCGCAATTCGTCGAAAATCTCCTCGCCCTGGCGCAGCACCTGGAAGCCGAGGGCGGTGACCTCGAGGTGTTTGCGGCGGGCGTCGCGGGGATCGGTCTCCCGCGTCACGTATCCGCGTTCCTGGAGGAGCGCGATCGTCTTCGCGGCGGCCTGCTTGGAGACCGACAATCGGCGGCTGAGCGATGTGGCGTCATCGGCGCCCGCGGCGATGGCGCGCATGGCGAAGTCGTGGACGGGGCGTACGTCCTGGTAGCCGCGCTGAGCGAGCTCGTCGGTCGCATCGTCTACCAGTGAGCGGAAGCCCCCCAACAGAAGGAGCGCGAGATCGGCGCCTGAGCGGGACATGGCAGCAGAATACAGGGGCTTGCTATTAGACAACCTGGTTGGCTAATATTTTGGCAACCAGGTTGTCTAATTGAGGAGTCACGGTGGCCGCGATATCAGCCGGCGCAACTATTCCGGGGATCACCCACCATCGGGTGGAGGTGAACGGGACCACGCTGCACTATGTGTCGGCGGGCACCGGCGGGACCCCGATTCTGCTGGTCCACGGGTTCCCCGAAACGTGGTGGGCCTTCCACAAGCTCATTCCGATACTCGCCGCGGACCACCGCGTCATCGCCGTCGATCTGCGGGGCTTCGGCGACTCCGGCAACGGGCCCGGCGTGTACGACAGCGCCACCGTGGCCGAGGACCTGCACCTGCTGATCGATCGGCTCGGTGTCGGCCCGGTTCATCTCGCCGGGCAGGACATCGCCGGGGCGAGCGTGTTCCGCCTCGCGACCACACATCCGCGGGACGTGCTCAGCCTCACCGCGATCGAGACGATGCTGCCCGGGTTCGGATGGGAAGCACTCGCCGACGTCACACGCGGCGGCACCTGGTATATCGGCGTGCTGGCCGCGCCCGGTATTCCCGAGATGCTGCTCACCGGCCGCGAGCGGGAGTTCCTGGGACAGTTCGTGTTTCCGGCCATGACGGCGACCCCGGGCGCGATCACCGATGCCGACATCGATGAATTCGTCCGCGCCTACACTCGGCCCGACGGCTGGCGTGGAGCGATCGGCCTCTATCGGTCGTTGCTGCGCGAGGGCTCCGAGATCAGGGCTCTGGCGCACACGCCGGGGTTGACCGTGCCCGTACTCGCGGTCGGCGCCGGGGGAGGCCCTCGCACGCTCGCCGCGATGAGCGAGGCCACGGCCGCCGAGGTCGATTCGGTATCGCTCGACGGCGTCGGCCACTACGCCGCGATGGAGGCCCCGGAGCGACTGGCCGAGGCCATCATCGAGTTCACCGGACGCGTAGACGGGCACTGAGCGGATTGTCGGGCAGGCTGCTTTTCAGGGATGGGGGCTCGGGCCCCGGCTGGTCGGCCCTGTCCGATAATCTCCGATAAAGTATGGGCCGGACCAACTCCCGCTGACGCCGTTGCGATCTCGTTGGAGGATGGGTGCGGTTGGATCGGGAACGGCGGCGAGTGCCGTTACGCGGGAAGGACATCGACTGATGACGGTGCGGCGCATGGCAGCTGCGGTTGCGGCAGCGTTGGGAATCGCTGCGGCGGTGTGCGGTACGGAACCGGCGCAGGCCGATCCGCTGCCGCAGGTGCCACCGTTCGGCACGACGCTGCTCGCCTTCGGCGACGCGAATTTCTGTGCGGGAGCGATCAATATCGCGATGGAGGCCGCACCGCACAAACCCGGCCACGTGCTCGCGCATGTGACGCCGACGGGATATATGCACGGCCCCTGCGGCAATCACGTGGCGATCGGCTGGCTCGGCTCCCAGGGTCTGCGTTCCACGAACGTGTACGTGCATACCAACGGAAGGCCCGGGAAGACCGTCACCACGGACCTGTCGGTGGGCAGGGGCGTCGCCAAGATCATGGCCGACAGCTGGCCGATTCAGGGCAATTTCGCGGAGTGGTACATCTACGTGCCGTAGCTAGTCGTGCAGGGGAAGGGCATCGAAGACGTGTTGTTGCCAGAGGCGGCGTGAGGTCTCCTCTGGGTAGGGCAGTACGGGCCAATCGTCGTCGATGATCTGGACCAGTCGTCGCTCGGGATCGTAAGTGGGCCAGCCGGGTTCTCCGGTGGCGGCGAAACGGCCCCAGGTCGTTCGGATCCGGGTCGCCAACGTCGCGACGGTGTCGGGAGGCTGCGTGCCGAGCAGCATGGGGCCGAGCTGGTCGCCGAAGGTGCCGCGCAGCAGCGGGCCGTCCACGCCGTGGCAGGCGCCCAGCACGCCGTTGTAACCCGGTGTGCGCCAGGTCAATTCGTACATGTGTGCGCGGCCTCCGCCGGCCACCTGAGCCTCGGCCAGGTGCAGGGCGGGCATGCGGAACAGCCAATCGTTCTGGACGAGTTCGAACAAGCGGTCCGGGTTCGCGTCGGGATAGGCGGTGCGGTAAGCGTTTTCGCCGTCCGGGGCCGGTGCGAACGCCCGGAGCGTACGGGCGGCCAAGTCGTTGTCGACGGTGCCGAGCTGTCCGCTCAAGGCGATGAACAGCCGGCATTCGTCGCGGTTGTGGCCGATGATCAGCTCGACATCGCGCCCCGCTCCCTCGGTCAGCGCCTGCCAGGGGCTGCGGGTCATCACCGCACCGTCGACGACCGGGGCGAACAGGGTGATGGAGTGAGCGAGCGATCCCCAGCGATCCACGTGGTCGATCATGGCCGAGCTGACAGCGGTCCCGGCGGCCGGCAGCTGCCACGGATCGACGCCCGACAGGTCGGCCACGGTCGGGCGCAGTCCGATCTCACCGGCGATCGCGGCGCCGATGTCCGCGGCCAGCGCATCGGAGAGGTATACGCCCGGCATGCTCTGCAGGATGGCCCGGTGGAACAGTCCGCTCGCGCGTGGCACCGCCAACAGCGCCGCGATCGACCCGGCGCCGGCGGACTCGCCGCACACGGTGACCAGGTCCGGGTCACCGCCGAACGCCGCGATGTTCTCCCGCACCCATTCGAGCGCGGCCACCTGGTCGAGCAACCCGCGGTTGGCCGGTGCGCCGTCGATATGTGCGAACCCCTCGACACCGACCCGGTAGTTGAAACTGACCACGACCACATCGCCGTCTCGGGCAATCCGGTGCAGGTCATGGCCGGGACTGCCCGAGAAACCCAGCTTGTAAGCGCCGCCGTAGATCCACACCAGCACCGGGCGGCGCGCCTCAGGATCCGCCGTCCACACGTTGAGGGTGAGCCAGTCGTCGCTGGTAGGCGTCGGTAGCGACCCGGTGCGACCCGCGAAGGAGGTCTCCTGCGGGACCGGCGGGCCGTAGGAGAGCGCGTCGCGGATACCGTCCCAGCCGGTGACCGGCCGCGGCGCGGCGAAACGCGCCGGGCCCACCGGCGGTTGCGCGAATGGGATGCCACGGAACACGGCCAGGCCGTGCTCACGCTGCCCGCGTACCCGCCCGCCGGTCGTCCGGATCACCGGTTCGCTGAGCTGCCTCGCCTCTTCGGGCGCCACATCGGTCATCGTCATCCCTGTCAATCCGCGGCGAACCTGGGAGAATGTCATTCTCCTCAAGGAGAATACTGTACCTACGCGAGTTCGGTTGCCGTCAAGCAGCCAGCCCGCGTCGAATTGCAGGTCGCCTTCGGCACGATCTTCACAAAGGTGCCGACGCACCGACAACGAGGTGGGGGGTAAGCACATGGCAACAACGCACGCAGTGAGTGGCGCACGCGCCAAGGTCGTCATCGCCGACATCGACCTGGATCAAGGCCAGCAGGTCGCCGAGCGTTCTTGGTGGCGGCACGATGCCGGACGGCGGACGGTGGGCGGCATCGTGCCCCGTCGCCGATCTACCCGGCGCGGATGACGCCAAACATCGCTGTCGGGACCTTCGTGTGCAGTTCGCAATGATTGGGGCCCGGCGCTCGAGCTTCAGAGCAGACGGGACTTCAGTGCCGAAGCATCGCGGGGCGCCATGACATTCGCGTCGTTGTCGAAATAGACGAAGACATCGCCGTCTTCGGCCCATCGGCGAGTCTTCGTGGCCCATGATTCGATCAGCTCGTGGGTGTATCCGCTCACGTAGAGCTGCTGATGACCGTGCAGTCTTACATAGACGAAATCCGCGGTGACCTCATCGATCATCGGGTAGCTGCCCGCACTGTCGGCGATGACAGCGGCAACGCCGAACCGGGCAAGCAAGTCGGTGAATCGTGGTGTGAGGTAGTCCGGGTTCCGGACCTCCACGGCGAAGCGCATGGGCCGATCGGCATCGGTGACGACATGCGCATTGGGGACTCGCTCGTCATGGCCCTCCGCGATCGCGGCGGCCTCCGCCGTGGTGCGTGGTAGATGTGCGAGAAACTCACTCAGAGTTGTGTAATCGAATCCGAGGCGGGCGGGTAACTGCCACAGAATCGGGCCCAGTTTGTGCCCCAGCGCGAGCAATCCCGAGGCCAGAAAGTTCGCCAACGCCACATCGGCGTCGCGGAGACCTTTCATGTGGGTGATGAATCTGCTGCCCTTGACCGCGAATACGAAATCGTCCGGTGTCGAGTCCGCCCATCGTTCATAACTCGAGGCCCGCTGCAGCGAATAGAACGAGCCGTTGATCTCCACGCTGTCCAGCTGTTCCGAGAGGTAGGCGAGCTGTTGTTTTTGCGGGAGACCCGGCGGATAGAACACCCCACGCCACGATTGGTACGCCCATCCCGAGGTGCCGACATACGCCCGCCCCGCCGGACCGTCGCCGCGTACATGCGACATTCAATACCCTTTCGAGATCGCCCTGCCCGCGCCACGCGATCTGCGATGGAGTCCGCGATACGCCGAGCGCTGCCCAGTCGGCACCCGGTCTCACGACGTTTCGAGCAGTCGCGCGACCGGGCTGTCGGCGACCTGGCGCAGCAGTTGCGCGACATCGTCGCAGACATATGCTGCTCCCTCGGCCTCGAGTTCGGCACGCGAGATCCCGCCGCTGAGCACGCCGATCGCCGGCACACCGACGGCTGTGCACGCCCGCACGTCCCACACCGTGTCGCCGACGAAGACCGCTCGCCCCGGCGGCACACCGGCCCGGTCGAGCGCGATGCGCACGATGGTCGGGTCGGGTTTGGCGGATTCGACATCCTCACCGCCGGTCACCGCGTAGAGCACCGATTCGCTGTCCAGCAGTTCGCGCAGCAGCGACAGCTCATCCGGCGGCGCGGACGTGGCGAGCAGGATGCGCAGGCCTCGGGCATGTAGCTCCCCCAGAATCTCGCGTGCGCCCGGCAACAACGTCAGTTCGCCGGCACTGTCGAGATAGAACTGTGTGTGCAGATCATCGGCACGATCGGCGGCCGCCTCATCCAAGTCGCCGGCCAAGGTTTTGATCAGTTTTCCACCGTCCATTCCTATGGCGCGGTGAATGCGCCAGGTCGGCACAGTGGCGCCTGCCTCGCGGAATGCCTGGTGCCAGGCTCTGGCATGCAGATAGTTGGAGTCGACAAGGGTGCCGTCGACGTCGAACAGTACTGCTGCGGGGTCGTGCACGAGAACCTCCTCGCTCGGGCCGGTAGGGCGCCGGTCTCCACACGCTGTCTGACCAGAACGACCCCACGCGCAGTGTCTGCCTACCCGCTGTCGTTGAATTCAATCGGAGCCCTACCAGCGGCGAGTCGGCCACCGAAGCGCAGGTGCGGTGCGGCGAGTCGGTGCGCGCCGCCCTGTTTGCACGATGATGGCCCGGGTAGGCCAGCTGCATGAACGGACCTGCGAGCGATGCCGCTCCCCTTCGAGTTCTCGCATCGACTGGCGACGTCGCCCGGTGCGCGGCGCATCTGGCACGCACCCTGCGCCAGCATCCCTACCCCGCGCAGTGACAAGCGTATGGCCCTGTACGCGCCGAGTCGAGGACGGTATGTCATGCCGGCAGGCATTACGCGAATCCTGGTGGTAGTCCCGGTCCACAATGAAGAGCGTCTGCTGGCGCGGTGCCTGACCGCGCTGGAGCGGGCCGCCGCACGGGCCCAGGTTCCCGTCCGCATCCAGCTCGTTCTCGATGGATGCACCGACGCCTCGACCCGGATACCGGGGTCGGCGGTGGAAGTACTGGAGATCGATCAACGCAACGTCGGCGCCGCCCGCGCCGCCGGTTTCGCCGAAACCGGGTCCGGCTGCGGAGCCGAGACATGGTTCGCCACCACCGATGCCGACTCCGAGGTCGACCAGTGGTGGCTGCGCCGCCAGCTCGCCTACGCGCGAGCGGGCGCAGACGCCGTCGCCGGAGTCGTCAGCGTCCGGCGATGGTCCGACCATCGCCTGCTCACCGCGCGCCGGTACGAGCGTCGTTATCGGCGTCGGCTACGCGGTCGAGGCCACGGCCACATCCACGGCGCCAACCTGGGGTTCCGCGCCGACCTGTACTGGCGGACCGGCGGATTCCGGCACTTGCGCACGGGTGAGGACATCGACCTGGTATCCCGCATCGCGGCGGTCGGCGCCCGCATCGAATGGGCCGAGGATGTCGTGGTCGCCACCTCCGCTCGCCAGCTCGGCCGAGCCCCGGCGGGCTTCGCTGATCATCTGCGCCGCATCGACAATGCAGGGTAGAGGAGACGTCGTGCACGACAGCATCTTTCGCGATGACTCCGTGGCAGGGAAGCTGCGCGATCTCGCGGTCTCGGGGCAGCTGGCCATGCCTTACCCCGGATCCGGCGGAACCCTCGAACGCTGGCGACAACTGGCGCGGCTGTCCTTCGAGGACACCGTCGTGGGCCGACTCGCCGAAGCTCATGCGGACGCCGACGCCATCCTTGCCGAAATAGGTTCCCGCGCAGTCGGTCCCGGTGAGATATGGGGAGTATGGGCCGCCGAGCCGCCCACGCCCGTGCTCCGGGCGCGGATGGAATCGGGCGAATGGCTTCTGGACGGCCGCAAGCCGTGGTGCTCGGGCGCCACGATCTGTACCCACGCCTTGGTGACCGCCCGAACAGGTGAGCGGCGCCGACTGTTCGCCGTGGATCTGGACCATCCCGGAGTGCGGCCCGTACCCGACAGCTGGCATGCGGTGGGAATGCGTGAATCAGACTCCGGTGCAGTCGATTTCACCGGTGTACCGGCAGAGCCGGTCGGGCTCCCGGGTGAATACCTCACCCGGGCGGGGTTCTGGCACGGGGCGATCGGGGTGGCAGCGTGCTGGTACGGCAGCGCGTGCGCGATCGCCGGCGCGCTACACGAGCGCGCCGGCGCCGGCGCGGTCGACGACCACGCGTTCGCGCACCTGGGGGCGGTTACCGCCACGTTGCACGCCGCCCGGGTCTGCCTCGAGAACGCCGCACACGGCATCGACCAGGACCCCGATGACGGCTGTGGCACGGCTCGACTACGCGCCCGCACCGTGCGCGCGGTGGTCGAGGACGCCGCGACCACGGCCATCGACCGGGTCGGCCGTGCCCTGGGCGCCGGCCCGCTCTGCGCCGACGCCGCGCACGCGCGGCGTGTCGCCGACCTCACCGTCTACCTGCGCCAGAGCCATGCCGAACGGGATCTCGCCGAGCTGGGCCGGGATCGAGCAGAAGGAGAGTTCCGATGGCAGCTTCGCCGGTAATCGATCCCGCCGCCACCGGAACACCGCACGAGGTCTGGTCACGGTGGCGGCGGGGCCTGCCCGTCCTGCCCACCGCGGGGTGCCGGCACGTGATAGTCCTCGCCGCGCATCCGGACGACGAGGTACTCGGCGCCGGGGGCCTGATCGCGCTGGCCCGGTCACACGGCGTGCCGGTCACCATCGTCGTGGCCACGAACGGCGAAGCCTCACACCCGAATTCGCCCTCACACTCGCCCGAGCAACTCGCCCGTATCCGCATCGAGGAGTCCCGCCTGGCCGCCGGCGAACTGGCCGCCGAACCGCCGGTCCGGCTGGGCCTCGCGGACGGCGACCTCACCGCGCAGCAGACACTGCTCGGCGAACGGCTGCACGACATACTTTCCCGGCACGGCGGCGCCGACGCGCGATGTGTGAGCGTCTGGCGGCACGACGGGCATCCCGACCACGAGGCCGTCGGCCGCGCCGGCGCGGCGGCGTGCGGCCGCACAGGCACCCCGTTGATCGAATTCCCGGTGTGGATGTGGCACTGGGCCACTCCCGAACATCCACTGCTGCGCGGCATCGAGGCCCGCAGGCTACCCCTGCCCGGCACCGCACGTAACGCGAAAATCCGTGCCCTGAACCGGTTCCGGAGCCAGACCTTGCCGCTATCCGACGATCCGGCCGATCGCGCCATCCTGCCACCGCACGTGCTCGAACGCTTCACCGGGTCCGCGGAAGTGTTTTTCTTGTGAGCCACATACGCCTGCCCGCAGGCTATTTCGAGGACATGTACGCCAAGGACCCGGATCCGTGGGGGTTCACCACACGCTGGTACGAGCAGCGCAAACGCGCACTGACCCTCGCCGCGCTACCGAAGGCCCGATACCGGCGCGCGATCGAGCCGGGGTGCTCCATCGGCACGCTGAGTGAACAGCTGGCCGTTCGATGCGACCATTTGGTGTGCACCGATATCAGCGACCGGGCACTCGACCTCGCGCGCCGCCGCCTCGCCGCCCGTCCCGGCTCCCCGAGCGGCACAGTCGAATTCCGCCGCTGGGGCCTCGGCGACACGTGGCCCGGCGAACTGTTCGATCTGATCGTCCTGAGCGAGGTCTGCTATTACCTGGACGCCGACCCACTACGCGCGGCGTTCCGCGATGCGGCGCGCTGCCTCGAGCCCGGCGGCACCATGATCTGCGTGCATTGGCGGCACGAGGTCCCGCAGTACCCGTTGAGCGGCGACGAGGTCCACCGTATCGCGGCCGACACCCCGGGGCTGACCCGTCTGGCAGGTTACAGCGACGAGGATCTGCTCCTGGATGTGTTCACGGCCGGGGGCCGACGCCCGGTCTCGGTCGCGCGGTCCGAGGGATTGACACCAGAGGAGAAAGACTGATGCGCACGGCCGGCGAGTTCGGCACGCGCGGTCACCGGGTAGGGCCGCAGACCGCACCGCGGGAAGGGCCGCAGTGCGGTCGTACACCCTGATAGTCCCTGATCAGCGTGCACCCTGCCGTCATCGCCCGAGCCGCCGCGACCGCGGCGGTGCAGCTCGACGGTCGTTCAGTCCTCGGCGTCGGCAGGGGACGCCCCTGCCTCACTTCGCGTCTTGCCCCTTGCTACTCGAAAGAAGTTCCTGCGCCTTGGTTTTGGTGCCCTGGACCACGAGGTGCCAGCCGTTCGGGTCACCGCGCAGCACGGCCTCCGCGGTGGCCTTCATCTGGTCCCAGGTGGCGTGGGGCGGGAT